>CALADS010000080.1 GCA_937890825.1 uncultured Bacteroides sp. | reverse complement strand
TGCGTAACAGTGGGAGAGTAGGTAGTCGCCGTTTTTTCCCCAAGCCTCCGATTCAGCATTGAGTCGGAGGCTTTTTTTATGCCCATATTTTTGCTTCTTTCAAAAGATTTTATACTTTTGCAGTGTACTAATAAGCTAGTACACTATAGTTCGATGTTAACTATCTAATAATAAATCTATATGTTGAAAGTAGATCATCTTACATTTGCTTACAAACGAGGAAAGTCGGATGTATTACACGATTTCTCGTTGAGTTTACAGCCAGGTCATATCTACGGCCTATTGGGTAAGAATGGTGCAGGTAAGTCCACCCTGCTTTATTTGATGAGTGGTTTGCTTACTCCGAAGTCGGGTAATGTTTATTGGCACGATATACCCATACGCAGTCGGTTGCAATCAGTTCTGCAGGAAATCTTTATTGTGCCCGAAGAATTTGACTTACCTGCTATTCCCTTATTGGATTATGTGGAGCTGAATGCTCCGTTTTATCCTAAGTTTAGTAAAGAAGATTTAGTTACCTACCTTCATTATTTTGATTTGGATATCGACATTCACCTGAATGCTTTATCCATGGGTCAGAAGAAAAAAGTCTTTATGAGCTTTGCTTTAGCCACGCATACATCTATCCTATTGATGGACGAGCCAACCAACGGGCTTGATATTCCTGGGAAGAGTCAGTTTCGAAAGTTCATCACTTCCGGAATGACCGATGATACGCTGATTATTATTTCCACTCATCAAGTGAGAGACATTGATAAAGTGTTAGATGTAGTCGTAATTATGGATCAGAGTAAAGTTTTGCTTCATGAGCCAGTGTATATGCTTACCGAAAAGCTGGTCTTTAAAGAAAGTTCAGATACCGGTTTGCTGTCTGAAGCCTTTTATAGTTTGCCCTCTCCACAAGGGCACCAACTTTTGCTGTTAAATACCCACAGCGAAGAAACCGAGTTAAATTTGGAACTCTTGTTTGGTGCCGTTTTATCCCATCCTGCTGAATTCTCCTCTTTGTTTCATCATTCATCCAATAAGTTATGAAGAAAGTTTGTTCGTTTAGCGGGAGTCGATTCCTGCTGTTGTTGCGTAAGGAAGTGCTTGAAAACTGGAAATCCTTTTTGTTGCGAATGTTGGTTGTATATGGTATCCTTGCCATTATTTTGGTGTGGCAAGCCTCATTTCTTTATTCCTATTCAGGTATTTATTCCGATGCAGAAGCTTTCGATGACATGCAGTACCGACTTCATCAGTTTAGCATGCAGCTTTTCATGGTTGGTATGTTTGTTTTCGGCATAGTCAGTGCCTCCCGTATGATGGAAGGGATGAATACCAAAGCCCGTCGCATCAGTATCTTGATGCTTCCCGCCACCATGTTGGAGAAATTTTTGTCCCGTATGCTGCTTTATGCCGTCATTTCCCTGTTGGCTTATGTTTTGGCATTTATGCTGGCCGATTTTACACGTTCCATCATTTATTGGGTGGCGTATCTGCCCGATTTGCCCCGTGTAGGTTTGTTGCCCGTATCCGATTATCTGGTTGATAGCGAAACCATTTCCGGCTTTTTCCGCACTCAGTACGATTGCATGCTTGTCATAATGCTCTTTTTGTTTTCTCAATCTTTATTTGCATTAGGCAGTTGCATCTGGCCCCGATTAGC
Organism: uncultured Bacteroides sp.; assembly: GCA_937890825.1. GTDB lineage: Bacteria > Bacteroidota > Bacteroidia > Bacteroidales > Bacteroidaceae > Bacteroides. Next base: position 130,599 of record CALADS010000080.1, on the reverse strand, counting down.
TTTACAGAAGACCTTTGCCTTCTCTATGCTAGTCTTTGTCATGGCGCTACTGTTTGGGGGCACGTTAACCAGTCTCTTTCTAGATGGGCGTCATTTATCGTTTGGCAGTTCCTGGGAGCTATCCGATAGCACCGCTCCCTATTTCGTGATGTATATCCTTTTGGCATTGGGCATACTTTTCAATTGGGTACTGGCCTATTGCCGCTTCAAAGAATCCGAAATTATACACCGCTGGTAATTATGAATTTTAGAGAAACCAAAGCCATCTATTTGCAGATAGCCGACCGCATTTGTGATGAAATTCTGTTGGGTCAATATGTAGAAGAAGCGCGCGTACCCTCCGTGCGCGAATACGCCTCTACCGTAGAAGTCAATGCCAATACGGTGATGCGCTCTTACGATTATTTGCAGTCGCATGGTATTATATACAACAAGCGTGGGATAGGTTATTTCGTATCCCCTTTAGCTATCAATCACATTCTTACGCTACGCAAGGAATTTTTCATGATGGAAGAAGTAGATTATTTCTTCAAGCAACTCTCTTCATTGGGAGTAACGGCCGAAGAACTCTCCTCCATGTATAACGCTTATCTAAGTAAAACGTCTAAAAAACAAAGAATATGAAAACTACCACTTACATATTGGGTGCCATGGTATTGGGGCTGTTTTTATCCATCGCCGTTGGTGTGGCCACGATGTATTATTTCAGTCAGCCCCTGAATACCCAAGAGCTTCATTTTTCGGGTGAGATTACTACACAGCAACTTCCTGCCTGTAGCGTGCTGAAAGTCATTCATCAAGATACAATCGTTGACAACCGTAGCTATCCTCATAGCAATTTTTTTACCGATAGCAGGCTGCAGGTATCCGGTACTTTGGCAGCTGCACCACTTTTCAGTTTTCCATCCTCGTTTGCCCCCTTCTTTCGGCTTATTCAGCAAGCCGATACGGTTAGCATTGTCCTCAACATCCCTTTGGAAGAACGATTGAAACACGTCAATGCACCTCACGAAGCGTTGTGGATAGCCATACGCGATCTTCGTCTTCAGCTCCCCTCCTCTGTACAGCAGTTGGAAGTTTCCCTGCGGAATATGCCTGTAGAATTTTTCTCCATGCATCAAGACAGCCTGTCCTGCCGTATAGACGGTACAGCTACCCTCGACTCTTGCTGTTTCCAAAGTTTGTCCATGCAAGCCAATGTCGTGCATTATAACAGCGGTACGATAGACCGTCTGTATATGGATCTCGATGTAGTATCAGATTGGACGGTGCAGTCAGAAACCTGTCGCATCGGTACCGAATACCTGCAAGGCAGCGGCATTCATACGGTGCAGCGGGGTGAGTGTTGCAAGCTACGCTGGTTTCCCAAGAACTCAGAAGCCAGTTTGCAGCTATCTCTGTCGCAAGCAGCAGAAATACAGTTGCTGGAATAATCCTGATTATCGCTTTAAAAGGATTATTTCGAAAAGAATATAGCTTAATTCACTAAAAAAATTACGATTTTATTTGTTTGCTACGAAATAATCGATACCTTTGCGTCTATTGATACAAAAAGATATGATAAACGCTATTTTTACATATATTATACTGTGCGGTATTCTGATTCTGCTATACAAATGTAGCGGGAGTGAGCGTTGTGCATAGCTATATGTAGAAATGAAAGTATAACTAGAGCCTTTCTCACTTCCGGGTGTGAAAGGCTTTTTTTTAATGAACAGTTACATACCTTACCTATAAAAGCAATGAGTGACAAGTTATTTATTTTCGATACCACGCTTCGCGATGGCGAGCAGGTTCCGGGTTGCCAGTTGAATACCGTAGAGAAGATACAAGTGGCCAAGCAGCTCGAACTCTTGGGGGTGGACATTATCGAGGCCGGTTTTCCGGTTTCCAGTCCGGGCGATTACCATTCCGTCATCGAGATTTCCAAGGCAGTTACCTGGCCCACCATCTGCGCCCTGACGCGAGCCGTTCAGAAAGACATCGATGTAGCGGCTGAAGCACTGCAGTATGCCAAGCACAAGCGCATCCATACCGGTATCGGCACTTCCGATGCCCATATCCGCTATAAGTTCCATTCCACCCGCGAAGAAATCATTGAGCGTGCAGTAGCAGCCGTAAAATACGCCCGCCGCTATGTAGACGATGTAGAGTTCTATGCCGAAGATGCCGGTCGTACCGACAATGAATACCTGGCCCGCGTGGTAGAAGCCGTTATCCGCGCTGGAGCCACTGTCGTGAATATTCCCGATACCACGGGCTACTGCCTGCCGTCGGACTACGGTGCCAAAATCCGCTACCTGATGGAGCATGTAGACGGCATCCATCGGGCCATACTCTCCACCCATTGTCACAATGATTTGGGCATGGCCACAGCCAATACCATCGCCGGCGTTCTTCACGGAGCCCGTCAGGTAGAAGTAACCGTCAACGGCATCGGCGAGCGGGCCGGCAACACTTCGCTCGAAGAAATAGCCATGATTGTGAAGTGCCACCACGACCTCCAGGTAGAAACCAATATTCATACCCAGAAAATCTATTCCACCAGCCGCCTGGTATCCAGTCTGATGAACATGCCCGTGCAGCCCAACAAGGCCATTGTGGGCCGAAACGCCTTTGCCCATTCTTCGGGTATCCACCAGGATGGAGTACTGAAAAACGTACAGACCTATGAAATCATTGATCCGCACGATGTAGGTATCGACGATAATTCCATTGTGCTGACGGCGCGCAGCGGACGGGCAGCCTTGAAGAACCGCCTGGAAATACTGGGCGTTACCTTGAATCAGGAGAAACTGGATGAAGTGTATGCAGATTTCTTGAAACTGGCCGATAAGAAGAAAGACATCAATGACGACGACATCCTGGTACTGGCCGGAGCCGATCGTTCACAGAATCACCGTATCCAGTTAGCATATCTTCAGGTAACCAGTGGGGTAGGTGTGCGCTCTGTGGCCAGTATCGGCTTGAATATCAGCGGTGAGAAGTTCGAGGCAGCCGCCAGCGGAAACGGTCCGGTAGATGCCGCCATCAAAGCCTTGAAGAAGATTATAGACCGTCACATGGTATTGAAGGAATTCACCATCCAGGCCATCAGTAAAGGAAGCGACGATATGGGAAAAGTACACATGCAGGTGGAGTACGACCACCGCATCTACTACGGCTTCGGTGCCAATACCGATATCATTGCCGCTTCGGTAGAAGCCTATATAGACTGTATCAACAAATTTAAATAAGAACGTATGAATACCTTGTTTGATAAAATCTGGGATGCCCATGTGGTGCAGCAGATACCCGACGGCCCCACCCAACTGTATATCGACCGCCTCTATTGCCACGAAGTCACCAGTCCGCAAGCCTTTGCCGGTCTGCGTCAGCGCGGCTTGAAGTGTTTCCGTCCTGAGAAGATATTCTGTATGCCCGACCACAATACCCCCACGCACGACCAGGATAAAGCCATCGACGACCCCGTTTCCCGCGAGCAGGTCGATACCTTGGCCCGGAATGCAGCTTACTTCGGCCTGACCCATTTCGGCATGATGCATCCCAAGAACGGCATCATCCACGTGGTAGGTCCCGAGCGCGGCCTTACCCTGCCGGGTATGACCATCGTCTGTGGCGATTCTCACACTTCCACCCACGGAGCCTTGGGAGCCATTGCCTTCGGTATCGGTACCAGCGAGGTAGAAATGGTCATGGCCTCGCAGTGCGTCCTGCAGTCCCGCCCCAAAACCATGCGCATCACCGTAGACGGTCGGTTGAGACCGGGCGTTACTGCCAAAGACCTGGCACTCTACATGATGTCGCAGCTTACCACCAGCGGTGCCACCGGCTATTTTGTGGAATACGCCGGCCAGGCCGTGCGCAGTCTCAGCATGGAAGGCCGCCTGACGCTCTGTAACCTCAGCATCGAGATGGGAGCCCGTGGCGGCATGATAGCCCCCGACGAGGTGACCTTTGCCTACATCCAAGGCCGCGAATACGCACCGCAGGGCGAGGATTGGGAACAGGCCTTAGCCTATTGGAAAACCCTGAAGAGCGACGACGATGCCGTGTTCGACCGGGAGATACACATCGACGCATCCCGCATAGAGCCGATGCTTACCTACGGCACCAATCCCGGTATGGGAGTAGGCATTACGCAAACCATCCCCACCACCGAAGGCATGGGCCAGGCCGCCGAAGCCTCTTTCCGCAAGTCGCTCCATTACATGGGCTTCCATCCGGGCGAATCCCTGCTGGGCCATCCCGTAGACTACGTATTTCTCGGAGCCTGCACCAACGGTCGCATCGAAGATTTCCGAGCCTTTGCCTCCGTGGTACGCGGTCGCCGCAAAGCTCCGGGAGTGGTAGCCTGGCTGGTGCCGGGCTCCTGGATGGTCGATGCCCAGATTCGCGAAGAAGGATTGGATAAAGTGCTGGCCGAAGCCGGCTTTCAGATACGGCAGCCGGGATGTTCCGCCTGTCTGGCCATGAACGATGACAAGATACCCGCAGGCAAGTATGCCGTATCTACGAGCAACCGTAACTTCGAGGGCCGTCAAGGTCCGGGCTCCCGCACCCTGCTGGCCAGTCCGCTCACTGCAGCCGCAGCGGCCGTTACCGGTGTCATCACCGACCCCCGTACCTTGTTATAACCGTCCTGACACATTTGTCAGGTAATCATTTCTCAGAACCAACGATATGAAACAGAAATTTTCCATACTTACCAGCACCTGTGTGCCCCTTCCGCTAGAGAATGTGGACACCGACCAGATTATTCCCGCCCGTTTTCTCAAAGCCACCACCCGCGACGAGCAGTTTTTCGGCGACCATCTGTTCTGCGATTGGCGCTATCGCCCCGACGGCAGCCCCAATCCCGACTTTGTGCTGAACAACCCCCTTTATGGCGGACAAATCCTGGTAGCAGGCCAGAATTTCGGCTCCGGTTCCAGCCGCGAGCATGCCGCCTGGGCCTTGGCCGGCTATGGTTTCCGGGTAGTGGTGAGCAGCTTTTTTGCCGACATCCATAAGAACAATGAGCTGAATAATTTTGTTCTGCCCGTAGTGGTAAGCGAATCTTTCCTGCAAGAGCTGTTCCGGTCTATTGCCGCCGACCCCCGTATGCAGGTAGAGGTGAATCTGCCGGCGCAGACCATCACCAACCTTTCCACCGGCACCTGCGAATCCTTTGAAATCAATGCCTATAAGAAACATTGCCTGATGCACGGCCTGGACGACATCGATTTTCTGGTAGAGAATCGCTCCAAGATAGTAGAATTTGAACAAAATCGACCCCTTTGATGAAACATCCCAAAATAGAAATTATGGATACCACGCTGCGCGATGGCGAGCAGACCAGCGGAGTATCTTTCGTGCCGCACGAGAAACTGATGATAGCCCGCCTCTTGCTCGAAGAACTGAAGGTAGACCGCCTGGAGGTGGCTTCTGCCCGCGTATCCGAGGGTGAGCATCAGGCGGTGAAGATGATTTGCGACTGGGCTGCCCGCCGCAGTTTGCTGCCTCAGGTAGAGGTGCTGGGGTTTGTCGACGGTCATCAGTCGGCCGACTGGATCCATTCCACCGGTTGCCGCGTCATCAATCTCCTCTGCAAGGGTTCGCTGAAGCACTGCACCCGTCAGTTGCAAAAGTCGCCCGAAGCCCATCTCGCCGATATTCTGTCGGTGGTAAGCTATGCCCACAGCCTTCAGATGGAAGTCAATGTCTATTTGGAAGACTGGAGCAACGGCATGAAAGATTCTCCCGAATATGTCTTTCAGTTGATGGACGGTTTGGCCCACAGCGGCATCCGGCGCTATATGCTGCCCGATACCCTGGGTATCCTCAATCCGCTGCAGGTCATAGAATACATGCGGAAGATGGTGAAGCGCTATCCCGATACCCATTTCGATTTTCACGCTCACAATGACTACGACCTGGCCGTGAGCAATGTGTTGGCTGCCGTACTCAGCGGCTGTAAGGGGCTGCACACCACCATCAACGGGTTGGGCGAGCGGGCAGGCAATGCTCCACTGTCTAGCGTACAGGCCATTCTGAAAGATCATTTCAGTGCCGTGACGGGCATCGATGAGAGCCGGCTCAATGAGGTGAGCCGTGTGGTAGAGTCGTACTCGGGCATAGTCATTCCCGCCAACAAGCCCATCGTGGGCGAACATGTCTTTACCCAGGTAGCCGGAGTGCATGCCGATGGCGACAATAAGAGCAACCTGTATTGCAACGATTTGCTGCCCGAACGATTTGGCCGTAAGCGCGAGTACGCTCTGGGCAAGAACAGCGGCAAGGCAAATATCCGCAAGAACCTGGAGGACTTGGGGCTGGAACTGGACGAGGAGGCCATGCGGAAGGTCACGGAACGCATCATCGAACTGGGCGACAAGAAGGAACTGGTCACCCGGGAAGACTTGCCCTACATCGTGAGCGATGTGCTGAAACACGATGTGCGGGCCGACCGGGTGAAACTGAAAAGCTATTTTGTGAACCTGGCCTACGGGCTGAAGCCGATGGCTACCCTGCGGATAGAGATTGACGGCAAGGAATATGAAGAGAGCAGTAGCGGCGACGGTCAGTACGATGCTTTTGTGCGGGCGTTGCGGAAGATTTACAAGACGACGCTGAACCGCAAGTTTCCCATGCTGACGAATTATGCCGTGACCATTCCGCCCGGAGGACGCACCGATGCCTTTGTGCAGACCGTCATCACCTGGAGCTATGAAGGTAAAATGTTCCGCACCCGCGGACTAGATGCCGACCAGACCGAAGCGGCCATCAAGGCCACGGTGAAGATGCTGAATATGATAGGGTAGTGTAGCGGATTGTTTTTTGAAAGACAAAACAGAAGAATGCAGCAGCTAAAGAGAAAATAGATGAACTGTTGAAAAAAGATTGAATGGCTTAAAAAGATAAAAAAGATGAAATTAAAGATTGCAGTGTTGGCCGGTGACGGTATCGGCCCCGAAATATCCGCTGTAGGAGTGGATGTAATGACCGCCGTTTGTAAGAAGTTCGGACATACCGTGCAGTATGAATACGCCCTTTGCGGAGCCGATGCCATCGATAAGGTAGGCGACCCTTTTCCCGAAGAAACCTACCAGACCTGCTGTCGTGCCGATGCCGTGCTTTTTTCAGCCGTGGGCGACCCCAAGTTCGATAACGACCCCACCGCCAAGGTGCGCCCCGAACAAGGGTTGCTGGCCATGCGCAAGAAGCTGGGCCTTTTCGCCAACATCCGTCCGGTGCAGACATTCAAGTGCCTGCTCCATAAGTCGCCCCTTCGCGCCGAGCTGGTAGACGGAGCCGACTTTATCTGCATCCGTGAGCTCACCGGCGGTATGTATTTCGGCCAGAAGTATCAAGACAACGAGAAAGCCTACGATACCAACTACTACACCCGTGCCGAGATAGAACGCATTCTGCAAGTAGGTTTCGAATACGCCCTGAAGCGCCGTAAGCACCTCACCGTGGTCGACAAGGCCAATGTCTTGGCATCCAGCCGCCTGTGGCGTCTGATAGCGCAGGAAATGGCACCCCGTTATCCGGAAGTCACCACCGATTATATGTATGTAGACAATGCCGCCATGCGTATGATTCAGGAGCCTACATTCTTCGATGTCATGGTGACAGAGAACACCTTTGGCGACATCCTCACCGACGAAGGCTCGTGCATCAGCGGATCTATGGGACTGCTCCCTTCCGCTTCCACCGGTTCTGGCACCCCTGTCTTCGAACCCATTCACGGCAGTTGGCCGCAAGCCAAGGGACAGAACATTGCCAACCCGCTGGCACAGATACTCTCCGTAGCCATGCTCTTCGAATATTTCGACCTGAAAGCAGAAGGTACCCTGATACGCCGTGCCGTCGATGCCTCGCTCGATGCCTGCGTACGTACCCCCGAGATCCAGGTAGAAGGCGGAGCCCGTTACGGCACCCGCGAAGTAGGAGCCTGGATAGTAGATTGGATTCAGCAAGCATAACCCTCTTTTAAGCAGCTGGCTGCATGGCCCAGCGCAAGCGGTTGCATAACCCAATGCAAGCGGTTGCAAGGGCGCATGCAGCCAGTTGCTATTAATCCCTAACTCCCTCTAACTCCTCTCTTAACTCCCCCTTAACTCCCTTTAACTCCTAATTCCTTTATCAGCTGCTCACTCTCTTGTATCTTTGTATGCTTAAACCAATATATATACACTATGAACCATCTGAAATCCCTGTCTTTTATCAGACGAAGTTTCCTACTCATAGGGCTGTCCGTACTGCTTCCTGCCGTACTGTCCGCCCAAAGTTACCGTGAACTGAGCGAGCGTGCCGTGCAAGCCACCGAGCACGACAGCCTGCAGTTGGCCGAAACCCTCCTTCGTGAGGCCTTGAAACTGGAACCGGCCAATCCCCATAACGCCCTGTTGTTTTCCAACCTCGGCACCATCCAGCGCCGGCAAAAGAAATACGAGCAGGCACTGGAAAGCTACAACTATGCCCTCAACATAGCCCCCCGCACCGTGCCCATCCTGCTGAATCGCGCCACCCTTTACCTGGAGCTGGGCAAGAATGATGCCGCCCGTGCCGACTACTCCCTGGTGCTCGATGCCGACCCCGACCACGCCGAAGCCCTGCTGATGCGTGCCTACATCTACATGCAGCACCGCGACTACGCTTGGGCCCGTGCCGACTATAACCGTCTGCTCAAAGCCCATCCCACCGATTTCAAAGCCCGCTTGGGACTGGCCACGCTGGCCCAGAAAGAAGGCAAACTTGAAGAAGCCTTCGGCATCCTCAACCGTCTGGTACAAGCCGAAGCCGAAAGCACCCACCCTGACGTCCACCAGCTCTCCCTGCTCTATGTGGCCCGTGCCGGAGTGGAAAAAGACCTGAAACATACCGACCTGGCCCTGCTCGACCTCGAAGAAGCCCTTCGCCTGAATCCCTCTCAGGCCGAAGCCTATCTGATGCGCGGACAAATCTACCTCACCCAAGGCAAGAAGCGTCTGGCCAAAGACGATTTGACACAAGCTATGGCCTTGGGCGTTCCCCAGGCAGAAATCCGAGATTTATGGAAACAATGCAAATGATGACAGCCCACCTCACCTCAGCGATAGAATCCCTGATACAAGCCGATGCCGCTTTCGCCCTGTATCGCATGCCGTGGACCGATGGTTGCCGGTTGGTCTGGCAGACCTCCGGCGAAGTAGAACAACTTCCTACAGTAGCCTCACTCGGCACCCGGTCGGGCTTTGTGATGGCCCCCTTTTCCCCCTCCGTCCAGCATCCCGTCGTACTGATACGCCCCGATGTCACCGCCTACGGATGGGAAGAGATAGCCGCTCTCCTTGCTGAGCCCTCCGCCGTCAGTCCGTTGTCTGCCGGCCAAGGCCAGCCGTCTGTTCCGGCCCCTTCCTCCGCAGAAGAGTCCGCTGCCTATCAGGCCGCCTTCCACCGCTTTATCCAGCCGTTGCAGGCAGGCCGTTTCCGCAAGTTGGTTCTCTCTCGCGCCTCCCTGCAGCCCCTTGTGTCCGGTTTTTCCGTATTCCGTGCCTTTCAGGAAGCCTGTCGCCGTTATCCTCGGATGATGGTTTATCTTTGCCATACTCCCGTTACCGGCACCTGGATGGGAAGCACTCCCGAAATCCTGCTCAGCGGAGAACTCCATAGCTGGCATACCGTAGCCCTGGCAGGCACCATGCCCATGCAAGGCGATGTGATGCCCACCCATTGGAGCGAGAAGAACCGTCAGGAACAAGCCTGTGTGGCCGATTACATCCGCACCCTGTTGAGCAGCTACGGACATGAAATCACCGAAGAAGGCCCCTATACCACCCGTGCCGGAGGCGTGGTACACCTCAAGACCGATTTTCACTTTCTGCTGCACGAGCCTTCCCGTTTAGGAGAGCTGCTCGATGCCCTGCATCCTACGCCTGCCGTTTGCGGTCTGCCCAAGCAGGATACCTATCACTTTATCAACCGTCAGGAAGGCTACGACCGTCGCTATTATTCCGGTTTCGTAGGTTCGTTGAATCCCGGCGGCCACACCGCCCTTTTCGTCAATCTCCGCTGCATGGAAATCTTTTCAGAAGCCGTGCGCCTCTATGCAGGTGGAGGCATCTTGTCCCAATCGGAAGCCACTTCCGAATGGCAGGAAACTGTAGAAAAAATGAAGACTATGCGAGCGTTGCTGGGGTAAAAAATATTTTCTTACATTATCGTATATTTCACCTATGTAGAGAACTATATTATATATTCGAAGAAACTATGATTTTATGACTCAAAATTAGAGCCAATAATACTCTGCAAAATAATCGGATGTTTCTTTGTTATAGATTTAACTGCTTGATTACTAGATTGATAATAACTCTTGCAGGATTGGCTGTATTGCCTTTAACTGAAAGGTGAACCTATGGAAGACCTCACACAAAAACAATGGTTTGTGATGCGCGACTTAAAGCGGGTGAATGCCAAACTCCCTGCCTATAAGTTCTTATCAAACAACGATGTAACCGTTTTTGTTCCCACGAAATGGAATATTGTTATTAAAAAAGGTAAACGTGAGCGAATAACAGTGCCAGTTTTACAAGATTTATTATTTGTTTACGATTCCCGCCAGCATTTGGATCCGCTCGTGGCCAAGATGCCCACCCTTCAGTACCGTTGGTTGCGCAATACCTACCGGGAGCCCATGGTAGTGCCTCAGGCAGATATGAATCACTTTATGCAGGCCGTGAAGGCTTCCAAATCCACGCAGTACTATTTACCCGAAGAAATTACTCCGCAGATGTATGGTAAGAAAATCAGTATCATCGGTGGCCCGCTCAACGGCTACCAGGGCTACTTACTGTCTGTCCGTGGCAGTAAGGTGAAACGACTGCTGGTAGAGCTGAAAGGTTATCTGGCAGCGGGCGTAGAAGTGAATCCGGAGTACATCCAGTTTGTGTAATCGGCCGAAGAATTACCGATATGTTTTGTTGTGAATCTCAGGATAAATCGTTTATTTTGTGATTGAAAATACTAAATAGTAAGTTACTATGTCTGATTACATCCGTTTTGACTGGGCTATGAAGCGTTTGCTGCGTGATAAGGCAAACTTCAGTGTTTTGGAGGGGTTGTTGACCACGCTCCTAAACGAAAAAATCACGATATCACGTCTGCTGGAAAGTGAAAGTAACCAGGAGAGTGAATTCGACAAGTATAATCGCGTTGACTTGCTGGCAGAAAACAGTAAGGGCGAGCTCATCCTGTTCGAGATACAGAATAACAGCGAATACGCTTACTTTCAGCGCATATTGTTCGGTACCTCCAAATTGGTGACCGAGTATATCTACAAAGGTGACGGTTACGAAAAGATACGAAAAATCTATAGCGTCAACATCGTTTATTTTGCACTGGGCTGTGGAACGGATTTTGTCTATCATGGTAAGACCGAATTCCGTGGTATCCATACGAATGAACTTTTAGAACTGAGTCCGTTTCAAAAGCAGACGTTTAAGGTAGATGCTGTGAGCGAACTCTATCCGGAATATTATATCTTAAAAGTCAATGATTTCAACCGATGGTCTAAATTGCCGTTGGAGCAATGGATTTATTTCCTGAATACCGGTGAAATTCCTTCTGATGCCACAGCTCCGGGGCTTGTAGAAGCACGTGAGAAACTTAGACTCACCAAACTGAGTAAAGGTGAGTTGAAAGCTTACTACCGTCATTTGGATAATATCGTGATTTTACGAGATAATATTTACACAGAACGGGAAGAAGGCAGGTTGGAAGGTCGAGCGGAAGGACGTGCGGAAGGACGTGCTGAAGGCCGTGCAGAAGGCCGTGCAGAAGGACTTGCCGAAGGTCGTGCAGAAGAGAAATTAGAAAATGCCCGACAATTTAAAGCCTTAGGGGTGGATGATGAAGTCATTGCCCAAGCCACGGGACTTTCACTGGAAGAGGTGAGAAGTTTGTAGCGCATTGTAGATTTTCAAAACCCGCAAGCGGGAAACATGTGAACCATTCACCTCTTTCCCCTTGATTATCAGTGAATGAAAGGTGAAAGGTGAAGGATGGAACCTGATTAAAAATTCATTGATATTCCAGTGAAACGAACCTATAGAGTAATTTTTTGAAAGCTGTAGCTTCATTCTTTTAAACCTACAGTTTCCTAAACTTATAGTTTAAGAAATTTAATCCATGGATTTAAGATTCTAAATCCATGGATTTGCAAAGTCAACTCCATGGCGACACAATCAGAAAATACCAAACGCATAGCTAAGAACACCCTCATGCTCTATGTGCGCATGGTGTTTGGAATGATGGTATCGCTTTATACTTCTCGTGTGGTACTGAACACGTTAGGAGTTGAAGACTATGGTATCTACAATGTAGTGGTGGATTTGTAACCATGTTCTCGTTGATTTCCAACTCTCTTTCTACTTCAACGGGGCGTTTCTTGACGTTTGAATTGGGAAAAGTATGTACAAAAATACATGTTTTGAAAAGAGTTTGTTTTATGCAAAACGCAGAGAATCAGTGAAATATAATCCAATCAGGTGGACTTGTTTTTATGTGGAAATTAAGTCCACCTATTTCACCTCCTGTAAGGTGCGGTATGCTGCTTCAATTTACTATAGGGATAAAAAAGAAAGACCGCTGATAATATTTTATTATCAGCGGTCTTATTTCCACTTTTCGATTGAGTGATCCGCCTGGGGCTCGAACCCAGGACCCCAACATTAAAAGTGTTGTGCTCTACCTGCTGAGCTAGCGAATCAATCCTTAATTGCTGTTAGCGGGTGCAAAGATAGAGACATTTTTTTAACTTGCAAAGTTTTTCTCACTTTTTTTCTTATCTTTGCATCGAAAACCTCATTTTAGGGTGTTTTTGTGTGGATATACAAGCATGTTTTACATACTATATTAATATTTTATGGCTACAGTTGACGATAAGAAAATTATTTTTTCAATGGTAGGGCTGAACAAGACTATTCAGCAGACCAACAAACAGGTATTGAAGAATATCTACCTTTCTTTCTTTTATGGTGCCAAGATTGGTATTATCGGTCTGAATGGTTCGGGTAAATCAACCTTGCTGAAGATTATCGCCGGATTGGATAAGTCTTATCAGGGCGAAGTGGTGTTCTCTCCGGGGTATTCCGTAGGGTACTTGGCACAGGAACCGTACCTGGATCCTACCAAAACCGTAAAGGAAGTGGTAATGGAGGGGGTGCAGCCGATAGTGGATGCACTGAATGAGTACGAGGAAATTAATCAGAAGTTCGGCTTGCCTGAATATTATGAAGATCCGGAGAAAATGGATAAACTTTTTTCTCGTCAGGGTGAATTGCAAGATATTATTGATGCTACGGATGCCTGGAATCTGGACAGCAAGCTGGAGCGTGCCATGGATGCGTTGCGCTGTCCGCCCGAAGATCAGTCGGTAGAACATCTTTCTGGAGGTGAACGTCGCCGGGTGGCCTTGTGCCGTCTGCTGCTGCAGAAACCTGATATTTTGTTGCTCGATGAACCGACCAACCATTTGGATGCAGAATCTATTGATTGGCTGGAACAGCACTTGCAGCAGTACGAGGGTACTGTGATTGCGGTGACGCACGACCGTTACTTCTTGGACCACGTGGCTGGCTGGATTCTGGAATTAGACCGAGGCGAGGGTATTCCTTGGAAGGGTAACTATTCCAGCTGGTTGGAACAGAAGACTAAACGCATGGAGATGGAAGAGAAGACGGCCAGCAAACGTCGCAAAACGTTGCAGCGTGAGTTGGAATGGGTGCGCATGGCTCCGAAGGCTCGGCAGGCTAAGGGTAAGGCTCGTCTGAATTCTTATGATAAATTGCTGAATGAGGATGTGAAGGAGAAGGAAGAGAAGCTGGAAATCTTTATTCCGAATGGTCCGCGTCTGGGTAATAAGGTTATCGAGGCGAAACATGTGGCTAAGGCATTTGGCGATAAACTGCTGTTTGATGACTTGAATTTCATGCTGCCGCCCAACGGTATTGTGGGTATCATTGGCCCCAATGGTGCGGGTAAGACTACTCTGTTCCGACTGATTATGGGCTTGGAAAAAGCTGATAAGGGTGAATTTGAAGTGGGCGAAACGGTAAAGGTGGCCTATGTAGACCAACAGCACAAGGACATCGACCCGAATAAGAGTGTGTATCAGGTGATTTCAGGTGGCAACGAACTGATTCGGATGGGTGGTCGTGATATCAATGCACGGGCTTATCTGTCTAGATTCAATTTCTCGGGTGCTGACCAGGAAAAGCTGTGTGGTGTGTTGTCGGGCGGTGAACGGAATCGTCTGCATTTGGCCATGTGTCTGAAAGAAGAGGGCAATGTGTTGTTGCTCGACGAGCCTACCAATGATATTGATGTGAATACGCTTCGTGCATTGGAAGAAGGTCTGGAAGACTTTGCGGGTTGTGCAGTAGTAATCAGCCACGACCGCTGGTTCTTGGATCGTATCTGTACGCATATCCTGGCATTTGAGGGGGATTCGAATGTGTTCTTCTTCGAAGGTTCTTATTCGGAATATGAAGAGAATAAATTGAAGAGATTGGGTAGGGAAGAGCCGACCCGCGTTCGTTATCGCAAGTTGATGAACGATTGATAAATGAGTTTATGAGATAAAAAAACGCCGGATGAGTGAATCGTCCGACGTTTTTTTTATTCTGTAACGGGGCTCTTTAGCATCTGCCGCTTTCTGACACTAATTCCTTAATGGTTTTATTCAGTGAATGGGCTTTCATCAGTTGTTCCAAAGTAACGTGCATGCGGTAACGCCAATAGTGGCGTGAATTGGCGGGTACATTGATGCGTTCGGCTTGTGCGTTGGGGTGGCGCAGGGTGCCGTCGATCGAGAACCAGTCTTGCAAGGAGAGTATACAGAGAATGGAGCTGCTGTGCAGTTGCTGTCGTACTATCTCCTGACAGATGTAGGGAGTAGCTGTGGCAGGGGCTTCCCCATAATGTCCCAATATCTGATTATAGTAGCGTTGGGTTTGCTGAGGGTTCTCTTCCCACCAGCCCCGTAGCGTGGACATATCGTGGGTGGAGAAGGTACAGATAGACAGATAAGGATACTGTTCTGTGCGACCGAATTCCTGCATGTATTCTTTGGGCATACGTTGTATCTCTAACGACAGGATGCGTAGGTCTTTCATAACCCAAGGTACGCAATTGGGTATCATACCCAGGTCTTCGCCACACACCAGCATGCGGGTGGATTGGGTGAGCTGAGGCAGTTTCTTCATGGCTTGCTGTTGCCAGAAGTCGTTGTGCCGGTGGTAGTAGTACTGTTCGTACAGCTGGTTGAAGGCTGTCTGTTCGCTTTCGGTGAGCCATTGGAAGAAGGCTTCTTTCTGTACGGCAATCCGGGGGTGATACCGGTGGGAATCGTTACGGTCGGGGACAAAAAGCACGTTGCTTATCAGTGTGTAGAGTCCGTCGCGTATCCACTGGTCATCAGGCTGGTTCTTTCCGTCAAAGTGTGCCTGTACCTTGCGCTGGGTATCGTATTCGGGGCGCAGATGATAGTTGCCGTCTGCGGTGATGGGTTGCAGGTAGTGCTGCTTCACCGTATCGGTATGCGGGCCAAACAGGGCTGCCAGCAGTGAATCGTTGATAAAAGGTTGCAGGTAGGCTTCTTTGAAGGGGAGTCCGTAGCTTTCTATTTCTTCGCGCGACAGGGGCAGGGCGGGTACAAACTGCCCTAATAGTCCGTGTACGGCGTGCGAGGGGATTTCCCAGATGCGGAAGAATCCTAAAATATGGTCTATGCGGTAGGCGTCAAAGTATTCGGCCATTTTCTGGAAACGCTTCATCCACCAGGCATAACTGTCTTTTTCCATCACATCCCAGTTGTAGGTAGGGAATCCCCAGTTCTGTCCGTTTACAGAGAAGTCGTCGGGTGGTGCGCCAGCTTGTCCGTTCAAGTTGAAATAGTGAGGCTCTGTCCAGGCTTCTACACTGTTGGTGCTGATGCCGATGGGGATGTCTCCTTTGAGAATGACTCCTTGCGACCGGGCATATTGACTGGCAGCCAGCAATTGTAGGTGCAGGTGGTATTGGATGTAATAGTACAGGGCGATGTGGGGATAGTGTTCACTTTCCGGTTGGCAGAGTTGGTCTATGGCTTCTGCGTCGTAGGCACTGTATTTCGGCCATTGGCGGAAATCTGCTGTGTGATAGGTGTCGCGCAGGTAGCTGAATGCTGCATACGGTTGCAGCCATGCCCGATTCTGTAGGAAGAATTGCCGGAAACCTTCTGAGGCGAGTGTTTGTTCACCTTCTTGGGCAAAGATATAATGAAAGTATTGCCATTTGGCCTGTTCCACGGATTCGTAATCCAGTGTAGGCAGGTTGTTCAGCGCACGTTGGCGTTCTTGGAAGTAAGCGCGCAGCTCCGGGTCGGTCAGTGTGCCCATTTGTTGCAAGTCGGCATAAATGGGGTGGAAAGCGTAGACAGACGTGCTGTTGTACGGGTAAGAATCCGTCCAGGTGTGCGTCATGGTAGTATCGTTGATGGGCAGAATCTGCACTACTCGCTGGCGTGTATGGGCAGCCCAGTCTATCAGCCGTTTCAGGTCGCCGAAGTCGCCGATGCCGAAACTCTGTTCCGACCGTAGTGAGAAGATGGGCACGGCTACTCCACTTCCTTTCCAGGCAGGGAGGTTGAAGTATACGTAGCGGTCGGCAATGACCAGGGTTTCTTCTTCCTGCAGAACAGAAGCAGTCAATAGCCGGTTGGGGTTGGTTTCCCAGGCTTCTGCCTTGCTTTCTTTCAAGTTATAGAGTATGAATTTATATTCCAGTGGGAATTCCAGGATATCGGCATTGAGTTCCACTTGCCATTCCGGGAAGTCTGCATCGCTCATCAGTATGGCCATATCTGGATTCCAACTGCCTAGCAGGGGGTGGTTTCCGCTGATAGCCAGGCAATGGTCGCTGTCTATGCACGGAGCATAGGCTTTGATGAGGATGCCACGCTTGTGGTTGGTAGGTAATGGGGTACGGTGTTTTCGTGCCAGGATGGATTCTGTAAAGGCAGAGCTGTAGAAGCTTAGTTGTTCGGGCAGGTCTTTCCAGCTATCCATGAGTCGGAAGGTGGAGTGCTCTGAGTCCGGGCCTATATGTAAAATCCGTGGCAAACTGTTCCATTCTGTACGTATCAGACGATGCTCGTCGTGTACTTGGTACCAATAGTGCAGGTTATCATCTGTAGGCTGCTGCAGCTCTACGGTAGCTGTCCAGTGGATGCCGTCCAGTGTATGCAGAGGCAGGGCCTGTTGAGGTTGTCTGTTTCCTAATTCAGGGGCAGATCCGCAAACGCGTATTTCCTCTCCCCAGTTCGTGTGGTATTCGATATTAAAATTTAAAGTCATTATATAGGTTAGATTTAGATAATACAATAGCTGCAATGATTATGCAAGTATAGTCAATATTCTCCATAATCATGCAGCTATGAGTAGGTTTTTTTATTCAGCAATCTGGTGGATTGCGCTGATTTTTATCCACAGCGGGAAGTACCGCAAGTGGTACAAATCAAGCAACCTTCCTGATATACAAGGGTTTCGTTGCCGCAATTGGGGCAGATGCGTCCTTTGGCTACGGTACCGTCGGTAACGTATTTCTTTAAGGCGCGTTCCACACCATTCTTCCAAGTGTTAATGCTCTGGCTGTCTAATTGCAGTGAGCTGACCAGCTTCAGAACTTGTTCAATCGGCATCCGGTAGCGCAATACACCGGAAATCAGTTTGGCATAATTCCAGTATTCTTTGTTGAACTTCTCAGAGAGACCTTCTATGGTCACCTTGTAACCCCGTTTGTTTTCAAACTGGAAGTCATAGCGCTTGTTGCCGTTTTCATCCATATTTTTGATGATGTGACCGGAGGTTACGTTTTTGGGCAGAATGATACCTTCATCGTCGTCCAATACACCGGTAAAGATTTCATAGGGATGACCGTCGAGTAAGCCTACAAAGGCTACCCATTTTTCTTTATTGTTTTGGAATCGTACTACGTCGGCTTCCAGAACTTTGGGACGGGTTTCTACAATCGTAGGCGGTTTGCAAGGGGGAAGTTCTTCTTTCTTCTCTTTTTTGGTGGAAATCAGCACACCCGAGCGAGAACCGTCGCGATATACGGTACAGCCTTTGCATCCAGAACGCCAAGCTTCCACATACAAGCGATTCACAAGGGCTTCGTCTACGTCATTGGGCAGATTGATGGTAACGCTGATGGAATGGTCTACCCATTTCTGGATTCGGCCTTGCATCTTTACTTTCATCAGCCAGTCTACGTCGTTGGAGGTAGCCTTGTAATAAGGTGACTTCTGAACCAATGCGTCTACTTCGTCTTGTGTATATCGTTTGCTCGGGTCATAGCCTTGCGCTTCCATCCACGTTACAAATTTGGGGTGGAATACGATGTATTCTTCAAAGCTGTCGCCTGTTTCGTCAACAAAGTCTACACGCACATTGGTGTCGTTTGGATTCACTTTTCTGCGGCGTTTGTACACCGGTAGGAATACGGGTTCGATACCCGAAGTGGTCTGTGTCATCAAACTGGTGGTGCCGGTAGGAGCAATGGTAAGGCAGGCTATGTTGCGGCGGCCGTATTGCTTCATCTCTTCATACAATTCCGGATCGGCTTCACGCAGGCGGTTGATGAACGGGTTGTTCTTTTCACGTTCTGTGTCGTACATTTCGAAAGCACCTCTTTCTTTGGCCATCTGTACCGATGAGCGGTAAGCGCTCAGGGCTATGGTGCGGTGTACTTGTTCCGAGAATTCAGTGGCTTCTTCGGTGCCGTAGCGCAGACCAAGTGCTGCCAGCATATCGCCTTCGGCTGTGATGCCCACACCCGTGCGTCGGCCTTGGCCACTCTTCTTGTAGATTTTTTGCCAGAGCAGACTTTCCGTGCGTTTCACGTCTTCTGATTCCGGGTCAGAATCTACTTTTTCCAGAATGCGCTCAATCTTTTCCAGTTCCAGGTCGATGATATCGTCCATGATGCGCTGAGCCAGTCCTACGTGCTTCTTAAATAGTTCGAAATCGAAATAGGCATCGGGACGGAAGGGGTTTACTACGTAAGAGTAGAGATTGATGGCCAGCAGGCGGCAAGAGTCATACGGGCATAATGGAATCTCTCCGCACGGATTCGTGGAAACTGTGCGATAGCCTAAGTCTGCGTAACAGTCGGGTACAGATTCGCGCAGGATGGTATCCCAAAAGAGTACACCGGGCTCAGCTGATTTCCAGGCATTGTGCACAATCTTTTTCCAGAGCGCACTGGCATCTATGTCTTTCTGGAAGATTGGGTCGGTGGAGTCTATGGGATATTGTTGGGTATACGGTTTGCCGTCTACAGCTGCCTGCATGAAGGCATCATCCAGTTTGACGGATACATTGGCTCCGGTAACCTTTCCTTCGGTCATCTTGGCGTCGATAAAAGCTTCTGAGTCGGGATGCTTGATGGATACACTAAGCATCAAGGCACCTCGGCGTCCGTCTTGTGCCACTTCACGGGTGGAGTTAGAGTAACGCTCCATGAAGGGTACTAATCCTGTAGAGGTAAGGGCAGAGTTTTTTACCGGTGAACCTTTGGGGCGGATGTGTGAAAGGTCATGTCCCACACCACCACGGCGTTTCATCAGCTGCACCTGTTCTTCATCTATTTTAAAGATGCCGCCATACGAATCGGCTTTGCCGTCGATACCAATGACAAAACAGTTCGACAAGGAAGCTACCTGAAAGTTGTTTCCAATACCGGTCATCGGACTACCTTGCGGCACGATGTATTTGAAGTGATCCAGCAGTTGGAATAATTCTTCTGCACTCAGCGCATTAGGGTATTTGGCTTCAATGCGAGCTACCTCATTGGCAATGCGCCAATGCATGTCTTCGGGTGATTTTTCGTAAATATTTCCGAATGAGTCTTTTACTGCGTATTTGTTTACCCAGACTCGGGCTGCTAACTCATCGCCTTGGAAGTATTGTAAAGATTCTTCGTAGGCTTCTTCGTAAGAATAAGTCTTGTTTTCCACGTTTTTATTGTTCTTTGAATCAGTTAATACTAAGTAAGATTGTAGAAGTTTACTTTCGACCAACAAATTCGGGTGCAAATCTATGAAGGATTTTTTATTTGGCAAAATAAAACACAAACAATTTATCAACAGGTGGAAAGTTTTCTATTTTAGGATTAACTATATTTGAAAATCAGCGATTTATGAAAAATTGAGTTGACGAAAGTTTTCCAAAATGAAAATCTTTGTTTTCTTATTATTCAGTAAATCAGGATACCAACTATGATTCTTTTTTATATATTTGCAGAAAAAATAGTATGATGGATAGTTTAAAACAAAGACGGACCATACGGAAGTATCTTCCTAAAGATATTTCTGTAGAAATGTTAAATGATTTGCTTGAGACAGCTATGCGAGCTTCTACAGTGGGAAATATGCAGGTATACAGTGTGATCGTTACGCGTGATGCTCAGCGTAAGGAAAAGTTAGCTCCTGCTCACTTTAACCAGCCAATGGTTTGCAATGCTCCGGTTGTGCTGACTTTTTGCATAGATTTGCGTCGGTTTAGTAAATGGTGTGAATGCAGAAATGCAGTTCCCGGGTACGATAATTTTGAGTGGTTTGTTACGGGGGCTGTAGATACCTTATTGGCTGCTCAGACTTTTTGTACAGCTGCTGAAGAAAAAGGGTTGGGTATTTGCTACCTGGGTACTACTACATATAATCCTGATTTGATTATTGATGCTTTAGAGTTGCCTGAACTGGTGTTCCCGTTGACAACGGTGACCGTGGGTTGGCCTGCAGAAGAACCGGCTCAGGTAGATAGGTTGCCTTTGGAAGCAATCGTGCACGAGGAGGTGTACCATGACTATACACCTGCCGATATTGATAGATTATATGCGTTTAAGGAGTCACTGGAAGAAAATCGCCGATTTGTCTTGGATAATCAAAAGGAAACTTTGGCGCAAGTGTTTACTGAAGTACGTTATACGAAGAAAGACAGCGAAATGATGTCTGAGAAACTGTGGAATGCTATGAAAAAGCAGGGTTTTTGATTTCTCTTAGCTTGATAGTGTGAAAAGTTAACCGGTTATCTTCTCCTTAGGTAAATGTGTAGGAGAGGGTAACCGGTTAGTTTTTTCAGACAGTATTTTATCTTTTTTTCAGTAGAGTCTGAATCTTGTTGATTTCACTTTGCAAAGCTTTGTCTACTTCTTGCTGTTCCTTGATGGTCTTGCAGGCGTGTAGAACGGTAGCATGGTCTTTATTTCCAATCAATGCGCCGATCTTGGCTGTGGAGAGATTGGTATTGTTCTTGGCCAGGAACATGGCAATCTGTCGGGCCTGTACCACTTCGCGCTTTCTCGATTTGGTGTGGATGGCCGATGTTTCCAGTCCGAAATGCTGGCATACTGTCTGTATGATATCGTCCACTGTTACAGGTTTGGTCTCATAGTTTACCACCTTCTTCACAATGCGGTGAGCTAATTCCAAGTTAATTTCTTTTTTGTAGATAGTGGAATGCGCCATGATGGATACCACGATACCTTCCAGGTCGCGCACGCTGTCGCTTACATTTTCAGCAATAAAATCGATTACTTCCGGTGGAAATTCCAACCCGTCGCGATGTACTTTGTTGCGGAGAATGTCTTTTCTTAATTCTACATTGGGCTTTTCCAATTCGGCTACCATTCCCCACTTGAATCGCGTGATGAGTCGTTCTTCCATACCTTGCAGCAATACTGGTGCGCGGTCGGAAGTAAGAATCAGCTGCTTGCCATTTTGGTGCAGGTGGTTGAAGATGTGGAAGAATGTATTCTGCGTCTTGGTTACACCGGCAAATTCCTGGATATCATCGATAATCAGTACGTCAATAGTTTGGTAGAAGTTGATGAAGTCGTTAATCGTATTATTGCGTACAGAGTCTGTATACTGCACCTGAAATAAGTGTGCTGATACGTATAACACACGTTTGGTGGGGTATAATTCTTTGATTTTAGTACCAATAGCATTGGCCAGATGGGTTTTTCCCACTCCGGATGCTCCATAGAAGAATAGGGGGTTGAATACGGTTTTAGCAGGGTTCAGTGCTACCGCTTCTGCCACGCTACGCGACAGCTTATTACTTCCTCCTTCAATAAAAGTATCGAAATTATAGTCCGGATTCAGATGGGGGTCTAAATCGGAAACTTGAATTTGAGGAATCCGTCTGGTGACAATGGTTGGTTGAGGTATATTGGTACGAGGAGTCGACTCCTGGGTAACTGTTAGTTCCGGCTGGGAGCTCTTATCCATTACTACATTATACATCAATTTGGTTCCTTCTCCGATTTCCTTATATAAGGTCTTACGCAGCAAATCTACGTAATGTTCCTCCAGATATTCATAGAAGAACTGGCTGGGCACTTGTACGACCAGCGTGTTATCCTCATATCTTAAAGGGATAATGGGGTTAAACCATGTTTTATATGCCTGCGATGAAACATTGTCTCTGATGAAATCAAGACAGCGGTTCCACAGCCCGACATGATCAACTACACTCATAACGGCTTTCTACATTTATTGATTAAGCAAAACTTCTACGTTTGCAAATTTCGGAATCTTATTTTAAAAAAACAAATCTGTTTTTCCTTGTTTTTCTCAATCCTCTAATAATCAGTTTACTATCAGCTACTTATAGGTTTGCTTGTCGTGATTTATGTGAGACAGGTGTTGTGTAATTGTAAGTACTTGATGATTATTTGATTATATGGGATTTGGGGACTGGATTTTAGCTTAGGGTAATTTAGCCGGTTTAGCCGTTTTGGGGGTTATTACCTAAGCTCTTAGGGCATTCCAGCCCCTTTTGTTTTATCTGTTGCTATTTAGACAAATTCTATATAACAATAATTTCTACTTGTCTTTTTTTCCGAAAATAGAGAAGTGTACGTAGCGTTTTGGATGAGCTTTCAAGTCTTCCAACAAGGTGGCTGCATTGGCTGCTGTGGCATTCAGATTTTGATAGAAGCTGGGGTCGTTCAGCAGGAGTCCGACTGTGTTGTCAGTGCTTCCCAGTTTGTCTGTCAGCGATTTTACATTAGCCAATGTGGCATCTACTTTTTGCATGGCAGCAGCAAAATCAACATCTTTCATGTTGCTGCTGATAGTGGCAAAGTTGTCACCTATTGTATTTAATTTGCTTGTGAGCTGAGGAATATCGTTGCTCATCAGCTGTTCCAATTTCCGACTGGTTACCGCCATGCTGCCCGTCAGTTGTTCCACGTTGTGCAGCGTAGCTGGCAATGCCGGATCGGCCAGCAGTGTATTGAGCGACGAAAGTATGGAGTCTAATTTTGGAAGCATCTTTTCTACCTGAGGTACCATAGCTGCTGCTTTTTCCATTACCCCATTGTTCAGTTTACCTGGCAGGGTATCACCCACTTCGTGTCTTTCTCTCGGGTTATTGGCCAGCAGCAGGGTCATTTTTATACCGCCCAGCATATCTGACGTCAGTTCTGCTGAACTGCCTTTCGGAATGCGCAGTTCCGGGTCTACATCAATTTCTGCGATGACTTTGCCAGGCTGAGTATAGTCATAAATCAAGTCGCGCACAATGCCCACTCTAAATCCATCGGCAAATACCGGACTCGATTTGGTAAGTCCGTTTACATTCTGAAACTGAACGTAGAAATAGCTCGAGGGCTTAAAAAGGTGGATTCCTTTCAGATAGTTCATACCATAAATCAAGATACACAATGCGGCGAGGCTGGCTATTCCAATTTTTACTTCTTTGGTGATATACTTCATGATTACTTTCGTTTATTTTCTGTTGTTTTTAAATTCTTGTATAGCTGTTTGAACATTGGTTTTCTTGCCGTTTTTAAAGGCAATGATAAAGGCGTCGGGAAATTTCGACTTGATGGATCGTAGGGTGCGTAGCACTTGGTTATAGTCGGTCGAAGTTCCATAGGTATATTTGTATAGCCTTTTTTCGTAATAGTATCCGGTACCTTTCAAACCTTTCAGCTGAGAATCGTTGGTGCGCAATTTATGGTCGCTGGCCAGAATCTGTATTTTAAATACAGGTTTGGAGTGAGCCGTATCTGCCTTTTTCGTTGTTTCGGGTACGGATACCGCTGCTTTTTTAGGGGCGGATTGCACTGCCGATGATGCTTCAGAGCGGGTGGTTGTCCGGTTTTCGGCGGGAGCAACTTCAGGCTCTTTCGATGGCAGAGGGGTGTTGCTGCTTCCTTTCGAGCGTATCTCATGCTCTCTCTTATAGGTCAGGAAGGCGCGGTAAATGCTGTTGGCCAGTGAACTGCTTCCCATTTCACTGTTCAGGTATCTTTCCTCATCGGGGGTAGAGATAAATCCTAATTCTACCAAAATACTGGGCATGGCACTGGCTTTCAGTACCAGGAATCCTGCCTGATGTACACCACGGTCTATGCGGTTGCTGGTTTGCTTGAATTCTTTCTGCACCAATGAGGCCAGGTGTACACTTTGCGACATGTATTTGTCTTGCATCAGTTCAAAGATGATGTACGATTCTGCTGAATTGGGGTTGAAGCCTGCATATCTAGTCTGATAGTCACTTTCATACAAGATGACTGCATTTTCCCGCTTAGCCACTTCCAGGTTGGCATCTGATTTAGCCAGACCGAGTGTCCAGGTAGAAGCGCCCTTGAATGTACGGTTCTTTGCCAAAGCATTGGTATGGATGGAAATGAATAAGTCTGCTTTAGCGTTGTTGGCTATTTCGGCTCGTCGGTCCAGCGGAATAAACACGTCTTTGCTACGGGTATAAATTACTTTTACGTCCGGACAGTTCTTCTGTATTTCACTTCCCAGCTTCAAAGCCACTTTCAAGTTGATATTCTTTTCTTTTGAGATGCGCCCTATGGCTCCCGGGTCGTGGCCACCATGTCCCGGGTCTATCACCACCGTAAAGTCTTTGGCTTGTAGGGTGCTTATGCAGCAAGGAAAGACCAGCAGTGTGGTGCATATCTTGATGAATAGTATGTAAAATCCAAAATGTTTCATGTATACAATTTGGCGCAAAGTTAGCGGTTTTTTGCAGAAAACTCATCTTTTGGCGAGTAGTTTTCATGAATTACCTGCTTTTTAGGAGAAAAAATCCGATGTAGATACTACTTATTTCTGATTTGCTCGTATCTTTGTATATAATTTTTTTTTGAATGAAATGCTATGATACTTCGTTTTCTGAAGAATTGGACCTTACCGGTAGCCATGTTGATCGGTACATTGGGGTATTTCTTTTTTGCCTGTACACCGGCGGTGGCACCGATGAAGCCGTTTGTGCATGAGTTGATAGCGTGGCTCACTCCATTGCTGATTTTTGCTCAGTTACTGCTTACTTTTTGCAGGGTAGAAGTGCGCGATTTGAAGCCTCGCAGCTGGCACGGATGGTTGTTGCTGTTTCAATTGCTATCTTGTCTGATTGTAGCTGGCGGATTGTTACTGTATCCTTGGCAGGAAGATTATCGTGGGGTGCTGCAAGGCATTATGGTTTGTTTCATCTGTCCCACGGCTACGGCCGCAGCCGTTATTACAGGCAAGCTGGGTGGCAGTGCTTCTTCGCTGACCACGTACACCTTGCTGTCCAATCTGCTGGCTGCTGCAGTGGTGCCGCTGGTGTTTCCGCTGGTAGAGCCTCATGCGGGTATGGACTTTCTACAGTCTTTCTGGAAGATTCTGAGTAAGGTTTTTCCCTTGTTGCTCTGTCCTTTTCTGCTGGCTTGTTTTTTCCGGACCTGCTTGCCGCGCATTCACCGCTGGCTATTAGGCTTCACGGATATGGCTTTCTATCTGTGGGCGGTGGCATTGGCCATTGTGTCGGGGCAGACGGTGCGTTCGCTGGTGCAAAGCTATGCTCCGCTGGGGGTAGAGCTATGCGTTGCGTTAGGCGGTCTGTTGGCTTGTTGCGTGCAGTTCTATCTGGGCAAGCGCATCGGCGGACGTTGGGCCGACCGTATCAGCGGCGGGCAGGCTTTGGGGCAGAAAAATACTGTATTGGCCATTTGGATGGCTTATACCTATCTGAATCCTCTCTCTTCTGTAGGGCCCGGCTCGTATGTACTGTGGCAAAACCTGTTTAACTCCTGGCAGCTCTGGAAGAAGAGGAAGCTGGAAAATGCCCGGTGATATTCGTATAATTCTTTAATTCTATAGCGTATGAAAACGATGTTTTGTATTTGTTGGATGTTGGGCTGTTCGCTCACCCTGTTGGCTCAATATTGTAATCTCGATCCGCATAAGGTGATGCACTACGTCACGACGGATTATAAGAAGAACCTTACGAAAAGAGATTCGCTGCTGGTGCAAGAGGTGGTAGAAAATACCGATTCTGTCAGCCTGTCGCTGGCTTGGTTTGGCGACAGTTATACCGAACAAGCCATTCGCGACGGTGAGAATCTGGAATATGCGGTCTTTCATAAGAAAAGCCGACTGACCCGTCGTATTCTGCTGGATGGAGAAAAAGAAAATGAGCAGACACGGAAATACCTTGCCTCCGGCTCCCGCAATTTGTCGGAAGAAGAGTTGGCTCAGGAATGGGAGGCATACAGCAGGCATTTCCGTTCCGAGGGTATTATCCAACTGCCCATTCCGGATAATGTGCAGCCCGAAACTCCGCTTCCGGAATGTCATTATTTCAGTAAGATAGGGTTTGTGAAGGCGAAAGGCGCCGTGAAAGGTGAGTATCTGGGAATGGAAGTGATAGAAACACCTGCCGGTCGGTTTGATTGTGTAAAGATTCGAGTGGAAAGCACCATGAAGTTGATGGGCTTTTCAGAAAAAGAAAGGGCGGTAGAATGGTATGCCAAAGGGATTGGGCTGGTGCAGTCGAATACGTATACCAAACGGGGGAAACTCAAAGAATCTACCGTACTTCAGTCGGTAAAAGGGGGGTTGAAAGCGGGAAACTAGCTTTTCAAGAACAGGACAATTTGCTTTCTGTCTGCTGCATATAAGGGTGGCTTGCTGCTGAAATAATTACCTTGTCTCTTCTCCGGGTCAACTCCCTACCAACTCCTAACCAAGTCCGAACAGATGTTTACCTATAGGGTTCGGAGAAGAAGCGGGGCAGGTATCGGGGCATTGAAGGGGATATGTGTCCGAAGTGAACCAAATGTAATGGAAGGTTGTTGTAGCTACATGAAAAAGGATTTTACTTCTATATAAAAGAAAGGAATAAATGATGAAAAAGAATTTTTTAAATGTGGCAGCTTTTGCTTTTTTGTTGCTGGCTGTCGGTTGTAATGGTTCTTCACAGAAGAAGCAGGTAGCAGAGGCACCGCAACAAGAAGAAGTGCAGTCGGTGGAAGTGTTTGGTACGTATGAGGGTACTTTGCCGGCGGCTGATTGTGAGGGTATAGAGACGTCATTGACTATCAATTCCGACAGCACATATACCCTGCAGAGCGAATATATCGGTGTGGATGATGGGAAGTTTCTGGTCAGTGGGGTGTATAATCTGATTGATGGCGAACTGCTGGAACTGATAACTCCTTCATCGGGCGATAAAACGTATTATAAGATTGTGGCCGATGGCGTGATGTTGTCTGATAGCCTGGGTACTGAGAATCAAGGAGAATTGGCGAAACATTATGTGTTGAAGAAAAAATAATCAACATCAAGTAGTTGGAAAAAATCCCGTCGGAAGTTCTGCTCCGACGGGATTTCTTTATTGGATAGTAAGGGTTTCTATCGGTTGCTGGCGTTCTGTATCCATGGGAACGGCCCGATAGCCGACCTGGCTGAAATCTATGCTGCGCAGATCAATGCAGCGGATGGTACTGTTGTACATGGTGCGGAAATACAGCATTCGGTTTTTCAGGTCGGTAGCCGAAGTCCATTGGGTGGCACTGGGAATGTCTGCCGGCACCTTGCCTAAGGGAAATTCTATACCGATGGGGATGTCGAAGTTATTCAGAATCTGAAAACTCTGCTCTACGGTGGCCCGTGCAGTTTCCTGCTGCGGAGCCGTGGCCTGATAGAAGGCGGCTCTTACAAAGCGGGAAGGGGGAGTGACATCACCCGGAAGCCCCAGAAAACCACTGCCTGCTCCCAATGACCGAAGTGATAAGTGGCCCAATTGCTGAGCGGGTGCTGCACCGGGAAAGAGGTTTACGTAATTGTTGAGGTTGGTCAGTTGCCATTCAAAGCCGGGTGAGTTGGTCAGCACGCCCAGCTGGTTCTCATAGAAGCAAGGTTTCCCGTCGATAATTTCCAATACCAGTTGTCGGCCCTGTGGGTCGGCAAATCGCCAGTGTACTGTAGAAGCTCTCGGGTCGATGTTGATGATATGGATGCGCTCTACGGCAGCTTTTACTTCTTCCAGCGTGGCACATTCGCCCAGGATATAAGGTACCAATTGTAAGTCGGCCATACTGCAGGCTTTCTTATCCGGTTGGTAGGCCTCGTATTGGCCGTAGTTCGGAAAATAGAACAGTCCGGCCGATAGTCCGGCTTCGTTGATGCCTTCGGCTATAAACTCTTTCATTTCTACTGCCAGCCCCACATAGCCGTAGCGCGACTGGAAACGCATGCCATCTTTTCCGTCAGGCGTGAGCGACCGGTCGATGTATCGGCGTGGTACAATCACGTATTGGCTGTTGAGATTGGTACCTCCCCATTCAATGGTGCGTGCCACGATGGTGGCCTGGTCCTTACTTTTCAGCGTGATGCCGGTACAGGCATCGGCAGGCGATAGGGTGGCGGTTAGTGCAAGGGCTGCCAGCCACCGGAAATTCATTTTCTTCAGTTTCATACGCATATAATTAGAAGCCGTTTTCGTAAGCTTTTCTATTTCAAGTGTAAACACTCGGTTTGCGGTGATTGTTCAGCGTTGAGTTTTGATTTCTTTTTCTATAAAATAGCGTGGCCGCTGTTTTACTTCCTTGTATATTTTACCAATGTACTCACCGATGATGCCGATGGCAGTCAGGATAGCTCCGCCAATGAACCAGATAGAGATAAGCAAGGATGTCCATCCGGGAATGACATGACCACCTAGAAAAGCTGATAGGGCGTAGAGGATGGATGCCAAGGATACCAGGATAAACAGCAGTCCGAAGGTGGTAATTAGGCGCAAGGGTTTTACTGAAAATGAAGTGATGCCGTCTAGGGCGAAATTCAGCATTTTGCTCAGCGGATATTTGGATTCTCCGGCAAAGCGTTCTTTGCGGTCGTAGTATACCGAAGCGGTAGAATATCCCAGGCTGCATACCATTCCGCGGATAAAGAGATTACGTTCGGGGTGAGCCACCAGAGCCTTTACCGTGCGCAGGCTCATCAGGCGGAAGTCGGCATGATTATATACGATGTCGCCTCCCATGGTCTTCATCAGTTTGTAGAATGCCTGGGCAGTGTGCTTCTTGAAGAATGTGTCGGTCTTGCGCTCTTTCCGTACTCCATATACGATGTCGGTACCTTGGTTGTAGAGCTTTACCATTTCTATGATGGCTTCTACATCGTCTTGCAGGTCGGCATCGATAGATACGGTAGCATCGTATTCATGGGCAGCGGCCCATTCCAATCCGGCCCAGAGTGCTTGTTGATGGCCTACGTTATGGGCCAGTTTCAGGCCTTGTACCTTGGAGTTTTGCCGGGAAAGTTGCTCGGTGATTTCCCAAGTGCGGTCTTTACTGCCGTCGTCCACGTAGAGCAGGTGTCCGGTGGCTATTTCGTGATTTTGCAACAGTCTGTCGAGTACGGCCGAAAGTTGCTTGGTGGTTTCCAGAAGAACTTCTTCTTCGTTGTAGCAAGGCACTACAATGAGTAGTTGGGTGGTATTCATAGATTTTTATGTTTAAAGACGAATCTGATTAAGATAAAGTTCACGGGGATGGCAATGGCAAATACGGGCAGCGGTGCCCATGTTTGGGAGATGCCAGCCCATAGGAACAGATTGAGCAGCAGCATGTGGATCAGAAAATTCACCAGGTGTGCTCCGCTGAATCCTACCGCCTTTTTCCACGAGGGGCGGGTGCCGAAGGTGAAGTAGGCAGTGAGGTAGAAATTGACAATGAAGCTCAGCAGATACCCGGTCGCATAGGCTATATTGACATTGATAAGTGTCTGCAGCAGGTAGTATAATCCGTAGTGCAGAGCGGTGGCCAGTATGCCTACCAGGGCGAACCGGATAAACTCGAGTAGTTGTTTCGTTTGTTTCATGCGCATCACGGGTTTAGGGTTGAGAGATGGTCGCCTCTGACGGGTGATTGGTGATTTTACCTTGTTTTACCAAATATTCCGTACTTTGCAGCATGGAGAAACAGTAGTCTTTCAGCCGGTCGAAGAGAGAATCTTGGGGCATGGCCTGCACTTCTCTTCCCCGGTAGCGGTAGCAGAATTCCTGTTGGCTTTCGGGAGAGTAGATATATAGTCGGCTGGTGTCTCTGGCTGCAATCAGGTTATCGGCGGTGTAGAACATACACGGGCGCTGTTCTTTCAGCAAGTCTATGCCGAAGTTGTTTTGCGTATAGCCTATGTTCAGCAATCCCAGCAGGGTGGGGGCTACGTCAATTTGTCCGCCCATGGCAGTACATATGGCAGGGCGGATGTTTTTTCCGTAAATCATTAGCGGAATGTGGTTATACGACTGGGGCATTTCGCATTCAGGCGTACCTACCAGTTTGCCATGGTCGGCCATGAAAATGAAGAGGGTTTCGTCAAACCAGGGTTGTTTGCGTGCTTCTGTCATGAATTGTCGGATGGCCCAGTCGGCATATTCCACAATTTGTTTTTCCTTGCTTTGACTTCGGGGAGTAAAGTAAGGCGGAATGACGTAGGGCGGATGGTTGCTGATGGAGAGCAGCACACCGAAGAATGGTTGTCCGCTTTTTGCCCGTTCGTTGAGAATGGGCAGGGCGTATTGGTAGAGGAAGTCGTCTTGCACCCCAAAACTGTTGACTACTTTCTCTTTCGGATAATCTTCCTGTGCATACACCTCGTCGAAGCCGTTGGAGCGGAAGAAGGCATTCATGTTATCGTATTGCGATTCATGAGTCATAAAGAAGAGGTTCCGGTAGCCGTTTTCCTTCAGGATGGTGGGCAGACCGGAATACAGGGGAATCACCGACCCTTTCATGGCATTGCGTTTCATGATGGTGGGGAAGGAATACAGCGTGGAATACATACCGTGGTTGGTATGAATGCCAGCCGAATAAAAGTTGCTGAAAGCCAGCGATTCATGATACAGACTGTCCAGGAATGGAGTCAGCGGTTCAGATGCTCCGAACGACTCCATCAGATGGGCCGACATAGATTCCATGAAGATAAAGACGATGTTCTTTTTATCAGGGTCACC
Source organism: uncultured Bacteroides sp. (assembly GCA_937890825.1). Taxonomy (GTDB): domain Bacteria; phylum Bacteroidota; class Bacteroidia; order Bacteroidales; family Bacteroidaceae; genus Bacteroides. Next base: position 99,286 of record CALADS010000080.1, on the reverse strand, counting down.
AGACGTTGTTATGTGTCGCGCCATCGGTGAGATGCCGGCTATGCCCGGTCGGTTTAGTAGGGCTTGTGCCTGTTTCACGGCTTCTTCTTCGGGCATCAGGTGCAGGTACTTGTTTTCTTTGCGCCGGTCGTCCAATGTACTGGTCAGCAGGTTGAATACCGGATTCACTCCCAGTTGGTTCAAGAAGGGGTCTTGGCAATAATATGCTTGGCTCACTTTGATGGGGTTATATCCCATACGGCCACGGATACCGAAGAGGCATAGTCCGACGCAGGCTGCCCCTACCACCAGGATAGTCAGTCGCTGCTTGATGGACAGCGGGGCGGCGGCAGAGAGGCTGAGCCGGTAGAAATAATCAGAGAGTTTAAAGAGCCCCCAGGTGGTGAACACGATGGCACCCAGTCCTAGCAGAATCGGGAAATAGTATGACGACTCACCTACCATCATGCCGGCTGTAGTGGCTCCATAGCCAAACCAGTTATAGATGGAAGAGTTGATAATCTTGAAGAAATAGCAGAAATACGGTATATTGGCTGCTGTGATGGCAAAGGCCAGGGAATAGAACAGGCTGAAGTAGAAGGCCGTGCACCGAAATAACCACCGGGCAGTATATTGGCACAAGGCTGCTATCCAAAGCACTACTAGAGGTAGTAAGAGCAGGTAGCAGGCGATGACATTGTCAAACCAGAGTCCGCGGATAAAGGCGATAGACTTGAGTGGCAGATTCTGGTCTATGGCTGCCGGGAACTGATAGTCTACCGAGAAGTATAAGATAAATCTGAAAATAAAGAACAACAGGAGTGCAGCCACGTGTATGGTTGCCAGGTAGGCCAGATAGGTAGTGGCGCAACGGATGGGGTTATTTTTCATTTGAATATAACTAGTTATTGAAGTATATGTAATGTGCAAAGATAAGAAGTTTCAGAATAAATTCGTACTTTTGCGGAGTCAAAAGAAAAAACAATGGAAAATATGTTAGACAAAAAGAAGGCATTCTGGCTGGTAGCCTTGTTAAGTGCTTGTATACTTCTGCCGTTTCTCGGTGAAACGCTGTTCTACTCCAAAGGAGAGCCGAGAGAGGCCATTGTAGCCGTTTCTATACTGGAAAGTGGTAATTGGTTATTACCGATTAATTATGGCACAGATATCGCTTACAAACCTCCTTTTCTGTATTGGTGTATAGCTGCCATTTCTACGCTCTTTGGCGGCGAGGTGACGGAATGGTCTGCCCGTATGCCGTCGGCCTTAGCTTTCCTGGCCATGCAGCTAGTCTTTTTCCTCTTTATAGCTAAGCGTAAGGGTGTGAGAACGGCTGTGCTGACTTCTTTATTACTGCTCACTTCGTTCGAGGTGCACCGTGCAGCGGTGGCTTGTCGTGTAGACATGTTGCAGGTGTCGTTGATCGTCATTTCCCTTTGTCTGCTGTTTCGTTGGGATGAGGCCAACCGTAAAGGTATTCCTTGGCTGGCGGTAGTGCTGATGGCAGCAGCTACTCTGACCAAGGGTCCGGTAGGATCTATCTTCCCGTGTACGTGTATCGGTCTGTATCAGCTTCTGCGCGGCCGTTCTTTCGCTTCTACCTTCTTTTCTCTGCTGCTTATCGGCCTCCTTACGTTGATTCCTTATGGTGTGTGGCTGTATGCCGCTTCGCTTCAGGGCGGTGATGCCTTCATCGATCTGATGGTAGAAGAAAACCTGGGCCGTTTCTCAGGAACCATGTCTTATGGCTCGCATGAAAATCCGATGTGGTATAATTTCCTGACCCTTATTTGGGGCTGGGTGCCCTGGACCCTTGTGCTGCTGATTTCTTTGTTTGAAGTGGATTGGAAAGGTATGCGCTGCCTGCCCGAAGGGGCCTCGTGGGGAGAGCGTTTGAAGAAGGCTTGGAACAGGTTCCGTCAGCAGTCTCCGCTGTCACTCTTCACCTGGGTGGTGATTCTGTTCATCTTTACATTCTATTGTATTCCCAAGAGCAAGCGCAGTGTGTATCTGCTGCCTATCTATCCGTTTATGGCGGTACTGATAGCCGAATACCTGTGGATGCATGTATCTCGCGGTGTCAGACTGTTTCGCATTTGCGCTCGTGTATTTGCTACACTTGGTGTGTTGCTGACGTTGGTGTTTTTTGTGGTGCGTATGGGATGGCTGCCCGACAGTATCTGGGGAAACGGTCGTCATGCTGCCGAGAACATCGCTTTTGTTCAGGCATTGGAAACCACGCCTCTATCGGTGGGTAAGTGGTTTATCGTGTTGCTGCCCCTTGTAGCCGGCATGTGTCTGCTGTGGGCTGTAGCCAGAAAAGCCGATATCCGCTCGCTGCTGTATGGGGTAGCCGGTATGATGATGGCTATCTTTGTCAGTCTGGACGGTGTATATCAGCCTACAGTGCTTTCTGTAAAGTCGGACAAACGGTTGGCTGCCTGCTTTAATCAATACGTGCCCCAGGGACCGGTTTATTCCTATACCGACCGCTTGATTCGTTTTTATGGAGCCAATTATTACCTGAACGACCGTATGCGCAATTTTGCATTGGAGCATCCGGAAGGACAAGGAATTGTAGTGGTGGCTGTAAGAGACCAAGAACGCTTCATGGAGGAATTTGCCGGTACGTATCTGCTGGAAGAGCTTCATCAGACTCCTTACCGCAGCTGTGACCTTCGTTCGCAAGTGCTGATTTATAAATTCCAAAAGAAATAAACTATGGAACAGGAACAACGACTCACTTTACCCCAAAGAATTATAGATAAATACTATGCCGGTGCCGAGCAACTGCGACACATCTTGTGGACACACAGTAGAAGTGTGGCTCAGAAAGCATTGGAAATAGCACACCGGCATCCGGAACTAAAGTTGGACGAGGATTTTCTTTATGAAGCGGCTATGCTGCACGATATCGGCATTTTTCTGACCGATGCCGACGGTATCTGCTGTTTCGGCGACAAACCGTATATCTGTCACGGGTATCTGGGAGCCGAACTGATGCGCAGAGAAGGGTATCTGCGGCATGCACTGGTGTGTGAGCGGCATACCGGTGCCGGCTTGTCGCTGGAGGATATACTGGCGCGGGAGTTGCCGGTACCTCATCGCGATATGCTGCCCGTAAGCCTGGAAGAACAAGTCATCTGCTTTGCGGATAAGTTTTACTCCAAGACTCATTTGGATCGGGAGAAAAGTGTGGAAAAAGCCCGTAACAGTCTGGCACGCTATGGCGAAGCAGGTCTTCGTCGTTTCGACCGTTGGTGCGAACAATTCTTGTAGGCATCTATTTTTTTCAAAAAAACACCGATTATCCGTTTAAAATATGTACTTTTGTCCACTCAAAGCGGAAACTATAAGCTAATAAAATCATTGAAACCAAAAATAGTCATATCATTTCTGTTGATGTTTGTCTTGCTCCTGATTTCCGGTGAGGCTTTGTCCCAACGTAGGAGGGGGAAGATAGCACCTACCCGAAAAAGGGCAGAATCTTCGGTTCTTAAGGGCGATTCATTGCCTGTAGATTCATTGAATACAGATTCGCTGGCACCGGACAGTGTGCCTGCACCCAAGAAAAAAGACGGGCTGGATGCACCGGTCACTTACGAGGCTACCGATTCTATCGTTTTTACCCAAAATGGTTTTGCCCATCTCTATGGACAAGGAAAAGTGGTGTATCAGCAAGGCTCCAAACCTATTGAGCTGACGGCTGATGTCATTACCATGAACATGGACAGCAGCACCGTCTATGCGCATGGCGTAGAAGATTCACTGGGTACCCTGCAAGGTACTCCCGTGTTCAAGGACGGTGAGACACCCTACGAAACCAATACCATACGGTATAACTTCAAGAGTAAAAAGGGTATCATCAGCAATGTGGTGAGCCAACAGGGAGAAGGATATGTGACCGGTAACAATGCCAAAAAGGGCCTGAACGATGAATTGTATATGAAGAGTGGACGGTATACCACTTGCGACAATCACGAGCATCCCCACTTCTATATGCAGATGACCTATGCCAAGGTTCGTCCGAAGAAGAATGTAGTGACCGGACCGGCTTACCTGGTGGTAGAAGATGTTCCGTTGCCTTTAGCTGTGCCGTTCTTCTTTTTCCCGTTCTCCAGCAGCTATCAGTCGGGATTCCTGATGCCTACCTATATGGATGACTCTAACCGCGGATTCGGTCTGACCGACGGCGGGTATTACTTTGCCATCAGCGACCGCATGGACCTGAAACTTCGGGGTGACATCTTTACGAAGGGTTCGTGGGCCTTGAACGCAGAAAGCAATTATATCAAGCGGTATAAATATTCGGGTTTACTGCAAGCCAGCTACCAGGTTACCAAAACTGGTGACAAGGGATTGCCCGACTATTCAGAGGCCAAAGACTTCAAGATTGTGTGGTCGCACCGCCAGGACCCCAAGGCGAATCCGAACCAGACTTTCTCGGCCAGCGTAAACTTTGCCACCAGTAGCTATGAGCGTACCAACATCGGTAATATGTACAACGGTACGGCTATGTCGCAGAACACCAAGACCTCTAGTATCAGCTACACCCGTTATTTCTTCGATAAGAAACTGACGGTTTCGGCTACGTCGAACATTGCTCAAAACATGAAGGACTCTTCTGTTAACGTGACCTTGCCCGATATGAATATCTCGCTGACTACGATGTTCCCCTTTAAGCGAAAAAAAGCGGTGGGCAATGAAAGATGGTACGAAAAGATTTCTTTCCGCTACACGGGACGTTTGAAGAACAGCATACAGACCAAGGATGACAAGCTGTTCAAATCGAATCTTATCAAGGATTGGGAGAACGGTATGCAGCACGATATTCCGGTGAGTGCTACCTTTACGCTCTTTAAGTATTTCAATGTAACGCCTAGTGTGAACTATACAGAACGCTGGTACACGCGTAAGATAATGAAGGACTGGGATCCGAATGCTGGAACCAGCGGACGCGAAGTGAATACGGATACCATTTATGGTTTTCACAGGGTGTATGATTATCGGGGTAGCATCAGTGTCAATACCAAGATTTATGGTATGTATAAGCCCTTGTTCATGAAGAAGAAGGAAATTCAGATTCGCCACGTCATTACACCTACCGTGTCTTTCAGTGCGGCTCCCGACTTTGGTTCCAGCCGGTTCGGCTATTACGAAACTTACTATCGCCCGAATCTGGATGGTACGCAAGATACCGTGGTGTATTCGCCTTATGCCGGTCAGGCTTTCAGCCCTCCCGGAAGAGGAAGGTCGGGTAATATCTCTTTTGGTATCTCCAATAACTTGGAAATGAAGTATAAGGATAAAAACGACTCTATCCGCAAGGTGAGCCTGATTGATGAATTTGGTTTCAATATGTCGTATAATACGGCTGCCAAAGTACGCCCGTGGAGTAACTTGAACATGAACCTTCGTCTGAAGCTGAGCAAGAATTATACGTTCAGTATGAATGCAGTGTTTGCCACCTATGCCTATACATTCGATAAAAACGGTAATGTAAAGGTGGGCGACCGCACGGAATGGTCGTACGGACGATTCGGACGTTTCCAAGGTTACGGCACTTCATTCAGCTATACGTTGAACAACGACAGTTGGAAAAAAGTCAAAGCCTTGTTTACCGGTGAAAAGCTGGATGATGAGAAAGATGAGCAGAAGGGAGAAGGAGAAGACGAGAATGTGTCGGGGGCAGATGAACAAAGAGGCATCACGGAAAAGAAGACCCGCGAGGCAGACGTGGATTCCGACGGCTATCAGGTATTCAAGATGCCTTGGTCCATCAACCTGAGTACGGGTTTCAACATATCAGAAGATACCAGCAAGCCTATCAACCGGAAGACCATGCGCTACCCGTATAAGTTCAGTTTGAATTCGCTCAACGTGAACGGTAATGTGAAGCTTTCCAATAAATGGGCAGTCAACTTTAATACCGGGTATGATTTCAATGCCAAAGAGATAGTACAGACGGCTTTCAATATTACGAGAGATTTGCACTGCTTTAGTATGTCGGCCAGCCTTTCTCCTTTTGGTCGTTGGAAATATTACAATTTCACCATCCGTGCCAATGCCAGCATTTTGCAGGATTTGAAATGGGAACAACGCAGCCAGACGCAGAGCAACATCCGCTGGTATTAATAGGAAATTTGATACCTTTTAGTTTTCAACCTAACGAATAATCCCCTTGCTGTAACCGATGCAGCAAGGGGATTATTCGTTGGTAGCAAAGAGGTTTACCAGACTATAGGCTGTTCTCCATGAGCTATCAGGTATTCATTGGTACGGCTGAAATGCTTGTTTCCGAAGAAACCGTTGTAGGCGGATAGCGGAGAAGGATGTGCCGAGGCAAGTACTAGGTGTCTGTTCCGGTCGATGAAGGCACCTTTGCGTTGAGCATATCCTCCCCATAGAATAAATACGAGGTGGTCTCTTTCCTCTGCCAACTTACGTATCACAGCGTCTGTAAAGGTTTCCCACCCCTGTCGCTGGTGTGAACCGGCTTGGTGGGCGCGTACGGTCAGTGTGGCATTCAGCATCAGCACCCCTTGTTCGGCCCATCGGGTAAGGTTTCCGCTGGCTGGCTTTTCTATCCCCATATCATTTTTCAGTTCCTTGAAGATATTCACTAGAGAAGGCGGAAAAGCTATTCCATCGTTGACTGAGAAGCAAAGTCCGTGAGCCTGTCCGGGTCCGTGATACGGATCTTGCCCGATGATGACCACTTTTACCCGGTCGAAGGGACAGAGATTAAAGGCATTGAAGATTAGTTTTCCGGGAGGATATACCACCCCCTGGGCATATTCATTTTTCACAAAGTGGGTCAAAGCCTCAAAGTAAGGCTTTTCAAATTCTTCTTGTAGCTGCTGTTTCCAGCTTTCTTCTATTTGTACCTTCATGTTTGAATCAGCTTGGTTTGATGCGACGAAGGTAATGAAAAAAAATCAGCCGCCCTACAGTATTTTGCAGTAAAGTAGCAGAACTGTGGAGCGGCTGGATGGGGAATGCATCCCTGATACAAATGTGTCAGATAAGATGAATGTTATGTTTTCTGCATTCCTCTCGCATATCATCAGGCCATATGCTGGCTTGTATTTCTCCGATGTGTGCTTTGCGCAGGTAGAACATGCATAATCTAGACTGTCCAATACCTCCTCCGATACAAAGTGGTAATGTGCCTTCCAATAATCTTTTGTGGAAATAAAGTTCCAATCGTTTTTCCTCTCCGGCTTCTTTAACCTGCTTTAGCAAGGTTTCTTTGTCCACCCGTATCCCCATGGACGACAACTCTATGCTGCGCTGTAGCACAGGGTTCCACAGTAGTAAGTCGCCATTTAGTCCGGGCAGTCCGTTGAGTCCGGTTGTGGTATAGTCGTCATAGTCCGGCGACCGGCCATCATGTTTTTTTCCGTCGCTTAACTTACATCCGATACCGATGATGAATACTGCTCCATACTTCTGGCAGATGGTATGTTCGCGACATTTGGGCTCCATGTTCGGATATAACTGCCTTAACTCTTCGGCATGGATAAAATGTAGCTGTTGGGGTTCGGGCAGGCACGGTTTTATTTGTGGGTACATCTCATATACCATGTATTCGGTTCTTACCATAGCCGCATAAATGCGGGTGACGATTGCCTTCAAGAATTCTACATTTCTGTCTTCCGGTCTGATAACACGTTCCCAATCCCACTGATCTACATAGAGTGAGTGTAGGTTGCCCAGTTCTTCATCGGCGCGGATGGCATTCATATCTGTATAGATACCATATCCCGGTTCAATATTGTACTCTGCCAGCGTCAGTCTTTTCCACTTGGCTAGCGAATGTACCACTTCGGCTTTGGCATCCCCTAAGTCTTTGATGGGGAAGCTTACAGCTCTTTCTACCCCATTCAAATCGTCGTTGATACCCATTCCCTTCAACACAAATAGTGGAGCTGTAACGCGGCGCAGACGCAGCTCAGACGAAAGATTCATTTGGAAGAAATCTTTGATTTGTTTAATACCCAGCTCTGTTTGTTTCAGATCTAATAAGGGAGTGTATCCTTCCGGCTTTATCAGGTAACTCATATTGCTTTTTGTAAAATGTTCTTAGATTATCTTTGTTAATTTGTACTGCAAAGATATGGATAATATTAATATATGATGCAACAATGCAATAAAAAATATCATTATGAGAAGTGTTTTCTTTTCTTTATTTTCAAAATATCAATATTTAGTTAAGGGGTGAGGAAGATAAATTTGTAGAAATGTTAGGTGAATGCCGATTTTTTTTATACTTTTGTCGTCGCTTAAATATGGCTCCGTAGCTTAGTGAATAGAGCGTCAGATTCCGGTTCTGAAGGTCGTGCGTTTGAATCGCACCGGGGTCACATAAGAAAGAGGCTGTTTCGATGTATTCATTGAAACAGCCTCTTTTCTTTTTCGTAGTTGAGTATTTCTTTATTTTTCCACCTTTGTAGCAGGGTATTCATCCAATTGTTTTTTAATATCTTCCCAATGGTTGCAGAAATCCATCATGGAAGGAAATACCAGATTGGCTCCTGCATCCCACAATACCTGCTCATTGAGCGGACCTGTATTTACGGCTATGGTAAAGATACCGGCGGCTACACCTGCCTGTACACCAATGGGGGCATTTTCCACAACGATGGCTTCGTTGGCTTTTACTCCCGCTTTTTCCAGTCCCATCAGATATGGTTCCGGATGAGGCTTACCGTATTTTACATCGAAAGCTGTTACCATATGTTCGCGGTCGAATACGCCCGGAAAATTATGAGAAAGCCTATCCAGTAACGACAATTGTCCTGAACCTGTTACCAGTACCGTCGTCAGATTTTCGCTTTTCATCTGTTGCAGTATCTCCCATGCACCCGGCATACGTTCCGGTTCGGGGTGACGGTTAAACTCTTTGCTTTTCTCTGCATAGATGCTTTCTATCATTTCAGGGGTTGCATTTTGGCCGTAGGTGCGTTGGTACACAATGTTGATGGTGGCCGCACCGGTGCGGCCTTCGTGTAGATACGCTTCTTCACGGCTTAAATCCAGTCCATGTCGTTTCATTACCGTATGCCAGGCATCAGCGTGATAGGGCATAGAGTTGAAAAGTACCCCATCCATATCGAACAAGGCAGCTTTCAGATGAATGTGTGAGTGCCCGACTTTTTGCAGATAGCGGGCGATTGCTTCTTTATACATAAATACCTATTGATTAAAAATCAGACCGCAGACGAACAGTATACTGCCCGCCTGCGGTCGTTTAATGGATGAAATATTTTTCAAAATCTAGCTTGGATAGCCTTTGATTCTTCCTCGTAGCCGGGCTTGTTAAGCAGTGCAAACATGTTTTTCTTATATGCTTCTACGCCCGGTTGGTTGAACGGGTTTACGCCCAGCAAGATACCGCTTATGCCGCAAGCCTTTTCAAAGAAGTACAGCAACTGTCCGATGCATTCTTCGTTCAGTTCCGGCACAATAACGCGCATATTAGGTACGCCACCGTCTACGTGAGCTAATTGTGTACCCAGTTCTGCCATTTTGTTTACCTCGTCTACCCGTTTCCCAGCCAAGAAGTTCAGACCGTCCAGGTTGGCTTCATCGGTAGGCACTTCCAGTTTATGAGCAGTTTTTTCTACAGAAATAACGGTTTCAAAGATGGTGCGTTCACCTTCCTGAATCCATTGTCCCATGGAGTGCAAGTCGGTAGAGAAATCCACAGCAGCGGGAAAGATACCTCTTCCTTCTTTACCTTCAGATTCACCATACAGCTGTTTCCACCATTCATTTACGTAGTGCAGTTTGGGATTAAAGTTTACGAGAATTTCAATTTTCTTTCCCTGTTTGTAGAGTTCATTGCGTGTAGCCGCATAGAGTGCAGCCGGATTTTCAGCAAACGGCACATCCAGTCCACAGGCTTTCTCCATAGCTGCAGCACCGGCCACTAATTTCTCTATATCATATCCTGCTACGGCGATAGGCAGCAAACCTACCGGAGTCAGTACAGAGAAACGTCCGCCCACATTGTCTGGGATGATAAAGGATTTATATCCTTCCTGGTCGGCTGTTACGCGGGCAGCCCCTTTCTTGGCATCGGTTACTGCTACGATTACTTTGCGGGCCATTTCTTTGCCTCGTTGGTCTTCACATTGCTTTTTCAGCAGCCGGAAAGCCAGCGCTGTTTCTGTAGTAGTACCCGATTTAGAGATATTGATGACACCGAATTTCTTGTCTTTCAGATAGTCTGTCAGTTCATACAGATAATCTTCACCGATGTTATGTCCGGCAAATAGGATGGTAGGTCCGTTTTGCTCTTTCTGTAGCCAAGCAAAGCTGTTTGATAAGGCTTCGATAACGGCACGTGCGCCCAGATAGCTTCCACCGATACCGGCTACCACCACTACCTCGCAGTTTTCGCGTAGTGTCTGTGCGGTGGCTTTCAAGTCTGCCAGGTGTTCGGCTGTTATAGATGAGGGTAAGTGAAGCCATCCTAAGAAGTCATTTCCCTTGCATGTTCCGTGTTCTAAAGCTTCTTGTGCAGCTTTAACAGCTGTTTCATAAGCGAGGACGTTTTCTTTTGAAACGAATCCGAAAGTTTTTTCGATGTTTAAACTAATCATAATTTTAAGTTTTTAAGTTATTGAGATTTCAGGTTTTTAAGATTAGATTTTTAATAAGCTGCTGCTTACCTGAAGGAATCAGTCAGTAGCTTAATTTCAATCGTAGGAGATATACGTTCATATAAGATATTATAGACGGCATCTACAATGGGCATATTTACGTGATAATGCTTGTTGATTTCCTTGATACATTTGGTACCATAGTATCCTTCAGCTATCATTTCCATTTCAATCTGTGCGCTTTTCACGGAATATCCTTTGCCAATCATGGTTCCAAATGTGCGGTTCCGGCTAAAATTAGAATAGCTGGTTACCAGCAGGTCGCCCAGGTAGGCAGAGTCGTTTACATTTCTATTTAGTGGATGTACAGTTTGCAGAAACCGGTTCATCTCTTGTATGGCGTTTGATACCAATACTGCCTGAAAGTTATCACCGTACTTCAGCCCGCTGCATATTCCCGCTGCTATGGCATAGACATTTTTCAGCACAGAGCTGTATTCAATGCCTATTACATCATTGCTTACCGATGTTTTGATGAAGCTGCTTCCCAGTTTTCGGGCAAAGGTGCAGGCTTTGTCGGTATCGGGGCAAGCGATAGTCAGGTAAGACAAGCGTTCCAGTGCCACTTCTTCGGCATGGCAAGGACCCGCCAGCACAGCTATATTTTCAGAAGGTACCCCATACTCCTTAGTGAAATATTCAGATACAATCAGATTGTCATCAGGCACAATGCCTTTGATGGCTGTGATGATGAATTTATCCTTGATTTTTGTTTTGAGTTTCTTCAGGTGAGATTTCAGATAGGGCGAGGGAGTGACAAAAATCAGGGTATCTGATTCTTTCACTATTTCGTTGATATTAGAGCTGAAATTGATACGTTTGATATCGAATTTCACTCCTGTCAGGTAGGCAGGGTTATGTCCCAGTCGCTTGAAATCGGCGATGCGGTCGTCTCTGCGCATGTACCAATTTATCGACTCAGCTTGAGCCAATACCATTTTAGCAATGGCAGTAGCCCAACTTCCTCCCCCCATGATGGCTATCTTTCCAGGTAGTTTCATAGATAATTAATAATGAAAAATGAAAAATGAAAAGTGAAAGGAAAGGTCTGAATTTCCTTCCACCCTTCATTTTTCATTATTAATTTTTGATTTTTTCAATCCAGGCCGTAACGTCGTTCACGCTGGGATTGGTAAGTTCTAACTTGTATTTCTTGTTGATTCCGCAGATATCCATGTGCAGTTTCTGAGGGTTCACATTAGCCATATCGCTTACCAGATTATATCCAGCCTTTTGAATGACGGGTACCCATTCTTCTGCGATGCCCAGTTCTATGAATTTAGCGGGAGCATCTTTGGGGGCCACCTTTTCCGGTCGCATCTGCGGGAAGAACAATACTTCCTGTATAAACGGTTTTCCGGTCATCAACATGGTCAGACGGTCGATGCCGATACCGATACCTGAGGTAGGCGGCATACCGTATTGCAGTGCCTTCAAGAAGTCCTGGTCTATGAACATGGCTTCGTCGTCACCCTTTTCACTAAGGCGAAGCTGGTCTTTGAAGCGTTCTTCCTGATCTATCGGGTCGTTCAGCTCGCTGTAGGCGTTGGCCAGCTCTTTGCCGTTTACCATCAGTTCGAAGCGTTCGGTCAGTCCAGGTTTGTTGCGGTGCATCTTGGTCAGCGGCGACATTTCTACCGGGTAATCTGTGATGAAAGTGGGTTGAATGAAGGTACCTTCGCAGAATTCGCCAAAGATTTCATCAATCAACTTACCCTTACCCATGGTATCATCTATCTCCATGTTCAGTGCCTTGCACACCTCACGGATTTCTTCTTCATTCTTGCCTTCCAGGTCGTAGCCCGTCTTTTCCTTGATGGCTTCCAGAATGGGCAGACGACGGTAAGGAGCCTTGAAACTGATAACCTTTCCATCGATTTCAGTTTCTGTGCAGCCATTCACTGCTATGCAGATGCGTTCCAGCATTTTTTCAGTGAAGTCCATCATCCAGTTATAATCCTTGTACTGTACGTACAGCTCTATGCAGGTGAATTCCGGATTATGGTTCTTGTCCATACCTTCATTACGGAAGTTCTTGCCTATTTCGTACACACCTTCGAATCCTCCGATAATCAAGCGTTTCAGATACAGCTCTGTGGCGATACGCAGATACAGGTCCATATCCAGTGAGTTGTGGTGTGTGATGAAGGGGCGTGCGCTGGCGCCGCCGGGAATAGACTGCAGAATCGGCGTTTCCACTTCGGTGTAGCCGGCCTCGTCCAATACGGCACGCATGGTCTTGATGATTTTGGCACGTTTCAGGAAGGTGTCTTTCACGCCGTCGTTCACGATGAGATCCACATAGCGCTGGCGGTAGCGCAGTTCCGGGTCTTCGAAAGAGTCGTAAGCCACCCCGTCTTTATATTTTACGATTGGCAACGGCTTGATGCTTTTGGCCAATACGGTCAGTTTCTTTGCATGAATACTGATTTCTCCCATTTGGGTACGGAACACAAATCCCTCGATACCGATGAAGTCGCCCAAGTCAAGCAGACGTTTGAACACGGTATTGTACATGTCTTTGTTTTCATCCGGACAGATATCATCCCGGGTAATATACACCTGGATACGTCCTTTAGAATCCTGAAGCTCGATGAAAGAGGCTTTACCCATCACGCGGCGGCTCATCATACGGCCGGCCACCACTACCTGGCGGGGTTCATCTTCATCTTTGAACTCAGCTTTAATATCGGTAGAGAAAGCGTTGGTTGCATACTCTGCTGCGGGATAGGGCTCTATCCCCATCGCGCGAAGTTCATTCATACTATTGCGACGAATGATTTCCTGTTCACTTAGTTCTAATACGTTCATTTCGATATATTTCACTCAATTTGGCTACAAAAATACGAAACATTTTTTATAAAGGCACATCTTTTGTCTATAAATGTAGTACCTTTGCAGCGTTTTCAATCAATAGTTATCAGGTATTACGTTTATGGCAACACAAAAGACTCCCACAGCGCTGGGGATAGAGAGTATCGGGAAGCTTCTGATGCAGTATGCTGTTCCGGCCATTATAGCTATGACTGCATCTTCTTTATATAATATGGTAGATAGTATTTTCATTGGCAACGGGGTGGGGGCTATGGCCATTTCGGGCTTGGCACTGACCTTTCCGCTGATGAATCTGGCTGCCGCATTCGGTTCGCTGGTAGGGGTAGGAGCGGCTACGCTGATTTCGGTGAAGCTGGGGCAGAAAGACTACGATACGGCCCAGCGGGTGTTGGGCAATGTGTTGGTGCTGAATATCCTGTTGGGGGTGGGCTTCACCCTGGTGGTGCTTCCTTTTCTGGACCCTATTCTGTATTTTTTCGGTGGAAGTGACCAGACCGTGGGCTATGCGCGCGATTATATGGAGATTATCCTTTTGGGCAATGCCGTGACCCACATCTATCTGGGGCTGAATGCCGTGCTTCGTTCGGCAGGGCATCCGCAGAAGGCCATGTATGCCACCATCGGTACGGTGGTTATCAATACCCTGCTGGACCCACTCTTTATTTACGGCTTTGAATGGGGCATCCGGGGTGCGGCCATAGCCACCATTACGGCTCAGGTCATTGCTCTGATGTGGCAGTTCCGGTTGTTCAGCAACAAGGAAGAACTGCTGCATTTCCATAAAGGCATTTTCCGCCTGAAGCGCAAGATAGTATTCGATTCGCTGGCCATCGGCCTGTCGCCGTTTCTCATGAACATGGCGGCCTGCTTCATCGTAATCGTGGTGAATCAGGGCTTGAAGAAATACGGCGGAGATTTGGCCATCGGTGCCTTTGGCATCGTAAACCGCCTGGTGTTCATCATCGTGATGATTGTGATGGGCTTTAATCAAGGTATGCAGCCCATAGCCGGCTATAACTACGGTGCCCGTCAGTATCAGCGGGTCAATAAGGTGCTGAAGCTGACCATCATCTATGCTACGGCTGTCACCACCTTCGGCTTTCTGGTAGGGATGCTGATACCGGAACTCACGGTAAGTATTTTCACCAACGATGCAGAACTGACAGCCCTGTCTGCCCGCGGCCTGCGCATCACGGTGATATTCTTTCCCATCATCGGTTTTCAGATGGTAACCTCCAACTTCTTTCAGAGCATTGGCATGGCAGGCAAGGCCATCTTTCTGTCACTGTCTCGTCAGTTGCTGATATTGCTTCCCTGCCTGCTTATCCTGCCTCGGTTTTTCGGTGAGTGGGGCGTGTGGTACAGTATGCCGGTATCGGACATTCTGGCCAGCCTTATCGCGGCCACCATGCTCGTGTCGCAGTTCCGTAAGTTCAAGGAGCAGACCGTAAGTTAATCTGCCCCTGCTGTGATTCGCCCCTTTATACTGTATTCAAGTTTGCCTGCAGCAGTCTTCACCTGTATAAAGCATTCATTGCTTCCTTTATACAGGTCGATATGTAGGTGATAGCGCAACCAGCTTTCTCCGCCGTCCACTTTCACGATGAATGAATTCTGTTGCTTTTTACTGGCTTCACGGATTATCTCGCTGTGTTCATCCTGAATATTTAAGAAGTGGAAAGGATATTCCGGAAAGACTTTCGGTTCTATTCGTATCTTGCAGAGCGAGCTGTTCATTGTGATGTAGCTTCCGCTGGAAGATTCCGTTCTTGCTTCGTAGCCGTCGAAGATGTGAAATTCGTATGCCTCAATGGTAAAAGACCGATTTTCCAATCCGTGCAAGGCTTGCAGATAGAAAGCCTGCTTTTCCTCATTGCCCACCTGACTGCGGCAGGATGAACACAGGAGCAGTAAACTGATGAATCCCCACCATACCAGGTGGACTTTCTTTATAAATGCGTTCTTTTTCAAATGGGTCTTCATAACGAATTGATTTTAGGGTTAAACAAAAGCTGACTCTTCAGGTATTTATACTATTTGCAAAAATAACCTATAATTTGAAACAATCAAACGGATTGCATTCAATTGTTTACTGTATCCACTCTATCATCCGTTGCAATACTTCGGGGGCAAAGGTTTCTTCTATATCCTTGTATTCCTCTACAGCACCTGTGTTGCAATGCTGGAACAGGTGGTTCAGTTCTTCGCAGGGGTGGGCGGTGAGCAGTGCCCTTTGCAGTCCGTTTTCCAGCACCGACAGATTGGTTTGGCAATCCACCTGAGTGTCTTTCGTTCCATTCAAAGCCAGTATGGGGCACTTTATGAGGGGGAGTTTATCCGCAATATTCAATTTCAGGAAATACCGCAAGTAGGGAGTGTCCGATGTCTTTACCACCTGTTGCAGGTTGGTTTTCAGTTCATCGGGCAGGGCAGATACATCCGGCAGCACCGGCTTTTCCCCCTGGGTCAGTTGACCGAACACCGCTTGCAGAGCTTTCAGATAAGCGTCCGTCACCTGTGCGGTGTAGCCGTTTTTTTGCAGCAACCGGCGGTTCTGTGCCAATAGTGTGGCCTCTCCCGATACCGTCATACCTGCCAGGCTGATTACCCAGTCGG
Source organism: uncultured Bacteroides sp. (assembly GCA_937890825.1). Classification (GTDB taxonomy): domain Bacteria; phylum Bacteroidota; class Bacteroidia; order Bacteroidales; family Bacteroidaceae; genus Bacteroides. Next base: position 83,186 of record CALADS010000080.1, on the reverse strand, counting down.
TCTGTTGTTCGGCGGCCAGCATCAGGGCGATGGTGCCCCCTTCGCTGTGTCCCAGAACCCCCACTTGGTCAAACCTTTCCCGTAAGAGCCGGATGCCTGCCCGGGCATCGTTTTTCAAGTCTTCCGTGGTTACCCGGATAAGGTCGCCGGTAGATTCTCCGAAGCCCCGGTCATCGTAGCGCAAGGTGGCGATACCGTTTCGGGCAAAAGCGTCGGCTATGACGGCAAAGGGCTTATGTCCGAATAGCTCCTCATCGCGGTTTTGCAGTCCGCTGCCGGTAATCAGGATGCAGACAGGCGTATGCTTGTGGCAGTTCGGCGGCAAGGTCAGCGTACCTTTCAGGGTGGCATTTCCATGGCTGAAAGTCACCTCCTCACAGGTATAGGGGAAGGGCGGTTTGGGAGTTTGCGGGCGGTTCCTTGCGGGAGCCCCCGGCACCAGTGTCATCGGGAAGTTATATCCCTGCTGTGTAAAGGTACCGGTCATCTGTTTCCCCAGCCACACGCCGGTAAAGGATGCTCCGATGGAGGGAATACTGAACGACACGTTGGGGATGGAGGCTTCGCCTCGTTTCAGCGGTATGCCTTTCACGCCTTGGTCGGGCGAGTCGATCGTGGGCTGGTCTGCATCCAGGTGAAACACCAGCGTGAGGGTATGGCCGGGCAATTCCAGCTTTCCCCACCACGTACCTTCCTGGGCCACCGTCTGTAGGGAGAGGATGCACCCTATGCCCAGGCATATCCATTTGAAATAAATCTGCTTCATGGCATCTTTAACTGTAGGGTTGATTCATGGCTGCAATATCGGAATCTTTTCCCGGAAATCCAAATGTCTGTTCTGTTTTATGGTCGATGAATGCCGGATTTCTTATACAGAAAGAGCACAGCCTTTGGCAGACCATCGGAGCGCTGTAGCTTAGGTAAACGGAATCTACAGCTCCAACAAACCATATCTACAGTTTCGGTAAACCTAAGCTATAGCCTTTGCAAACACTAGCTCCCGCAGAAGCAACCGCTTGCAAAGGCTCATGCAACCGCTTGCATCAGCCCTTGCAACTGCTTGCACCAGCTCTTGCAGCTACTTGCTTTGCCGTGGGCATTCAGACGCGGCCTGTCCATACCTGAAAAAAAAGGAGGTATCGCATATGCGACACCTCCTTGACTGATGAGTATCATTTCAGCTTATTGGATGGCAATGACCCTTTGAGTTTTGGCCTTTTCCTGTTCGGTGAACTTAGGTAAATCGATGTGCAATACACCGTGTTCCATGTGTGCTTCGATTTTTTCTTCGTCCACATCGTCTGGCAGAATCATGGTTTGCTGGAATTGAGAATAAGCGAATTCTCGGCGCAGGTATCTGCCTTCAGCCTTGTTTTCCTCCTTGCTTTCTTCCTTGTTTTCAGTTTTCTTCTCCATGCTGATGACCAAGTTGTTTTCTTCATCAATATGCACGTTGAAGTCTTCCTTCGTCATACCCGGAGCAGCCACTTCTACTTTATATTCTTTTTCTGTTTCAAGCACGTTGATGGCAGGAGCAGTAGCATTGGCTTTTACCATCCAGTCATTATCGAAAAAGTCGTTAAAGATACTCGGTAACCAATTTTGATTTCTTCTTACAGGCATCATAATTCTAATCTCCTATGTTTTAGTTCAACAATCATTTTACTTCTGAACCCCGGTCTTTCAACCGCGGTTCGCTTACTGAATGGCAAACCTCGTGCCAATAAGATTTTTCTGTATTTATTGACTATTTGACAGATATTCGTAGACAAATAGTCTTAATTGCTGACAAAATGTTAGTTATGAATTAGAACGATATCTTTTAGTCAGATTTCCTTTCCGTCATTTTACCGGAAGGGAGAAGCGGGGAGGGGCAATGGTAGCCCCACGTGGGTCGTAGCTTTTCTTCGCGTCGTGCAGCACACCGTGAAGTATTTCGTAGAGGATACCCCCTACGTCTAACTCCAGTTTGAAGTGGTCGAAGCGGTACGAGGGTATTACTACGGGCACTGTCTGCCAGCCGCCGCGCATGGAGTCATAATAGCGTTGGGCACCCATCTCCAGCCCGAAGCGGTCGTTCGCCTGCCATATCAGCGTACCGCCGTAGCTGTGTGTGTTCATGCCGAACGTATTGCCCGGGGCATACGAACCAAATACACGGAATCCCAGCTTGTCGGTAGCCTGGTAGAGCATCATGCCCGAAGCGGAGAATGCCTGTCCGCTGAGGTGGCTCATATGTATTTTCATGGCATCCATAGCCAACTGAAAGCTCAATTTGTCGTTCAGCCTATGCATATATGTCAGAGATGCCTGGTTGAAGCGTCCGATGCCCGGTACCGATGTCTGGCTGCCCGATGCAAAGAGGGCACCGTAGCGGTGGGGAAGCAGCAGGCCGTCTGTGTGGAAATCTCCTTTGAACAGGGGAGTGGGGTTGGTATAGTAGGGGATGACCGGCTGTTTCGGTAAGTTGAAATGCATGGTGGGCAGTACCGGCTGCGTCGGAAGGGGAATAGCCAGTTTTTGTTGTGAAGGAAGAGGAGGAACAGTAGGAAGGGTTGTGTTGAGGGTGGTTGTTCCGGTGGGGCGAAACAAAAGCTCCTTTGACAGATAAGAGCGGGTTCTCCCGCTGTCTATCTGTAGACTGTCCTTTTCTTGTGCCTGCAGGCTGTGGGGAAGGAGAGCAGTCAGTATACTTATCAGCCACAGTATCCGTTTGGAATTCATAGTCGACGTTTTTTTTATTTTTCCTTTATCTTCAGTCCGGGAGCATACCGCCGGAGGGCTTCCAGAAACTCCTGAGGCCGTTCGGGGTTCAGTCGCTCAAAGGTGTTTTGGTAATTGATTCGGATGCGGTTGTTCAGCCAATTCTTGGGGTAATAAATCACTTGATGCAATTCGGTTAATACCTTGTTTTTACCCCCGCCGGAACGGATTTCCACCCGTCCGTCTTCCCAAATGAGGTAACGTGTTCTGCTTTGCACTAAAATAATGATGACGGGTGGCAGTAAGGGGAGCGGTATGGCCCATTGCCCTGTTTCATAACTAGCATAGAAAGCCAGCAGCAGGCAGACGGTGATGAAGCACAGAAATGCTTTCGATAATTTTCTGGGTTTAAATACTTCGTTTTTCATGATAAGTCGTATAAAATTTAATCATTGGTGTAAAAACCCTCTTGACTGTATATTGCCTATTTTTGATACATTTCTTTATAGTTGTCTTTAATAAAATCACGGATGATTCGAAGTTCCATTTTAGCATTCTGCTGGATGTCTTTTATTTCATACTGGTTCATCATATTTGATAATTACAGATTTTATAGGTTTAAGAAATTTTTCCGGATTGATGCATAGATTTCGAAGAATTGGGATTAAGTCAATGTATTCTTCTGCTTTTCCTATACCTTTATATAGTGCTGTTACTACTAGATAGCCCTTGTCCCATTCTTTAATATCAATGTATCGTTCTAGAATCTTTGGAGAACGGAAACGAATTTGCTCTTCGGCAAATGAAAATGAAGTCATATCCCCTTGATTGGATAATATGGCTTGCGATGTATCTATGGTGTTTTCGGTAATCATATTTTTGTTCTTTTCTGTAAAGATACAATTTCTAGATAACAACAGCAACTTCTTTTCCTGCTTTTTTAGAAAAGAAGTTGCTGTTTTATCGTTCACCCTTCACCTTTCACCCGTTGATAATCAGCGGGCAAAGGGTGAAGGCTCTAATTTTCACTTGCTTTTTTGGATGGCAGCTATCAGCCGATCGGTATTCTCTTCGGTGGTGGCCCAGCTGGTGCAGATGCGTACGGCGGTATGATGTTCGTCGGTCTTTTGCCAGAAGGTGAAGAGGAAATCTTGGCTGAGCCGTTTCAGCACCTCGTCGGGAAAGATGGGAAACTGCTGGTTGGTACTGCTTTCCATGAAGAAGGCATACCCCGCCTGCCGGATGGCTTCGCGGATGCGTAGAGCCTGCCGGATGGCATTCCGCGAGATGTTGAAGTAGAGGTCGTCGGTGAAGAGCGTTTCGAACTGCAATCCCAGCAGGCGACCCTTGGCCAGCATACCGCCGTGCTGCTTCAGGCTGTAGCGGAAGTCGGTCTGCCAGCGGGGGTTGGTGATGACCAGTGCTTCGCCAAACAAGGCTCCTACCTTGGTGCCGCCTATGTAGAACATATCGCAGAGGTGTGCCACGTCGGCCAGCGTCACGTCGTTTTCGGGCGAGCAGAGCCCGTAGCCCAGGCGTGCCCCGTCGATGAACAGCGGCAGGGAGTATTGCCGGCAGGTGTGATACAGTTCCTCCAGCTCCCGACGGCTGTACAGGGTGCCTACCTCGGTAGGAAACGATATATACACCATGCCCGGCTGTACCATGTGTTCAAAACTGTCGTCGCGCCTGTGCGCTTCCACGGCCTCCTGCACTTGGCGGGCAGAAATCTTTCCTTGTTCAGAAGGCAAGGCCAGTACCTTATGCCCCGTGTGCTCTATGGCTCCGGTCTCGTGTACGTTGATGTGACCCGTATCGGCTGCCAGCACCCCCTGGTGAGGCCGCAGTATGTGTGCTATCACCGTAGTGTTGGTCTGCGTTCCGCCCACCAGAAAGTGTACAGCTGCTTCGGGCGCTTGGCAAGCCTCGCATATCAGTTTGCGTGCCCGGTCGCAATAAATATCCTCGCTATAGCCCACGGTCTGCTCCATATTCGTCTCCATCAGACGTTGCAGAATGGAAGGATGTGCCCCTTCATTATAGTCGCATTGAAATTGTATCATCTTTAGCTGTTTTTTAAATTTACGATGCGCAAAGGTAATTATTTTAAGCGGTACGCAGTATTTCTGTCTGTCGGAAAAACACATACTTTGCCGATGTTTTCGAGGAGGACTTCTCCTAATCACACCCGCAACAGGGCGGCAACAGCTCCGTAGCTTATCCACGTAGAGGTACCTCTGCATGGAGGAGTTTCGGGTTTGTTACGGAGCTGTTCCGGCTCAGCTAGGGTGCTGTTCCGGTTCGGAACTCTGTTGCATGCGGGTGATTATTTTTCTGTTTTTGTGTACTTATCTCGTAAGAACTGTGTATATTTGTCTGTATCAAAGAATATTTCTAACTTATAAAAATACACTCGATATGGAAAACATCGTAGTCAATATAGGTCGTCAGTTGGGTAGTGGCGGCAGGGAAATCGGCGAGAAATTAGCCGCTCGTTTGGGTATATCTTTTTATGACAAAGAACTGATAAATTTGGCTTCGCAGGAAAGCGGCCTGTGTCGGGAATTTTTTGAAAAGGCCGACGAACAAGCCTCAAAAGGCATCATCGGGGGACTCTTTGGCATGCGTTTTCCTTACGTGAGCGACGGGGTGCTGCCTGGCATGAACTGCTTGAGCAATGATGCTCTCTTCAAAGTGCAGAGTGATGTGATACGTAAACTGGCTGCCGAGAAGTCTTGCTTGTTTGTAGGTAGGTGTGCCGATTACATCTTGCGCGAGCATCCCCGTTGTGTCAACGTATTTATTTCTGCCTCGCCGCAAGACCGCATAATGCGCTTGTGCCGTCAGCATGCTATCTCGGAGGAAAAGGCCGAAGAAATGATAGAAAAAGCCGATAAACGCCGTTCTACCTATTACAATTATTACAGCAATAAGACGTGGGGGGCAGCAGAAACGTATCATCTTTGTGTAGAGTCTACGGTGCTGGGCATCGAAAAAACCACGGATTTCATCGAAAGATTTGTGCGGGATAAGTTGCAACTGCAGTAGTGTCAACAGCAGGCTTACCTCATTTTCGCATCACGGGTTTACTTATTTCCTATTTTGGAATACGTATCACAGACTGACAGAGGTAAGCTGTGCTTTCCTGATGGGTGATGACCAGCAGAGTCTTGCCTTTCAAAGAGTGGGAGAGGCGTTGCAGTAGCAACTGTTCGGTGGCAGCATCGAGCGAAGAGGTGGGCTCATCAAGTAGCAGCAGGTAGAATGAAGCGCCAGCCAATTGGAACAAAGTGATAAAAAAGGCGGGAAAGGAGCCGCAGAGTAGTCCCACTACTACATCTACATCTTTCTGCATACGATTCAATACATCGCCTGAATGGAGCTTTTCACGTCCGTGCCAGCGACTGTACAGTACGTGGCTGAACAGACGGTTGCGTAAATGGTTGGATAGATTGATGCTGACAGTGACATGCAGGCGGTTGGTGAGTCCCGACAGTACGAGTTGTAGCAGCATGCAGCCTATCAATAGGCTGATTCCTGTGGATAACCGGCCATCGGTATGTAGGGTGGCTACATCGACAATCTGTTTGCTCACGGCTATGAAGGCTAGGGAGAGAAGGATGCGAATCATCCCTGTCAGCACGTGTGCCAGCAGAAATTTGCGGTATCCGCTAGACATTGACCAAAGCATCTGTAAAGCGGTTGTGAGTTTCATAGGACGATGGTTTTAGAGGTAGTAGTATGTGGCTGTAGTATTCGGCGGCCCAGAAAGAGTAGGTATCGGCGGATGGGCAGCAGATTCATCCATAAACGGGTACGGAAGCGTTCGGCTGGGTGGGAACAGTTGATGGAATGTCCGTTGCGGCGGATGATGCTTACCCTACCTATGATGGATGCTGAAGAGCAGTATTCGCGTTGTCTCCAGTGTCCGTCGCCTAAAAGGGTTATCTGGTCAGAATCTATCCGAAGAATGCGGTGCAGCACGTAGCAGCCTTCGGATAGGCGGGCCAATACTATTTGTCCGCATTCCAGAGATTGCTTGGCGGAGTGTGGCTGAATCACTACCTCGTCGCGTCCACCGGTAATGAAAGGCCACATACTGTTACCTACCGCTTTTAAGGTTACTGGATGATTGTCTGCCAGCCATGCTTCTACTTCGCGAAACACGACTGCATTGGGCAATTGGGTCTTATGGATGCCTGCGGTCTGCGTCATAGGATATCTGGATTCATTCGTTTTTCTTTTCAAATGCAAACTTACATAAAATTGATTGATTATTCCGTGGTTTTTCCCTAATTTTGCTTCTTACGAAACTTAAATTGATATGTATTCAGATAAGAAGAATATTTTGCAGTTGGTAGCGCTGCTTAGGGCACATGGGGTGCGAAAAGTGGTACTTTGCCCGGGAAGCCGAAATGCGTGTATTGTGCATACATTGTCTAATGTGCCTGATTTTACGTGTTATTCGGTGACGGATGAACGGAGTGCCGGATTTTTTGCTATCGGGCTGTCTCTGCAGGGGGGCGGACCCGCAGCGGTATGTGTTACTTCGGGGTCGGCATTGCTGAATCTGCATCCGGCCGTGGCGGAAGCTTATTATCAGCAGGTGCCGCTGATTGTGATTTCGGCCGACCGTCCGGCGGCTTGGATAGGACAAATGGATGGGCAGACGTTGCCGCAGCCAGGGGTGTTTGGCTCGCTGGTGAAGTGTGCGGTGAATCTGCCTGAGGTGCATACCGAAGAGGATGAATGGTATTGTAACCGCTTAATCAATGAGGCAATACTGGAAACATCGCATCATGGTAGAGGACCGGTGCATATCAATGTGCCAGTATCGGAACCTATCTACCGATTTACGGCCAAAGAGTTGCCGCAGGTAAGGGTATTGACGCGCTATCAGGGATTGAATATGTACGACCGTGACTATACGCCGCTGGTGGAACGCTTGAATGCACTAAGCCGACGCATGGTGGTGGCTGGACAGATGAGTATGATTTATCTGTTTACCAAGGATGATGTGAAGCAACTGTCGAAGCATTTTGTATGGCTTACAGAGCATTTGAGTAACCGCACGGTTCCAGGGAAGGCTATCCGTAATTTTGATGCGGCACTCTCGGCTATGACAGACGAGAAGCAGTTGGAAATGGCTCCTGATTTGCTGATTACCTATGGTGGCCATATCGTATCGAAGCAGCTGAAGAAGTATTTGCGGAAGCATCCGCCCAAGGAACATTGGCATGTGGCGGCAGATGGCAAAGTGGTTGATCTGTTTGGCTGCCTCACAACGGTGATTGAAATGGATCCGTTTGAATTTCTCGAAAAGATAGGGCCGCTGATAGATAGCAGACCTTCGGGATTTGCTACGGCTTGGGAGGCTTTTTGTCAGACGGTGCCAATCCCCGATTTCCCATATTCAGAGATGTCGGCTATCGGTGCTTTAATGAAACAGCTTCCTCAAGAATCAGCTTTACACCTAGCCAATAGTTCGGCAGTGCGCTATGCGCAGCTGTATCCGCTAGCTCCGCAGGTAGAGGTATGTTGCAATCGGGGAGTAAACGGCATTGAGGGTTCGCTTTCGGCTGCCATCGGTTATGCGGCAGCTTCGAAAAAACTGAACTTTGTAGTAATTGGTGACTTGAGCTTTTTCTATGATATGAATGCACTTTGGAATCATCATTTCGGTATTAATCTGAGAATTCTATTGTTGAATAATGCGGGTGGGGAAATTTTCCATACGTTGCCAGGAATGGATAAGACAGAACGTTCGCGACCGTTTATCACGGCGCCGCACCGCACTTCGGCACGCGGATGGGCTGAAGAAAGGGGATTCTTCTATATGAAAGCTGAAAATCAAGAGGAACTGGATGAGAAGATGCAACTGTTTACCGACTCGAATGATACGTTGAAACCGATGTTATTGGAGGTATTGACGGAGGCTGAGAAGGATACCTCGATGCTGCGGGATTATTATCGGGGGCTGAGACTTTTATCTTGATACAAAAGAAAAAAAGTAGTAACTTTTTTTGAGGAGTTAAAGGGGATATAGGAGTTAAGGAGTTAATATTTAGATGAATTATTCATTAATTATTCATTAATAACCGCTCTGTACAGCCTGTAGGTATTGCCCTTACAGAAAGTTATGTGGGGTATCAGTTGTCCTATACAACTGCTTGATTTCGGCCTCACTGCAGGGGCGTGGGCGGAATCGCCGTTAGGCGCAGGGTAGGGGCGATTGTCTGAGCTAAGCGAGTTATAGCCCCGGCTGCGAATAGCGGTGATGGAGTAGCCCCGTACGTGCAGACGGTCGCTTTTCTTTTTTGGGTTCTTTTTTCTTTTGGCGATGCAAAAGAAAAAAGAACAGTAACTTTAAAAGAGAAAAATGAATAGTAACTTTGTAAGAAAATATCAATCAATTAAAACAATACTATAATGGAAAAAAGAAATTGGACCACAATCAAGCAATACGAAGATATACTCTTCGAATTCTATAACGGTATCGCCAAAATCACCATCAACCGTCCGCGCTATCGCAATGCATTTACGCCGACTACTACATCTGAAATCAGTGATGCACTGTATTACTGCCGTGAGTGTCAGGATATCAATGTGGTAGTATTGACTGGTGCCGGTGATAAGGCATTCTGCAGTGGCGGTGATATGCATGTGAAGGGACATGGCGGATATATCGGTACCGACGGGGTGCCTCGGCTGAATGTGCTCGATGTACAGAAACAGATTCGTTCGCTGCCTAAGCCTGTAATAGCTATGGTGAATGGATATGCCATTGGTGGCGGTCATGTGTTGCATGTAGTATGTGACCTGAGCATTGCTTCTGATAATGCTATCTTTGGTCAGACAGGACCAAAGGTGGGTAGTTTTGATGCTGGATTTGGTTCATCTTATCTGGCTCGTATTGTAGGGCAGAAGAAGGCGCGTGAGATTTGGTTCCTTTGTAGACAATATTCGGCTCAGGAGGCATTGGATATGGGACTGGTGAACAAGGTAGTACCCTTGGATCAGCTGGAAGATGAAACGGTGGCCTGGGCGGAACTGATGATGCAGCACAGCCCGCTGGCTTTGCGTATGATTAAGGCTGGTCTCAACGCAGAATTGGACGGACAGGCTGGTATCCAGGAGTTGGCTGGAGATGCTACCATGCTGTATTATATGACTGAAGAGGCTCAGGAGGGAGGAAAGGCTTTTCTAGAGAAACGTAAGCCGCGCTTTCAGGATTATCCTAAGTTTCCGTAAAATAAGGAGGCATTGACCATGAGGTATCAGGTGGAAATTATTCCGAGGGAACTGCACTTCAAGCGTCCGGCACGCACCTCTAGAGGAGTGTATACGGTGCGTTCCTTGAAGTATGTAAAGGTGACGGATTTGGCCACCGGGCGTATTGGAATAGGAGAGTGTGCCTTGCTGCCCGATTTGAGTTGTGACGCAGTGCCGCAGGTGGATGGAGTGTTGCAGGAGGCTTGTCGTCATCTGGCTGTTACCGGTGAGATAGATGAAGAGGCGCTCTTGTCCTATCCGTCTGTATTATTCGGATTAGAGACAGCTCTGCAGCATCTGAGGGCAGGCAGTTTTCGTCTGTGGGATACGCCGTTCAGCCGAGGGCAGCAGGGAATTCCTATCAATGGACTTATCTGGATGGCACCGTATGAGGAGATGCTGCAAAGTATTGAACAGAAATTGGAGGCTGGATTTCATTGTATCAAATTGAAAATAGGTGCCATAGATTTTGAAGATGAATTGGCATTGCTGGCTCATATACGTCGGAGGTTTTCTCCTGATCAGATTACTTTGCGGGTGGATGCTAATGGGGCTTTTTCGCCTCAAGAGGCTCCTGAAAAACTGAAACGGCTGGCTGAATATGGGCTTCACTCTATTGAGCAGCCTATCCGTGCCGGACAGTGGCAGGAAATGGGAAAATTATGTAGTGAATCACCTATTCCCATTGCACTCGACGAGGAACTGATTGGGGTGAATCGAACGGCAGAAAAAGTGGCATTACTGGATACTATCCGTCCGGATTATATGATTCTTAAGCCGTCATTGCATGGGGGTATCCGAGGATCGGAAGAGTGGATAGAGTTGGCTGGCAAAAGGGGCATTGACTATTGGATTACATCGGCGCTGGAGTCGAATGTGGGGTTGAATGCCATTGCCCAATGGTGTGCTACATTGCAGCCGGATAAACCGCAGGGATTGGGTACTGGTCAGCTGTTTACGGATAATATTGTCATGCCGTTGCTAATAGAAAAGGGGTGTTTGTGGTGTACAGATGATTCGTTTCAATTAAATATAGATTAAGATGGAGAATTTTACGCTGGATATTACCCGACAGGTGGTCTGGATAGATGGGACAGCCGTGTCGGCAGACACGATTGCTGAGGTAGCTGCCGGATATGCCGAAAGGGAAGAGGATTTTGGGACGCAGGTCATCGGCTTTCTGAAAGAGTGGTTCGATGACAGTGATACGGTGCTGGTGCATACTTCTGGTTCTACGGGCAGCCCGAAGCCAATGTGGGTGGAGAAGGAACGGATGATAGCCAGTGCCGTGCTGACTTGCTCTTTTCTAGGCTTGCATCGGGGAGATACGGCCTTGTTGTGTATGCCGCTGCAGTACATCGCTGGCAAGATGGTGGTGGTGCGGGCTTTGGTGGCAGGTATGAGATTGCTGACGGTATCTCCATGTGGACATCCGTTGGATGGATTGGACCAGGTTCCCGATTTTGCTGCTATGATTCCTATGCAGGTGTATAACTCGTTGCAGGTACCTGCAGAGCGGAGTATGTTGCAGCAGGTACGTTCGCTGATTATCGGCGGTGGAGCAGTAGATGCAGCCTTGGCAGATGTCTTGCATGGCTTTCCGTACGGAGTGTGGTCTACGTATGGCATGACTGAGACGTTATCGCATGTAGCGCTGAGGAGGCTGAATGGAGAAGAGGCTTCGGATTGGTATACACCGCTGCCGGGGGTGGATATTCGTGTGAATGCTGAGGGGGCTTTGTGTATCCTAGCCCCTAGGGTGTGTAGCGTGGAATTAGTTACGAATGATGTGGCGGAATGCAACGAGCGGGGGCAGTTCCGCATTTTAGGCCGGAAAGACAATATCATCAATAGCGGCGGGGTGAAGATTCAGATAGAGCAAGTGGAGGAACTGCTACGCCCGCATATGTCAGCACCGTTTATGATTACGGCAGCTCCGCACCCAAAATTCGGGGAAGAGGTGGTAATGTTACTGCAAAATAACGGGCAACAGTTGCCGGTAGATGAGATGGTTGCCATGTGCCGACAGATATTGCCGGTTTATTGGCAACCGAAGCGCATTATGGCAGTGAGTGAATTGCCTATGACCGGAACTGGAAAACCAGACAGGGCTACTGCCCGAAAGATGGCTGCGCATTCTTTGGATTAGTAGAGTAATACGCCTGCTATGGCGCACAAGATAATCATGGCAATGGGGTTTACCTTGTAGCGACGAGTACCGATGAAAGCGGCTAGGAAGAGTAGGCAGCTGATGATAAAGGAGTAGGTGTCTTCTGTGGGAGAACCAAAGTTTTCAGTATTCATCAAGACCAGTGCGGCGGAAGCCAGCAATCCTACTACGGCTGGCCGCAATCCGCTGAAGACGGCTTCTACCAGCGGGTGTTTTTGATATTTCAGGAAGAACCGGCTGATGGTAAGCATCAAGATAAAGGAGGGGAGAACTACAGCGAAGGTGGCCAGAAAGGATCCCCATATACTGCCCGTGGCTGTGAAGCCTACATAGGTGGCCGAATTGATCCCGATGGGACCCGGGGTCATTTGGCTGATAGCTATAATGTCAGTAAACTCTTGGGGAGTGAGCCAGCCGTAGCGGGTTACTACTTCGCCTTGTATCATGGAAAGCATGGCGTATCCACCACCAAAACCAAACAGGCCTATTTTGAAAAAGGTATAGAATAATTGTAGATAGAGCATAATGAGTCAGGATTGATGTGAGTGGGTAAACCATTTGTAAAGAAGTCCGCCTATTCCGGCCATTACGATAATCCAGATGGGCGAAAATCCTAACAACCAAATGAGTAGGGCAGATACAACCGGTATCCAAAGTGTGTAGCGGTTGATCTGAGCAGATTTAGCCATGCTGAAGGTGGGTGCGGCTATGAGGGCCACTACTGCCGGACGGATGCCTTTGAATATTTTTTCTACCAAGGCATTGTCTTTGAAGTTGTGAAAAAACAAGGCGATGGCTAAAATGATGAGAAACGAGGGCAGAATAGTACCTAATGTGGTGATGATACTGCCACGAATGCCGCGTAGCCGGTAACCTATAAAAATAGAAATGTTGACTGCCAGGATACCTGGAGCGGATTGGGCGATGGCCAGCAAATCAATAAAGTCATCTTTTGCAATCCACTTCCGTTGGTTGACTACTTCGTCTTCTATCAGGGGTACCATGGCATAACCTCCTCCGATGGTAAAGGCCCCTATTTTGAAGAAAACCGAGAATGCTTGTAAGTAGAGATTCATGATTCTGTGTTTTTTTTAGCGTATTGGCTTGGACTTACATTAAAATGTTTTTTAAATACTTCGCGGAAATATTTGGCATCGCTGAAGCCGGTAAGTTCGGCTACTTCAGTAATACTGTATTGTTGTTCTCTCAATAACTGGGCAGCACGTTTCAGCCGTATCAGTCGGATATAGTCGGCAGGGGCCTGGTCGGTCAGTGCTTTCAGTTTGTTGTAGAAACTGGTGCGGCTCATATTTAGTAGTCCACAGAGTATATCTACGTTGAAATCCGTATCCGACAAGTGACGTTCGATATTTTCTTCTACGGAAGCCATGAACTTATGGTCCAGCTCGCTGCTAATATTCAGCGGGCTGTTATCATGCTGTTCGTCGTGGAAATCCGGAGATGCGTATTTACGCTTCAGTAGGGCACGGTTGTTGAGCAGATTGGCAATGGTAGCCCGCAGAATTCCTATATTATATGGTTTTACGATGTATTCATCTGCTCCCGTTTGTAGTCCTTCTATGATGTTCTTTTCTGCATTGAGTGCAGTGAGCAGGATGATGGGTATGTGCGAGGTTTCCAAGTTATTCTTCAGTATTCGGCACAGTTCATCTCCCCGCATTTCGGGCATCATGATATCTGAGATGATGAGTTGGGGTTGCTGCTCTTTAATCAGCGGTAAGGCTGTTTTGCCATTGGAGCATACAGTAATGTCATACACATCGCTCAGAGTGCTTTGTAGATAGTTTCTGAGTTCGTCATTATCTTCCACGATGAGCAGACTGGCCGGTTGTGCAGGTCGGCTTATCGTTTTTTGTTGTGCAAAGGTCGGCAGGGGCTTCAAGGGAACTCCCGATTGAGAATAAAGTATTCTTTCTCCTGTTTCATGTAACTGTGTAATAGCCTTTCTGTATCCTTTCTTCTTTTTCGGAAATGTGACTTTGATGGTAGAGCCTTTTCCTTCAGTGCTGCTGAAGTTTAGCTTTCCCTTGTGTATATGTACCAGTTTCCATACTAAAATCAGTCCGATACCGCTTCCGGTAATCTTAGAGTTGATAGCATTACTGCCACGGAAGTGCATCTTAAATAGTTTTTTCTGTTCTGATGCTGGAATTCCGATGCCTGTATCTTTTATTTCTACACTCCAGGAGCTATCGTTGACAAGTGCTGTTATTTGCACGGAACCTCCGTCAGGAGTGTATTTTAAAGCATTGGATATTAAGTTCTTCAGAATAGAATCCATCTTGTCTTTATCTATCCAAACGTTTTGCAGGGTAAAATTACTTTCATAGGTAAGCTGTATGTGTTTCACGTTGGCATAAGGGCGGAATACATTGACCAACTCTGTAAGGTAATTTCCTAATTCATATTCAGCTACATACAAGTGTCCTGAATAGGTGTCTGCCCGTTCGAAGTTGATGAGGTTGGTCGTGAGTCTGAGTAAGGCATTTACGTTTCGTAAGGCTGTACGCAGACTGTTGTGTCCTTTGCTGCTGAGTTGTTCTTCTTGTTCTTCTATTTCCTCTAGCGGTGCTTTAATAAGGGTGAGCGGTGTGCGGATATCGTGTGCGGTATTGATAAAGAACTGTATTTTCTCTTCTGATATTTTGCGCTGTTTCTTCATGATTAGGATGCGCAATATGATAATACCGATAGTCAGTCCGAGGGCTATATAGAACAAAATGGCCCATATACTGAACCAAATGGGTTGGTCGATAATAATCTGCATGTTTCTTTCTTCGAGTACAATATTCTTGTTCTCATTAGAAATGAGTCGGATACGAAGTGTATACTCTCCGGGATCCAGGTTGGTAAAATAGATTGTTCCTTCGCGTCCAGGCCGGCTCCAACGGTCGTAGAATCCGTCTAGCTTCCAAGAGTAGAGTATCTGCGACGGATAATCGTAGCAGATGGAAGATACCTGCAGTGAGAAAAGGTTCTGGTTATATTGTAAGTGCAGGCTATGGGTATTGTTGATGTCAGTAGTCAGAGGCGAACCTTCTTCATTGGGGTATACCGTTTGGTAATAAATTTTCAGGTCGCTGAGAATCATTTTGTATGAATTGTTCTGAGGTAGTTTTAGTTTCTTATGAAAGTCTATGGCTCCTTCCGTACTGCCGAAGATGAAGTGTCCGTTTTTTCTCAGGGTTCCTGCATCGGCATTAAAGTGGTCGGACAGAAGTCCTTGTTCTTTAGTCCAGTTCTGAAAACTTTTTTCTGCCAGGTTAAAACAGCTCAGCCCACATTCGGTACTCAAGAAAATTTCTTTTTCACCGTTGGACAGAATACAGTATATATTGTTTGAAATCAAGGAACTGTTGTCGGTATGATAATGTTCGAATGTTTCGGTCTGAGGATGGTATATTAGCAGGCCGGCATTATTTGTTCCGATGTATAGCGCTCCATCTTCACTTTGGAAGAGTGAGTAAATATAATAAGACTCTGCTGGCATAGGGATGTGCTTATGGGTTCCGGCTTTTTTGTCGAGCAAGTATAATCCGGTAGCTGTTCCTATCCACAGATATTGTTTGTCTTTCTCCAGAATGGTGGTAATGCCGTTCAGATCTTCAAAATAGCGTATTTTATTGTTGATGCAATCTATTTCTTTCAGATTGTAGTAACCACCCGACCATATCTTGCCATCGGATGCACGCAAGATGGCCCGGATATACTTGTCTGGGCGGATATTGAGGTTGCCGATGAGTGAGGGACTGAAATAGTCTACTTTTTTTGTCCGCTTGTTTATCTCGTAGATTCCTGAACTGTATCCTCCTATCCAAATGATGCCGGGCGATACTTCGCATAGCGACATGAATGTGTGACTTTTGTTCAGTAGCCAGATGTCGGAGGCACTGAGAAACGAATACCATTTCTGCTGACTTTCTACATAGAGACTGACACCATTGTTGGTAGCAAACCAAAGGTCGCCTTCATGATCTTCTATAATATCATTTACTTGATTGTTTACCAATGACTGATTATTACCGATGGAGTGTTTTATCCATTGGTAGGAAGCATATCGATTGTTTCGCACCGTGATACCAATGGGGTAATTGGCTATCCAGATACGTTGTTCGTCATCAATATAGATATCATTGATGGTATTTCCGTTCATGGCATTGTGACTGTGATAGTCGGCCACGATATAAGGCTCGGAGGTATAATTGTCAGTCTGTACCTTATAGATACCTGCTCCGTCGGTAGCAATGAGAATCTCCTTGTTGTTCAGGGCTTTTATGCGATTGATGCTGACATCCGTAAGTCCTACATTGAGTGGTCTTATCTCATGAGAGCTCAAATCGTATACGTAGACTCCGCGCTGAAACGTGCCTATAAATATTTTGTTATCGGGTTTGTGATAATATAATTCGTTTACTTGTACTTTTAATTGATCTAGTTTGTCGCAAGGCGATAGTTTGAGTATATTCTGCTGAAGTTCGGCATAATGGATGCCGATATCTGTTCCGATAAAATAGTGGGTGGAATCTATCTGTTCTACCTGCGTGATGCTTTCTCCGATTTCATTTTGCAGGATATCGACTTGTCCGGATGGGTAGTGATAGAGGTAAATTTTGGCATCATTGCACAGCCATACAGTGTTATTGCAGTCTATAAATCCATAGCTTACGGGGGTATGTCCGGTGGTGACGGCATCAGCAGGCAGCTTGTAGACTAGTTGGAAACAATCTCTCATATCATCGTAGCGATACACTCTTCCCTGTTTCCCTATTTCCCAAAGCGTCTGATCATCTCCTAAACATAGCCAATTGAGGTTCATGATGGAGCTGATTTCCTCTTCTCCATCCATTAGAGTGTATGATTTAAATTCTCTGCCATTATACCGGTCTATCCTGTCGTGTGTCAAGAACCACATATATCCTTTGGAGTCTTTTTGGATGCGGTACACGCGGCGATTGCTGAGACCATCTTCTACACCGATGTATTTGTATACTTGTCCGTTCAGGCAAATAGGCAATAGAAGTGTGAGGAGTAGAAAAGCTATTTTATGTGTGATTTGCTGGTTAATAGTATTCATAATGGATTTTGAATATCTGTATATAACTCACAAATATAACCTTTTCTATTGACTATTTTGCATTTTTAGGGAAAAAAAGAGGATACCTATCTTCTTCCAAGGTAGGAAGCGGATAGGTATCCTCTATATTTAATTTACTTTTCAGCCTATAGATGGCTGGTGTGTATAAGATTATTTAGTCTTTTCTTCAATCCATTTACGGGCGTTGACAAAGGCCTCAATCCAAGGAGTAACCTGGTCGCTATGTACGCGATCGGCAGGGTAGCAGGCATTCTGCCAGGGGAAGATAGCACGTTCCAAGTGAGGCATGATAGCCAAGTGACGACCATCCATGCTGGCTACGGCTGCTGCAGAGTAGCTAGAGCCGTTGGGGTTGGCAGGATACTCATCGTAGCTGTATTTTGCCACAATATTATATTGGTCTTCGTCGTAAGGAAGTGAGAATTTACCTTCACCGTGGGCTACCCAGATACCTAGTTTGCTGCCGCTTAAAGAGCCGAACAGCACACTGCGATTGGTAGGAATGGTTACACCCAGGAAGCGACTTTCGAATTTGTGAGAGTCGTTGTGTAGCATTTTGCCTTTCTTTTCCAGTTCAGGATTGATGAGGTTTAGTTCCATCATCAATTGGCAACCGTTACAAACACCCAATGACAAGGTGTCTTCGCGAGCATAGAATTTATCCAATGCTTCTTTGGCTTTGGGATTGAAAAGGAAAGCACCTGCCCAACCTTTAGCAGAACCCAAGACATCGGAATTGGAGAATCCACCGCAGAATACAATCATGTTGACATCTTCTAATGTTTCACGTCCGCTCACCAAGTCGGTCATAGTTACGTCTTTCACATCGAAACCTGCCAAATAGAGTGAATATGCCATTTCACGTTCGCCGTTGGTTCCTTTTTCACGGATGATGGCTGCACGGATACCTGACGGTGTACGGCGATTTGGATCAATGCCGTATTGATGGAACTTTCCAGTAAAACCAGGCATGAAGGCAAATTCCATTGGCTGCATCTTATAGTTTTCGAAGCGCTTTTTGGCACAGCCGTTCATAGATTGTTTGCGATCTAGCAGATAGGAAGTAGAGTACCATACATCACGCATATAATCAATACCGAATTGGTAGGTTGCTCCGTCTTTTTCTACCAGGATGTGGCGTTCGTCAGTCGGTTTACCAATTTTCACAAAGCCTACACCAGCATCTTCGAGAATTTTTTTCACTTCATCTTTATGCTTGTCGCTTACTTGAATAACGATACCCGGGTTTTCGGCAAAGAGAATCTTTATCAGGTCGCTTTCCTTAATCTTATCCAAGTTGATTTCCAGACCACCTTCTACATTAGAGAAGCACATTTCCAAAAGGGTAGTAATCAAACCACCGGCAGAAATGTCGTGTCCTGCCAGAATCAGACCTTTGTTCACTAACTCTTGGATAGCCAAGAAGGCATCGCGGAAGTATTCCGGATTTTTTACGGTAGGTACGTCGTCGCCTACTTTTCCTAAAGTTTGAGCAAAAGCAGAACCTCCCAGACGCAATTGGTCGAAACTGAAGTCGATGTGGTATAAAGTAGTTTTAGCATTGTTGACCAATACCGGTGATACTGTCTTCTTTACGTCGCTTACTTCACCGCCAGCCGATACAATAACGGTACCCGGAGCAATAACTTTGCTTCCGTCTGGGTACTTCTGAGTCATCGACAAAGAGTCTTTACCAGTAGGTACATTAATTTGTAGGGCACAGCAGAAATCGCTTAATGCTTTAACTGCTGTATACAGACGAGCATCCTCACCTTCTTGTGAGCGGCATGGCCACATCCAGTTGGCAGACAAGGATACGCTGTCCAGACCTTCAGCCAATGGAGCCCATATGAGGTTGGTTAATGCTTCGCTAACAGAAAGAACAGAGCCGGCAGCAGGATTGGCCAACGCTGCTTGAGGAGCATGACCTAATGAAGTGGCGATACCTTTTTCACCACGATAATCTAGTGCTACCACACCACAGTCGCTCAATGGTAATTGTAACTCACCTACGCATTGTTGGCGGGCAATTTTACCGGTAACTGAACGGTCTACCTTATTGGTTAGCCAATCTTTACAAGCTACAGCTTCCAATTGCAATACATTGGTAAGGTATTCGTGTATCTTACTTTGTTCGTATTGCGGCATCTCATAATGACGCTCTACGGTTTTGTCAATCATGTACGTCTTAGGAGAAGAGCCAAACATTTGTTCAACGGCTAAATCGAACGGACGTACACCATCGGCCTGCTCAAAGGCAAAACGATGGTCACCCGTAGTCTCGCCTACTACATACATTGGTGCGCGTTCGCGTTCGGCAATCTTCTTTACATGTTCTATGGCTTCTTCCTGAATCAGCAGACCCATGCGCTCTTGGCTTTCGTTGGCAATGATTTCCTTAGCCGACAAGGTCTTGTCGCCAATAGGCAACTTGCTCATATCTATTTTGCCACCGCACTCTTCTACTAATTCAGACAGACAGTTTACATGTCCGGCAGATCCGTGATCATGAATAGAAACTACAGGGTTAGTATCTTCTTCACAGAGAGCACGTACCACATTGTAGGCTCGTTTTTGCATTTCTGCATTGGCACGCTGTACAGCATTCAGTTCGATACCGCTGCTGTATCGTCCTGTGTCTACAGAGGAAACAGAACCACCACCCAAGCCGATGCGGTAGTTATCGCCACCCATTACTACGACTTTATTACCGGCTTCGGGCTGACCTTTCAGACAGTCGCGTTGTGTGCCATAGCCCACACCACCAGCTAACATAATCACTTTATCATAGCCATATATTTCATCTTTTTCTTGATGCTCGAAGGTCAGTACAGAGCCGCAAATTAGAGGCTGCCCGAACTTATTACCGAAATCACTGGCACCATTAGAAGCCTTGATTAAAATTTGTTCCGGAGTCTGATACAGCCACTTGCGTACCGGGAGAATTTCTTCCCAGCTGCGGTCTTCGTCTGTGCGGGGATACGATGTCATATATACAGCGGTACCGGCAATTGGCCAACTTCCTTTACCTCCGCCCATACGGTCGCGAATCTCACCGCCTGTGCCAGTAGAAGCACCGTTGAATGGCTCTACAGTAGTGGGGAAGTTATGAGTTTCAGCTTTTAGCGAAATTACACTCTTGATGTCTTTTACTTGGAAATAATCAGGCTTGGAGTGATCGGCTGGAGCAAACTGTTCTATGATAGGACCTTCTGCAAAGGCTACGTTGTCTTTATAGGCTGAAATAATCTTGTTGGGATTTTCTTGCGTGGTCTTTTTAATCATTTGGAAGAGAGATGATTCCTGCTCTACTCCATCAATGATGAATGTTCCGCCAAAGATTTTGTGACGGCAGTGCTCAGAGTTAATTTGAGCGAAGCCGAATACTTCAGAATCGGTCAAAGGTCTTCCAAGATCTTTTTCAACCTTTTTCAAGTAATCCATTTCTTCTTTGCTCAATGCCAAACCTTCTTGCTCATTATAAGCTTCCAAATCTTCTATGTGGATGATAGGCTCCGGTTGACGGTTGGTCGTAAATATCTGTTGGTTCAGTCCCTTGTACATGCGTTGCAGCATGGGGTCGAATTCAGCATTTTCATCGGCTACAGGAAAATATTCCTCAATGCGGATTATGCCTTCCAAGCCCATATTTTGGGTTATTTCTACGGCATTGGTGCTCCATGGAGTAATCATTTCGCGGCGTGGGCCAACGAAACATCCTTGCAAGTTATCTTCACTTTCGGGAGTTGCTTCTCCGAATAGCCAGCACAACTTATCACTGTCTGCTGTTGTGAGGGCGCAATTACATTCTACGGCAATTACGCTTTGTTGCGGGGTTCTGAAAAAAAGAATCATACCTTTTTACTATATGTTTAATTATAAGATTTTCAACTTTTCACCATGCAAAGATAGAGAAAACCCATGAGAAACCATCAACTTAGCAGAAAAATCATCTATACTATAGGGTACATCTTCTAAAAAATTACGATATTTGCACCCATGATTCAGATTGAAACCATAGTTGATATATTGTGGAAGGGGTTCATTATCGGTGTTATTGTATCTGCACCGCTGGGTCCCGTTGGAGTTTTATGTATACAGCGCACGCTGAATAAAGGGCGCTGGTACGGTTTTGTCACGGGTGTTGGTGCCGCGATGAGTGATATCTTTTACGCTTTGCTTACCGGATATGGCATGAGTTTCGTGTTTGATTATGTTAATAAGAATATTTTCTATCTGCAGCTTTTTGGCAGTATATTACTATTAGCATTCGGTATTTATACTTTTCGAAGTAATCCGGTACAGTCGCTCCGTCCGGTATCTACCAGTAAGGGAACTTATTTTCATAACATGATAACGGCGTTTTTTGTGACGCTTTCAAATCCTCTAATCATTTTCCTTTTTGTCGGTCTCTTTGCCCGCTTTGCCTTTGTCAGTGAAGGGGTGCTGGTATTTGAAGCTGTGACGGGCTATCTGGCCATAGCGTTGGGAGCATTGGCCTGGTGGTTTGGTATTACCTATTTTGTCAATAAGGTGCGGGCGCGTTTTAATCTTCGTGGCATTTGGGTGTTGAATCGGGTTATTGGAAGCATCGTTACCATTGTTTCCATTTTAGGATTGGTGTTTACATTTATGGGCGCTTCACTTTATTAAATTGGTTACAGAAATGATGATTGCTAAACAATTGAAAAATAAGAATATAGCTGAATATCTTCTTTATATGTGGCAGATGGAGGATTTAATTCGTGCCCATGGTTGTGATATGGATGCCTTGTATCAAAATGTATTGCTACATTATCCGGAAGAAACCCGGGAAGAAGCAGTTGAGTGGTTCTCTAATCTTTTGGAAATGATGCGAGCAGAAGGAGTGAAAGAGAAAGGGCACTTGCAAATAAATCGTAATGTGCTGCAGAATCTAACCGAACTTCATGCAGCTTTGTTGGCGTCTACCAAGTATCCTTTTTATAATGCTGCTTATTTTAAGGCTCTTCCTTTTATCGTGGAACTCCGTCAGAAGAGTGCGCAGCAAGATGAACCAGAATTGGAAACATGTTTTGAAGCTCTTTATGGACTATTGCTTCTTCGCTTGCAAAAAAAAGAAGTGAGTGAAGGTACAGAGAAGGCCATGGAATCTATCAGTCGTTTTATTTCTTTATTGGCTAATTATTACGAGAAAGAGAAGAATGGAGAACTCGATGTTGAATAAAGATATACAGGAAGAATATGAAGATTTTGATTACAGGTGCCAACGGTCAGCTTGGCAATGAATTGCGGGTGCTTTTAGCGGAAGATCCCAATCATACTTGTTATTTTACAGATGTACAAGATTTAGATATTTGTAATGAACAAGCTGTGTATGACTTTATAACGAAACATCCAGTGGAGGTTATTGTAAACTGTGCCGCTTTTACGGCGGTGGATAAGGCGGAAGATGAACCAGAATGGTGTGAACGTCTCAATCATTTGGCTCCGGGTTATCTGGCTGCTGCTGCTGAATCTTGTGGAGCTGGATTTATTCAGGTGTCTACTGATTATGTGTTCAATGGTACTGGGCATTTACCTTATACGGAAGATGTGCAACCTTGTCCGAATTCAGTGTATGGTGCTACCAAATGGGCAGGTGAACAGATGGCTATGGAGCGTTGTAGCCGTACTGTGGTTATCCGTACAGCATGGTTGTATTCGTCGTTTGGTAATAATTTTGTGAAGACGATGATTCGCTTAGGCCATGAACGTGAACAGTTAGGAGTGGTGTTTGATCAGGTAGGTACGCCTACATATGCTGCAGATTTAGCACAAGCTATTGTGAAAATAATAGATCGTGGAATAATACCTGGTATTTATCATTATAGTAATGAAGGAGTTTGTTCTTGGTATGACTTTGCGGTGGCTATTCATAGATTAGCTGGCATCACTACCTGCCGTGTATCTCCTTTGCATTCATCGGAATATCCGGCTAAGGCACCCCGTCCGGCTTTTTCCGTTCTCGACAAGACTCGTATTAAGCAGGTTTATGGATTGCAGATACCTCATTGGGAAGAAAGTCTGCAGAAATGTATCTTACTTTTGCGTTAACCCTTTTACAACCAGATTTTTTAAATTAATAAGTTATGGCGAATAACCAAGAAATAGAAAGAAGAAGAACCTTTGCTATCATAGCTCATCCGGATGCTGGTAAAACTTCACTTACGGAAAAGTTACTTTTGTTTGGTGGACAAATTCAGGTAGCTGGTGCGGTGAAAAGTAATAAGATTAAGAAAACTGCTACTTCTGACTGGATGGATATTGAAAAACAACGTGGTATCTCTGTTACTACCTCGGTGATGGAGTTTGATTACCATGATTATAAGATTAATATCCTAGATACACCCGGTCACCAGGATTTTGCTGAAGATACATATCGCACGCTTACGGCTGTGGATAGTGTTATTATCGTGGTGGATGGAGCCAAGGGTGTGGAAACACAGACTCGTAAGTTGATGGAGGTGTGCCGTATGAGAAATACGCCGGTCATTATCTTTGTTAATAAGATGGACCGTGAAGCTAAAGATCCTTTTGATTTATTGGATGAATTAGAGGAAGAATTGAAAATTCAGGTACGGCCGCTTACATGGCCCATTGAAAGTGGTATACGCTTTAAAGGGGTATATAATATCTATGAGCAGAAACTGAATCTCTTTCAGCCCAGCAAGCAGGTGGTTACTGAGAAGGTAGAAGTTGACATACATACCGAAGAACTGGATAATCGTATAGGTGGTCAATTGGCTGAAAAGTTGCGTAGCGAACTGGAATTGGTAGAGGGTGTTTATCCGGAATTTCAAGTGGAAGAGTATATTAAGGGAGAATTGGCTCCTGTATTTTTTGGTTCAGCATTGAATAACTTTGGTGTGCAAGAACTGTTGGACTGTTTCGTTGAGATAGCTCCAAGCCCTCGTCCGGTAAAGGCTGAAGAGCGTGATGTGCTTCCAGAAGAACCTAAATTTACAGGATTTATTTTTAAGATTACTGCAAATATCGACCCAAATCATCGATCTTGTGTGGCATTTTGTAAGATTTGTTCTGGAAAATTTGTGCGCAATGCTCCTTATTATCATGTGCGACATGGAAAGACTCTTCGTTTTTCTAGTCCTACGCAGTTTATGGCTCAGCGTAAAACAACAGTAGACGAGGCTTGGGCTGGAGATATTATTGGCTTGCCGGATAATGGCACTTTTAAAATTGGTGATACACTTACAGAAGGTGAAAAACTGCATTTTCGTGGTTTGCCTAGCTTCTCGCCTGAAATGTTCAAGTATATAGAGAATGCAGATCCCATGAAGCAGAAGCAATTAGCTAAAGGTATTGATCAATTAATGGATGAAGGTGTAGCTCAGCTCTTTGTAAATCAGTTTAATGGTCGTAAAATTATTGGTACTGTGGGGCAACTTCAGTTTGAGGTTATACAATACCGTTTGGAAAACGAGTATAGTGCGAAGTGTCGTTGGGAACCTTTGAGCTTGTATAAGGCTTGTTGGATAGAAAGCGATGATTTGGAAGAATTAGAAGCTTTCAAGAAACGCAAGTATCAGTATATGGCTAAGGATCGTGATGGTAGAGATGTATTTTTGGCAGATAGTGGCTATGTATTGCAGATGGCACAGATGGATTTTAAGAATATTCGGTTCCATTTTACCAGTGAGTTTTAATCGAAATCAAACAACTTTGTTTCCTCTTCCCTGTGTTCAAGATATTACATGAAGAGGTTACGAATACTTAATGGTAGAATACAAAAAGAGAGGATGATACATAAGTAATCATCCTCTCTTTTTCATTTAATCTCTATTTCCTCCTTCATGTCTATTTCTTCTCCTTGCGGGTCATAGAACACATATTGCAGGAATGCCAGTTTTTGGCTTGGAATAATCTTGATACCTAAACCGTATTTCATTTGCCATTTCCGTTTCAGAGAAAGAATACCCTGATTTATGTAGGCTGCGATATACGGGTGGATGTGTAATGAGAATCGCTTAATTCCTAATTTGTTGACTAGGTAATCAATTTTGCTCTCTAGAGTGTCTGTAAAAAGGATAGATGATTTAATCTTTCCTTTACCGAAGCAAGTAGGACATGTTTCCATGGTGTTTACATCCATGGCAGGTCTTACTCTCTGTCGGGTAATTTGCATAAGGCCGAATTTGCTAAGTGGCAAAATATTGTGTCGAGCTCGGTCTTTTTGCATGTTCTGACACATGCGTTCATAGAGTTTCTGACGATTTTCCGCCAAACTCATGTCGATGAAATCTACTACGATGATGCCACCCATGTCGCGCAGCCTCAGCTGTCTAGCTAGTTCATCTGCAGCTCCTAGGTTTACTTCCAATGCGTTGGCTTCCTGCCCGTTGGCATTCTTGGTGCGGTTTCCGCTGTTCACGTCTACTACGTGAAGCGCCTCAGTATGCTCAATAATCAAGTAAGCTCCGCTTTTATAGGAGATAGTCTTGCCAAATGAAGATTTAATCTGCTTAGTGATGGCAAAGTTATCGTAGATAGGAAGTTGTCCTTTGTACAGTTTTACAATGTCTGCTCGTTCAGGTGCTATGAGTGTCACATAATCTTTGATTTCGTGATACACGGTTTCGTCATTTACATAAATGTTTTCGAACGACGGATTGAACAAATCGCGTAGCAGCCCTACCGCTCGGCTGGTTTCCTCATAAATCAGCGTTGGGTATTTAGTAGCTTTCTGAATTTTGGCAGTACATTCTTCCCAATGTTTTAGCAGTACTTTAAGTTCACCGTCCAGCTCGGCTACTCTTTTACCTTCTGCTACAGTTCGCACAATGACACCGAAGTTTTTCGGCTTGATACTTTGCAGCAGTTGCTTGAGTCGCGCTCTTTCTTCGCTTGACTTTATTTTTTGCGATACAGAAACCTTGTCGTTGAAAGGAATCAGTACCAAGTATCTACCGGCAAATGATAATTCCGAGGTTAGTCGGGGACCTTTGGTAGAAATGGGTTCCTTCACAATTTGTACCACTACTTCTTGTCCCACTTTGAGTGTGTCGGATACTGTTCCTTCTTTTTCAAGGTCGGGTAGTAGGGTAGCTTTGCTGATGGAGTTAAGTTTTTTTCTGTCGCTTAGAGTCTGCTTGATAAATTTTTCTAGAGAGTTGAATTGAGGACCTAAGTCCTGATAATGGAGAAAAGCATCTTTCTCATAACCCACGTCCACGAAGCAGGCATTTAGACCCGGCATCAGTTTTTTGATGCGGCCTAAATAGATGTTGCCCACAGAGAAAGAAATGTTTCTTCCTTCGCTTTGTAGTTCCACTAGCTGTTTGTCTTCCAGTAATGCAATGGAAACTTCTTTGGGCTGTACGTCTACAACGAGTTCGCTTGTCACAATTAAATTATTTCAGGTTATTATTAGTTGCTTTTTACACAAAGAACAAACCCGGGATAAAAAATGTTCCACAAGTTTGTTCTTTATTTTGTCCATCAGACTAAAAATTACTTTTTGCTTTTATGTCTGTTCTTTCTTAGTCTTTTTTTACGCTTGTGCGTTGACATTTTATGTCTTTTTTTCTTCTTTCCGCTTGGCATAGCTTCAAAATTTTATGGGTTAATACTAAAGTTATTTATTAATTTATTTTTTCACAGAAAGTGTGAATGTTTTTGCAGGTTTAAACGCCGGAATGTTATGTTCGGGAATAATGATGGTAGTATTTTTGGAAATAT
The DNA here is from genome assembly GCA_937890825.1 of uncultured Bacteroides sp. GTDB lineage: Bacteria > Bacteroidota > Bacteroidia > Bacteroidales > Bacteroidaceae > Bacteroides. The sequence goes on along the minus strand of CALADS010000080.1, from coordinate 56,208 downwards.
TACGAGCCGTCTTCTGAGCTCTTTTTTTCACTACAAAACTACCGAAGCCGCGCAAATATACATTCTCTTCTTTCGAAAGAGAATCTTTTACTGCTTCCATGAATGCTTCCACTGTAGCCAGCACCGTTGTCTTGTCGATGCCGGTGTTTTTTGTAATTTCGTTTACGATATCAGCTTTAGTCATTTTTCTTGAAAAAAATATTATTACTAGTTGTTTTTTAATTTTTTGGACTGCAAATATATAGCTTTTCCGTTTCTCAAAAAAATATATTTCAGACATTTTTTGGAAAAAGTCGTTGGTTTTATCTTTGTTAGGCAGAAATAGCGTAAATTTGCGCCATGAATACATTTACTTCTACTCTAATTGGATGGTATGCCCAGCATCGGCGTGAATTGCCATGGCGGGATACTACTGACCCTTACCGTATTTGGATTTCTGAAATCATCTTACAACAGACGCGGGTAGTACAAGGGTATGATTATTTTCTTCGTTTTATGGAACGTTTTCCAGATGTCTCTTCGTTGGCTGAGGCTACTGAAGATGAGGTATTACGTTATTGGCAAGGGTTGGGCTATTATTCTCGGGCGCGTAATCTTCATGCAGCAGCGCGCAGCATGAACAGGGTATTCCCCACTACTTATGAGGGAGTACGAGCTTTAAAAGGAGTAGGAGAATATACTGCAGCTGCCATTTGTTCGTTTGCCTATGGGATGCCATATGCTGTGGTGGATGGTAATGTGTATCGGGTGCTGTCGCGCTATTTGGGTATAGATACTCCTATCGATTCTACACAGGGTAAGAAACTTTTTGCTGCGCTTGCCCAGGAACTGCTTCCAGAAAATCAAGCTGCGGTCTATAATCAGGCTATTATGGATTTTGGCGCTTTGCAATGCACACCGCAACGACCTAAGTGTGAATTTTGTCCGCTGGTTGATACTTGTTCCGCTGTAGCTGCCGATCGAGTGCAGGATTTGCCTATAAAACAGCATAAAACACGTACATCTAACCGCTATTTTAATTATATTTATGTACGCGCAGGCGCCTATACGTATTTACATCGTCGTGAAGCTGACGATATTTGGAAGAATATGTATGAGTTGCCGCTTATTGAGACTGATACAGATTGGAGTGAGGCTAAATTATTGTCATCTGTAGAATTTACTTCTCTCTTTGCGCCTGATGAGCAGCCTGTGGTGCGTGTGATACGTCGTCAAGTGAAACATGTGCTTTCACATCGAGTGATTTATGCAAATTTCTATGAAGTGCAACTTTTGCCGGATACACGCTCTTTTGCAGGATATTTACGTGTAGAGCATAGTGAACTCCATCAGTATGCATTTCCGCGTTTGGTACATCAGTTTTTGGAAATATATGGATAAAAACGGATAGAAGTTTGCATGTTGTAGAATTTCTCTTTAATTTTGGCGAAAAATTATAAAAGGCAGATTGACCATGTCTATTAACAAAGTGATTTTATTGGGTAATGTAGGACACGACCCGAAAATAACCTGGTATGAAGGAGGCAATTGTGTAGCACAGTTTTCGCTGGCAACCACAGAGCGTGGATATACTCTACAGAATGGTACACAGATACCAGACCGTACCGAGTGGCATAACTTGATAGTCCGCGGTAAGATGGCAGAAACGGTGGAGAAGTACGTACACAAAGGAGATAAACTTTATGTAGAGGGAAAAATCCGAACTCGCTCATACGATGATCAATCAGGTATCAAGCGCTATATTACCGAAGTCTTTGTAGACGTAATGGAAATGCTTACGCCGAAATCTCAGCAATCAGCAGCTCCGGTTCAATCTACTCCGCAGCCTGTGCAGTCTTCTTCAGTTCAGAATAATCAGGCTGATGATTTGCCCTTTTAATATGTTTCATTAAAAAACACATCTTTGGATTCAGACGCTTATTTATGCCAGTTGGCAGATGTTTTTAACAGTATTACAGTACAGCCTCCATCCTTTTCGGCTTTGATAGCCATTGTGTTGGCCGGTTTGTTGTTGTTAGTATCCGGATTCGCTTCGGCATCCGAAATAGCATTTTTCTCGCTTTCGCCCTCTGATTTGAGTGCCATTGCAGAGGAGAAGCACCCTTCTGACGAAAAAATCAGCCGTTTACTCGAGGATACAGAGCGGTTGTTAGCTACGATTTTAATTACCAACAATTTTGTCAATGTTACCATTATTATGCTGTGTAACGTATTCTTTATGAATGTGTTTCAGTTTCATTCTCCATTGGCTGAATTTTTGGTATTGACGGTGGCTCTTACATTCTTGTTGTTGCTTTTTGGAGAAATAATGCCAAAGATATTTTCTGCACAGAATACCCTTCGGTTTTGTCGGTTAGCTGCGCCTGGCATTACGTTATTTCGTTCGCTGTTTTATCCTTTAGCTTCTATGCTGGTATGTTCTACTTCATTTCTTAACAAGCATTTTGCTCGGAAGAACCATAATATATCGGTAGATGAACTTTCTCAGGCTCTTGAGTTGACCGATAAGGCAGAACTGAAGGAAGAGAATAATCTGCTGGAGGGTATTATTCGTTTTGGAGGTGAGACAGCTAAAGAAGTCATGACTTCACGACTCGACGTGGTAGATTTAGATATTCGTACTCCTTATAAAGATGTTCTGAAGTGTATTGTAGAGAATGTCTATTCACGAATTCCTGTTTATGCAGAAACTCGCGATAATATCAAGGGGGTGCTTTATATTAAAGATCTTTTGCCTCATCTTAATAAGGGGGATAACTTTCGTTGGCAATCACTTATCCGTCCTGCTTATTTTGTGCCAGAAACAAAAATGATTGACGATCTCTTGCGGGATTTTCAAGCAAATAAGATCCATATTGCTATTGTAGTAGATGAATTTGGTGGTACTTCAGGCATTGTTACAATGGAAGATATTATTGAAGAGATTGTAGGTGAGATACATGATGAATACGATGATGAAGAGCGTACGTATACAGTGTTGAATGATCACACTTGGGTGTTCGAAGCTAAGACTCAGTTAACCGATTTCTATAAGATAACTCGGTTGGATAGTGATATTTTTGATGAAGTGACAGGAGACGCTGATACTGTAGCCGGTTTGTTATTGGAGTTGAAAGGCGAGTTTCCCACCTTGCACGAGAGAGTCCTTTATCGTAACTATGAGTTTGAAGTGCTTCAGATGGATAATCGCCGCATTCTTCAGGTAAAGTTTACTATTAATCAGCCTTCCCAATAAGTTAGTACGAAATCGGGGTGTAGTTCATATTGCAGAGTAAATGTATGTTGTGTGGGTGTGCGATATTCTTTGGCGTGGATTCTACCCTTTATTTGTGGAGTAAAGGGTAGAATCTGGAGATGTTCACGAAAATCTACTTCTGAGGTTCCTAGGCATTTGAAAAGGGTTTCTTTGGCACTCCAATGTAGCAGTAGGCTCCAGGTGTCATCTCCTCTGTAAGGAAGAATAGTCTCGTCTGTTCGTATGAAGCGCGTTTTTACTTTATGCACTCGTTGTCCATATTGTTCTATATCAATACCAACTTCTCGGTTGGCCAGGATAACCGCTACATATTCTTTAGTATGTGATATGCTTATATGCATTCCCCGACTTTGTATAATCGGTTTTCCATTGGGCAGGTAGTCTATTTCAGGCACTTTTCCTATTAGTACTTGCAGCAGACGTCTCACTGTTAGCCATTCCATGCGTCGATGTGGCGCACTAAAACGTTGTAACGCTTCTTGGCAGAGCGTTGGATGTTGCAATTGTTCGGTCAGTTCTTCCCATGATTCTTGCATTTTCCATACGCCCCAGCAAAGTTCGTTTGTTTTGTGTTTCAAAAATAGTCCCATACAATAAGATTATCGCATTCCAATGATTTTAGGGAGACAAAGGTACAAATAATCTCATTATTTTGCCAAAGTGAAGATAAATTCCAATCCTCCTTGTGGACTGTTTTTGGCAGAGATTGATCCGCCATGCATCAGTACGGCATTTTTTACGATAGCCAGTCCCAGTCCTGTTCCTCCTAACTTTCTAGAGCGTCCTTTGTCTACTCGGTAGAATCGTTCGAAGAGTCTGTTTAAATGTTCTTCAGGTACACCTACACCGGAATCTGCGAAACTGAAATAATAAAAATGCTCATCTTCTCGGAAGCAATTAATACGTATTTGTGTTCCTATGCCTGCATAGGCTATGGCATTATCTGTCAAGTTTCGGAAGATGGAGTATAGCAATGAATAGTTCCCTTGCATTATGATGTCTGGTCGCAGCATATTGTTCACAGACATTTGTTTATTTTCCAGCTCCAGTGCCACTTCATTTGTAATATTGTCTACCAACTGTGAAATGTTCACTCTGTCCATATCTATCAAGTGTGCTGCTTCATCCATTCGGGTCAGTACAGAGATATCTCTGAGTAACCGGCTCAGTCGATTACTCTGTGCATAACAGCGCTCCAGGAAAATGTTCATTTTGTCTTTAGGTAGTTCGCTGTTGGTGACAATAGTTTCTAAATATCCTTGAATGCTACTCACAGGTGTTTTTAGTTCGTGCGCGATATTTTGCGTCAACTGTCGTTTCAGTCTTACCTGTTCCTCCTCCTGTGTAACGTCATTAATAGAAATCTCAAAACTTAAGTCTTGAAAAATAATACATTCTGCTACAAAAATACGTCCATTCTTGGTTATATTTATCGACATTCGTTTTTCTTCACTGCCAGAGACGGGGCGTAGCTGTGCCTTTCCGATAAATTCTGTAATCGGTAAAAATTCTGTTACGTCGAATACGGCTTCTGTAGTCGGTAAATTTCGGTCAGAAATAAGGTTTACGTATTGTGTGAAGAGGCTGTTTACCAGGATTTCTTTTTTATCGCGGTTGAACACACCTAAGCCTTCGCGTGAAGTCTGTAGGTGGGTGATAAGTTTCTCACGCTCTATATAAAGAGCTTCTTTTGTTTGACGTAATCGTTTGTATATTTGTATGATATGTTGTGATATGTCACCTAATTCGTTGTGAGGAAAAGCAGATTGAATATCCATTTCGATTGGTTCGTTCTTGTCTGCTCGCATAGCAAATTCTCGTAAGTGACCGATGGCAGTACCTAGTTTTGAAGTAAATGTATAGAAAACACCTACCAATAGCATAGTTACAAAAAAGGTAAACCATAGATAATTTGAATCAGCAGCTAGGTTATTAATCAGTGTCACATTATAGGGAAGAGCGGATCGAATAATGTATTCTGTATACAAGGTAGCTGAATAGAAATAAGGCACACCAGTGGTTTCGGATGTACGTCTTACGTCATAGCCTCTTCCTGTCAGCATACACTTATGAATCTCAGGACGGTTTATGTGGTTGTCCTGAGGTAATGACTTAGATGGGTAACTATCGTATATAACTTTTCCCTGTTTATCTATAATCGTTACGCGTAAGTCATGGTTTACATACGCTTGTATATGTGTGTCCAGTACTTCGTTCCATTGTTTGGTATCTGTGATTCGTAATACCATTTCCAGACGGTCGTTGTAGTCTTGCAGTTGTGTATGTAGCAGTTCTACCTTATATTCCTTTTCCCGTTGGTATTGGTATGCTATAAAACAAGCAGCAAAAGTCAGAAATAAAGAAATGACCGATACGAATAATTTCTGGCTAAATGATAAGATGGGTCTATCCCTTTTAGTTTGCTTCAAAACAATAGCCATATCCCAATCTAGTTACAATACATTTTCCATAAATACCTATTTTTTTACGCAGACGAGTAATGTTTACGTCGATGGTACGGTCCAGTACGTAAACTTCGTCGGGCCACACGTGTGCCAGAATATCTTCTCTGGAAAAGACTCTGCCCTTGTTTTCTAGCAGGAAAAGTAGAATTTCAAATTCTTTTTTTGTAAGAGAAACTTCCAAACCGTCTATGCAGACCTTTTTCTTTTCTACATCCATTACCAAGGTTTCATGACGCAGCAGTTCGGTAGGTTGTTCCAGGTTTTTTGCAGTACGTTTCAGTACTGCTTTCACACGTGCTACTACTTCTCTTAATGAAAATGGTTTAGAGATGTAGTCGTCTGCACCTAAATTGAATCCGGTTACCGTATCATTTTCTGTATCTTTTGCTGTGATAAAGATGATAGGAATTTCTGCAGTTTTCGGTTCTTTTTTTAACATACTGGCCATACGAAAGCCCGAAATCTCTCCCATCATTACATCTAGTAGTAAAAGATGGTATTTTGTTAGGTCTAGTTTCAGAGCTTCTTCAGCAGAGTTGGCTGTGTCTACTTCATATCCTTCATTTTCAAGGTTAAACTGTAGTATCTCACATAAATCCTCTTCGTCGTCTACCACAAGAATTCGGTAATTATTCATAGCCATTGAATTTTAATAATTTATTCTACAAAAATAAAGCATATTTCTAATCGTTTGCAAAAGTGAGGCAAAAATATTTCAGGTCTATGAAACAGATGTTACAATAGTGTTACATCTGTTTTTTCAGAAAAAAATGCAGAAATATTTGTTCATACCTGGACTATTCGTTATCTTCGCCCTTGCATCGGTTTGCTGTTTCTTTTCAGGAACTGCGATTAAAAGGGAAACAGGTGTAAATCCTGTACAGTCCCGCTGCTGTAAGTTTCAACATAGCAAACTGTCGGCTATACCATTGCCACTGATATCCTGTAAAGGGGGTCGGGAAGGCGCCGCACAGCGAAACAAGTCAGAAGACCTGCCGTTGCATACTAATTTCATCATTGCTTTCGAGGAAAAAGCGCTGAGTTTAAAATGATTCCGGAGTTTTTTGTTCAATGTGTAGCTCCCTTCTCATTTCATACATCATCCCTTAATTCAAAGAAAGTGAAGAAAATAAACTCTGCCAAAGTTTATGGAGATGTCCGGTCGAAGTGAGTTCGCTCGGACATCGTTTTTTAGGGGGTAAGGTGTGTGTTTATATGAAATTAAAAAGCTACCTTTGTTGCAAATCAATAGAAATTTATATGAACACAAGACTTTTTTTTACCTATTCTCCTTTGGGTAGAAATTATTTTGGGTAGCTGTACTTCTTCTCCGCAGGTGCCTGCAGGTACATTTCTGGTAGAAGGTTTTTTGAAGAATGTGCCCGACAGCACAGTTCTCGAACTGATGAAAGAGGATGGAGGACTTCTGAAAACTCTATGCAAGGATACGGTAATCGATGGCAGATTTTCGTTTCGTGATTCCATTGCTGGTACAGAACCTGTAAAGCGATTACTCTTGGTCTTCAGCCAAGGATTTCCCGGGACGTGGGCTGATGTGTGGTTGCAATCCGGTAAGTACGTCAAAATAACTGGTCAAGATTGTCTGCATCCGCTATGGGAAATCACTAGCGATATTCCTGAACAGCAGTATACTAATGATTTCATGGCTTTGTGTTCTGCTGAGCGTAGACAGTCGTTGCAATGGATGGCGCAGGAGTATGATTACATTCGTGCATCCAGAGGAAAAAGCCCTAATAGGAAAGCTATTGATTCTCTACGTGTGCTCCACGATCCGTTGGATAGCTTAATTTATCTGGCAGAATTGAATTATATGAAGCAAGCTCCGGTGACAGCAGTATGGTTGGATAAATATAAGTCTTACTGTTCGTTTTTGCAGTGGAATAAAGAATTTGGTCATCAGGATTTGATTTGTTCATTGTATGCCCGTATGTCTGATGCTGACAAGTCTACTGAGGCAGGCAGGGAAATTACCGCTTATATGAATTTGCCGAAAATAGTAGGTGAGGGGGATGAGATGGTGGATGGTGATTTGTATGATTTGGATGGTAATGTACGTCATCTGGCAGAGTTTAAGGGGAAATACATTTTGCTGGATTTTTGGAGTCAAGGATGCGGTCCTTGTGTGGAATCTCTTCCGGAAATGGAAGAAGTCGCAGAACTCTATAAGGGTAAATTAGAAGTAGTCAGCATCAGTCAGGATTCTAAAGATAACTGGAAGAGTTTTGTAGCTAAGCGAGCACTGAAAGGCAATCAGTGGAATGAACTTCGTTCGGGTAATACAGGACTTTCGGCAGCTTATCAATTAAAAGGAATTCCTCACTATGTAATGATTTCGCCCGAAGGAAAAATAAAGCAAGTTTGGAGTGGATATGGTAAAGGATTATTGAAGACGAAGTTGCAGGAATTGCTTAAGTAGACAGACTCTTTGGCTATCACTTAATTAGATAAATCTTACGTACAGTTTGCAGAATTCGGCAGGAATGCCCATCTTTGTACGTTTTTTATGGAATTTAAGAATCGTGCAAATAAGAAAGCTAACAAGTGGATAAATATTGAAATGAACAGATTGATTCTAGTAATGATGCTGGCAGGATGTAGTTTGCTAGCCAAGGCGCAATTCACGCACGGTACTACCGGATTGCTGGAGATGCCTACAGCGGATATGCAGAAGGATAAAACCTTTATGGTGGGTGGAGGTTATCTGGATAATACGGTAACGCCTCCCAACTGGACGTATAACACATGGAATTATTACCTAAATATTACCATTTTCCCTTGGCTGGAGGTAGCTTATGCTTGTACTATTTTCAATCATTGGAATAAGAATATACACATTAAGAATCAAGACCGCAATTATTCCGTACGTTTAAGGCTATGGAAAGAGGGCTGGTGGAAGAAGTGGACACCTCAAATTGTGATAGGTTCCAATGATGTAGGCACTTCATCTGGTGATAATGGAGGAACCAGTGTAGGCGATAGTGGAAATGGTTATTGGAACCGCTATTTTCTGGCAGCTACCAAGCATTTTACTTTTCAACAGTTCGGAGAGTTGGGGCTTCATGCTTCCTATCTTTATAACAGGCGGAAAGATAATCCGCTGAACGGGCCTGCTTTTGGAGTAAATTTTCGTTTCGGACTGCAGGGCTCGGGCTTTTGGAGTAAGGCAGTAAACGGGGTGAATCTGATGGCAGAATATGATTCAAAGCATGTAAATATAGGAGGTGCTTATTCGGTATGGAAAGACCGGATACATGCCTACTTTGAGTTAAGTCAGTGTAAGCATCCTTCTGCAGGCCTCAGGTTGAGTGTGTGTCTGAAGTAACAGTTTGCTTACCAGCATCAAATGCAGTAGAATGTGTAATCTAATTTCTTTAAAAGAGGAGGAATGATGGAACAATTTAAGAAATTTATTTCGCCCGAAGCATGGTTTTCCATGTGTTATCCGGCCGAATGGAATGAGTTTGAAGATGGGGAAGGTTCTTTCCTATTCTATAATCCGAATGAATGGACAGGTAATTTCAGAATTTCTGCTTTCAAAGGGCATGCTAAGTATGCTTCGGAATGTGTGCAGGAGGAATTGAAACAGAATGAGGCGGCTCGTCTGACAACTGTAGGACCTTGGGAATGTGCAGCCAGTCAGGAAATGTTCGAAGAGGAAGGGGCTTGGTATACAACACATTTGTGGGTCTTTGGCCGTGGCGAACTGGTTTTCGAATGCTCGTTTACGGTGGCTAAAGGAACTTCAGTAAAGCAGGCTGAAGAAGTGATTAGTTCATTGATGATAAGAGAAAAGGGTATGAAATATCCGGCCGAGATTATTCCGGTGAGATTGTCAGAGGTGTATCTCATTAATGAGGCTTATGAATGGGTGAGTCACACTGTAAAGGAGGAATTAAAAAAAGATTTTCAAGGTCTAGAGACAGATATTGTGCACATGCAGCAGGTGGTAGACAACGGAGTGATACCTCCCAAGAAGAAAGATCAGTGGTTGGCATTAGGTATTACGTTGTGTGTAATTATGGCCAATGAGGTAGATGGCTTCGAGTGGCATACTTTAGTAGATGGCAACCGTGAAGTGCCTGTTTTATTGAATCAGTCTACAGGACAGTGGATCGATCCCATGAAGCTTACTTGGAGCCGTATAAAGGCCGGTGAAAAACTGAGTTTGGCCGAAGCTTATACAGCCGCATTGGAACAGGAATAACAGCGCTTCCCTTTCTTTTTTTTCGAGCTGAAACAAAATTAGTATTAATCTTTTTCTAGTATATACTGCGTGAATCCGATATTACAAGTAGAGAATCTTACCAAGTCGTTTGGCGACTTGGTCTTGTTTGAAAACATTTCCTTCGGTTTGGCTGAGGGACAGCGTGTGGGCTTAATCGCTAAAAATGGAACCGGTAAATCTACCTTGCTGAGTATCTTGTCGGGCAAGGAGGGAATGGATACCGGGAAAATATCTTTCCGTAAAGATTTGCGGATAGGCTATTTGGAACAAGACCCACATTATCCGGAGCAGCTCACGGTATTGGAAGCCTGTTTTCATCATGGTAATTCTACGGTAGAGTTGATCAAGGAATATGAACGTTGCATGAAGACGGAAGGACATCCGGGTATGGATGCACTGCTCACCCGTATGGATCAGGAAAAAGCCTGGGATTATGAGCAAAAAGCCAAGCAGATTCTTTCACAGTTAAAGATTAATGACTTTGACCAACCGGTAAATCAACTCTCAGGCGGACAGTTGAAACGGGTGGCATTGGCCAATACGTTGATTACAGAACCCGATTTGTTGATTTTAGACGAGCCTACCAATCATCTTGATTTGGATATGACAGAGTGGCTTGAGGAATATCTTAAGCGTTCCAGCTTGGCTTTGTTGATGGTAACGCACGACCGCTATTTTCTGGACAGAGTATGTTCTGAAATCATGGAATTGGATAATCGCTCTGTGTATAGCTATAAGGGCAATTATAGTTACTATCTAGAGAAGCGTCAAGAGCGCATGGAAGCGAAGTCGGTAGAGATAGAGCGTGCCAACAATCTGTATCGCACGGAGTTGGAGTGGATGCGCCGGATGCCTCAGGCGCGCGGCCACAAGGCACGTTATCGTGAAGAAGCTTTTTATGAATTAGAGAAAGTGGCCAAGCAGCGTATGTATGAAGGAAATGTGAAACTGGATGTGAAAGCATCCTATATCGGCAGTAAGATTTTCGAGGCCGACCATCTGTACAAGTCGTTTGGCGACCTCAAGATACTGGATGACTTTTCTTACATTTTTTCGCGCTATGAGAAAATGGGAATTGTGGGGAACAACGGTACCGGTAAGTCTACTTTCATCAAGATTCTGATGGGGCAGGTGAAGCCTGACAGTGGAACGCTGGACATTGGAGAGACCGTACGTTTCGGCTATTATTCACAAGAGGGGTTGCAGTTTGACGAGCAGATGAAGGTTATTGATGTGGTGCAGGACATTGCCGAGGTTATTGAATTGGGCAACGGTAAGCGACTCACGGCATCGCAGTTTTTGCAGCATTTCCTATTTACTCCAGAGACCCAGCACAGTTATGTCTATAAATTGAGTGGGGGAGAGAGAAGGAGGCTGTATCTCTGTACCGTATTAATGCGTAATCCTAATTTCCTGGTACTCGATGAGCCTACCAATGATTTGGATATCGTTACTCTGAATGTATTGGAAGAGTATCTGCAAAATTTCAAAGGTTGTGTCATTGTGGTGAGTCACGACCGTTATTTTATGGATAAGGTGGTAGACCATTTGATGGTGTTCAATGGGCAGGGCGATATTCGTGACTTCCCGGGTAATTATACCCAATACCGAGCTTGGAAAGAAGAGAAGGAACGGGCAAAGAAAGAACAAGATAAACAGGCACGTCCTGCAGAGAAGTCTACGGCTGAATTACGTCCTCGTTCGGCAGAGAAAGAAAAGAAGAAGCTTTCGTTCAAGGAGAAACGCGAATTCGAACAGTTGGAACAGGAGATTATGGAACTGGAAGAAGAAAAAAAACGCTTGGAAGAGGCGTTATGTAGCGGTACGCTTTCTGTAGATGAACTTACTGAAAAGTCAAAGCGACTGCCCGTGCTCGAAGAATTGCTCGATGAAAAGACCATGCGTTGGTTAGAACTCAGTGAATTGGCCTGACCTTTCTTACCTGGAGGAAATATGAATCAGAATCTTACCAATTATCACAGTCACAGCCTGTTTTGCGATGGCCGGGCCGAAATGAGGGATTTTGTTCGCTTTGCTGTGAGCAGCGGGTTTACTTCGTATGGTTTCTCCAGCCATGCTCCTTTGCCGTTTTCCACTCCGTGGACCATGGAATGGGATGTAATGGATGATTATTTGGCTGAATTTCGTCGTTTGAAAGAAGCATATGCCGGCCAAATCCAACTTTATATCGGTCTTGAAATTGATTATCTAGACGAAGCAAGCAATCCGTCTGCCGAACGTTTTCAGCATCTTCCTTTAGATTATCGCATCGGTTCGGTGCATTTGTTGCACGACGACCAGGGAAGAATAGTGGATGTAGATACCACACCGACCCGTTTCCGTGAATTGGTAGATGTGCATTTTAATGGCAACTTAGATAAGGTGATTCATCTTTATTACGAACGTTTGCTGCGCATGGTAGAGTTGGGTGGATTTGATATTGTGGGCCATGCAGACAAGATGCATTACAACGCATCCCGTTACCGTCCGGGTCTGTTGGATGAGCCTTGGTACGATACCTTGGTACACGACTATCTGGCCACCATAGCCCGCAAGGGGTATCAGGTGGAAATCAATACAAAGTCTTTTCACGAAACCGGTACATTCTTTCCCAATCAACGTTATTTTGGCTATTTGTTGCAATTAGGAGTGCCGGTGCAGGTCAACAGTGATGCGCATTATCCACAGATGATAAACAACAACCGCCCGAAAGCACTGCAAGCTTTATGGCAGGCAGGCTATCGGACGGTGATGGAATTACACCACGGGCAGTGGCAGGAAGTTCCTATTGTGCTTTAAGCAGAAATTCGTCAATGGCTTTTTTATACGTAGCCTTGTCGGCTGCTCCACGGAACAGTTGAGGCTGTTCGTTCATAGGAATAAACACTAAGAGAGGAATGCTGGTAGCTTGAAACAAAGCTGCCAGTTCTTTTTCCTTATCCACATTTACTTTATATACTGTAATTTTTCCCGCATATTCTTGTGCCAGCTCCTTCAGAATGGGGGCTATCATGCGGCAAGGACCACACCAGTCGGCATACAAGTCGATAATGGCTGGCTTATCGCCTTTGAATTTCCATTCTTGTGTTTCGGCAGTATAGTCAAATATACGGTTTATAAACATCTGTTTGTCCATCTGAATAACGGCATCGGTAGATTTGGCTGTCTGCTGCTGTTGTACAGTCTTCTGTTGTTTAGAGTCTGCCTTTGTATGGGTACAGGCATTGAGCGTGATTCCTCCGATCAACAGCAGAATGAGGGTTGCTAGCTTTTTCATAATTCTTGTTGTTTTAGTTTTCAATTGTCATCTCTTCGATAAGGTGATTTGCACCGGCATATTTCTCAATGATGAAGAGTATGTAGCGGATGTCTACACATACAGCTCGCTGTGACGAGGGGCGGAAAGCGATGTCACCGGTCAGTCCTTCATAATTGCGGTCGAATCCTGTGCCGATAAGTTGTCCTTTGGCATTGAATACCGGACTGCCGGAGTTTCCTCCCGTATTGTCAGTATCTACTATGAAGCAGGTAGGCATATCGCCGTCGGGCAGCGCGTAGCGGCCATAATTCTTTGTCCGGTACAGTTCTTTCAGCTTTTCCGGAATCACGAATTCCCAATTGTTCGGGTCTTCTTTTTCCATGGCCCCTTTCAATGTAGTGTAATACTTGTATTCTACTCCGTCAGCAGGTTCGTACGAGCGCACCTTGCCATACGTCAGGCGGAGCGTAGAGTTTGCATCCGGATAGATAGGAGTACCAGCTGCCTGTTTCATCTCCATCATGCCCTTTACCCACACTTTATGCGCTGCATTATAATTCTTGTTGGCTTCCATCATGGCCAGTGTAGTGTGCAGCAGTCCGTCAGTAATGGAATGTTTGAACAGAATCATCCAGTCTGTGCTCAGTTTGTAAAGGCTGGGCTTGCGGATAAACTTGTCGAAGTTTTCACGGTTGCCAAAGATAGAATGCTCAAAGCAGGCATCGATGAAAGCATCGCTGTTGCCTTTGAAGCGTTTGCCGATTACCTGGCAGATACCGATTTGCTGGTCGGCCGGGATATAATTCATATACGTGGCCAGCATCTTTTTACCCACCAGCCGTTCCACTTGCGGGAAAGGTACCGACTGAAAATACTTTTCAGCATCTTTCCTCAATTCTTCCGTAGCTTCACGGATGGCCGTTTTATCCTTACTTTTCAGAGCCGATGCCAGTCGGGCTGTGTTGGGGATGCGCATAAAGTCGAGTGCCGTAATCAGGGCTTCCTGAATGGCCTGCTGATGGTAGAGAGCCGGCTTGCGCTGACGTACTATCTGCTGTATCTGGCTGAAAGCCTGCGCATAGGTCGTATCGCCTGTAGCCTGCCCATGCTTTAGCAGTGCCTCCTGCTGGGCGCGTTTGGTCTCCAGCACTTTCAGTCGCAGCAACCCTTCATTCATGCCGATGGCGTTTTTCCAATAATTAGCCGATGAAGCATATTTGCTGGCATAATGTATGCGCACGGCATCATCTTTCAGCATCTGTTCCATCAGCACCTGCTGACGGGCATCGCGCACGTGGTGACGCATAAAATTGGTGGTTTGCATACGTTCTTCCACTTCGTCGGCTATCATGTAGCGCCAGTTGCGGCCCGGAAAACCCATGACAAAAGTGAAATCCCCTTCCTTATAACCAGCCAGACTGATGGTGAGGTGTTTTCTCACTTTCAGCGGTACATTCTGCTCACTGTATTCTGCCGGTGTTCCGTCGGGTGCAGCATAAATGCGAAACAGCGAGAAGTCTCCCGTGTGGCGCGGCCACATCCAGTTGTCGGTATCGGCACCGAATTTGCCGATGGAAGAGGGCGGTGCCCCTACCATACGGATGTCGCTGTACACTGTCTTCACAAAGAGATAGTAGCGGTTTCCTCCGTAGAAAGCTTTTAGCTCCAGCTTTCTGCCGGGTGCTTCCAGGTCGATGTTCTCGGCTTTGGCAAAACGTTCTGCCACACCATCTAGATATTTAGGCGACAGATAATTGGTTCCCTTGGGGTCTTTATCCGTCTTCAGCTGCTGCTTTACATAGTCCGTCACATCGAGTATGCGGTCTATGTACGTCACGGTCAGTCCTTTGCAGGGAAGTTCTTCATTGTGGTTCATGGCCCAGAAGCCGTGCGTCAGATAATCATGTTCCACCGAGCTGTGCTGCTGTATGGCACCGTATCCGCAGTGATGGTTGGTCAGTACCAATCCTTCCGCCGAGATAACTTCGCCCGTGCATCCCCCGCCAAAGTGTACCACCGCATCTTTCAGTGCGATGCCCTGCGGGTCGTAAATCTGGTTCACCGGAATCAGCAGTCCCAGTTCCTGCATGGCCACCTGATTCTGTTTTTGCAGGTCTGTAAGCATCCACATGCCTTCGTCGGCTCTGCTTAATAGAGCCGACGAAGCCAGTAGTGCAGTGAGTAGAATCTTTTTCATAGGCTATCTTCTACTGGTTTATAGTAGATTATTCTATAATCTGCATTTCGTCTACAAGGTGCTTGCAGCCACCCAGCTTCTCCAGAATGAAGAGCACGTAGCGGATGTCCAGTGCGATGCAGCGTTGCAGGTTATTGTCGAAATTGATGTCACCGCTGAGCGATTCCCAGTTGCCGTCGAAGGCACAGCCGATGAGTCGTCCTTCACCGTCGATGACCGGGCTTCCGGAGTTACCGCCGGTGATGTCGTTTGTAGTGAGGAAGCACACAGGCATCACCCCGTTCTTCATGGCATAGCGTCCGAAGTCCTTGTTCTGAATCAATTCTTTCAGCTTGGCCGGTACCACGAATTCACTGTTGTTGGGATCTTCCTTCTGCAAGATACCGTCGGTAGTAGTGAAATACTTGTAGTGAACCCCATCTTTCGGGTTATAAGATTTTACGTTACCGTAAGTCAGACGCAGCGTGAAGTTGGCATCGGGATAAGAAGGTACCGGCAACTTCATCTCGCCCAATCCGCGGATGTAAGCCTTGTGCAGCAGTTCGATGCCCTCTTCAGCCTGTTGCATAGCCATACCCAGTTCACGGATTTTTTCTACTTTAGCACGAGAATAGGCAGTAGCCAGGTCGCGGTCTATAGCCTTGATGCTGGGTTTCTTCAAGAACTTGTCCAGGTTTTCGCGATTGGCCATGATAGAGTTATCATACAGTTGGTCTACATAGGCATCGTAATTACCCTTGAATTCTTTTTCGATGGTCTGGTAGAAGGCCGGCAACTGTTCGGGTTGCAACGCTTTGGCCAGTGCAGGCAAGATAGCCTTGGCCACGGCGCGGTCCACTTCGTGGTCGTAATCCTTGTTGTGTGTTTCGTTAAATACCTTTTCCAGTTGCTTTTTAGAAGCCTGCAGCAGTGAGTCGTTCTTTTCTTTCAGCGCCTTTTTGATGTTGTCCATTACCAGGAAGGGGCTTCCGAATTCTATGGCACCGCGCAGTGCTTCGTGTGTGTAGTACAACTGGCGCAGCAGCGGACTGCTTTTTTCCACCAAGGCATCAATTTTCTCTACCACGCCCTGATATTCAGGCTTGCCCTTTGCAAAGTCGGCAAACTGCTTTTCAATAGCAGCCTTCGTACCCAGCACATCATTGTCTACGATGGCCTTGTTCATACCGATAGAGTTCTTCCAATAGTTGCTGCTTTGAGCAAATTTGCTGGCATACTGGATACGAATCTTGTCACTGGCTTCCATGAATTTACGCAATACATCCAGACGCACACCGCGCATATCAATCATAGCTTGGTTGGTGGCTGTCATACGCTGTTTCACTTCACTCTGTGTCAGGTAGCGTTCTGTGCTTCCGGGGAATCCCATAATCATGGCATAGTCGTTCTCTTCCAGACCTTTCAAAGAGATGGATAGGAATTTCGGAGTCTTCAAAGGCACGTTGTCGGCCGAGTAAGCAGCCGGTTCGCCGTTCTTGTCGGCATAGATACGGAACATAGAGAAGTCGCCCGTGTGGCGCGGCCACATCCAGTTGTCGGTTTCACCGCCAAACTTACCTACCGAGGAGGGCGGGGCAGCTACCATACGCACGTCGCTATATACCTTATAATAGAACAGGAAATACTTGTTTCCGGCATAGAAAGGCAGTGCCTTGGCTTCGATACCCGGTTTTCCTTTAAGGTCGCTCTTTTCGAACTCTTCCTTGGCCAGCTTCGAGAGGAAAGGTGCAGTCATGGCTGTGGTTTCATCCACCTTGCCCTCTTTCACTTGCTGGTTCACCAGGTCGGTAATGTCTACGATGCGGTGTACGAACCGGAACTCCAATCCCGGAGTAGGCAATTCCTCGCTGCGGTTTTTGGCCCAGAAACCATCGGTCAGGTAGTCGTGTTCCACCGAGCTGTGCTGCTGTATGGCACCATATCCGCAGTGGTGATTGGTTAGAATCAATCCTTCCGGCGATACGATTTCGCCAGTACATCCACGGCCAAAGATACCTACCGCATCTTTCAGCGATACCCCATTGGTATTATACAAATCGTCAGCCTGCAGTTTCAGACCTTGCTTCTTCATCAGTTCGATGGAATTTTGCTGTTTCATCAGCTGAAGGAGCCACATACCCTCATCTGCCTGGGCTGTGCCGATGCAGATTGCGGCAGCTGCCGCTACTAGATACTTTTTCATTGTCATTTTAGTTTATATTGATAATTAAAGTTTTCAATCTAACAACTAGCGTTGGTTCTTGATTTCTTCCAGATGCTTCATCACATTGGCCGGTGGCCGCTGGTTCATCAGTTCATTCTTCATGAAGTCCATGTACGGAGCCACATGGCGGAAGAACTGCCGATACCCGGCACAGAGATAATTCAGTCCCGGTTCGCCCGAAGCCGTCCGTGCAAAGCGGTTTTTCGGACATTCCCCGTTGCAGGCAAAGAGCCATTCACATTCCTTGCACTGGGTGGGCAGCGACTGCTGTTTCATCAGTCCGAATTGCTGCTGCCTTTCGCTGTACATCATTTCCACCAGCGTCTGCTGATAGATGTTTCCCAGCTTATATTCCGGAAATACGAAGTGGTCGCAGGCATACACATCGCCGTTGAACTCCATCACCCCGGCATGGCCGCAGGTCTTTCCCATGGAGCATACGCCCGGCTGTTCGCCCATCCAGTTGGCCAGCGTAGAGTCGAACAGCTGGATGTAATACGTTCCCACATCCTCCTTTATCCATTCATCGAACAGCGTGCATAGAAAGTCGCCCCACTGCTTGGGGCTTACCGAGAAGTCGGCCAGTGAAGCAGTGCCGTCGCCGTCTGCCAGCGAGGCCAAGTGTCGGCCGTCCTGATGCGGATTGATACGCTCCACAATGGGGGCAAACTGGATGTAATGGCAGCCTATTTCTTTGAAGAATCGGTAAAATTCCAGCGGATAATCGGCATTAAAGTCGTTCACCACCGCCATGCCGTTCCATTCCACCCCATGCTTCTTCAGCAGGTTGATACCCTGCATTACTTTCACAAACGAAGGCTTGCCCATCTTGTTGCGCCGGTATTCATCGTGAAATTCCTGCGGTCCGTCGACAGACACCCCTACCAGCCAGTTGTTTTCGCGGAAGAATTCACACCATTCATCCGTCAGCAGAGTACCGTTGGTCTGAATGCAATTATCTATGGTGCGTCCGTTGGCATATTTCTTTTGCAGTTCCACCGCTTTCTTATAGAACGATAGCGGTCGCATCAGCGTTTCTCCGCCGTGCCAGGTGAAGAGCACTTGCGGCATGGTCTGCGAATTGATATATTCTTCTATGAAGCGTTCCAGCAATTCTTCGCTCATCACATGTTTAGGATTTTCCCGGTAAAGGTTGGCCTTCTCCAG
Organism: uncultured Bacteroides sp.; assembly: GCA_937890825.1. Taxonomy (GTDB): domain Bacteria; phylum Bacteroidota; class Bacteroidia; order Bacteroidales; family Bacteroidaceae; genus Bacteroides. The sequence continues at coordinate 37,415 of CALADS010000080.1, read as the reverse complement.
GTAATAGCAATATTCACAAGCCAGGTTGCACACCGCACCCACAGGTTTCAGCATCACGTAGAGCGGTTTGGCAAAAGGTGCATAGGTAGACATGAGTTGTTTCCTTGGTTAAAATGATTATACAAATGTTTCAGCCAGTGGCAAGATGTGCAAAAATACGTAAAGCAAATGAAAATACCTTTCTTTGCTCCTTGTTTATAAGGATTATTAATACCTTTGCTGTGAAATTGTAGAACTAAAATATAACATTTGGCACTTATGATTCGTATAACCTTACATGTGACTCTCTTTATGGCTTTGGTGTTTTCGTTGGTTTCCTGCAGTAAAAAGTATAAAATCGAAGGAACTTCTTCCATCACCAGCCTGGATGGAAAGATGCTGTATCTGAGAGTGCTGAAGGGAGGACAGTGGATTACGGTAGATTCGGCCGAAGTGGTACACGGTCTGTTTGCCATGAAGGGGGCAGCCGACACCACCCGCATGGTGACGCTGTTTATGGATGATGAGAGCATCATGCCGCTGATACTGGAAGACGGCAAGGTAGATGTAGTGATCTCCAATGCTGAGCTCACAGCGAAAGGCACACCGCTGAACGATGCCCTGTATGAGTTTATAGACCGGAGAAACGGAATGGAACTACAATTGGGCGAACTGGAACGTAAGGAGGCTCGTATGGTACTCGATGGGGCTAATCTTGAAGATGTGCATGCCAGTCTGGTGAAAGAAGAAGAAACCTTGGTGAAGGAAATGAATACCTATATAAAAGGTTTTATCAAGGATAATTTCGAAAATGTATTAGGGCCCAGTGTCTTTATGATGATGTGCAGCACACTGCCCTATCCGGTAATGACCCCTGAGATAGAAGACATCTTGCGCACGGCTCCGGCTTCCTTTAAGGAGCATTTCTTTGTAAAGGATTACCTCTCTAAAGCCAAAGAGAATATGAAGCTGCTGGAAGAGCAGAAACGGCTGCAAGGGGGTAAATGATATTAAAATCCGGAGTCTTAGACTTGGAGAAAACCCTAAGCAGATACATGGATGATGTATCGGATTTCCGGCAAATGAAACAATAAAGTCTGGCTAGCGTCTGATGTTTTGAACTACATCACTTCCTGATCGTCATTCTTCACCATGCCTCGGTACTTTTCCGGCAGGGCACTCTCTACAGCCGCATACGCCTCGTTCAGTGTTTCGCGGATGTTGGCTGCCCCTTTCCCCTTCGGGGGGATAGGGTCGTGAATCGTCATAATCATGCGGTGGCAGCTAATCCACTTGCCTGTGCGCGGCAGAATCTCGAACGAGCCGTCTATGGTGATGGGCACCACGGGCAGTTGCAGGTCGTCGGCCAGTTGAAACGCACCGCGCTTAAAGTATCCCATGTGCCCCGTAAAGGTGCGGGCACCCTCAGGAAATACCACTACCGACACACCGTTGGTGAGCGAAGCCTCGGCCTTCTGCATGGTAGCCATAATCTTGCCCGGGCTGCTGCGGTCCACGAAGATGTGTCCGGCACTCTCGCACGCCTTGCCCACAAACGGAATGCTGCGCAATCCTTTCTTCATCATCCACTTGAAATTTCTTCCCAGATAGCCGTACACCAGAAAAATGTCGAAAGCTCCCTGATGATTGGGCACAAAGACATACGAGGTATGGGCGTGCAGTTTCTCTCTGCCCACTACCTTTACCGGAATAAGCAGTATGATGCACACCAGTTGCGACCATATCTTGCCCGGATAATAACCCCAGAAATGCGCATTGCCCAGCAAAGATCCCGCAATGGTAATCAGTGCGGTGACGATGGTGAGCACCAGCAGCACCGGAAGAGCAAAACACAGCTGATAAAGAATGTAGAGTAGCTTCATGGAAATGTATTTTTTAGTCGGCGGCAAAGTTAGTCTTTTTATTCGATTCCGAAAGGAAATGCACCGTTATTTACTTCGCAGGGTGATGACCGTGATTTCCGGCCAGGCACCGAAGCGGAAAGGCAGGCCCACATAGCCGATGCCCACGTTGACATACAGCGCCCGTTGCCCCTCGTGGTACAGCCCCGACCATTCCGGATATTTCAGAGCCGACAACGACCGCCCGAACATTTCCATCTGCATGGCATGGGTATGACCGGCCAGCATCAGCTGTATATCCGATTGCGGTAACACTTCGCGGTGCCAATGCGTAGGGTTATGGCTCAGTAGAATGCCATACATTCCTTCTGTGCCTTTCATGGCCTGCTCCAGGTCGGCGTGTTGCGGAAAGGGCGGCTCTCCGTCGTTCTCCACTCCGATAAGGGCAATGCTGTCGCCCCGGTGGTGCAAGACTACGTGCTCATTGTTTAGCAGCCGCCATCCCATCGCTTTCTGCGTTTCCAGCAGATATTGGTGGTTGCGGAGTTCTTCCTGCGGATTCTTCCAGTGATAGTAGGTGCCGTAGTCGTGATTACCCAGTACGGAATACACCCCGTCTTTGGCTTTCAGTCGGCCCAGTATGTGGTCGAACCCTTTCAATTCATAACTCTGCTGGTTCACCAGGTCGCCCGTAAACACTATCAGGTCGGCTTGCTGCGCATTTACCAGCTCCACCATACGCTCTATCTCTTGCGGCTTGTCGTGCCAACTGCCGATGTGTATATCCGACAGTTGCACTATGCGATACCCGTCGAACCCTTGTGGCAGGTCGCTGTGGGCCACCGTCACCTCTTTTACTTCGAATCGGCTGACACCCACCAAGGCCCCGTACAGGATATTGAAGAAACTGACAACGCCTAGCACCAGCCCGGCCAGGGTAAAGGGGCGGCGGTGAATGACGAACGGGCTGCGCGGCTCTCTGAAAGGCGTATGCCAGACGATGTACGACAAACTTCTGCCTATTCCGCGGCAGGCGATGCCCAGCAGCGAAGTCAGCATCAGCGTTATCTTGGGTACTGCCAGCAGCATCACCGCAATGGCCAGCTTCCCGATGGCTTCCGGATGGTGCGCCAGTGCGTTTCCGCCTGTGAAATAGATGAAATATACATACGTCAGCGTAAGCAATGCGCTGGGAAGCCAGTACAAGGTCCGCCAACAGAAGCTGGAGGTGCGCTTGGTGACGTAAGTCAGGTAGAGGTAAATGTCGGGCAGCAGCAGTGCCAGCAGCAGAATCAGGGTTACACGATACATATCTTTATTAGATTAAAAACCATACTCCGTTCTATAGCCGATAGGCTATCATCCATACAGCAAATATAGTGTGTCCGTCTGTTTCTACCAAATTTTGCTTTGAAATTTGGAATATCCGGATGAAAGTATTACCTTTGCAGCCGTTTTGAAAAGGAGAGGTGCTCGAGTGGTTGAAGAGGCACGCCTGGAAAGCGTGTATACCCCAAAAGGGTATCACGAGTTCGAATCTCGTTCTCTCCGCAACAGTAAGTGCAGAATTAGGGTAGAAGTAACATACTTCTGCCCTAATTTTTTTATATATACGTATAAACTTCTCTGAAGCCAAGTGAAAACTATAAACGGCACTGCCGTTTGTACAAACGACGATGCCGTTTATATAAACGCCGCTGCTGCTTTTATAAACGGCGGTGCCGTTTATAAAAGTCATGCAGCTTCCGGAAGTTTTTCAGCCGCCTATTTGTGAAAATACAGGCTATTTCATAGTTCTTGGAAGTTTTTCAGCCGATGGGTTGTATGTTTTGATATTTTTTCGTAACTCTGCCAGACAATAAGAAGCAGGATAACTACTTCTGAATATGATGTAAAAGAACTTCTAAGTATTTCACTCATTAATATAGAAACAGTATGGCAAAATATGTGATGCAAGAGATGAATATCTCGTATGAAGAGGGCAAGAAGAAACTGTATCCCCGTCTGATTGAAGTAAGGCAGGTGGATTTCGACAAACTGTTGGAGCATATCAGCAAAGCCAGCGGACTGTCTAAAGGGGCCGTTACCGGTGTGCTCAGTACGTTGGCCGAGCGCATGGCGGTGCTGATGGCCGATGGATGTACCGTCAAGATAGACGGGCTGGGACGGTTTACTCCCACGCTGGCTCTGAAGAAAGGCGTGGAGCGCGAAGAATCCGATGAGCAGAAGACCCGCCGCAATGCCGCCAGCATTGAAGTGGGCGGTGTGAAGTTTGTGCCCGAAAAGGAGTTTCTACGTGCCATAGACAACTGGATGTCGTTGGAACGTTCTCCTTATCACCACACCATCCGTTCCGGCAGTTGTCCTTATACGCCTGCCGAACGGAAGCAGTTGCTGCTGGATTACCTGCACTCGCATGCCTCGATAGACTGTGCCACCTATATGCAGCTTACCTCTCTGAAGCGAACGGCCGCCACCACTGAGCTGCGCCGATGGAGTCAGGGAGAGGAATCCATTATTCAGGCGCAGGGACGGGTGCCGCATAAGGTGTATACATTAAAATGAACGTTTATTTTTCAGAGAAACAATTATTTTTGCATTCATAAATCTAATTGCTTATGAAAACTGTCTTTCAATCTATGCTACTGTCTGCCCTCTGGCTGATGGCTTCTGCCGGTGCCGGCGCACAGTCTTTCCGGAAAATACTGGATCGTCCGCACGATGTGGTCAAATCGGTATGGGAATCTGATAATGAAGGAAATCAGGAATTGAATTATTACAACGAGGATTATTGCCCGTATTACCTGTATAGGGAAGGGGATGATTCCTATGAATTGCAGCCCGGTAAGAACACCGTTTTCAAGAAGATGAAAAAATCTCCGTACGACAATCCCTTTAACCGCCCCACTTCTTTTATGTATTTCCGGGGCTTTTTCCCGAAGAATTTTCAGGTGAATACCCCTTATGCCTTGCCGGTAAAGAGCGGCACACAGACGGCCTGGAGAATCGACAGGCGCGAGTCGGTCAGAACTCTGCAGTTTCGCATGGCTGCGGGCGATACGGTCTATGCCACCCGCAGCGGAGTGGCCTGTCGCACGGTGATTCCCCGCCAACTGCTGATATGCCATGCCGACCATACTTTTGCTGCCTATCTGGTGATGCAGGAGAATTTCATCACTCCCGGTGAAGAAGTGCGTACGGGGCAGCCGGTGGGCATAGCCGGCCCTACGGGAGTGTCCGTATCTTTCTTCTTTTTGGATAAAAACAAATTCAGCGGACTGAAAGCCGCAGGCTATATGTATTCGCACTTCACGCCGGTATTCCGTACAACGGAAGGCGATGTGAAGCCGGAAGAAAGGAAGATGTATACGGCATGGGTGGACGACGGGCTTATCATGCTGGATATGACCAAGCGGGAACAGAAAAAGTATTTGAAACGAAAAAAGTAACGAGATGAAACTCTTGGGATGGTTGTTGGGGATGCTGATGTTCAGTCAGGGTATGATAGCTCAGCAGTTGGAAATATCGTATGCGGGCGATGAACTTCCGGCGAAAGAAAAGGAGTGGATAGAGCGTTTTTTGGCAGAAGAGGTAGCGTTCTATGTGCGGCTGGGCTTGAAGGATACCACCTGTTTGCAACTGACGGTATTCGATAAAAAGCAGGCGGCTCTGTATTATCTGGACAGCATTCAGGTGGCGTTGCCTTCGCTGAATGTGTCCGGGCTTTATATCCCCCGTAGAAAAGAGGTGGTTATCCTGGGGCGTGAGAAGTGGCGGGAGAGGAGTTCGAAGATTATTGTTCATGAACTGGCGCATCATTTAACCCGTCGCACCATTCAGCGAGTACCGGGGTGGCTGAACGAGGGCTTGTCGGAATATTGGGAACATTGCGAGTGGGGGAAGAAAGGACTGAAGCACACTTTGGGTGATTACGAGCGTGGGCGGCTCCGCACGATGTATATGCTGGGTGAAGTGGATTTGAAGTCGTTCATGGATAATGCAGACGGGAGTTTTCTTAAAAAGCTGCATACGGATGAATCTTATGCCTACATCCTTTCTCATGCCTTGGTGACTTTTGTGCTGGAAAAGGCGGAAGCGGATTATCTGGCAAAGCTGGTTGCCTTGCTGAATCAGCAGAAGGCTGGCGGCCATAGTTCGCTGTTGATAGAAACCACCTATCCCGGCGGTTTTGCACAGTTTGAGCAAGACTTTGCCCGTTTCTGTCACCAGGATTAGAAGCATTTCGATGGTGTTGTCATTTTCTGCCAATTTCCTCTCGTCTGTGCACGGATTATTATATACGTGAATTTGGGATAAGAAAGTTCCATTTTCAATAATTTTTAAACAGTTTCTCAGTATATTTTTCGGGTGTATAAAAAATAATACCTTTGTCCGGTAAGAGCCAAGGCCGATAGCTTCGAGTGCCACCTGTATCTTTTGATAGAATTACTTGATAACATCTAATATAAAATAAAATATGAGAAATAAAATTACTTTAATGGCAGCTTTACTGCTGCTGATTTGTTCTGTACAAGCGCAAAACAGAGTTTTTAAGATTGAGAATCCGGATTATCAGCGAAGCCCCTATACGGGTATGACACGCACTCATTGGAAGCAAGCTGCTCAGTATTTGCTCGAAGGGGCTTTTCGGCATGTAAAGAACTTGGATACACCGATGTGTTTCGAACGTACCAGTCAAGTATGTTATCCGCGTGATGCAGGAGGAGTTCGTACGGCTACCTTGGAGGGCATGTGCCGCACGCTGTTCATTGCTGCCCCGCTGCTATGCGAAGACTCTACCTTGGTTATCAATCATATTCCCTTGAAGGATTATTATCGCAGGCAGCTGACCATGCTTGTAGAGCCGGGAAATGCCCAATATGTTTCCCATCGTGGTCGTCGCGGCCCTGTGCAGGATTTATGCGAATTTGGCGGTCTCAGTGCAGCATTGCTTGCTTGTGGCGACTTGCTCTTCGATCCGCTTCCTAAACATGTGCGGGATTCTTTATATGCCATGATAGAGAGTTATGCAGACGGACCTACCTATGCGCAGAACTGGCGTTTTTTCAATGTGCTCGCTATGTCGTTTTTCAAGACGCGAGGGTATCAGATAAACGATAGTTTGCTGGCCAAGTATGCCTCTGCACTAATCGAGGATTATCGGGGTAATGGATGGTATCTCGATGATGCAGCCTATGATTATTATTCCATGTGGGCTTATCAATTATATGGTCGCATTTGGTCGCGTTATTTCGGGTATACATACATGCCCGATATAGCCGCGCGTTTTGATAAACAGTATGAGGAAATGTTTGATAGTTATCCTTACATGTTTGCCCGCAACGGACACATGATGATGTATGGACGCAGCTGTCTGTATCGTTTTGCTTCTGTGTCGCCCTTGGCATGGAGCCAGAGAGAAGACTGTAATTTTGGATGGATGCGTCGCATAGCCTCTGCCACTCTTTTGCAGTTTATGCAGCATCCCGACTTTATGGCAGCCGACGGGGTACCCACATCAGGATTCTATGGAGCATTCGACCCGGTTTTGCAGCCATACAGTTGCAGAGGTAGCGTCTATTGGCTAGGGAAGGCTTTCCTCACTTTGCTGTTACCCGAAGATTGCCGGTTCTGGACGGATGTGGAGAATGAGGGAGAGTGGAAAAACATGAAAAAAGACAAGGTGTATAATCGCTGGACTGAAGAAGCTCAGGTATTGATAACGAACTATCCTAGTTTGGGAGATTCTGAGATACGTGCCGTAAGCCATAAGGAGGGGTCTTGGTATACTTCTGAGAGCTATTCCCGGCTGGCTTACTCGTCCACGTTTCCTTGGCAGGCCGATGGAAAGAACGGTGAGGTGGCAATGGGATACGTGTTTTTGAATGCGCAAGGAAAATGGGAGCCTATGCGGCATTTTGAGTCGAAAGGCTTTGAACAAGGCACGCTGAAGCGTACAGTCACTCCGCTGAAGAACAGGAATTTTGAACTGTGGCTGACTGACACTCCTTTACCTTACGGTACTTTGAGGTGCGACAGTGTGACTCGTATAGAGAGGGATACGCGTTTGCGATTGGGACATTATGCTTTGCCCGAACGTCCTGGCAAACGCATTGCAGAACGTGTCATCTCCTTGAAGAACGGGTGGAAAGCCTATGTCATTAACAATGGCGAGCATGAACTGGCATTCATTCCTCTGAAAGGATGGCAGAAGGTGGAGTTTGTGCGTGCTTCCGGCTTGCACCCCGATGCGAAGGAATCAGTTACTATCAATGTGGAGTCTGTTATTGACAGACCTTGCAGGCTGGGGTCGCTGATGCTGTTTAAGCAGGATGCTTTCAAAATCTCCGAACTGAATCAGGCAGCCAAAGAGGCATTGAAGCAGTGTGAAGAACGGTAATAGCTTTCGAAAAGTTTTCTCGGCGGATTTCCTCTGTGTCTTAAAAAAAATAAAAGGTAAAACAGAAATAAGGAATGATTTGTTATTTTTGCAATGTTTTCAAATTTCTAATTAATGCGATTATGATTACTGAAAAATTACAAAATGCGATTAATGCGCAGATTACTGCTGAAATGTGGTCATCAAACTTGTATCTGTCTATGTCTTTCTACATGGAGAAAGAAGGTTATGCCGGTATGGCTGCTTGGCTGAAAAAACAGTCGTTCGAAGAACATGCTCATGCTTGCGAACTGGCTTCTTACGTGATTAAGCGTGGAGGAAAGGCTGTGCTTGATAAAATCGATCTGGTACCCGTAGAATTTGGTACTCCGCTGGAAGTGTTCGAGCAGGTATATGCACACGAATGTAGAGTGTCTAAGCTGATTGACGACTTGGTAGATGTGGCTGCCGCAGAACGTGACAAGGCTACACAGGATTTCCTTTGGGGCTTTGTGCGCGAGCAGGTGGAAGAAGAAGCTACTGCTGCCGGTGTGGTGGATATGCTGAAGAAAGCTGGAACAGCTGGAAGTGTATTCTTTGTAGACGCTAAGTTGGGCGAACGTAAGTAATCGTTATATTCCAGGATATAAAAAGAGAGAGCGGATGTCCGTGTGGCCTATCCGCTCTCTTTTTTTATTATATAGGCGTAGAAATTACTTCAATACACCCAATTCTTTGCCTACCTTGATGAAGGCAGCGATACATTGGTCCAGATGTTCTCTTTCGTGGCCTGCGGAAATCTGTACGCGGATGCGTGCCTGGTCTTTCGGTACTACCGGATAATAGAATCCTGTGACATAGATACCTTCTTCTTGCATACGGGCTGCGTAAACCTGTGAAAGCTTGGCATCGTAGAGCATCACGGCGCAGATGGCACTCTGTGTGGGCTTGATGTCGAATCCGGCAGCAGTCATCTTGTCGCGGAAATAGTTGACGTTTTCCACCAACTTGTCGTGAATAGCGGTACTTTCCTTCAGCATCTTGAATACTTCCAGGCTGGCACCAATAACGGCTGGAGCCACGGAATTAGAGAACAGATACGGACGGCTGCGCTGACGAAGCAGGTCGATGATTTCCTTACGGCCGGTGGTGAAGCCACCCATGGCACCGCCGAAGGCCTTACCCAGCGTGCCGGTATAGATGTCTACGCGTCCGTAGGTATTGTAAAGCTCGCTTACACCGTGTCCGGTAGCACCCACTACACCGGCAGAGTGCGATTCGTCTACCATTACCAGAGCATCGTATTTCTCGGCCAAGTCGCAAATCTGGTCCATTGGTGCTACGTTACCGTCCATCGAGAACACACCGTCGGTTACTACGATGCGGAATCGTTGAGCCTGTGCTTCCTGCAGGCATCTTTCCAAATCGGCCATGTCGGCATTGGCATAGCGGTAACGCTTGGCTTTACACAGACGCACACCGTCGATGATGGAGGCATGGTTCAGCGAGTCCGAGATGATGGCATCTTCTTCGGTGAAGAGCGGTTCGAACACACCGCCATTGGCATCGAAGCAAGCTGCATACAGAATGGTGTCTTCCGTGTGGAAATAGTCAGAGATGGCTGCTTCCAGTTCTTTATGGATGTCTTGCGTGCCACAAATGAAGCGTACTGATGACATACCGTAGCCGCGGCGATTCATAATCTCTTGTGCTGCTTTAATCAGTCGGGGATGATTGGACAGTCCCAGATAATTGTTGGCACAGAAATTGAGCACTGTCTTTCCTTTTACAGTGATAGCTGCTTGTTGAGCGCTTTCTATGAGGCGTTCTTCCTTATAAAGACCAGCCTCTTTGATTTCAGCAAGGGTCTTGCTGAGATGTTCTTGCATTTTACCGTACATAGTATTCTGTTTTTTAAATTGGTGAATTCTCTGATACCTGAATGATTATAATCACCTTCTTTGTATTGGGTGATTCTTCACCTACAAAGGACATCATTTTTCTTGGAATAAACAATAGCAATAAGATAGAAAATTGAAAAAAAAGTGCGTATATTTGCGACTCGTTACTAACAAAACTTTTTTAAGCTAGTCGTATGAAAAATATTTTGGTGATTGGAGCTACCGGACAGATTGGTTCGGAACTCACATTGGAGTTGCGCAAACGTTATGGAAACGACCATGTGATAGCCGGGTATATTCCGAGTGCTATGCCTCAGGGTGAGTTGAAGACTTCAGGTCCGTCGGCCATTGCTGATGTAACCGACCGTCAGTCTATCGAGGTGGTGGTGCGCCAATTTAAGATAGACACTATTTATAACTTGGCTGCTCTGCTTTCTGTAGTGGCCGAAAGTCGTCCGGAGATGGCCTGGAAAATCGGTATCGATGGTTTGTGGAATGTGCTGGAAGTGGCGCGTGAATACGGTTGCTCAGTATTTACTCCTAGTTCTATCGGTTCGTTCGGTGAGTCTACTCCGCATGTAAAAACTCCGCAAGATACGGTACAGCGTCCGCGTACAATGTATGGAGTAACCAAGGTTACCACAGAATTGCTCAGTGATTATTATCACACGAAATATGGTGTAGATACTCGTTCGGTGCGTTTCCCCGGTATTATCTCGAATGTAACCCCTCCGGGTGGCGGTACTACCGATTATGCTGTAGATATTTATTATTCGGCAGTGAAAGGTGAGAAATTTGTATGTCCTTTGCAAGAAGGTACACTGATGGATATGATGTATATGCCCGATGCTTTAAATGCAGCGATTATGCTGATGGAGGCCAATCCTGATCGTCTGAAGCACCGTAATGGATTCAATGTGGCATCTATGAGCTTCTCTCCGGAAGTAATCTATGCTGAAATCAAGAAGCATGTACCCGATTTTGAAATGGTCTATGAGGTAGATCCTCTGAAGCAATCCATTGCCGACAGTTGGCCCGATTCGCTCGATGATTCCTGCGCTCGCGAAGAATGGGATTGGAAACCTCAATACGATTTGGAATCTATGACGGTGGATATGCTTGAAAAACTGAGAGTTAAATTAAACCAATGACCTGAAGAAGGGTCGGTAGCCGATGAAAAAAATATTCTGGGGGTGTGGAATGCTCTTAATGATGCTGGCCTGTACTCCCAAAAATACAAAGGTGGATCCTTTTGAAGGGTTGACCGAAATGATAGATTCAGCCGCTCATCATCATGGGCAGGCTGATTCTGTATGCACGGTAGAGGTGATTCAGCCGTCTGTGCCCACGTTGGCTGATGAACTGTTTGATGATTTTATATTCAATTATGCTTCGGATACGGTGTTACAGAAACAGCGTACGGTGTTTCCTTTGCCGTACTATAAGGGTAACACACCGCTGAAGATAGCTGAACAGGATTGGAAGCACGATTGTCTCTTTACACAGCAGAATTATTACACATTGCTATTCGACCGCGAAGACCAGATGGATGCAGTTGAAGATACGTCGCTCACGTCTGTACAAGTGGAATGGATTTATCTGAAGACGCATCAGGTGAAACGCTATTATTTCGAGCGGAAGCAGGGAATGTGGATGCTGGAAGCCATCAACTTAAGACAGATTGAGAAAGATGGCAACGAGAATTTTGTGGAGTTTTACACTCGCTTTGCTGCCGATAGCGTGTATCAATTGAATCATGTGCGTCATCCGCTACAATTTGTTACCATCGACCCTGATGATGAGTTTTCTATTTTGGAAACTACGCTGGATGCCGGCCAATGGATGGCTTTTCGTCCGGTACTTCCTTTAGAGAAGCTTACTAATATCAATTACGGGCAGGAAAATAGTGATTTGTCCACTTCTAAAATTTTGAAGGTGAACGGAATAGGAAATGGCTATTCGAATATCTTTTACTTCAGAAAGAGGAAAGGAGAGTGGGAATTGTATAAATTTGAAGATACAAGTATTTGACGTATGATAATCGTAGATGGTAAGAAGATTCCCAATACGTTTGGGCTGGAGGTGAAGGCTCATCGTTGGGTAGAATATACTTCGGAAGAAGAATTGCTGGATTTTATTCGTCGGGGCGCACTGGAAAAGCCTTATTTGCACGTGGGTGCCGGCAGTAACCTGCTGTTCCTAGATGATTATCGCGGCACTGTGCTGCATTCTGGTATCTTGGGTGTGGAGTGTGTGCGTCAGGATGATGAAACGGTATGGTTGCGCGTGGGCTCGGGAATGGTTTGGGATGACCTGGTGGCTTATTGTGTACAGCAGGGTTATTATGGAGCAGAGAACCTTTCGCTGATTCCCGGTGAAGTGGGGGCAGCCGCTGTGCAGAATATTGGCGCTTATGGTGTGGAGATGAAAGACTTGGTGGTATGTGTAGAAACGATTGATGATGCTGGTCGTAAACGTGTGTTCTCGGTAGAGGAATGTGATTATGCGTATCGGAAGAGTGTTTTTAAGCAGCCCCAAATGAAGTCTGTGTTTGTGACGTATGTAACATTGGCTTTAAGCCGGAAGGAGGCATATAAACTGGATTATGGCACTATCCGTCAGGAGTTGGCTCGGTATCCACAGGTGAATCTGGCTACAGTTCGTAGGGTGATTATGGAGATTCGTGGAAGTAAGTTGCCTGATCCGCAGGTGTTGGGCAATGCAGGCAGTTTCTTTATGAATCCATTGGTGGAACAGGAGAAATATGAAGAGTTACTTCGCTGCTACCCGGATATGCCTCACTATCCAGTGGCAGATGGTAGGGTGAAGATTCCTGCCGGATGGATGATAGAGCAGTGCGGATGGAAAGGAAAAGCGTTGGGCCCGGCTGCTGTACACGATCGTCAGGCCTTGGTGCTGGTAAATCGGGGTGGAGCCACAGGGAAAGATATTGTGGCACTGAGTGATGCGGTGAGGAATGATGTGTGGAACCGGTTCGGCGTATCTATTTGCCCGGAAGTGAATTTCATAGGATAGGTGGAGCGGTTTGCCGGGTACAGGAAGAAACCTTGCCTGGATTGTCAATTTAGAAAGTATGAAAATCAGAATATTAGGGAGTGGTACTTCTACGGGTGTGCCTGAATTGGGCTGTACGTGTCCGGTGTGTGTGTCGACCGACCCGCATGATAATCGCTTGCGGACTTCTGCTTGGGTGCAGACGGAAGACGCAACGATTTTGTTGGATTGCGGACCGGATTTCCGCATGCAGATGTTGCAGATGAATACTTTTTGTAAAATAGATGCAGTGTTGCTTACTCATGAGCATTATGACCATGTGGGGGGACTGGATGATTTGCGTCCTTATTCTCGTATGGGTGAGGTGCCTGTTTATGCTAATGCTTATACGGCTCATCATTTGCGTCAGCGCATGCCTTACTGCTTTGCCGAACATAAGTATCCGGGGGTACCACAGATTCGCTTGGAAGAGGTGGAAGTCGGCATGCCTTTCTTTATTCATCGCACTGAGGTGATGCCTCTGTCGGTAATGCATGGCAAACTGCCGATTCTAGGGTATCGTATCGGTGGAAGATTGGGGTATGTCACAGATATGCTTACCATGCCTGAAGAATCTTACCGGTTGCTTCAGGGGGTTGATGTGTTGGTGATGAATGCGCTCAGGCCACAACCTCATCTTTCGCATCAAAGTATTGATGAGGCTTTAAGGGCGGCTCAGCGTATAGGTGCAAGGACTACGTATTTTATCCACATGAGTCATCAGGCCGGATTGCATGCTCAATTGGAAAGGCAGCTTCCTCCGACAGTCCGATTAGCATATGATGGTCTTGAAATACAAATTTAATAGAAAGGGAAAGAATATTTATTTAAGGTTTATTTTGAATTGTGGATAAAAATGTTTATTTTTGCCAAAACTTAATTAAGGAACCTTATGACTCTTCGCTCTTTCATTCGAATGTCTGTCACAGTATCTGTGGTGATGCTGTGTATGGCTTTTGCGGCTTATTCTTATCTTCGGCTCCATGCGGCCGATCGGGCGAAAGATTTTAATCTTTATTCCTTGGTTCCTTCTGATGCAGTGGCGGTAGTGGAAACTGAACGTATGGCTGATTTGATAAATGAGATTGATGAAATGCAATGCAGCAAAGACGGTCGTTTTCTATACGTTTCCGAATTATTTACTTATTTGAAGAATTACCTGGCTTCGTGGGTGGATGATGCACCGCATGGATTGAGCAAGCAGATGAATAAGATGCTGATTAGTTTCCATCAGCCGGATAATGCCATGAATCAGGTATTGTATTGTACTTTGGGGGCAGAAGACGGAAGTTTGGTGGAGGCTTTTATTCAGAAATATGCATCGGAATCGTTTCCGCCGAAGATATTTAAATATGAGGGGGAATCTATTTATATTTATCCATTGAATAACGGGCGTTTTCTGGCTGCTTATTTTACACCTGATTTTCTAGTGGTGAGCTTTCAGAAAAGATTGGTGGAGCAGGTAATTGATACTTACCGCTCACGGAAATCTTTGCTGATGCAGCCTGCTTTCAGGCATCTTTACCACGGTAGTCATGCTCACGCATCGGCCACTGTGTATTTGCGAATGAAGTCGGTAGACATGGGAAAGGCTGCTGATAGTACACAGATGGTGGCTCCTTTGGGTTGTTGGGCTGAGTTTGATTTGAAATTTGGTGAACGGGTTGTTTACTGCACCGGTATGACTCAAGGGTCGGATAGCGCGTTTACTTTCATCAATGCCATGCGTCGCCAGGAGTCTGTAGAAGGATTCTATGGTAATCGTTTACCTTCATCTACTTTCTTTTATAATTGTTGGGCATTGTCGGATAAACCTTCCGTATTTGCTTTTACTTCGCAGCAAGAATATGCGAAGACTACGTATGCTGACGATGTGAAGGCTAGAGATGATGAGTGGAAAGATTTTCTGTTAACTTACGGTGGCGATCGAGTGATGTCTTGTCTGTTTCTCTCGAAAGATACTGCCGACCATTATCCATGCGCGGTGATGCGTATGCCTATGTCGCGTGCTGCTGAAGCAGAGGCTTATTTACGGATTCATGCCCAGTGTTCTTCTGCACATGGTCTACGGCATTATCTTTTACCGAACAGCACCGTGCTGACACAGCTGACAGGTATCACTGAATCAGCTTTTAGTACCGTTGCTTGTTTTTATAAGGGCGATTGCCTGTTGGCACCGGATGTGAGAAGTCTGCGGGCTTATATAGATGCTTTAGAACAGGAAAAATGGCTGGAGGGGATGCCTCGCTATGAAGAACTGACTGGTAGTCTGTCGCCTACATATAATTTTGTATGGATGGCGGATATGGAAACAATGGCTGTTCAGCCGGCATCTTATGTAAGACTGATTCCCAGTTTCTTTTTCCGTCATATAGATTTTTTTCGTCATTTTTTGGTAGCTGTGCAGTTTACTTATGCAGAAGGGATGGTGTATCCCAATATTGTGCTGCTCTATAAATAAAGCAAGAAGTTGTTTTGCATTCTATTCAGTAAAAGCAGGAACAAAGTTGATTCGTATCTAAGGAACAGGTTTGTCGGGCGGTTCAGAGGTTGTTTTTGGGGGATATGAAGAAAGAAAACGCGGATTCACTGGCTTATTCATGAATCCGCGTCAGATAATTCTTTATGTCTGAAGTCATTCAAATGATGACTCGTTTTAGAAAGGCAAATCGTCTTTTGCATCACCCGACAAGAAATCGGGAGCTGCAGCTTGTACAGGGGGTACTTGAGCTCCGGCAAACGGTGCAGCATTCATCGGTGCTGTTGTGGTGGCGGGCTCTACTTTCCAAGCACGAATTCGGTTGAACCAACGGTCTTGCCACTGGTTGGCATCAATATCGAATGATACTTTCAATTCTTGTCCCATTTGGATATTGAATGCTTCAATTTTGTCGGCACCGAATACTTCAAAACACATTCTCCGCGGATATTGGGAGCTAGTGCTGTCTTCTATCACAAATTCCTGTGCCTTCCATTCGTTTCCTGTTCTGTTAGATACTCCTCCTTTGGCCGGGAGTATGGCGATAATCTTTCCTATAAATTCCATAATCCTAGTATTTAAAACTGGGGCGAAGTTACAATAATTTAGGAATATTCCGCGAACAAACCTACTTTTTTCTTTCTATAATTCTTTGTTGTAGGGAATTCTTTTGTAACTTTGTCGGATAGTTTGCAATCAAAATTTAAAATATATATATTATGAATTTTATCGTTTCAAGTACAGCACTTTTCAGTCATTTACAGGCTGTTAGCCGTGTAATCAATTCCAAGAATGCATTACCGATTCTCGATTGTTTTCTTTTTGAACTGCAAGATGGAACGTTGTCTATAACGGTGTCGGACAGTGAAACCACGATGCAAACCTCTGTTGAGGTGAACGATAGTGATATGGACGGACGTTTTGCTGTGACTGCCAAAACTTTGCTTGATGCGTTGAAGGAAATACCAGAACAACCTCTTACGTTTGATGTGAATCTTGACTCTCAGGAAATAACTGTGCAGTACCAAAACGGTAAATATAGCTTGATGGCACAGAATGCGGATGAGTTTCCGCAGACTACTATGCTGGGAGATAATGCAGTGCGATTGGATATCGATGCTCAAGTGCTGTTGAAAGGTATCAACCGTGCGGCTTTTGCAACTGCTGATGATGAACTTCGCCCGGTGATGAATGGTGTATATTTTGATATTACTACAGAGAATATTACCATGGTAGCTTCTGACGGACATAAACTGGTGCGTTGTAAGGCTTTGGATTCACATGGCAGTGAACGAGCTGCTTTTATCTTACCTAAAAAACCGGCATCATTGTTGAAGAACTTGCTTCCAAAGGAGCAGGATAATGTCGTGGTGGAATTTGATGAGCGGAATGCTATGTTTACATTGGAAAATTATCGCATGGTTTGTCGCTTGATAGAAGGACGTTATCCCAACTACAATTCAGTGATACCTCAAAATAATCCTTATAAAGTGACGGTAGACCGTCAATTGCTGATAGGGGCTTTGCGTCGTGTATCTATTTTTTCATCACAGGCTAGTAGCCTTATTAAACTGCGCTTACAAAATAATCTGATTATTGTGTCTGCACAGGATATTGATTTTTCTACTTCGGCAGAAGAAAGTCTGGTGTGTCAATACGACGGCAATCCAATGAGTATAGGATTTAAATCCACTTTCTTGATTGATATATTGAATAATATTTCTGCTGGTGAGGTGATTATTGAATTAGCTGATCCGTCACGAGCTGGGGTGATAGTTCCGGTGGAGCAGGAAGAGAATGAAGATTTGCTGATGCTGCTTATGCCAATGATGCTGAATGACTGAGATGGATATTTTTAAATAGATAGCAATCATGAAACTAAATTTGAAAAATCCGATTGTTTTTTTCGACTTGGAAACAACCGGAACTAATATCAATACAGACCGGATAGTGGAAATCTGCTATTTAAAGGTTTACCCTAACGGAAACGAAGAATCCAAGACGCTGCGGATTAATCCGGAAATGCATATCCCGGAAGCTTCTTCGGCCGTGCATGGCATATTCGATGAGGATGTGGCCGACTGTCCTACGTTTAAGGAAGTGGCCAGAAAGGTGGCCAATGATTTGGAGGGGTGTGATTTGGCGGGATTCAATTCTAACCGTTTTGATATTCCTGTATTGGCTGAAGAATTCCTGCGTGCAGGGGTGGATATTGATTTAAGTCGTCGGAAATTTGTAGATGTACAGGTGATTTACCATAAGCTGGAGCAGCGTACTTTGTCGGCGGCTTATAAATTCTATTGCGGAAAGAATCTGGAAGATGCTCATACAGCTGAAGCAGATACCCGTGCCACATACGAGGTGCTTAAGGCGCAGTTGGACCACTACCCGGATGTGCTGGAAAATGACGTTGCTTTCTTGTCAAACTATTCCAGTTTCAATAAGAACGTGGATTTTGCCGGCAGAATGGTGTACGATGACAACGGAGTAGAGGTGTTTAATTTTGGAAAATACAAAGGTATGTCGGTGTCGGAAGTGCTGAAGCGGGATCCCGGATACTACGGTTGGATTTTGAACAATGATTTTACGTTGAATACAAAAGCGATGTTGACAAAAATTCGCTTGCGTGAAATGACTCAAAAAGTATGATGGAAACAATCCTGAAAGGCAAAAAAATAGTATTGGGAATTACCGGCAGCATTGCTGCCTACAAGGCTTGTATGCTGATTCGCGGATTAGTGAAGAAAGGTGCTGAGGTACAGGTGGTCATTACTCCTGCAGGAAAAGAATTTATCACACCGCTTACTTTGTCTACCTTAACGCATAAACCCGTAGTTAGCGAGTTTTTCGATAGACGTGACGGTTCCTGGCATAGTCATGTAGATTTGGGGTTATGGGCAGATGTCATGCTCATTGCACCAGCTTCGGCTTCTACTATTGGAAAAATGGCACATGGCATAGCAGACAACATGCTTATCACTACTTATCTGTCGGCCAAAGCTCCTGTATTTATTGCCCCAGCTATGGACTTGGATATGTATGCCCATCCGTCTACTCAACAGAACTTGCAAACGTTACGTTCATATGGAAACCATATTATAGAGCCAGGTACGGGTGAATTGGCCAGCCAGCTGATGGGTAAGGGAAGAATGGAAGAACCGGATGAGATAATTCGTCGGTTGGAAATCTATTTTGCTTCACAGCAAGGCGATTTGCTGCATAAAAAAGTATTGATTACGGCTGGACCTACTTTCGAAAAGTTGGATCCTGTACGTTTTATTGGTAATTATTCTTCTGGTAAAATGGGTTTTGCACTAGCTGATGAGTGTGCTGCCAGAGGGGCGGATGTAACTTTGGTGGCAGGACCGGTACAGATGCAGACTCGTTATCCGGTGAATAGACGAAATGTGGAATCGGCTGCTGATATGATGCAGGAAGTACAGAATGCCTTCCCAGAAATGGATGCTTTGATTTTTGCGGCTGCTGTGGCCGATTATACGCCGGCTGACGTGGCTGATGAGAAACTGAAACGGGAAAAGACAGGTGCCATGACACTGGAACTGATGCCTACTGCCGATATTGCTGCCACGATAGGGAAAAGAAATGCTGAATTAGGTTCGCCCAAGACTCTGGTGGGTTTTGCCCTGGAGACGAACGATGAACAGGCGAATGCGCAGGGCAAGCTGGAACGGAAGAATCTGGACTTTATTGTGCTGAATTCCTTGAAGGATGAAGGGGCTGGATTCCGGTGTGATACAAACAAAATAAGTTTGATAGACCGCAAGGGACAGACTGAATTTCCGTTAAAGGCCAAGACTGAAGTAGCGACAGATATTATCAATCATCTGGTGGAAGTGATGAAAGGAAAATAAGCGATGTTACAATCACTATTTATACAGAATTACGCACTGATAGAAAAGCTGGATATAGGATTTGAAAACGGCTTTTCTGTGATTACAGGTGAAACAGGTGCTGGAAAATCGATTATCCTGGGTGCTATTGGGCTGTTGTTGGGGCAGCGTGCCGATGTAAAATCTATTCGCAGGGGAGCGTCGAAATGTATTATCGAAGCGCGCTTTGATATAGGGTCTTACGGCATGAAGAGTTTTTTCGACGAGCATGAATTGGAGTATGAAGATGAGTGCATTCTGCGTAGAGAAGTTTATGCATCGGGTAAAAGCAGGGCTTTTGTCAACGACACACCGGCACAGGTGTCTCAAATGCGTGAGTTGGGTGAAATGCTGATTGATGTGCATTCACAGCATCAGAATCTGTTGCTCAATCAGGAAGGGTTTCAACTGAATGTTCTTGATATCCTGGCGCATGATGAAGAAGAACTGGAAAAGTATATGTCTCTGTACAAGGAATGGAAGGAGCAACAGCATAAGTTAGAGCAACTGATAGCTCAAGCGGAACGTGACCGAGCTGATGAGGATTATATCCGTTTTCAGTTGACACAGTTGCAGGAAGCGGACTTAAAAGAGGATGAGCAGGAGGAACTGGAGCAGGAGGCTGAAACATTGACACATGCTGAGGATATTAAAGCAGGCCTGTACCGTTCTGATCAGACATTAACTTCGGATGAGGGGGGGATTCTACCCATGCTGAAAGATTGTCTCACTACATTACAGAGTGTGCAGAAGGTGTACTCACCGGCAGTAGAGTTGGCCGAACGATTGGAAAGTGTATACATTGAACTCAAGGATTTGGCGCAGGAAGTGTCGTCCCGGGAAGAGGCTGTAGAGTTTAATCCGGGTAGGCTGGATGAAGTGAATAGTCGTCTGAATACTATTTATACCTTGCAGCAAAAGCATCATGTGGGTACAGTGAGTGAGTTATTAGCTTTGGAAGAAGAGTATGCCGGAAAATTATCTCTGATAACTTCTTCTGATGACCAGATAGAGGAGGGTAGGAAAGAATGTGAAAGATTGCTGGGGCTTGTTATGCAGCAAGCGTCTGTACTGACTGCTTTGCGCAGTGCTGCAGCTCGTGGGGTAGAAGAACAGATGTCTGCAAGGTTGGTTCCCTTGGGAATGCCTAATGTACGATTCCAAGTGGCTATGGGTGTTCGTAAAGAACCAGGCTTACATGGATTGGATACGGTGAGTTTTCTGTTTTCTGCCAATAAAAACGGTATGCTGCAAGAGGTATCGTCGGTGGCCTCTGGAGGAGAAATAGCCAGAGTTATGCTTTCTATTAAGGCTATGATTGCCGGCGCGGTGAAACTCCCTACCATTGTTTTTGATGAAATTGATACTGGTGTGTCGGGAGAAATAGCAGACAAAATGGCAGATATCATGCAGGAAATGGGAGAGAGTAACCGACAGGTGATTAGCATTACTCATTTGCCGCAGATAGCTGCACGTGGGCGTGCGCATTATAAAGTCTACAAGCAAGACAATGAAACGGAAACCAATAGCCACATCCGTCGTTTGAATAATGAAGAACGGGTGGAGGAATTGGCTCACATGCTGAGCGGAGCTACGCTAACCGATGCTGCGCTGAATAATGCCAGAGCATTGTTGAATTATGAATGATTGATTAATTCTTTAATTATAGATACATGATAGATAAAAGTGAAATGATATTTGGCGTACGTGCCGTGATGGAAGCTATTCAGGCAGGTAAGGACATTGATAAGATTTTAATAAAGAAAGACATCCAGAGTGATTTGTCTAAAGAATTGTTTGCTGTGCTGAAAGGTACACTGATACCGGTACAGCGTGTACCGGTGGAGCGTTTGAATCGTATTACCCGGAAGAATCATCAAGGCGTGATAGCTTTTGTGTCGGCTGTGACTTACCAGAAGACAGAAGATTTGGTGCCTTTCCTTTTCGAGCAAGGTAAGAATCCGCTCTTTGTTATGTTGGATGGCATTACAGATGTACGTAATTTTGGAGCTATAGCGCGTACTTGCGAGTGTGCGGCAGTGGACGCTGTAATTATTCCTGCAAAAAATAGTGTGACAGTCAATGCGGATGCCATAAAAACGTCGGCAGGTGCCTTGCATACGTTGCCTGTGTGTCGTGAACAAAGTTTGAAGGATACTTTGAACTATCTGAAGCAAAGCGGCTTTCATATAGTGGCAGCTACAGAGAAAGGTGATTATGATTACACTAAAGCAGATTATACAGGACCGATGTGTATCATCATGGGAGCTGAAGATAAAGGTGTATCTTATGATAACTTGGCTTTGTGCGACGAGTGGGTAAAGATTCCTATGCTGGGCAGTATTGAATCGCTGAATGTGTCTGTTGCAGCTGGAATATTGATTTATGAAGCAGTGAAACAACGATATTAAAAGCAGATACATTATGAAAAGAATAATAGTAGGCTTGCTGATTGGCCTATGTGCCATGCAAGGAGTTATGGCGCAGGCTCCCAAATGGATGGAGAAGGCCAAACAGGCTGTTTTCTCTGTAGTGGCTTATGACGCTGAGGATAAAATACTGAATACGGGAAATGGATTTTTTGTATCGGCCGATGGTGAGGCTCTGTCGGACTACTCTCTTTTCAAGGGTGCTCAGCGAGCTGTGGTATTAACATCAGCCGGTAAGCAGTTGCCAGTAGAGGCCATTATGGGGGCTGATGAATTGTATGATGTTATTCGATTTCGAGTGAATACTGCAGGTAAAAAGGTAGAAGCGTTGTCGGTAGCTGCGACTCCTCCTTCAGTGGGTTCAGAAATATATTTGCTTCCGTATTCTACCAGGAAAGATCGTTCATTTACCAAAGGTACAGTGAAACAGGCTGATGATGTAGCAGATAATTTCCTGTATTTCACCTTGAATATGCCTTTACAGGATAAGATGGTGAGTTGCCCCGTAGTAACGGCTGAAGGCGAAGTGTTTGGTATGGCTCAGCAATCTTCAGGTGAAGAAAATGCGCAGTTAAGTTATGCAGTGGATGTTCGTTTTGTTCGGCAGCAGCAGATTACTGCATTGTCGTACAACGATGGTGCATTGCGCAATATCGGCATTAAAAAAGCGCTGCCAGAAACTGAAGAACAGGCTTTAGTATTTCTCTATATGGCAGCTCCTCAAGTATCCGCAGAAGTCTATAGCAGTTTACTGAATGATTTTATCAGTCAGTATCCAGGCAGCGCAGACGGCTATCTTCGTCGTGCGGCACATCTCTTGTCGCATGCTGTGAATGAGAAAGATTTTCAGGCTGTTGAGCAGGATATGGATAAGGCTTTAGATGTTTGCAAGAAGGCTGATGATGTGCATTATAATAGAGCCAAGATGGTATATTCTTACTTGATAGCAGCTTCTGGTGAAGCTTATAAAGAATGGTCGTACGACTGGGCTTTGCAAGAAATAGAGAAGGCTATTGCCATTAATTCTCTTCCTGTCTATACTCAGTTGGCGGGTGACATCCGTTTTGCCAAGCAAGACTATACCGGTGCGTTAGCTTGTTATGAACAAGTGAACAAAACTAACCTGAAGTCGGCGTCTACCTACTTTAGTGTGGTGCGTTCCAAAGAAATGCTTCAGGCTTCACAGGAGGAGATTTTGGCTTTGATGGATAGTTGTGTGGCACAATTGCCGCAACCATTTACCGAACAGGCTGCGCCTTATTTGCTGGAACGTGCACAGCGCAGGGTAAATGCCGGAAATGCGCGCAAAGCAGTAGTGGATTATGATGCTTATTTTGATGCAATGTCTGGAAAGGTAAACGACGTGTTTTATTATTACCGTGAACAGGCTGCACTGAAAGCCAAGCAGTATCAGCGTGCGCTGGATGATTTGGCAAAAGCTATTGAGCTGAATCCTAAAGAACTTACTTACCGTGCCGAGTTAGCGGTGGTCAATATCCGTGTGGGGCGCAATGAAGAAGCCATCAAGGTACTCGATGCCGCTTTGGCTGTAGATGCGACCTATGCTGAAGCTTACCGTTTGAAAGGATTGGCTTATGTGCAACTTAAGCAAAAGAATGAAGCTTGCAGTTGCTTCGCCAAAGCAAAAGAATTAGGAGACCCAAATGTGGAAGAACTTATTCAGAAGCATTGTAAATAAATCTATTTTTTTAATCAAATTTTTATAGACAGTTATGAAAAAGGTAATTTGCAGCCCTAAGGCTCCGGGTGCTATCGGTCCGTATAGCCAGGCTATAGAAGCTAACGGTATGGTGTTTGTATCAGGTCAGTTACCTATAGATGCGGTTACAGGTGTGATGGCTGAGGGAGCAGAAGCTCAAGCCCGCCAATCGCTAGAGAACGTGAAGCACATCTTGGAAGAGGCGGGATTGAGTATGGGTAATATCGTTAAGACAACCGTTTTCTTAGCCGATATGTCTTATTTTGCCGATATGAACAAAGTGTATGCCACTTATTTCGAAGGTGATTTTCCGGCTCGTTCGGCCGTAGCCGTCAAGGCTTTGCCGAAAGACGCTTTAGTGGAGATTGAGTGCATCGCGGTGCGCTAATAAGTCGGCCACAATGAAACTGCTGCCTCCCACGAAGATAAAGTCTTCTGGGAGGCTTTTTTCTTGCGCAGCCTGTACGGCAGAAGGTACGTCTGCATAACAATGACCGTGTAAACCTTGTTGGGCAGCCAATGCAGCTAGTTGTTCCTCCGGAAGGGCACGCGGAATGCTGGCTTTGGTAAAGTAATAGTCTGCCTCTTTAGGTAAGAGTTGGAGCACACCGCTTACATCTTTATCGTTTACCATGCCTATAACGATGTGTAGTTTATTGTAAGTTTGTTGTTTGAGTTGTTCTACAATATAGTTTATTCCTCCTACATTATGTCCTGTATCGCAGATAAGTGTAGGAGAACTCTGTAGCTTCTGCCACCGTCCCATCAGTCCGGTTATCTCGCAAACGTGGGCAAACCCTTGCCGCACACATGAGTCGTCTATCCGGAATCCTGCTTCTTTCAGTACTGGTAGAGCTGTGAGTATGGTTCGGCGGTTTTTTTGCTGATACAGCCCTTTCAATTCAAACTCTATGCCCGGATAATCTTCACGGTCGTTTTCCTCTGCCCAATAAATAGGGGCGCATACAGTTTCAGCTTTGTTTTGGAATACGGGGCGTGTTTCCGGAGTGGTTTCTCCAATCACCACCGGAATACCCGTCTTTATGATACCGGCTTTTTCCTGAGCTATCTGTTCCAGAGAGTGTCCCAGAAACTGTACATGGTCCAAGCTGATATTGGTGATGATGCAAAGGTCGGGTGTGAGTATATTGGTGCAATCCAGTCTGCCTCCTAATCCCACTTCAATAACGGCCACGTCGATGTGTTCTTGTGCGAAGTATTGGAATGCCAAGGCTGTGGTCAGCTCAAAAAACGAAGGATGTAAAGGCTCGAAAAAATGACGTTCCTGCTCTACAAACCGTATGACTTCTTCTTCGGGAATGGGTTGTCCGTTAATTCGGATGCGTTCGCGAAAATCTACCAGATGCGGTGATGTGTATAGCCCCACTTTATATCCGGCTTCCTGTAATATGGCAGCCAGTGTGTGCGAGCAGGAACCTTTTCCGTTGGTGCCGGCCACATGGATGCTCCGGAATTTGCGGTGAGGATGCTGAAAATGTTCATCTAGCAATAGTGTGTTTTCCAATCCTTCTTTATAAGCTTTTCCTCCTATCTGCTGAAACATGGGGACGCTGTTATATAAGTATTTTAAAGTGTTCTGATAATCCATCTTTTATAATATTTAACAAGGAAATAAATCTTTCTCTAGAGTTAATTTGTTATCTTTCGAAAGACAAAGATATTAACTATTTAAATGTAATGCGTATGGGAGCCAAGAAAAATTTTGTGATTGATACGAATGTTATCCTTCATGATTATAAATGTCTGAAGAATTTTCAGGAAAATGATATCTATCTTCCCATTGTAGTGCTGGAAGAACTGGATAAGTTTAAGAAAGGCAATGAGCAGATTAATTTCAATGCACGTGAGTTTGTGCGTGAATTGGATATGGTAACCGACGACAATCTGTTTACGAAGGGGGCTCCTCTAGGAGATGGTTTAGGACGCTTGTTTGTGGTGACCGGTGCTGTAGATTCTCCTAAAGTACATGAGTCGTTTCCCACCCGTATTCCGGACCATCAGATATTGGCCGTGACCGAAAGCTTGACCATCAGTAAGCCGGGTATGAAAACCATTTTGGTTACCAAGGATGTGAATCTCCGTATGAAGGCCCGCTCCATCGGTTTATTATGCGAAGACTATATTACAGATAAAGTGCTTAATGTGGATATCTTTGAGAAAAGCAATGAGGTCTTTGAAGGCATTGATCCCGGTATGATAGATCGTATATATTCTTCTCATGATGGAATCGATGTGGATGAATTCGCTTTTAAGGAGATGATTCATCCCAATGATTGTTTTGTATTGAAGAGCGACCGAAACAGTGTACTGGCACGGTATAATCCTTTTATGCATACGGTATGTAGGGTGCATAAAACGAAAAACTACGGCATAGAACCCCGTAATGCCGAGCAAAGCTTTGCTTTTGAAGTGCTGAACGACCCCAATGTAAAGCTTGTCGCATTGACCGGCAAGGCGGGGACAGGAAAGACTTTGCTGGCTTTGGCGGCAGCCTTGGGTAAGCTGAATGATTACAAGCAAATCTTGCTGGCTCGTCCCATTGTGGCCTTATCCAATAAGGATTTAGGATTTTTACCCGGTGATGCCAAAGAAAAAGTGGCTCCTTATATGCAGCCTTTGTTCGATAACCTGAACGTTATCAAGCGCCAGTTCTCTGCCACCTCCAGTGAAGTGAAACGCTTGGAAGAAATGCAAAAGAGTGAGCAATTGGTGATTGAAGCCTTGGCTTTTATTCGTGGGCGTAGTCTGAGTGAAACTTATTGTATAATTGATGAGGCTCAGAATCTTACTCCACATGAAATAAAGACGATTATTACGCGTGCAGGTGAGGGTACCAAGATGGTGTTTACAGGAGACATCCAGCAGATTGATCAGCCTTATTTGGATAGTCAGTCTAACGGACTGGTATACATGATCGATCGTATGCGTGAACAGCATCTATTTGCGCACATCAATTTGGTAAAAGGTGAGCGTAGCGAATTGAGCGAACTGGCCAGCAATCTGATGTAAGGACTATTTTATCAGTTGCTTGTAGCGTTCGTAGCGATCGGTAATGTCACGTACAAAATTGTAGGTTTCAATGCCTCGGAAATAACCGTTTTTGCATATAGGATCTGTAAAGTAATCCTCGTTGCTTTTCAGCAGGATGAAATTTTCCACATTGTTACGCCATTTGTGCTTGTCTTTACCGTATTTCTCGGCCAAAGCCATCGCATCGAATACGTGTCCGATGCCAGAATTATAGGAAGCCAGGACAAAGTTGATTCGCTCTTCATGAGGTACTTTGGTAAAACTGCGCTCGGTGGCAGCTATATATCGTGTGGCAGCCTTGATGCTCTCCTCCGCATAGTGTTCCTTGCCGGAAGGAATTCCCATGGCACGTGCGGTGGCGGGCATCAGTTGCATCAGTCCTTTGGCTCCTGCCCATGATACGGCCGTCGTATCAAAATTTGATTCCGTATAAGCCAATGAGGCCATCAGTCTCCAGTCCCAGCCAATTTCAGAGGCATATTTTTTAAACAGATGGTCAAAATGAGAAATGCGTCCTTCTCTGATAGAAAGGATGGGAGAGTGGGGGATAGCTTTGCTTTGCTCAAAATATCGTTTCATACTGGCCGTGTACTGCGGTGAAGTACAGTTCTGCCGGCTCCATTCGTCTATGGCTTGTGCCAGTTCTGTGCATTCCTTTCTTACGGCCCAAGATACGCGTTGGTCAAAACTGACGGGCATGCTTACATTTAGGTTTGGGTAGTAGGTCTTGTTGAGTCGTGCTACATCATCTTCTGCTACTGTATAGTCGATGACTTTCTGAGCTACCTGTCGAATCAAGTCTTCTTGGCTAATGCTGTCGCTTTTTACCAGATGAATCCTTAATCCTCCTCCTAACTCTTTGTTGAGATTCAGCAGCCGATTATAAAATTTACCAGGTTTTACGTAAACGTCTTTACCTACCAATTCTGTAACATCTTTCAGCGGTGTGTTTTTTCCATTATTCCGTTGTACCAGTACCTGGTGTGTTACCGTTTCCTCTCCACAATACCTTACCTCTTCTTTGTGCTTTCTGGTTACAGGTAGGTGGTAGGCTATCAAGTCTCCTTCTCCGGCATTTAATTTTTCCAGCAGTTCCTTAGGACTTTGGGCAATTTTTACTTTTAGCTTCACACCTAAACTCTTGGCCAACTGTTGGCTTAGCTCGTATTGAATGCCCATTTCTTGTCCTCTGTAGTTAAAATAAGTAGTAGAACTATATAAAGTTAATGCTACTATTTCTCCACTATCTTTGATTTGGGTAAGGTCGTGCACAGTTTTTCCTTGTGTGTTACCGGAGTGGTTGCTACAAGCTGTGCACAATAAGAGAAGCAGAAATACCGGTAAATAGTACTGGCTTTTCATGTATACTAGGTTTTATTGTTATTTTAAATGCCGGTGAATATACATGGTAAGGATATCAATAGCTTTTTGATTGTTTCCTCCGTTGGGTACAATAATATCTGCATACTGTTTGGTCGGTTCTATAAACTGGTCGTGCATCGGTTTCAGTACATCACGATATTTATCAATGAGCATCTCCAGTGGGTGTCCTCTTTCTACCATATCTCGCGAAATGACGCGGAGCAATCGTTCGTCGGGTTCGGCATCGACGAATACTTTGAGATCCATTAAATCGCGCAACTCCTTGTCGTAAAGACTCATAATTCCTTCAATGATGATTACGTCTTTCGGCTCTACATGGATGGTTTCTGGCAGTCGAGTACATACCAAGTAAGAATAGGTGGGTTGTTCGATGGCTCTACCTTGTCTTAATTCTGCGATTTGGTGTTCAAATAGCGACCAATCAAATGCGTCAGGGTGGTCAAAGTTTGTTTTCTTACGTACTTCAAGCGATAGAGATGACTGGTCGTTATAGTATGAGTCTTGAGGGATAACTGCTACCGAACCAGCTGGCAGACTTTCTACGATTTTCTTTACGACGGTGGTTTTTCCAGAACCTGTTCCACCTGCAATTCCTATTATTAACATCCGTTTATGTGTATAATTGAAACAAAAAAATTAATTTTGCAGCGACTAAGGCCGCTACGGTTGACAAATATAGAAATAATCATTAAAATAACAAAGAATATGGTAAAACACCTGGTATTATTTAAGTTGAAAAATGAAGTTCCCGCTGCCCAAAAAGAAGCAGTTATGTTAGCATTTAAGCAGGCTATAGAGGCTCTTCCTGCTAAAATATCTGTGATTCGTAAAATAGAAGTGGGACTGAATATGAATCCTGGTGAAGTGTGGAACATTGCTCTTTACAGTGAGTTTGATACATTGGATGACGTAAAATTCTATGCTGCCCATCCCGATCACGTGGCTGCCGGTAAATTATTGGCAGAGGTGAAGGAAAGCCGTGCTTGTGTAGATTATGAATGTTAATGGTTAAATAGAAGGTAAACATGAAGAAATATATCTTTTTGTGGATACATCTGTTGCTTTCTTTGGCTGTGCAGGCTCAGATTCAAGAACCTGTCCAGATAAAATCAGAGTGGAAACAGGTGTCTTCCGATGAAGTAGAAATCCTTTTTACGGCTTCGATAGAGCCGGGATGGCATCTATATTCTACTGATTTGGGTGAGGGTGGCCCTATTTCGACTTCGTTTCATGCCGAAATCCTGCAAGGTGCCACATTGGTAGGCAAACTGCAACCGCTAGGGAAGGAAATCAATGCTTTCGATAATATGTTCAGTATGCAGGTCCGTTATTTTGAAGGAATGGGTCAGTTTGTACAAAAACTTAAACTGACGGATGCTGATTATATGGTAGAAGGCTATTTGGAATATGGAGCTTGTAACGACGAAAACTGTCTGCCTCCTACAACAGTTCCTTTTAAATTTGCATCAGCCAATCAGCCGGTTGCAGCTGTAGATAATTCGTCTTCTTCCGTACAGGCAGTAGATAGTTCTCTGAGTAGTTGGTGGAATCCGGTAGTCGATGAGTTACATGCTTTAGGCGAAGAATCATCGCAAGAAGACATGTCTTGGATTTATATCTTTGTCACCGGCTTTGCTGGCGGATTATTAGCCTTGTTTACACCTTGTGTATGGCCTATCATCCCGATGACAGTAAGCTTTTTCTTGAAGCGTAGCAAAGACAAGAAAAAGGGTATTCGTGATGCTTGGACTTATGGCGCTTCAATCATAGTAATTTATCTGACATTAGGCTTGGCCATTACAGCTATCTTTGGAGCCAGCGCGTTGAACTCATTATCTACCAACGCAGTATTCAATATCTTGTTCTGTCTGATGCTGTTGGTGTTTGCTGCTTCCTTTTTTGGAGCCTTTGAGATTACTTTGCCTTCTAAATGGAGCAATGCAGTGGACAGCAAGGCAGAGGCAACTACTGGTTTGCTGAGTATTTTTCTGATGGCTTTTACTCTATCCTTAGTGTCATTTTCTTGCACCGGACCGATTATCGGATTCTTGCTGGTACAGGTATCGACCACGGGCAGTGTAGTGGCTCCTGCTATTGGTATGCTAGGCTTTGCTTTAGCCTTAGCTTTGCCGTTTACACTGTTTGCACTTTTCCCTTCTTGGCTAAAGTCCATGCCTAAATCTGGTGGATGGATGAATGTAATCAAGGTTACCCTGGGATTCTTAGAATTGGCTTTTGCCTTGAAATTCCTTTCTGTAGCCGATTTGGCCTATGGTTGGCGTATTATGGATCGTGAGACTTTCTTGGCTTTGTGGATTGTTATTTTCGCATTGCTGGGCTTTTATTTATTGGGAAAAATTAAGTTCCCGCACGATGATGACGACACCAAGGTAAGCGTTCCTCGCTTTTTCATGGCTCTTGCTTCTCTCTCATTTGCTGTCTATATGGTACCGGGATTGTGGGGAGCTCCCTTGAAGGCTGTCAGTGCATTTGCGCCTCCTATGCAAACACAGGATTTTAATTTGTATGCTCACGAAGTGCATGCACAGTTTACCGATTATGATTTAGGTATGGAATATGCTCGCCAGCATAATAAGCCGGTAATGCTCGATTTCACAGGTCATGGATGTGTGAATTGCCGTAAGATGGAGTTGGCCGTATGGACCGATGAACAGGTGAGCCATCTGATGCAGAATGACTATGTGCTGATTACTCTTTATGTAGATGATAAGACTCCGCTGCCGCAGCGTCAGCGTATTATAGAAAATGGCGTGGAGCGAACTTTACGTACCGTGGGTGATAAGTGGAGTTATCTGCAGCGTGTAAAATTCGGTGCCAATGCGCAACCTTTTTATGTGTTGATAGATAATGAAGGCAACCCGCTTAACAAGTCTTATTCTTATAATGAAGATATACCCGCATATGTGGAATTCTTGAAGAAGGGGTTGGAAAATTATAAGCGCAAGTGACTAAGAATATTTTAAACATAATAATAGAAATACGATATGGGAGGATTTTTCGGAACAGTAGCCAAGTCTAGTTGTATGGCGGATGTTTTTTATGGTACAGATTATCATTCGCACCTGGGAACCAAACGAGGCGGGATGGCCACTTATAACGAAGAGGATAAACGCTTTTTCCGTTCGATTCATAATTTGGAGAGTGCTTATTTTCGTACCAAGTTTGAAGATGAATTGGATAAATTCGAAGGTAACTCAGGTATTGGAATTATAAGTGATACCGATGCTCAGCCAATTATACTTAATTCGCACTTGGGCCGTTTTGCTATTGTCACCGTAGCTAAGATAGCCAATATGGCAGAACTTGAAGCCGAATTGCTGGATCAAAATATGCATTTTGCGGAGCTTAGCTCAGGCCAGACCAATCAGACCGAGCTAGTAGCTTTGCTGATTATTCAAGGAAAGACGTTTACGGAGGGCATCGAAAATGTGTTTCGTCGTGTAAAGGGCTCTTGCTCTATGTTGCTGCTTACCGAAGATGGTATTATAGCTGCCCGTGACAAATGGGGGCGTACTCCTATTGTGATTGGTCATAAAGAGGGAGCTTATGCTGCAGCCAGTGAGTCGAGTGCATTCCCTAATTTGGGTTATGAAATAGAACGCTATTTGGGTCCTGGTGAGGTGTTGCATCTGAAGGCGGATGAAGTTATACAGCTACGTCAGCCGGAAGAAAAGATGCAGATTTGTTCTTTCTTATGGGTATATTATGGATTCCCGACTTCTTGTTATGAACATGTCAATGTAGAAGAGGCTCGTTTCCGCAGTGGTATGAAAATGGGGCAGAAAGATACTTCAGAAGTGGATTGCGTATGCGGTATTCCTGATTCTGGTGTAGGAATGGCTTTGGGATATGCAGAAGGAAAGGGCGTTCCTTACCATCGGGCCATATCTAAGTATACCCCTACCTGGCCCCGTAGCTTTACTCCCAGTAAGCAGGAGATGCGTAGCTTGGTGGCAAAGATGAAACTGATTCCCAACAGTGCTATGCTGAAAAACAAGCGTTTGCTGTTCTGTGATGATTCCATTGTGAGGGGAACACAGTTGCGTGACAATGTAAAGGTATTATATGATTGTGGGGCAAAAGAGGTGCATATCCGCATTGCTTGCCCTCCGTTGATATACAGTTGTCCGTTTATAGGCTTCACTGCTTCCAAGAGTCCGATGGAGCTGATTACTCGTCGTATCATCAAAGAATTGGAAGGAGACGAGAATAAGAATTTGGATAAGTATGCTACAACTGGTTCGCCAGAGTATACTAAAATGGTGGAAATCATTAGAGAGAGATTTGGACTTGATTCTTTGCAGTTCAATACATTGGAAACTTTGGTTGAGTCTATAGGTTTACCCAAGTGCAAACTCTGTACCCATTGCTTTGACGGTAGTAGTTGCTTTTAACAAGTAAAAGAGTCTATTTGGTGAAAATGTGAGGATAGTCTTTAAAACATTTTAAAAAAGCCGTAGATAGGTCATGCTTTTGCATGCAGTATCGTATTTTGGCAGATGTTTTGTAGAATACTTCTAGAATTAATAACCTAAATAAACAGAAGATATGATTGGAATGCAATGGATTATATTCATAGGTATCGCAGTGGTGAGCTGGCTTGTACAGATGAATTTGGAGAATAAGTTCAAGAAATACTCTAAGATACCTACCAGTAATGGAATGACAGGAGCAGATGTAGCGCGTAAGATGTTACGCGATAATGGCATTTATGATGTGCAGGTAACTCATACTCCAGGGCATCTGACCGACCATTATAATCCTGTGAATAAGACTGTAAACCTAAGTGAAAGCGTTTACAACAACAACAGTATTATGGCTGCTGCAGTGGCTGCCCATGAATGCGGTCATGCTTTGCAACATGCCCGTGCCTATGCTCCGCTTACCATGCGCAGTAAATTGGTGCCGGTAGTATCGTTTGCTTCTAACATTATGTCGTTTGTTTTGTTGGGCGGAATCCTATTGCTTCATAGCTTTCCCCAGTTGATGCTTGCAGGTATTATCCTTTTTGCGAGTACTACTTTATTTAGCTTTATCACATTGCCTGTAGAGATAAACGCCAGCAAACGTGCCTTGGTATGGCTTAATGCCTCGGGTATTACGAATGTTTTTAATCACGATAAAGCAGAAGATGCCCTTCGTTCAGCAGCTTATACCTATGTAGTGGCAGCCTTAGGCTCTTTGGCTAATCTGGTCTATTATATCATGCTTTTCATGGGTAGAAGAGAGGACTGATAAATCGTGACTTTTCTAAATATGCGGCGGGTCTTATAGAAAGCCCGCCGTTTTTCTTTCTTACCTCAAGAAAATCTGTTAACTTTGTGACGCATTTAAAATAAGACAATTATGGCAGCAAAACCTTGTATTCCTAAAGGAACGCGTGACTTTTCGCCGGTAGAAATGGCGAAGCGTAATTATATATTCAATACCATTCGCGACGTATACCATCTGTATGGTTTCCAGCAGATAGAAACTCCTTCTATGGAGACTCTTTCCACATTGATGGGCAAGTATGGCGAAGAAGGCGATAAGCTACTGTTTAAGATTCAAAATTCAGGAGATTATTTTGCGGGGTTGACCGACGAAGAACTTCTCAGTCGCAATGCGGCAAAGTTGGCTTGTAAATTCTGTGAAAAAGGACTGCGCTATGATTTGACAGTGCCGTTTGCTCGTTATGTGGTGATGCATCGTGAAGAGATTACTTTCCCGTTTAAGCGTTATCAGATTCAGCCCGTTTGGCGTGCAGACAGACCTCAGAAAGGCCGCTATCGTGAGTTCTATCAATGCGATGCTGATGTGGTAGGTAGTGATTCGCTGCTGAATGAGGTGGAACTGATGCAAATAGTAGATACCGTTTTCAGCCGGTTTGGCATACGTGTATGCATCAAAATCAATAACCGTAAAATCCTGACCGGTATTGCCGAAATTATTGGAGAAGCAGATAAAATCGTAGATATTACGGTGGCTATTGATAAGTTGGATAAAATCGGTTTGGATAACGTCAATCAAGAACTTCGTTCGAAAGGCATCAGTGAGGAAGCCATTGAAAAACTGCAGCCTATTATCTTGCTTAGTGGCAGCAATGAAGAGAAACTGGCCATCTTGAAAGAAGTATTGGCTGGTAGTGATACGGGTCTGAAAGGAGTAGAGGAGAGTGAATTCATCCTTACCACGCTGACTAGTCTGGGTTTGAAGAATGAAATCGAATTGGATTTGACATTGGCACGCGGTCTGAATTATTACACCGGTGCCATCTTCGAGGTGAAGGCTCTCGATGTGCAGATTGGAAGTATTACCGGTGGCGGACGTTACGACAATCTGACAGGTGTGTTTGGTATGTCGGGCGTATCAGGAGTAGGGATTTCGTTTGGTGCAGACCGTATTTTCGATGTGCTTAACCAACTCGATCTTTATCCGAAAGAAGCTGTCAATGGAACTCAACTTCTCTTTATTAATTTTGGTGAGCGAGAAGCTGCTTTTTCTCTGCAAGTATTGGCTCGTGTCAGAGAGGCAGGCATACGTGCAGAAATTTTCCCCGACTCCAGTAAAATGAAGAAACAGATGAGTTATGCCAATGCCAAAGGTATTCCTTTTGTGGCTTTGGTTGGCGAAAATGAACTGAATGAAGGTAAAGTGACACTGAAAAATATGGATACTGGCGAACAGAAACTTTTGTCGCCCGAAGCATTGGTGGATACCTTGATTCATTAAATCATTAATTAAAATAAAAAAGGAACGTGTATATGTTCCTTTTTTTGTATATTTAAAAACTGAAGTGTATTGCATTGCTCTTGTAACGTTCTGGTAAACGAATAGTAATGTTAGCGCTTTATATTTGCAGTAACAATT
Organism: uncultured Bacteroides sp.; assembly: GCA_937890825.1. Classification (GTDB taxonomy): domain Bacteria; phylum Bacteroidota; class Bacteroidia; order Bacteroidales; family Bacteroidaceae; genus Bacteroides. Next base: position 2,418 of record CALADS010000080.1, on the reverse strand, counting down.
TTTTTAAATAGGAGGCTCTTATGGTATCTGTAGAATTCAAGCAAGAAAAATATAATGCGTGGGTAAGTTTACTGATGATTATAATTGCGGTATTGTTTCTGCTATATATGGGCAGTTCGTTGGTAGATTCCACACGCGAGTTTTGGTCTGGGTGTTCCATTCAAAAACTCTTGCCCTGAGAATGAATAATTTTTTTAAAATCAAGACGGATGTTGAAATTTATATCTTGGAATGTGAATGGTCTGCGCGCTTGTGCCGACAAGGGTTTTGCTGACATCTTTCATCGGCTGGATGCTGATTTTTTCTGTCTGCAGGAAACTAAAATGCAGGCTGGTCAGTTGGATTTGTCTTTTGAAGGATATCAATCTTATTGGAATTACGCTGAAAAGAAAGGCTATTCTGGTACAGCCATCTTCACCCGCCACCAGCCGTTATCTGTAGCCTATGGCTTGGGTATAGAGGAACACGACCATGAAGGGCGTGTTATTACATTAGAGATGAAAGACTTTTATTTGGTAACTGTTTATACGCCCAATTCGCAAGATGGCCTTCGTAGGTTGGATTACCGCATGACGTGGGAAGATGATTTTTTGCTTTATCTTAAAAAGTTGGAAGAGAAAAAGCCTGTTATTGTTTGCGGTGATTTAAATGTGGCTCATCGCGAAATCGATTTGAAGAATCCTAAAACCAACCGTAAAAATGCCGGTTTTACGGATGAAGAACGAGCTAAATTTTCTACTTTGCTGGCAGCTGGTTTTACCGATACTTTCCGCTATTTTTATCCAGATTTAGAAGGGGCTTATTCCTGGTGGTCTTATCGTTTTAAAGCTAGAGAGAAAAATGCGGGCTGGCGTATTGATTATTTCGTTGCCTCTAATAGTTTGCAAGGCAGATTGAAGGGGGCATCTATTCATTCAGATGTGTTGGGTTCCGATCATTGTCCTGTGGAACTCTTGTTAGATGGGGTATGCTGATTTTTGGGGGATAATATAATTCCCTTCCCTTTATTTTATGATTCAGGCACCAGGTGCAGACAGTAATTTGCTGTCGGCTGATTTGAATTCATACGGATTCATTTCCGCTTCCTGAGTGTCTGAATATTTTTTGTCTGTTTTTCTCTGTAGACTTCAACTATTTTCTCTATAGATTTCGATTATTTTTTTTGTAGGTTTCAACAATTTTCTCTGTAGGTTGAGTTTTCTTAATCTACAGCTTTCTTTTGCTGACCCTTTAAAACAACTTACCCAAGCATACGAAGATTCGTACACTTGGGTAAGATAGTATTTATAGAGTATTCTTATGCTTATTCAGCAACTTCTGCACCCCAATTTTCGCGAGCCAAACGCTTGTAGCTATTGTAACGCCACTTAGCATTTTCTTCAGCTGCGTCGAACAGTTGTTCAGCTTCTGCAGGATACTGTTTCATTACAGATGCGTAGCGAACTTCACCCTTCAAGAAGTCTTTGAAGCCTGTCCAATCCGGTTCTTTGCTATCCAGTGTGAACGGATTCTTGCCTTCAGCTTCCAAAGCCGGGTTGTAGCGCCACAAGTGCCAGTAACCGCACTTAACAGCCTTTTCTTCTTCAGCCTGGCTCTTACCCATACCAGCTTTCAGACCGTGGTTGATACACGGAGCGTAAGCGATGATAAGTGACGGTCCAGGATAAGCTTCTGCTTCACGCAGAGCCTTCAGAGTCTGAGCCTGGTCAGCACCCATAGCAATCTGAGCTACATATACATAACCGTAAGTAGTGGCCATCAGACCGAGGTCTTTCTTACGTACGCGCTTACCGGCAGCAGCAAACTTAGCGATAGCACCCACCGGAGTAGCCTTAGAAGACTGACCACCTGTGTTAGAGTAAACCTCTGTATCGAGTACCAAGATGTTAACGTCCTTACCAGAAGCAATTACGTGGTCCAGACCACCGTAACCGATATCGTAAGAAGCACCGTCACCACCGATAATCCACTGGCTGCGTTTTACCAAGAATTGCTTCAAGTCAGCGATAGTCTTGCAGCTAGCACACTTGTCAGCAGCAGCTTCTACCATCGGGATAATCTTTTCAGCCAATTCCTTCGTCTTGTCAGCGTCGAGGCAATTATCCAGCCAAGCCTGGAATACTTCCTTGTATTCAGCCGGAGTACCTTCTGCAGCGATAGCTTCTGTCATAGCCTTGGCAATGCGGGCACGCATCTTTTCATTAGCCAATTCCATACCCAAACCGAATTCGCAGAAGTCTTCGAACAGAGAGTTAGCCCAAGCCGGACCGTGACCCTTTTCGTTCTTAGTATACGGAGTAGAAGGAACTGAACCAGAGTAGATAGAAGAACATCCAGTAGCGTTAGCCACCATTTCACGGTCGCCGAACAACTGAGAAATCAGTTTCACGTACGGAGTTTCACCACAACCAGAGCAAG
>CALADS010000079.1 GCA_937890825.1 uncultured Bacteroides sp. | reverse complement strand
TTAAGTCGTCTATATTAGTATTAGTAATCATGCCTTTGTATCTTAATCCTCCCGCTACGATGATGGCGGGAGGATTGCCTAATAAGGGTTCATTGGTTAATACGAATGCAGACGACCTAAAAACATTTGGATGTTACCACCTTACAGCCGAATGTACTCCTCAATATAGCTTCATTATTGTAATTCCTATTGGCAATTATATCTTGCAAATTAAAACATCTGATGGAGGTACGAATTTGCAAACTAGAGGATTCAATAATAAAGTTTGGAGCAGTTGGTCTAAATGATTGCAGGGGATTATCCCCCTGCTTTTATACTATTAAATTGTATAATGATATAATTTTCATTTCAATTCTTATTGTATATGTGTTTTCAATTACTACACTTCTAGATAATCTATCATAGGTTACAGATATTTTTTCGTCGTTTTCAAATGAACGATATGCGCTTTTCAATATAGACCGTGATAGATTGAATATATCACAATCTCCTGTATAATCACATACTAAAACGAATATACCCAAACTAGTAAGCATCTTATAAGAATCTTTTGGCTCAATTTTAATTCGTTTAATCTCAAACCCCATCTTCTCTCCCGCAACCTTCAATAAAGGATATCCGGCTGTTTTTTGTTTACTTTGTAAAAAACACAATTATGATAGAAAAGATAAGATACCGGTTAGTGTATAACCGTAAGAACCAGCTGAACCGTCAGGGAACAGCATTGGTACAAATAGAAGCATTACTCAATCGAAGGAAACTGTATATCTCAACGAATCTCTACTTGCGCCCCGGTCAATGGGATCAGAATACAAGTCAGGTTATTAACCACCCACAGTCGTATGATCTCAATGCGATGTTGTATGATAAGATTCTGGAGCTGCAGGCAGCCGAAATCAGTTACTGGCGTCAAGGTGTGTCGCCATCACTGCTAGACATAAAGTCTGCAGCAAAGCAAAACATCACAGCTGATGTCACCTTTATGCAGTTCGCCAGGCGCTCTGTCGAGCAATCGAGCCGCAGAACCGGTACCAAACAAAACATGATGGCCACGCTCAATCGAATGAAAGAGTTCCGCGGCGATGTAGAAATACGTGATGTGGATTATCGCTACCTCACCGACTTCGAGGCTTATCTGCGTGGGTTGGGGTTGATGGTGAACTCTGTTGGGAAGCATCTGCGTAATGTCCGGACGCTCATCAATGAGGCTATCAATCACGGATACCTATCATTATCTGATTACCCATTCCGGCAATTTCGTATTAAGAAGGAGACGCCGGAACACCGGGTCCTGACAGCCGGTGAGCTGATGAAGTTAGAAAAGGTCGTATTGAAATCAAAGAGGAAGCAGCGAATTTTAGACAGCTTCCTCTTTTGTTGTTATACGGGGCTACGGTTTAGTGATTTTAAACAGCTCACGGCAGCATCATTTATCAAGATAAGAGGACACAGCTGGATCGACATGAAATCCATCAAGACAGGCATTCATCAACGTATCCCGGTCTACCTGCTGTTTGATGGGAAAGGGTTAGATTTGATTGAGCGATATACTGACATCAGCCACCTGACACGCATCGGCTGCAATGCGGATGTCAACCGGACGCTGAAGGATATCTGCCAAGTCATAGGTATCGAAAAACGTATAACCTGGCACACCGCCCGGCATACTTTTGCTACTCAGCTGCTGGCGCAAAGTGTACCTATCACAACGATACAGAAGCTGCTTGGCCATACTTCTGTAAAGACAACTCAAATCTATAGTGAAGTACTGGATAACACGCTGATTATTGACCTTAAAAAGACTGCGAAAAGAAGTAAAAGTAGAACAGGGGTAGAACATAGAGAATCTACCCTTATTCTACCTGCAAAATAGGTGTCCTTTACTATTACATATATACATACTACCTTTGTCATAAAAAGATATAAACAGTATGAATACGAAAGAACATGTCATTACACAGAGCGTCCCCGGAGGTTTTGCCATGATAGCCTCCAGCTTCATCGTGGAGAGTCTGGAACACATGATACCCTGGCTCATCGCAACCGCTGCCGTGGTAGTCTGCGACCTTTTCTTCGGGTTGCGCAAAGCCATCCTGATGAATGAAGAGATTCGCTTCAGCCGCGCCATCCGGCGCACCATGGGGAAGATGGTAACGTATTTTGCGTTCGTGTGCATGATCGTGATGGTAGACATCGCTTCGGGTATTGATTTCCGTATCGATGTCTGGAGCTGTCTGCTCATCTGCTTCATCGAGTTCTGCTCGATACTCAGCAATATTCTCAAGCCAAAAGGTCTGGAGTTTAACGTCATCAAGGCTCTGGCTTTGTTCTGCAGCAAGACCATGATGGTGGATAAAGAGGATGTTGAGGAAGTTATCACAAAAGATTCTGAACATATAAAATCATAGATTATGGGTAAGTATTTCACCATGGGCGAGATGATGCGAAGCACCACCGCCGCAAAAAAAGGGATTGACAATAAATGTACGAAAGATGATGCCGTGCGGCTGAAGGCTTTGATTGAGCATGTGCTTGATCCGCTGCGTGAAGCATACGGCAAGCCAATCATCGTGACATCCGGTTATCGCTGTCCGAAGCTTAATCAGGCTGTAGGCGGCAGCCCAAGCAGCGACCATATGCGCGGATGTGCCGCCGACATCGTGGGCACGCCCAATACACAGGCTGAGAACAAGCGTCTGTTTAATCTTATTCAGTCGCTGCAACTAGACTTTGATCAGCTGATTGACGAAAAGAACTACAGCTGGGTGCATGTCTCATTCCGCAGCTTCCGCGAAAATCGGAACCAGGTATTAGCTATGTAGATTATGAGAGTAAGTGAATCAGAACAGCGAGATGGCTGTCTCATCTATCTGGTGATTGTGATAGGGTTGCTGATATATGCTTTGTCCGGCTGTGGACGAAGCGTGCAGTATGTACCGGTAGAGACTGTTCGGATTGACAGTATATCCGTGCGCGATACAACGTACCTGACTCAATTAGTGCCTTATCGTGACAGCGTACAGGTGGCCGACACGGTGTCTTATCTGAGTAATGAGTATGCCTACAGCTGGGCACGCTGGCAGGACGGGCGGTTGCATCACAGTCTGGGCATCTGGCCATTTGCCACCATCTGTGTGCAGGTACCTTATTATATTGACCGCTATGTCTATCGGTCAGAGCCGCAAATCGTGGAAGTGGAGAAGAAGTTGAGCCGCTGGCAGCGCATTAAACTTGAAACCGGAGGATTGGCCATCGGAGCTTTATTGGCTCTCATTGTTTATCTAATAGTTAGAAAATATTGTTTTAAAATCATATCGTAATTTTTTAAGTGGTGTTCGCAGTGATGCGCGCATCACTTTTTTGTAAAGCACTTTTATTTCATGCAAAAAGTACGGCATTCGTGCAAAAACAGTGCGCCCCTAATACGCTGATTCCTTGGTCAGTATATTAGGGGCGCACGATTGCACAATTTTATATCGAAAATTGGTTGAAGCACTGTATGCCTTCCTGCTTGGATTCGTCCAGGACGTGCGCATAGACCAGGGTTTCGCTGATGTCGCTGTGCCCCAGGATCTCTTTGAGTGCGGCGATATCTTTGGTCTTGCGCAGAAAAATGGTGGCGAAGGTGTGCCGACCCACTTTATGCGTGAGCGGTTTGTCTATCTCAGCCATCTTGGCAATCTCTTTGAGGTATCGGTTCATGGTCTGATCAGCGGGCAGTTTGTCGAATATCGGCCCTTTTTTGCGTGGCCCTACGATGTCACAGAGCAGGGATGCCAGCGGTGCTGATATTGGGACTACAACGGGCGCCGGCTTGCGGTTCTTCAGCTTGACGCGGAAATAGGTAAACGAAGTTTGAGTAAATTGCTCTAGCTGTAATTTCTTCGCGTCTGTTATGTGCAGGGAACTGAAGCATAGGAACAGGAAGAACTGCAGGGCCTGGTGATATCTATATTCTAATAAGCCTTCACGATACATACTTATAAGGGTATTTAGTTCGTCTTCGGTCAGGTAGACACAGCTGGCCGTGGTGTTCTTGATCTTCCAATCCTCAAAGGGGTTCTCATCCATATAACCGTCACGGTAGGCCATGCGGACGTACTTCTTAATTGTACCCATGTTTTTATAGGCCGTGTTGCTGTTGTTGTCGAGCTCTTTGCGCAGGTAGAGGAAATAGTTGTCCAACCATTCTTTGGTAATGTCGTCGAAGGTCAGCTGGGGGGCATACTCTTTCATCTTGCGGATGACGCTGTTGTGGGTGCAGAAAGTGGACATTTCTGTCTGATACGATATTTTCTTCTGCGCTGCAGTCACATAATCATAAAAGGTATTATAATCCGATGGGCGATGGTAGGCACGCAGAAAGGTGTCTTTGGTGAGTTTTTTGTCTTTCAGCCGGTATTTGACAAAGACGTTATTGATGCGGGCCAGCATGTTCTCTAGAATCAGATTTTTGTCGGATGCATGTTTATCTGAGCTTTTGATGCGACAGGTTCTCTCGTTCCAGTCTTTAGGATCTATAGATATTTTTGTGGACAGGTTGACTCTTTGCCCACCTATATGAAAAGTAATCCAGAGAACACCTGAATTATCACTGTATTTTCTAAGGGATATTGTAATGTTTACCATAACTTTTTACCGGGACGAAATCGGGACGATAAGTGCTAAAAAAAAGGCACCGGGGAGCCACCGGGACGTTTTTGCACTGAGTTATCAAAAATCGACAAAGGGGTTAACTGCTTGATAGTCAATAAACGACAAATGCCCCACCTTTTTCAAGGCAGGGCATTTACGCTATGTGGAGGTACCTGGCGGATTCGAACCGCCGTACACGGTTTTGCAGACCGCTGACTAAGCCACTCATCCAAGGTACCAATCTTTCGAAGAACACTTTGTTTCTCGTTTGCGGTTGCAAAGGTAATACATTTTTTTAAACTACCAAACTATTTGCAGCAACTTTTTTTCTTACCGTCTTGTACACAACCGCATTTAGAGCGCTTTTCTTCGTACAATTTCCTTAAGTCACAGCCACTTACACAGGAATCACACGGGTTGATATTTTTTTTGCTTGACTGAAAAAAAGTATAAAATCTGCGGATAATCAGCACAGCACAATAGGCCAAAAGAAGAAAAACAATCCATTCTTGCCAATACATCACTACATATTTCATAACAACCAGCCTCCTACCCGATAAATGATAAAAGATACAATCCAAGCCAGTACTGTGGTATAACAGGCTGCAAACAGAGTCCATTTCCAACTGCCAGACTCACTCTTGATAGCCGCCAAAGTGGCTATACACGGAAAATAAATCAGCACAAAGACCATGTAACAAAAGGCCACCAAAGGAGTTATCGGCATTCGGCTACCCAGACTGACGGAATCTGCATCGGCATCATCGGCATACAGCACTCCCAACGTACTTACTATAAGTTCCTTGGCTCCAATGCCCGACAAGATGCCAATGCCTAACTTCCAGTCGAAACCCAAGGGTTCTATCACCGGCTCCATAGCCCTGCCTATCCGACCGATGTAGGAATGTTCCTGCTGCTCAGCCACCGTGTCGTAAGCATCGTGATTCGGGTAATACCCCAATGCCCAAATAACGATAGAAGCCACCATAATGATTCCTCCCATCTTACGCAGATACTGCGCACCCTTCTCCCAGGTATGCCGAAAGATGGATTTGGAAGAGGGCAATCGATAAGGTGGCAGTTCCATTACAAACGGTGTATCGTCGCCCTTCACCAGAAAACGGCTGAAAATACGTGCCATCAACACAGCTAGCAGAATGCCGAGAGTATAGATAAACAGCAATACCAAGCTGGCCCGATGAGGGAAGAACGCTCCGGTAAGCACCAGGTAAATGGGCAGGCGTGCACTGCACGACATCAGCGGATTAATGAGCATCGTAATCAGCCGACTCTTACGGTTTTCTATGGTACGCGATGCCATGACGGCAGGCACATTGCATCCAAAGCCCATAATCAGCGGAATAAACGATTTGCCATGAAGGCCCATCTTGTGCATTATCTTATCCATAATGAAAGCAGCACGTGCCATGTAGCCGGAATCCTCCATCAGAGATATGAAGAAATAAAGTATCAGAATATTGGGCAAGAACACGATGACACCCCCTACTCCACCGACCACCCCGTCGATAAGCATATCTTTCAGCGGACCTTCGGGCATATAGCGATGCAGGCAGTCGCCCACCACAGACACTAGCCATTCGATACCCTGCATGGGATATTCTCCCAAGACAAAAGTGCCTTGAAACATGATATACAGAAACAGAAAAAAGATAGGATACCCCCAAATACGATGCGTCACAATGGAGTCGATCACCCGGGTAAGGTATTCCTTGTCTTCCTGCTGGTTTTCCACATAGGTTTCTTTCAGCGCCCCGGCTATGAAGCCATATTTGGCATCAGTGATGGCCTGTTCACAGTCTTCGGCCAGCACCGTTTGCAGCCGCTGCACCTCGCGGTTCCGAATAGAAAGAATCTCCTCCCCGTTGGGCAAGGTTGCTGCCAATTCTTCCAGTTCCCTGTCACCTTCCAGTAATTTGATAGCCAGAAAACGCGTGGAATACTTGTGACGAATCTCCTCATTCTGTCCCACGGCACGCTTCACCTCTTCGATGCTGCGCTCCAATTCAGGACCATGGTTGATATGAATATGGCGATAAAAGCCGCGGGGATGCTCATCTTCTTCCTTATGCGTGCCAAAGTCATGGTCGGGCACATATTCTTTATGCCAATTACGTAAGTCGTTGAGGATGTCTGCACGCACCTTTCCTTTCTGATCCAGAAAATCGCCGCCCTCATATAACCCGATGATTACATGAAACAGCGTATCAATCCCTTTGCCGGCCCGACACACCGTAGGCACCATCGGCACACCGGTCAATTCGCCCAACTTTACATAATCCAATGAATTTCCACTGGCTTCCAGTTCGTCGTACATATTCAGGGCTATCACCATGCGCACGTTCATATCAATGAGTTGCGTAGTGAGATACAGATTGCGTTCCAAATTCGCAGCATCCACCACATTGATGATAATATCGGGAGTTTCATCGATGATGTGCCGACGTACATAGATTTCTTCAGGAGAATAGGCAGAAAGAGAATACGTACCCGGAAGGTCTACGATGCGGAAATGATAGCCTTGAAAATCGAAATAACCCTCTTTGGCATCTACCGTTACACCGCTGTAATTCCCTACATGTTCGTGCGAACCGGAAGCAAGGTTGAACAGCGAAGTCTTGCCACAGTTGGGATTCCCTACCAGTGCCACGTTGATGGTACGCCGTTTGCCCAGTGCAATGCGTTTCATCTCTTCATCGGAAAGATGCATTTCTTCACGCAAGCCTTCATGAAAATCGGGCTGCAGCGACTGCTCTTTCACCTCGGCCTCGCTGATAATCTCTATCATCTCGGCCTCCTGACGGCGTAGAGAAATCTCATACCCCATTACTTTATACTTGATAGGGTCTCGCAAAGGGGCGTTGAGAAGCACCTCCACGGTTTTCCCTTTAATGAAGCCCATCTCTACAATTCGCTTCCGGAAGCCTCCATGTCCCAACACTTTGACAATTACTCCCTTTTCACCTGTTTTCAATTCGGACAAACGCATGATATTCTGCCTTTTTACTAATTTTCCGGCAAAGATACGGATAAGTTGAAACGATGCAAACAATTTAGATTGTTTTTAAATAAGAAAAATCCGTTTTTTTACAAAATACTATCGTATCTTTGTGGTATGAAACCAACTATCATCAAAGAATATATCCTGCAAGAGGCCTTGCTGAATACCCAAGATAAGGTATTGGTAGCACTTAGCGGCGGTGCCGACTCGGTGGCTTTGCTGCGCGTGCTGCTAGACTTAGGCTATCCCTGCGAGGCAGCACACTGCAACTTCCATCTACGCGACGAGGAATCGAACCGCGATGAAGCCTTTGTACGACAGCTCTGCCATCAGCTGAAGGTAACCTTACACGTGACACATTTTGATACACAACAAGAGGCCGACCGACGCCGCATCTCCATCGAAATGGCCGCACGCGAATTACGCTACCAGTGGTTCGAAGAAGTACGTATATCCTGCGGGGCAGCAGCGATTGCGGTGGCACATCATCGCGACGACAGCGTGGAAACTTTTCTACTGAATCTGATGCGGGGCACGGGTATCAACGGCCTGCGAGGCATCCGCCCCAAAAACGGGCATATCATCCGACCGCTGCTCAGTGTGTGGCGACGCGACATCGTGGCCTACCTGAACCGCATCGGCCAGCCCTATGTGACCGACAGCACCAACCTGCAAGATGAGTATATGCGAAACAAAATCCGCCTGAACCTGCTGCCGCTCATGGAATCCATCCACCCGTCGGTACAGGAAAGTATTCTACAAACGGCCCATCACCTCACAGAGGCTTCGCTCATCTATTCACAAGGTGTACAGGAAGCATTGCAACGCATCCGGCAAAAGGAAGGGATCTGCATCGAAAGATTACTAAAGGAACCGGCCCCACAGACACTGCTTCACGAGGCCTTGTCGCCCCTGGGATTCAATTCCAGCCAAATAGGCGATATCTTCCGGTCTCTGAACAGCCAGTCGGGCAAACTGTTCTTATCCGACAGTCACCAAGTGGTAAGAGACCGTAAACTGCTATTGATAGAGCCGCGTAATACTCCGCAGAAGCCTCATCTGGCCTGCAGCATGCTGACCTGCACCCCAGATTTCAAAATTCCGAAGAACAGCCACATAGCCTGTCTGGATGCCCACAAAGTCACCCTTCCCCTTACCCTGCGTCTGTACCGTCCGGGCGACAGTTTTATACCCTTCGGCATGAAAGGGCGGAAAAAGGTAAGCGATTACCTGACCGACCGTAAGCGGTCGTTGCTTCAGAAGCAGAAACAATGGGTGCTGTGTAGCGGCGAAGAAATCGCATGGCTGGTAGGCGAACGCATCGACCAGCGGTTCTGCATAGGCCCCGATACCCGGCAGATTCTTAAGGTGGAGATTTTACAGCACGAAGACTCATCCACCGATGAGTTCATCGCACCTTGATAAAAGGCCCAAGACCCTCTCCGGGTCAAGTCCGGGCCAACTCCAGACCAAGTCCGAGTGCCTATACCCGGACTTGACCCGCTGCTGAGCCATCTCAATGCTACCAGATAAATGCAGCGAGACTACAGAATAATCCGGTTTTCTTTTTCACGCTTAAAGCAACTGTGCAAAAAGACAGCAAAAGGCGTATCATAGGTGCGGGCTCCCTGCGGACATCCCTTCACACAGGCACAGCAACGAATACATTTATCAGCCTGGGTATGCTGTTCATCCCCCTTTTCAATAGCAGCATTTGGACACAAATAAACACAACGGCCACAATGCGTACATAGATTTTCATCGGTAACAGGAGCAAGCTGCATAGCCTGTCCGCTCTTACGCCATTTTACCACTTTATAAATAAAACGCAACAACGGGAAAATAGGTTGCCGCGGGCGAAGTATCTTCCGCACATCTACTCCGTACAGATGGTCTCGGTCGGGTGCCCCTGCTATTTTAGAACGAATCTTTTCGCCAAACAGACGCGCATAAGCCAAATCGTCGGCATCCGGACGCCCCTGTGCTATAGGAAATCGCTGGCTGCTATAAGAGTGTTCGCCAATAAACGTGGCACCGGCAACAACCTGAAACCCTCGCTGCGCCACGAAAGCATCCAATTGTTCCAGCGCTTTCTCATAAGCACGGTTACCATACACTACCACCACCACTGCCGGTCCGCCACCAGCCGAACGCACAGCCTCCATACGCTTCAACGCCAACGGAGCTACCCGCCCGCCATACACCGGCACCGTAAATACCGCCAAAGCATCAGCCGGTATAATAACTTCAGCCGGCGTATCGTGGGTAACATCTACCCAATGTACCGATTTTTCATCTACTCCCTGAACAATTGCCTCACCTATGCGTTTAGAAGTATGGGTAGGCGAAAATGTAACTAAATAACTATCAGAAATTTGCATCTTATCAATCGTTTTACTAAAACAAAGATAGAACAATCTGCTAAAATTAAGAAAACATTTATTGATAAAAACCAAATTATTTATTACCTTTGCCGCCGTTGAAACATGTCCGTAACCATTCTGTTGCCAATTAGACATGCAAATTGCACTTCATGTGCATCCACACTTCAATATTCAAGAAAAATATTTAAATCAATCACACATATACTGTATGTATAACATCATTCAATTAAACGACAAGAGTTTGCCGGAACTGCAAGCGATTGCTCAAGAGCTAGGCATCAAAAAGACAGATTCTCTGAAGAAAGAAGAACTCGTCTACAAAATACTTGATGAACAAGCTATTGCCGGAGCCACTAAGAAGGTAGCTGCCGACAAACTAAAAGAAGAAAGAAAAGGAGAAAAGCAAAAGCGGTCGCGCGCTAAAAAGACCAATGCTGAGAAAAGCACACCTGCTGAAAAAAAGAATGCAGCCGAGCAGCCCAAAGCTACTGAAAAATCTACAGATGCTGACAAAAAAACAGCCGTGAAAGATACAGAAAGCACTGAAGGAACAACGGACGCTCCTAAGAAAAAGCCTGGACGCCCCCGGAAAGCCAAATCCACGACTGCTGAACCCCAATCAACCGACTTATTTACAGAAGAACCAGCTGCTGTGCCTACTGCCGAAACCAACAATGCAGAGAAGCAAGACCTGACTCCCGCCACTGAAGATAAGGAGGACCATACAACAGAAGAAGACCAGATTCTTTCAGCCGCTACGAACGACGACTTTATTCCCATCGAAGATTTACCGACCGAAAAAACGGAACTTCCTACAGAACTGCTGGGCAAGTTCGAAGCAACCAAAGTGGTGCAGCCCGCTACCATCCCTGCAGCCGAACAGCCTAAACAGGCACAACAGAACCAGCCTGCTCAACGCCCACAGCGCCAACGCATACGGGATGCACGCAATAACAACAATACTCCTAACGGCAACAACGCCAACAGCAACAACGCTAACAGCCCTGCCAACAATACCCCCAATAACCCGCGAAATGCCCAACAGCGTCCGGCACAAAACAACGGCGAAAATGCCAATGCAGCCGCACCTGAGCAAAAACCGGTAGAACGTGAAAAGGTATATGACTTTGACGATATCCTGACAGGAACCGGTGTGTTGGAAATCATGCCCGACGGATATGGATTCCTCCGCTCATCAGACTACAATTACTTGTCTTCACCCGATGACATTTACGTGTCGCAATCACAAATCAAGTTGTTTGGTCTGAAGACTGGAGATATGGTAGACGGTGTAATCCGCCCACCCAAGGAAGGCGAGAAATACTTCCCGCTGGTAAAGGTTTCCAAAATCAACGGACGAGATCCGGCCTTCATCCGCGACCGTGTGCCGTTCGAGCACCTCACTCCGCTTTTCCCGGACGAAAAATTCAAGCTATGCAAGGGAGGCTACTCCGATTCTTTATCGGCACGGGTAGTAGACCTGTTTGCCCCTATCGGTAAGGGACAGCGTGCCTTGATTGTGGCTCAGCCCAAGACAGGTAAGACCATCCTGATGAAAGACATTGCCAATGCCATCGCTGCCAACCATCCGGAAGTATACATGATTATGTTGCTTATCGATGAACGCCCGGAAGAAGTAACCGACATGGCACGCACCGTCAATGCAGAAGTCATTGCCTCTACGTTTGACGAACCGGCCGAACGCCACGTTAAGATTGCCGGCATTGTACTGGAAAAGGCTAAACGCATGGTGGAATGCGGACATGATGTAGTTATCTTCCTGGATTCTATCACTCGTCTGGCCCGTGCCTACAACACCGTTTCACCAGCTTCAGGCAAGGTACTCTCCGGCGGTGTGGATGCCAATGCCCTGCACAAGCCTAAACGCTTCTTCGGTGCGGCACGCAACATTGAAGGAGGAGGTTCACTCACCATCCTGGCCACTGCCTTGATAGACACCGGCTCTAAGATGGATGAAGTTATCTTTGAGGAATTCAAGGGAACGGGTAACATGGAACTGCAATTAGACCGTACGTTGTCCAACAAACGCATCTTCCCGGCTGTAAACATCGTAGCATCGAGCACCCGTCGCGACGACCTGCTGCAAGACAAGCAGACGCTGGACCGCATGTGGATTCTGCGCAAATACCTGGCCGATATGAACCCGATGGAGGCTATGGACTTTGTAAAAGACCGCCTGGAAAAGACCAAAGACAACGACGAATTTTTAATGAGCATGAACTCATAACCCTTATACCAACTACTTATTTTTATTATAATACACTACGATTATGTTCGACAATTTAAGTGAAAGACTTGAACGTTCATTCAAAATATTAAAAGGTGAAGGAAAAATCACCGAAATCAATGTAGCCGAAACGCTGAAAGATGTGCGCAAAGCATTATTGGATGCCGACGTAAACTATAAGGTAGCCAAGAATTTTACAGATACGGTAAAGGAAAAGGCTTTGGGACAAAATGTACTGACAGCCGTGAAGCCCAGCCAGTTGATGGTGAAGATTGTACACGATGAGCTGACCAAGCTGATGGGTGGCGAAACAGCAGAGCTCAACCTGACAGGCAAACCGGCCGTTATCTTGATGGCCGGTCTGCAGGGTTCGGGTAAAACAACTTTCTCTGGCAAGCTGGCCCGGATGCTGAAGACCAAGAAGAACCGCAAACCGTTATTGGTGGCTTGCGACGTATATCGTCCTGCCGCTATCGAGCAGTTACGCGTATTGGCCGAGCAAATCAATGTGCCCATGTATTGCGAGCTCGACAGCAAAGACCCTGTGGCCATTGCAAAAAATGCCATTCAGGAAGCCAAAGCCAAAGGGTATGACTTGGTTATCGTCGATACAGCCGGCCGTCTGGCAGTAGACGAAGAAATGATGAACGAAATTGCCGCCATCAAGCAGGGCATACAGCCGGATGAAATCCTGTTCGTAGTAGACTCCATGACGGGTCAGGATGCTGTAAATACAGCCAAGGAATTCAACGAACGCCTGGATTATAACGGTGTGGTACTGACTAAGCTCGACGGCGATACCAGAGGTGGTGCAGCACTGTCTATCCGTACCGTGGTGAACAAGCCTATCAAATTTGTGGGTACGGGCGAAAAGCTGGAGGCTATCGACCAGTTCCACCCCTCACGTATGGCCGACCGTATTTTGGGCATGGGTGACATCGTATCGTTGGTAGAACGTGCGCAAGAACAATACGACGAAGAAGAAGCCAAGCGTCTGCAAAAGAAAATTGCAAAGAATCAGTTCGACTTCAACGATTTCCTGAGCCAGATAGAACAAATCAAGAAGATGGGTAATCTGAAAGACCTGGCATCGATGATTCCGGGTGTAGGCAAAGCTATCAAGGACATTGACATTGACGACAACGCCTTCAAGAGCATCGAAGCCATCATCTACTCCATGACACCGCAGGAACGCTCTCATCCGGAAATACTGAACGGATCTCGCCGCCAGCGCATTGCCAAAGGTAGCGGTACCAATATCCAAGAGGTGAACCGACTGCTGAAACAGTTCGACCAGACCCGCAAGATGATGAAGATGGTAACCGGCAACAAAATGGGCAAAATGATGATGCCTAAATTCAGAAAATAAGCCAGCATCCCTATAAAAAGGAGAAAGTGATAAACTTTCTCCTTTTTTTATTATGTATCTTTCATGATTTATAGTACATTCGCAACAGATAAATTTAACCCTAAAAAACACAGAAAAATATGCAACTGATTGATGGAAAAGCTATTTCGGAACAAGTGAAGCAGGAGATTGCTGCCGAAGTGGCCGAAATTGTGGCCCGAGGCGGCAAACGTCCTCACCTGGCAGCCATCCTGGTGGGGCACGACGGCGGCAGCGAAACGTATGTAGCCGCTAAAGTAAAGGCCTGCGAAGTATGTGGTTTCAAGTCTTCGCTTATCCGCTACGAAGCCGATGTAACGGAAGAAGAACTGCTGGCCAAGGTGCGCGAGTTGAATGAAGACCCGGATGTGGACGGATTCATCGTACAGCTCCCCTTGCCTAAACACATCTCAGAACAAAAAGTGATAGAAACCATCGACTATCGTAAAGATGTAGACGGATTCCACCCCATCAACGTGGGCCGGATGTCTATCGGGCTTCCCTGCTATGTATCGGCCACCCCTAACGGCATTCTGGAATTACTGAAACGCTATCAGATTGAAACCTCCGGTAAGAAATGTGTGGTACTGGGTCGCAGCAACATTGTGGGCAAGCCCATGGCTTCGCTGATGATGCAAAAAGCCTATCCGGGCGATGCTACCGTTACGGTGTGCCACAGCCGCAGCAAAGATTTGATTAAGGAATGTCAGGAAGCGGATATCATCATTGCTGCCATGGGGCAACCTAATTTTGTGAAGGCCGAAATGGTAAAAGAAGGAGCGGTGGTAATTGATGTGGGTACTACCCGCGTACCAGACGCCACGCGTAAATCGGGCTTCAAACTGACAGGCGACGTAAAATTCGATGAAGTGGCTCCGAAATGTTCTTTCATTACTCCGGTGCCGGGCGGCGTAGGTCCCATGACCATCGTATCGCTGATGAAAAACACCTTACTGGCCGGTAAGAAGGCCATCTATGGTGCCTAATATCAGGTATGAGAATTACAACGATTGTTCTCATACTCTTCAGCAGCTTGATTCTTTCTGCACAGGAAAGAATCAAGCTGCTGTTTGTGGGCGACCTGATGCAGCATCAGGCGCAGATAGATGCTGCCCGCACCGATGCAGGCACGTACGATTATTCCGCTTGCTTTGCCCACGTGAAAGAACAGATTTCACAAGCCGATGTGGCCATCGGAAACCTGGAGGTAACCTTGGGCGGAAAGCCCTATCGTGGCTACCCCACATTCAGCGCACCCGACGAGTACCTGTCGGCCATTCAGGAGGCCGGATTCGATGTGCTGCTCACAGCCAACAATCACTGTCTGGACCGCGGAAAAGCCGGACTGGAACGTACCATCCGGCAATTGGAAACCCGGAACATCCCTTTCGCCGGTACCTACCGTAATCCGGAAGAACGGAAGGCACGCTATCCGCTGTTTATCGAAAAGAAAGGCTTCCGCATAGCGCTGCTGAACTATACGTATGGCACCAACGGTATACCCGTCTCCACTCCGCAAGTAGTGAATTACATCGACCGGCAACAAATAGCCAAGGATATCCGCAGCGCACAAGCCCGCAGACCAGACGCCATCATCGCCTGCATGCATTGGGGCAATGAATACCAGCGAATACCCAACCGAGAGCAAGAACAACTGGCCGACTGGCTGCTGGAACAGGGAGTAACCCACATCATCGGCTCCCATCCGCACGTGATTCAGCCCATGGAACTGCGCACCGATGGAACACACCAGTATGCAGTGGTTTATTCGCTGGGAAATTATATCTCGAATATGCGTGCCCCACACACCAATGGCGGTGCTATGGTAACTTTAGAATTAGAAAAATATCCATTGACCGACTGCCCTATTCCTCCCCGCAGGGGAACAGAGAAACGCTTGTACAGGCCTGCCCCCATCGTTCCTCCTTATTGCAGGCTGGTGCGTTGCAACTACAGTTTGGTATGGACACTCCGACCTGAATGGAGCAGCACCCGCCAATTCCAACTGTTACCCGCAGACTATCCTGCCGACTCACTGCCGCCAGCAGCACGCACCCGTCTGCTGTTCTTTCGGGAAGAGAGCCGCAAGCTGCTGCAAGCACACAACCGGGGCATAGAAGAGAAAAAAGAAAGTCATTAATAAAAAAGTAGCCTCGAAAATTTGCAGATTCAAATAAAAGCTCTATCTTTGCACCGCATTTGAGAAATCAAAGCAACATGGTGGCTGTAGTTCAGTTGGTTAGAGCGTCAGATTGTGGTTCTGAATGTCGTGGGTTCGAGTCCCATCTGCCACCCAAAGCAAGAGAGGAAGTTCTGAAAAGAATTTCCTCTCTTGCTTTTTATGCATGGATTTTATTCAAAATATTTGGCTAATTCGAACGAATATACTATCTTTGCACCGCATTTGAGAAATCAAAGCAACATGGTGGCTGTAGTTCAGTTGGTTAGAGCGTCAGATTGTGGTTCTGAATGTCGTGGGTTCGAGTCCCATCTGCCACCCCAAAGCAAAAGAGGAAGTTCTGAAAAGAATTTCCTCTTTTTGTTTTTATCACCGCATAGTTTTACCGTAAAAAGCACTACCTTTGAATCAACTAATTCACCTAACTTAATACCCTACTTCATGGAAAAGATTTCGAACTCAACGCTCACCATTGGCATTGCTGCTCACGGAGCCGAACTGCAGAGCATTCAAAAAGAAGGCAAAGAATATTTATGGCAGGGTGACGCCCGTTTTTGGGGAAGACGCTCACCGGTATTGTTTCCCAACGTAGGACGCGTATGGAACAACCAATACCGCCACAACGGACAAACCTACGAAATAGGGCAGCACGGATTTGCCCGCGATATGGACTTCCAACTAATACACCAAAGTGAAGACGAAGTAAAATACCGCTTGGAAAGCACACCGGAAACACTGGCCAAATTCCCCTTCCCGTTCCGTCTGGAAATAGGTTACCAACTCACCGACAACCGAATCCTGGTGAAATGGAGCGTAGAGAATACCGGTAAGGAAGAAATGCCTTTCCAAATCGGTGCGCATCCGGCTTTCTACTTCCCTAATTTTCAGCCGGAAGAAGAGCATAAGGGTTATTTCTCTTTCGACCAGACCGATGGACTGGAATACATCAGTCCGCTGGAAAAAGGTTGCGCTTCGCCCGAACGTCGTATGCTTACCTTGAATGAAGAAGGGCTGATGCCGCTCCACCGCCATACGTTCGACTGCGATACGTATATCATCGACCGCCACCAGCTAAAGAAGGTAACTCTGCTCTCTACCGAAAAGAAACCGATAGTGAGCCTGGAATTCAATACGCCACTGGTAGCTTTATGGTCGCCTACCGTAGCTCATCCCGACTGCCCGTTTATCTGCATCGAACCGTGGTACGGACGCTGCGACACCGTAGGCTACGAAGGAGAATGGAAAGACTGTGAATGGATGCAAACAGTAGCCCCCGGTGAAACCTTCCACGGCACTTATAGCATCCTCATCGAAGATTGATAAAGCCTCAACATCCCCTACCCTTCACCGGGTGAAAGGTCTCACTTTTCATCCTCCGCCCAGTGAAGGGTTCACCCATTTCACTCTGATAATCAGCGGGTGAAGGGTGAAAGGTGAAAGGTAAATCACTCAAAAGATTATACTGCAGGTTTCTTAAAAATAAGCTGAACTCTAGGAACACAAACCTATAGCTTTTCATTCAGAAACCAACAGCTTGTCTGCAGAACACATGAAGACAGACTTTTCAATCCATGGATTCGTCATCCTAAATCCATGGATTGAGTTTCCTGAATCCATGGAGATACTTTTGCAACTCCATGGAATGAAATCTAAGCCAAATTCACTCCATAGCCCCAACAACAAAAAGACATCACACACCCCGGAAGAAACAGGTAGCTGTACAACATAAAAATATCTTTTTGACAGAGCAAAAAGACACAAAAACTACAAATATCCGCTTGCACACAAGGAATTAAATCATTTTTCCAACCTCCTACCCTAATTTACAAAACGCTAGCAAAACAACCATTATCCAATCTGAGAAACAGTATCTGACATAAAGTTTTTTTCACTTTTCAATTTTGGTGTGCTATAAATAAAACCTATCTTTGTATTTCATAATATATAAAAGCGGAACGAATATGGAATCACTAATCACCATCAAAGCACTAATCAGTCAAGGTGAGGTGGAACAGGCTATCAGCTTGTTGGACCATTATCTACAGACAGACTCGCCCCACCACGACGAGGCTTTCTACCTGCGCGGCAATGCATACCGCAAACAAGGCAATTGGCAGCAGGCCCTGAACAACTACCGCTATGCCATGGATCTGAATCCGCAAAGCCCTGCCAAGGAAGCTCACCGCATGGTGATGGACATCTTAAACTTCTACAACAAAGACATGTTTAATCAATAACATAAAAGAACGTAATTATGGCAAAAATCAAAGGAGCAATCGTAGTGGACACAGAGCGTTGCAAAGGATGCAACCTGTGTGCCGTGGCTTGTCCTCTCCACGTCATAGCCCTCGCCAAAGAGGTGAACGTGAAGGGATATAACTATGCCCAACAGATATTGGAAGATACTTGCAACGGATGCTCATCGTGCGCAACGGTGTGCCCGGATGGCTGTATCTCAGTGTACAAAGTAAAAGTAGAATAAAAAAATCAAGAAGAAATATGGCAGAAGAAGTTGTATTAATGAAAGGAAACGAAGCCATCGCCCATGCAGCCATCCGCTGCGGAGCCGACGGATATTTCGGTTATCCTATTACTCCGCAATCGGAGGTTCTGGAAACATTGGCCGAACTGAAGCCTTGGGAAACTACCGGTATGGTGGTGCTGCAGGCAGAAAGTGAAGTGGCGGCTATCAATATGGTATATGGCGGTGCCGGAAGCGGTAAAATGGTGATGACTTCCTCGTCGAGCCCCGGTGTGAGTTTGAAACAGGAAGGTATCTCCTACATCGCCGGTGCTGAACTGCCGTGTCTGATTGTCAACGTGATGCGTGGCGGACCGGGACTGGGTACCATCCAGCCTAGCCAGGCGGATTATTTCCAGACGGTAAAAGGTGGCGGTCATGGCGACTACCGGCTCATAGCGCTGGCTCCTGCTTCTGTACAGGAAATGGCCGACTTCGTATCGCTGGGATTTGAACTGGCCTTCAAATACCGTAATCCGGCCATCATCCTGGCCGACGGAGTGATTGGGCAGATGATGGAGAAGGTGGTACTGCCTGCACAGAAACCTCGCCGCACCGAAGAGGAAGTCATAGCACAATGCCCGTGGGCTTCTACCGGTAAGACGAAAGGCCGCAAGCCCAATATCATCACTTCGCTGGAACTGAAGCCGGAAGAGATGGAGAAAAACAACATCCGCTTCCAGGCTAAATATAAGGAAATAGAAGAAAACGAGGTTCGCTTCGAAGAAATCAACTGTGAAGATGCCGACTATCTGATTATTGCTTTTGGCTCTATGGCCCGCATCGGACAGAAAGCCATGGAACTGGCGCGCGAAGAAGGTATCAAGGTGGGCATCCTGCGCCCCATTACTCTGTGGCCGTTCCCCTCGAAAGCCATTGCTGCCTATGCCGACAAGGTGAAAGGTATGTTGGTAACCGAGCTGAATGCCGGACAAATGATAGAAGATGTGAAACTGGCTGTAAACGGTAAGGTGAAGGTGGAACACTTCGGCCGACTGGGCGGCATCGTGCCCGACCCGGACGAAATCGTAGCAGCACTGAAAGAAAAATTGATTTAAACAATGAATCCTGATAAACTAAGAAACGTACTGAATATCCTGTTCATGATATTGGCATTGGCTGCCTTTATCACCTATTTTGTGGCCAAAGATGATTTCAAGCTCTTCCTCTATGTATGCGGGGCCGCTATCTTTGTCAAGATGATGGAGTTTTTCGTACGATTCAACAACAGATAAGGAGAAGTGATTATGACAAAAGAAGATATTATCAAGCCTGAGAACCTGGTTTACAAGAAACCGACTCTGATGAACGACAATCCCATGCACTATTGCCCGGGATGCAGCCACGGTGTGGTTCACAAACTGATAGCCGAGGTTATCGAAGAGATGGGTATGGAAGATAAAGCCATCGGCATCTCTCCCGTGGGTTGTGCGGTGTTCATCTATAATTATCTGGACATTGACTGGCAAGAGGCTGCACACGGACGTGCGCCTGCCTTGGCCACGGCCATCAAACGTCTGTGGCCCGACCGCCTGGTGTTTACTTACCAGGGCGACGGCGACTTGGCTTGTATCGGTACGGCTGAAACCATTCATGCACTGAATCGTGGCGAAAATATCACCATCATCTTCATCAACAATGCTATTTACGGTATGACGGGCGGACAGATGGCGCCTACCACGTTGGTGGGCATGCCTACATCGACTTGCCCCTACGGACGCGACCCGCAACTGCACGGCTATCCGCTGAAGATGGCCGATATAGCTGCCCAACTGGAAGGTACAGCCTACGTAACCCGCCAGAGCGTACAGTCGGTACCGGCTATCCGCAAGGCAAAAAAGGCCATCCGCAAGGCGTTCGAAAACTCCATGGCCGGCAAAGGCAGCAACCTGGTAGAAATCGTTTCTACCTGTAACTCGGGCTGGAAGATGACACCGGAAAAAGCCAATAAGTGGATGGAAGAACACATGTTCCCCTTCTACCCGCTGGGTGACTTGAAAGATAAATAACGGACCAAAAACTTCAACGCAATGGAAAAAAATGAAATTATCATAGCAGGTTTCGGCGGACAGGGCGTATTGTCCATGGGAAAGATTCTGGCTTATTCCGGACTGATGGAAGGCAAGGAAGTGACCTGGATGCCCGCTTACGGACCGGAACAACGAGGCGGTACGGCCAACGTGACCGTGATTGTGAGTGATGAGAAGATTTCTTCTCCGATTTTAAGCAAGTATGATGCAGCCATCATCCTGAACCAGCCCTCACTGGAGAAGTTTGAGAGCAAGGTGAAACCGGGCGGCATCTTGATTTATGATGGCTACGGCATCATAAATCCGCCTACGCGAAAGGACATCAAGGTGTATCGCATCGATGCCATGGATGCAGCCAATGAAATGAACAATGCCAAGGCTTTCAATATGATTGTACTGGGCGGCTTGCTGAAACTGCGCCCCATGGTGACACTGGAAAGCGTACTGAAAGGCTTGAAGAAGACCTTGCCCGAACGCCATCATCACCTCATTCCGATGAATGAGGAAGCCATCAAGAAAGGCATGGAACTGATTCAAGAGGTATAATGCCAACAAACATACCCTAAAACAATAAAGGGAGTGAACAATTATTCACTCCCTTTACTGTTTATATACCAGAACAGACGATTATTGCTCGTATTCCAAAGATACCGTTATCACATTCTTTTCATCTCCCTGCTTGGTCCATTTCCGGTTCTTGATTTCAAAATGATAGCCTAAATCGGGCTTACCTTCGGAAATCAACTGGTCACCTACATGGATTTCATAGCTTTCTTCGCCATATTCATACCATCGTTCACCTGTAAACTTCCGGAGAACCTGATTAGCATCGAACGTGTACACCAATGGCAATACATCATAAGGCAACTCTTTGAATTTGATACGCTTATAGGCTTTTTTTATCACTTTGTTCGGTTCCATGTAAGGTGTGTTATCTACAGGAAAATCGTCTTCATCATCTATAGGTGCAGCTTCCATCAAACAATCGGACATTTTACCGGTGAGTCCTACCATACTGAACAGGTTCATAAAGTCGTCATCGGCCAGGTCGAAAAGTCCGTTCAAATCCAAATTAACCGTCGTTACCGGATAGCGGTGAGGATACAGTATATCCGTCGGAATTTCCCAGGTTTCCACTTCCTCGCCATCTTCACATTCCTGCCAAGACACCAGCAAGCCATCCTGATAACGGAAATTGGATTCCCAATATCCGGCATCCCCTTCTTCCTGTACTGAAATCTTCTGCAAACGATGGTCGGCGGTGTAAGTCAAGTTGAAGACTTCCTTATCTCCACTCGAAGAATTCCCCTCGTATATTTCATAAATCCGGGTGGGGCAACCGTGCTCATTCATAAAGAGTTGGTATCGATAGGACCTATTGGAACCCGGCGAATCATACCCTTGCATGATTACCTCCACCTCTTGAGGGCTGGTATAATGGAACGTATAGGTTTCCTTATCCGAATAGTCTTGCACCACCTTTGCCACGCGGCCTTGATTATCGTAGGTAAAATACATCACATCATCGCTGTTGCCATCTCCATACACCTCCTGATACGCAGCTCCACACACTTCCTGCATCCGGATGGATTGGATGCGCAGCAACTTTTCACCATCCTGCTTGTCTGCTTTCTGCTCTACGATAATGGTAATCAACGTATCGCCACAAACAATCCGGATTTCCGCCTTACGGTTCTGGCCGGTAAAGTTTTGCTTCAAGGTTATCGTCAGGGTGTATTCACCGGCTTTATCGCCTTCATACTGGCTCAATGTCAGCCAATCCACTTGAGAGCCTTCGGCACGCGTGGCCACAGCTCTTACCTCTGCCTTCCACGGACCTACTGTAGTAAACTTGATACCCTCGTTCTTCACCGTTTCATCGGCAAACACCGTCTGGTTGGTGCTGATACCTTTATCCAGCACTACCTCATTCTTTCCGAGAATAATGTCGTCCTTTTCATCATCGCTCGAGCAAGCACTCAGCAGGCACAGCGACAGACACAGGGCACTAACATAAGCATACACTTTTTTCATAACAACCTCCAATTTCAAATGATAAAAATCAGGTGTAAAAGAAGTTATCGCTACGCTAGAAGTTAAAAAGCGAAGTGATAACTTCTTTTACACCTTTAACTTCTTAACTCCTGATTGGCATAAATGATTAATAACGGAAACTCAGGTAGAATCTCGGTCCTTTGCTTTTCACATTCACTTTATAAGACTCGTAATCCCCATCTTCAAAATCAAATTCAGTTTTTCCCCAACGCTGCTCCACGCCCAGAGAAATCACCTTATACGCTACCGATACACCATACGTAAAGAACGTGGCATATTTTCCTTTGAACTCATCATCGTAATACGCAGCTGAATAGCTGGGTGCCACACGGAAATAGGCAGCCACCTTCAAATGACTGATGGGATTGATAGTAATCGAAGGACCGAACTGCATGCCCACTTCGCCTTTATACAAAGTTTCTTCGTAGACATCATAACCATCGTCTTCTTGTACTTTGAATGAACCCACATTCAAATCCAAAAACGACCAGTCCAATCCAAACTTAATCATCCCGACCAGAGGACGTTTATGCAGATAGTAGGTATGTCCGAATGCAACAGCTGCAGCCCAATCACTTTTCAGTTTAAAAAACTCCTCGCCATCTTCCTCGAAGGTCAAATCCTGCTTGCCATACATAAAATTGGAATAACCCTTACGGTCTTTCCACACTTTGCGGTAACGCTCACTCTGCGTAAAGTCAAGCTGCGCCGAGCTGCCTCCCGATTCGGCTACCTCGGTTGTAGTGACTGTTTGTACGGTTGTCGTCGGGTTATTTGCATCCTGTGCCTAGGTTACAGAGCCCCACGCACACATCATTCCTACCCATAGGAGTGTAATCTTTTTCATCTTGTTTTAATTCTAGTAATTATTAAATATTCAGTTCATTGAAGTGCTTACTTCTGATAATTGATTATATACACTTGGTTGGAAGCACTATGATGTCCTCCATGGTTGTTATCCACTTCTATCTTGGTGACATACCCTTCAGCATCCTTGGTATAGGTATAGCTATATACTTCTGATTCAGATGGATTCGGATAAAAAGCTTTCTCGGTTATCTTTAAGTTCTTGCTGCGTTTGCCCAGTAAACCGGCTAGTTTCACTCCAAAACCACCGTCTTCACCAAAACAATCATACCATTCGGTGTTGGCACAGAGAAAGTTCAAGTCGATAGACACTTCCGGACGGTTCGGTTCATCCCCGTAGATGATTGCAGAATAATAGCCACTTTCAGGGCCGGACAATACCTTGATCAGATTACCATCCTTCCAGACCATTTTATCCATAAAAGTATCACTTTCCGACGACTGATAAGAAGAAGAGATAATCCGACCGTTTTCATAAGTATGGTAATAAGTTTCCCAACTACCACTGCTCACATATTTGCTTTCAGATACATATCCTTCGTCATTCAACGTCAGCACAGCTTCGGTTTGGCTCATCTTATCAAACTTTTCGTCCATCTCCTTGATATGCAGTTTCACGGTTTTTCCCTCGTATACAAATTCAGAAGACCATTCGAAGCCTTCTTCTCTTTCATCCGGTTCCAACACATTGTTTTCATTGAAATCACCGTAGGAAGCCATTAAACGAAGCGTGGCATCCGGATTATAAGAAAATTCCACAATTTCTTGTCGCCAATCACCCGGAGAATCTTCCCATTTATAGATAACACTATTCACAAAACGCTTTATTTGCACGTCCGGCTTCTGCCCGTCGGCCTTGGTACCCTTCTGCTCTACGCGGATGCGGATGACCGTATCGCCGCAGGTAATCACGATTTCAGCCATGCGGTCTTCCCCCGTGAGGTTGGGCAGCAAGGTCAGCTGCAAGGTATACTCACCGGCTTCACCGCCATACAGATTCAGTTTCAACCATTCCACCTCACTGGCGCGCGTTTGGGCATCTACCGCTTTCACTTCTGCCTTCCACGGAGCGGTAGCCACAAACTTGATACCTTCCGATTGATGGGTATCATCGGCATACACCGTTTGATGAGTAGATGTACCTTCAACCAATTCGATAGACTTCGCCGCATCATCGTCACTGCTACAAGCTCCCAATAAACAAAGCGATACACAACATGCTCCTGCTAAATAAGAAATCTTTTTCATACACATATTTATTAAAATGCAATCTCTGAAATTCGATAAAATAGCCGGCGTCCCACTACAGAGCCACTTTCGGAAAATCCAGTCAAGAACGTATCGGAATAATGCCCCTGGATATGGCAATGACCACCAAATCCACAACGTTTCTAGCATCCAATTTTTCCATCAGATGCCTACGGTGCGTATCCACCGTATTGGCCGACACACACAATTCCTGCGCTATCTCTTGTGTGCTTTTTCCTTCAGAAAGAAGTTTCAGCACATCCAGTTCGCGCAAGGTCAGTTCGTTTTTACAGCTTTTCTCCTGCGACCTCAATTGCATGCGCACACGTTCCACATACGGGCAGAAATACTTTTTACCCTGCAATACGGCATGAACCGCATCTATCACTTGGCGGGAATCAATGGATTTAAACAGAATGGCATCGGGATCACATTGCAACAGGCTGCGCACGAACCAGATTTCCTCGTGCATGGTATTCACCATAATGCGGGCTTTCGGCTGTTTTTTACGAATGGATGCTATCAAGTCAATACCCGATATATCGGGCAGTTCAACGTCTAGCAAGAACAGTTCGAACGGTTGAATATCGATAAGCGACAACGCCTCTTTTCCGGAAGAAGCCTTACAAATCATTTTTATTTCAGGCACGGCAAATTCCAATATCCGCTTCAGTCCCTGAAGTACCAAATCATGATCATCTACCAATAATACACGTATTTGTCTGTTCTCTTTCATCCAACTGCTTTTACATACTAAATTCTATGCAAAGAAAAAAAGTTTAAGATTAATTCACATCACCAAAAACAATGATTTTTCAGACATTTATCCTGATTTTCCATTAAGAAAAGGGCGACGAAAGTTCAAAAATCTGTTTTCCGTCGCGATGAGTCAAGGAGAGAGTACCTCCGATACTTTTCACCCGTTCTTGTATCGTAGCCAATCCGATTCCTTTACCTGAAAAGTTCTCCGGCAGGAAAGACTCGCCCTCATTAGTAATCACTAATTTTAACAAGCCGGCATGCAAAGAAAGACAGATATCCACCTGCGAAGCATGGGTATGTTTCCATACATTAGACAGCCACTCCTGCATGACACGATACACCGCATAGGATACCGATTCGGGAAGAGAATTCCAATCATCGGTTTCATCATACCTGAAGCAGTATTTTCCGGATTCCGACTGTGGCAACCTATCCAGATAGGCTGTTACGGCCTGTATCAGCGTAAGATGCTTGAACTGAGGAGGCATCAGTTCGTGAGAGATGGCACGTACCTCTTGGCGTACACGCTCCAGTAACTGCAGCACTTCTTGCTTGGAAGCCTCATCCGGCTGTAAGAAAGACACCTGCATACCGATACCCAGCAAATCGTTGCACACACCATCGTGCAAATCTTTGGCCAACCGGCTTCTTTCCTTTTCCAACCCTTCGATGTAGCTCTTCGCCACTTGCAATTCAGCCTCTTTCTTCTGCTGCTTCCGGCGAATCATCCCCGCAAGAATAATCAGAAGCAAGATAAACACCACAATAACCGCTACCATGCTTCCCAGCAAGATACGGGTTTGCTGTTCCAATTGCTGCTGCCGCAGACGGGCTATCTCCATCTCTTTTTCCTGCGTCTGATACTTCACCGTCCACTCCGAAAGCTGTTGTTCCAAGGCTGCCTGCTTCAAGCTGTCGGCCAGCACCCGTGCCTTCTCATAGGCTGCCGATGCCCGGGAAAAATCTTTCAAAGCGGCATAATTCTGAGCCATCCGGTAATAAAGTTCATCGGGAGCCACCTGCGCATTCTCGCTAGGCTCCTGCAACAATTTTTGTTGTACTTCCAGGCTTTCACGGTATTTCCCTAAATAAGTGAGCAACTGAAACTGAGTTTCCCGAAAGCCTTGTACTTCGGCACAATCCTGCGGCAACGAATCGGCCACTTGCCCGGCTCTATGGAGGTAGTCTTTGATAGAATAGGGCTTATTCATTTTTTGAAACATACCCAGCAGATACGTCATTCCTTTCAGCACAAAGCGGGGTTTCTGTTCTTTTTCACCGCGGTGTATCACCTGCTGCAGATACATCGCTGCCAGGTCGTATTGCTTCAGATGCCCCAGAATCACCCCTGCTGTGGAACAGGCATACATCACCATATCCAAATCCTGACAGTGCTCTACCTGTTCCATGGCTTTTTCTATATAATACCGTCCTTCTTCCATCCGCTTCATATTGGCATATAAGATAGCAATATTGGTAAGCAGATAGCTCTTTTCATCCGGCATGTCTACCGTTTCCAAGGCCTGAAGGGCCTGCGTGTAACACACCAAAGCAGAATCGGGCATGGCCTGACGACGATAAATCACGCCCAAGGAACTGAGAGCAGTCACCTGGTATTCCACATCAGCCTGTAGTTGGTCCACCTCACGGCAGGCAAAGCGGAAACGACGGACCGCTTCGTCCAATTCCCCCTTTGCAAAGTAAGTCTCGGCCAGATTTATTAATAAGGTGCAATATAAAGAAACATCCGCACGGCGCACGTGATTCAAGCCCTTTTCAAAATAACAACGCGCACTGTCTGAATTACGGTAGGCATAATACTCTCCCAAATGACAATAGGCGGCTGCCAGACTGTCGCGATGGTTCAGCTGCAAAGCACTCTTCAATGCATGCCGGCAAGCATCCAAAGTTAATTCCTGGGCGAAGAGCGAACTTATCGTCAACGCACAAAACACGATAACAGATAGTAGTTTCATAAGGCACAAAGGTATCACATCGTTTTTGAAAAACAAGTAATCAACTCTGAAAATGACGCAAAAACACAGGAATTTGAGGAGGCAATT
This sequence comes from uncultured Bacteroides sp., assembly GCA_937890825.1. Lineage (GTDB taxonomy): Bacteria > Bacteroidota > Bacteroidia > Bacteroidales > Bacteroidaceae > Bacteroides. The sequence continues at coordinate 104,363 of CALADS010000079.1, read as the reverse complement.
ATTTTTTATTGTATCTTTGCGCCTAATTATGAGAAGAAACCTACTGACATATATCGTGTTGCTGTTCCTGACAGGATGGGCAACCAACGTTTCGGCACAGATGCCCGTCAACCGGTTTAACCCTGCTATGGGAAACCGCGATGAATTTGGCAATCAGGTAGACCCCAACTCGCTGCCAGACAACTTGGAAGACACTACCGGAGTGGAAATAAAAAGTCTGCCGCCTAAACTCTTCATGTGGACACTGAACGAAAAACTGGGAGAGCGAACCCTCATCCCCGTGGACAGTGCTGCACTCAACTTTCAAAACAGCAACCTGGTGGAAGGTATGACCGGACACTACAACTACCTGGGCAACTTAGGTTCGCCCAGACAGTCGCGTTTGTTCTTCGAACGCAAAGAGATGGAACCGACTCTTTTCCTGGAGCCCTTCTCCAGCTTCTTTGTCCGCCCCGACCAGATTCGCTTTACCAACAGTAACATACCGTTCAGCAACCTGACGTATTACAAGGCCGGAAACAAAGTAAACGGCGAGGAGCGATTCAAATCTTACTTTTCGGTCAACGTAAACAAAAGACTGGCCTTTGGCTTTAATATCGATTATCTGTATGGCCGTGGTTACTATGCCAACCAGTCGACTGCACACTTCAACGCAGGCTTATTTGCCAGTTACATCGGCAACAAGTACCAGATGCAGGCCATCTATAACAACTTCTTCCTGAAAATGAACGAAAACGGCGGTATAGCCGACGACCAGTACATCACCCGGCCGGAAAACATGGCAGAAGGCAAAAAAGAATATGAATCGACCAATATCCCGGTACGGCTGGAACAAACTTCCAACCGCAACCATAATTTCTATGTATACCTGACTCACCGCTACCGGCTGGGCTTTGAACGCGAAACGGTGAAACTGGAAGAAAAGAAGCCGGAAAAGGCATCGCGGAAACAACACATAGAACCTGAAACCGTACAAGATTCTATTCCGACTCCGGTACAGATGGATACCATCGTTACCAAAGAGTTTGTGCCCGTAACCAGCTTTATACACACGGTAAAGGTGGAACGCTCCAGTCACCGATTCCGGGCAGGGGCTGAACCTGAGAATTATTATGCCGATACGTATTATCAGGCAGGAGGAAGCAATGACTCCACCTTGGCACTGAGCGTAAAAAATACATTCGGAGTAGCTTTGCTGGAAGGATTCAACAAATATGCCAAGGCCGGACTGACGGCGTACATCTCTCATAAACTGAGCCGCTACGACTTGATGGGCAATCCGGAAGAGGCCGACCCGCGTCCGCGCAAACGCTACACCGAGCAAGAAGTGTTTGTAGGAGGTGAACTGGCCAAACGACAAGGCCAGACACTGCATTACAAAGTAGACGGAGAAGTGGGTATCCTGAAAGAGGCACTCGGACAATTCCGGGTACACGCAGATGCTGACCTGAACCTGAAACTCTGGAACGATACGGTAAACTTTTATGCACGCGGGTATATTACCAATACCCTCCCCTCTTTCTATATGCGACATTACCACTCCAATCACTTCTATTGGGATAATGATAACCTGGAGAAAGAATTCCGCACCCGGGTGGAAGGAGAATTGAACATTGCCCGCTGGGGAACCAACCTGCGGGTAGGTGTGGAAAATCTGAAACATTACACGTACTTTAACCAGCAGGCCTTGCCTGAACAGCATAGCGGTAATATACAAGTACTGGATGCTACCCTGAAGCAAAACTTCAAACTGGGTATCTTCCATCTGGATAATGAAGTAACCTGGCAAAAATCCAGCAACGAAACGGTGCTGCCACTGCCCGACTTGTCGCTGTACCATAATTTCTATATCCTGACGAAGATAGCCAAAAAAGTGCTGACCGTACAATTGGGGGCAGACGTGCGCTATTTCACCGAATACCACGCACCTGCCTATATGCCCGCCATCCAGCAGTTCCATCTGCAACCCGAAAACGACCAGGTGAAAATCGGCGGATACCCTATTGTAAATGCCTACGTCAACCTGCACCTGAAGCGGACACGCATCTTTGCCATGATGTATCATATCAATGCCGGCATGGGCAACAGGAACTCCTTCCTGGTTCCCCATCATCCCATCAATCCGCGACTGTTCAAGATTGGGGTATCGTGGAATTTTTATGATTAACCCTCTGCTTTGCAACTATGAAAACACACACCGTACTGAAATATCTGCTGCTGGGCACACTGGCAACTCTCATCGCTACCTTTTACCTGCCCGGTAAGGAGGAGGCGGCATCTGCGTATCCCCCACGCGACTTTGCCCAGATTCGGCAAGACAGCCTTATCCGCATTGCCACGGAATACCACTCCATCGGTTTTCATGTAGACTCTGACAGCCTGGCATTATCGGGGTTTCATTACGAGCTGATGAAAGAATTTGCACAGCACTATCGCCTGAAGATTGAGTTGAGTACTGCAATGAATTTTGAAGAACAACTGAAAGGATTGTCGGAAGGCAAGTACGACCTGCTGGCCAACAGCATCCACATGACCAGCGAGCTGAAAGATTCACTGCTACTGACGCATCCGCTGCTCATCAGCCGGGAAGTACTGGTACAACGCAAGCCACGCTCTAAAGAAGATTCTACCCGCTTCATCCGCCAGCAGCTCGACCTGGCAGGCAAAACCATCCATCTATCCAAAGGTTCTCCTACCATCTACCGCCTTCGTAATCTGGGCAGCGAGATAGCTGATACCATCTATATAAAAGAGGTGGAAAAATACGGACCGGAACAGCTGATAGCCATGGTGGCTCACGGCGACATTGAATATACGGTATGCGATGCCAGCACAGCACGGATAGCTGCCGACAGCTTACCGCAGATAGACGTACAGACCGCCATCAGCTTCAAGCAATTCTACTCTTGGGCGGTAAGCAAACATGCCCCCGTATTGCTGGACAGCCTCAACACCTGGCTGGACGATTACGTAAAAAGCAAAAAATACCGCTTGCTCTACAAACGGTATTTTTCATTCAACTAAAGAGTGTCTTTCTTATAACTGCTCCACTTCGCGCAGCCAGGAAGCCGACGATGCATCGCTCGGCATGCGCCAGTCGCCTCGTGGACTGATAGAGATACAGCCCACCTTAGGGCCGTCGGGCAGACAAGAACGCTTGAACTGCTGATTGAAGAAGCGACGGCAGAATACCGACAGCCACTTCTTGATAACTGCCTCTTCATGACAACCCTTAAATGCCTGACAAGCCAGGAAATAAATCTTGGCAGGACGGAAACCGTAATTCAAGAAATAATAAAGGAAGAAATCATGCAACTCATAAGGGCCTACCAAATCTTCTGTAACCTGCTTGATGTTTCCATCGGCATCTGCCGGAATCAGTTCCGGACTGATGGGAGTATCTACAATGTCCAATAAAGTGGTCCGTGACAGTTCGTCCACATCATGGGCAGCCACCCAGGCAACCAGGTGCTTCACCAGCGTCTTCGGCACACCGGCATTTACCCCATACATAGACATGTGGTCGCCGTTGTAGGTAGCCCATCCCAACGCCAATTCTGACAAATCGCCGGTACCTACCACCATTCCCCAAGTCTGGTTGGCAATATCCATCAGAATCTGTGTACGCTCTCTGGCCTGAGAATTTTCGTACACCACATCGTGCTGTGCCGGATCATGTTCTATATCCTTGAAATGTTGCAGACACGCCTCCTTGATAGAAATTTCGCGCACAGTTACCCCCAGTGATTTCATCAACTGCATAGCATTGGTATACGTGCGGTCGGTGGTACCAAAGCCCGGCATGGTGACTGCCACAATCCCCTGCCTGGACCATCCCAGCTTATCGAACGTACGCACGCATACCAGCAAGGCCAAGGTAGAATCCAGCCCACCTGAAATACCGATTACGGCAGTCTTGGCCTGCGTATGCAGCAACCGCTGCGCCAAGCCGGCTACCTGAATGGAAAAGATTTCCTGGCAATAGTCATCCAACTGTTCATCCTGCGGCACGAATGGATAGGGATGATAAGTACGTGTCAGCGCACAATCGCTGCGATTGGAATATTCAGTTTGAATGCGTTCCAGCAGTGGCAGATGCATCGACGCACGGCAGGAGGCAAAGGTAGTGTTCACCCTGCGCTGGCTGCGTATGTATTCTACATCGATTTCGCTCACCACTACCTGCGCATCCATCGAGAAGCGTTCACTAGCTGCCAGCAGCGTACCGTTTTCATAAATCAAGCCATTGCCTGCAAACACCACATCGGTAGTAGATTCTCCGAAGCCGGCCGAACTAAACACATAACCGGCTATGCAACGTGCTGACTGCTGACTGAGCAAAGAATGAAGATAGGCATGCTTTCCACTCACCTCGGTATCGGCTGACATATTGAAGATAATCTCTGCACCCTGCATGGCCAGCAATGAACTGGGAGGAACAGGGGCCCACAAATCCTCACATATTTCAATACCGAACGTAGTGTCGGAAGTTTCGAACAACAGATGAGAACTCATCGGAACCAATTGTCCGCAAAGACGCACGCTGGTATCGCCTACCTCAGTGGCCGAAGTAAACCAGCGTTTTTCGCAAAACTCCTTATAGTTGGGCAGATACGTTTTGGGCACTACTCCCAGAATCTTACCTTTCTGAAATACGACCGCCGTATTCATCAACGCACCGCAAACCGGCACCGGCATACCCACCACGGAGATGATGTCCAACTGACGGGTATTGTTCAGAATCTGAATCAGCCCCATTTCGGCCTCATCCAGCAGTAGCTGTTGGGCAAAAAGGTCACCACACGTGTACCCCGTAATACTCAGCTCGGGAAAGACGATAATCTGCACGCCTTTTCCTTCAGCAATGATAATCTCTTTTTCAATCTCATCGGCATTGAATTTGCAGTCTGCCACCTTTAGGCGGGGCACAGCTGCTGCCACTTTTACATATCCGTAATTCATAGGCTACCTATATATAAATAATCTCTGTTGACAAGCAAGCGGTTGCAAGTGCCCATGCAACTGCCTGCATGGGCACTTGCAACCGCTTGCGTTGACTCATGCAGCTGCTTGCGCGGAACAATGCAGCTGTATACCCCCTATATACTATATAAAGGTGTGCGCAAAATTACGCATTTGTTTTAGAATCTATTCCACCAATACGACAAATTCTTTAAAAAATGGCAAAGAGAACGTCTTTGCGATAAATATGCAACAATCATACAGTTTTATACAAATAACGTACTATTTGATTTATTTAACTATCCTGCAAATGTATTCCAAAACTCTACTAAAACGACCTTTCAAACCCAAAACAAAGAAAAAATAAGCTAAAAACGCGGTATTTGGCTAGCAAAAAGGAAGTTTATTCCTATAAAATGCAAACAAATACATCCTTTATTACCTTACAAAAATTAAGAAAATACAAAAGATTTAGGTATATTTGTGCGATTTTTTAATCTAAAAGCAATTATGAGCATCTTGACAGAACAAATTAAAAGCGCATTTTTTGACATAATGTTAACAGTTAAGAGAAACGTTAAACGAAAAGACGATATGAAACAAGCGTGTTCATAGCGCAATTTATTTATGAATATACATATATAATAGAAAAATTGGCAGAGAAACTTTTTTAAAACAATTCAATTATATCATTAACTTAAAAAACAGAGATGAAAAGAGGATTTCTTTTGTTCGTCTCTCTTGCCGTAATAGCGGTCCAATCGCTTATTGCCCAAAACTTTACAGTGAAGGGTACGGTCATTGAAGCAGAAACCAATGAACCGCTGATTGGTGTAGCCATTATGCAAGAGGGTACTAATAATGGAGTTATTACCGATATCGATGGTAACTACTCCATTGAGATCAAAGGCGCTGCTCAAGCTACACTGGTGTTCTCATACATCGGTATGCAACAACAGCAGCACGTAGTGACTCCACAGACACAAAAGCTGGACATCACGCTGAAAAGCGATGCACAGCTGGTGGATGAAGTAGTGGTAGTGGCCTACGGAGTTCGTAAAAAAGGAACGGTAACCGGTTCTGTTTCTACAGTGAAGTCTGAGAAACTGGAAAGCGTTCCGGCTGCAGGTTTCGACCAGGCACTGCAGGGTCAGACACCCGGCTTGATGGTGATGTCGAATTCTGGTGAGCCCAGCAAGGCGGCAGCTTTCCAGATTCGTGGTACCAACTCTATCAACTCCGGTACTTCTCCGTTGTTTATTCTCGACGGTGTGCCCATCTCGAGCAGCGATTTCAATACCATTAGCCCGAGCGACATCGAAAGCATTTCCGTATTGAAGGATGCTTCTTCTACGTCTATCTACGGTGCCCGCGCGGCCAACGGTGTAGTGGTAATTACAACCAAGCGTGGTAGAGCTATGGACAAGGCTCACATCACGCTGCGCACACAATGGGGTATTTCTCAGCTGGCCAAGGGTGAATGGAACCTGATGAACACTGCTGAACGCATTCAGTTTGAAAAAGAAGTAGGACTGGACGCCGGACAGAACTACGATATACTGAGCCAGACGGATGTAAACTGGAGAGACATGGTGTTCAACGACAAGGCCATGTTGCAGAACTACGACCTCTCTATCAGCCGCGCTACCGAAAAATTGAATTACTTTGTATCGGGAAGTTTCTACGACCAAGACGGTATTGCACAGGGTTCTACCTTTGCCCGTTATTCTGTACGTGCCAACGCTGAGGTAAAAGCCAGCAACTGGCTGAAGGTGGGTACCAACTCGATGGTAACCTATGAAGAGGTAGAACAGGCCGATGCGGGTTCATACAGCTTGTCTTCGCCCATTTCGGCTTGCCGCTTTATGTTGCCCTACTGGAATCCTTATAACCCGGACGGCTCTTTGGCTACCAATGCCAACGGCGGATGGACAGGTACTACGGTAAACCCCATCGAATGGATGGACAACAACCCCGTAACCAATAAGAAGTACAAGGTGATGAGCGTACTCTTTGCCGAAGTAACCCCGATAGAGAACCTTACTTACCGCGTACAGTTTGGTGCAGACTTCACGCACTCCACCGGCTTTATGCAGTCGTTCCCCAGCTACCAGCTGAACAACGGGCTGGGTGTGGCAGGACGTCAGTCTAACGATATTCTGAACCTCACTGTTACCAATACGGTGAACTATCGCTTCGATATCAACCGCGACCATCACTTCAATGTGATGCTGGGTCAGGAAGGCGTGGACTATCGCGCAGAAGGATTCAACGTAACTACCCGTAATCAGAACAATGACTATCTGACCAATGTAACTTCGGGTACGCGTGCTTCCAGCTGGCAAGACAACAGCGCTGCCTACTCTTTCCTGTCTTTCTTCGGCCGTGCCGAATATAACTACGACGACCGTTACTACGTAGACCTGAGCCTCCGTACCGATGCTTCTTCACGTTTCGGTAAAGACCACCGCTGGGGTCAGTTCTGGTCATTGGGGTTGATGTGGAACGCCAAGAAAGAAAAATTCCTGCAGAATCTGAACTGGCTGCACAATGCACAGGTATCGCTCAGTACAGGTACATCGGGTAACTCTGAAATTCCTTACTTCGACCACCTGGCACTGGTAAGCGGCGGCTGGAGATACATGGATGTGGCCGGTATCGCACCGCAACAGAAAGGTAACGAAAAGCTGAGCTGGGAAACTACCTGGACCACCAACCTGGGATTCCACCTGGGATTCTTCGACCGTCTGAACGTAGACTTGGAACTCTATCACAAGCGCACCAGCGACATCTTGATGGAAGTACCCCAGTCTTACTCTGAAGGCAACAACGGTTATCGTTGGGACAACATCGGTGTGATGACCAACATGGGTGTGGAACTGGCCGTAAATGCCGACGTGCTGCGCCTGAAAGACTTCGTATGGAATGTCAATGCCAACGTATCGTACAACAAGAACGAAATCAAGGAATTGTATAACGGTGTACAAGAATATGAATTGCCCAACACTTCTACCAAATGGGTAGTAGGCCGTCCTTACGGTGAATTCTACATCAACCGCTATGCCGGTGTAAACCCCGTGAACGGTGACCCGCTGTGGTACGACAAAGACGGCAACATCACCAACGAATTCCGCGAGTCGGACAAAGTGATGGTGGGCAAGAACTACCTGGCCCCCTGGCAAGGAGGTTTCGGTACTACCCTCACCTGGAAAGGCATTTCTGTAAATGCACAGTTCAGCTGGGTGGCCGACCGTTGGATGTTCAACAACGACCGCTTCTTTGAAGAAAGCAACGGACTCTATACCGGCTTCAACCAATCCAAGCGTCTGCTCTACGACCGCTGGAAGAAACCGGGCGACGTGACCGACATCCCCCGTTGGGGCGTAACGCCGCAGATGGACTCTCGCTTCCTGGAAGATGCTTCCTTCCTGCGTCTGAAGAATTTGATGATCAGCTACATGCTGCCGCAAAGCTGGCTGAAAAAGACGAATTTCTTCACCAACGCACGCATCTATGCACAAGGACAGAACCTGCTGACCTTCACGAAGTTTAGCGGACTCGATCCGGAAGCGTTCACCAACATGTATCAGGCACAATATCCGATGTCTCGTCAATACTCGTTCGGTGTAGAACTCTCTTTCTAAAACTAAATACTAACGATATCAATGAAAATGAAAAATATAAAAACCTATCTGCTCATGGCTGCTGTGGCATTCAGCACCACCTCTTGTCTGGACAAGTATCCGGATGACATGGTGCCGTCTGACCAAGCCATCACCACCGTGGATGAAGTAGACCAGGCCGTTATCGGTATCTATTCTTCCTGGCTGAACGGAGCGTTGTACAGCGGTTACCTCACCCTGCTGCCCGATATACAGGCAGACTTGGCTTATGCGGTAAACGGCTACTCCAACCAATTTGGTAACACCTGGCGCTGGAACATTCTTTCTACCGAACCTGAATACGAATCGGTATATGCCGGACTGTACAATGTAATTACTCGCTGTAACTTCATGTTGGACAACGTAGACCGCGTACGCCAGAACACCACCAACGATGAAGACCTGGACCGTCTGGACCAGTATTGCGGCGAAGCCTACTTTGCCCGTGCATTGGCGTATTCAGAACTCATCAAGCTGTTCTGCAAGGCTTACGACCCCGCTACGGCTGCCGATGAACTGGGTGTGGTACTGAAATCTCACTACGACGGTGATGAACCTACCCGCCGCTCTTCACTGGAAGCTTCTTACCAGTTTGTATTGGACGATCTGGACAGAGCTGCCTACTATCTGAAACTGGAAGAAGATTTCAACGGCCAGCTCTACAGCACTCCGTATTTCTGCGAATTCACCGTATATGCACTGCGCGCTCGCGTAGCTCTGTACATGCAGAATTGGAAAGATGCCGAGAAGTATGCAACGAAGGTGATTGAAAGCAATCACTACCGCCTGTCGAACGTAAACCAGATGATTACCAGTAACCAGAATGCCTACCAGTACATGTGGTCGAACGACGAAAGTACTGAAATCATCTGGAAAGTAGGTATGACGATAAGCAGTTCCGGAGGTGCATTGGGTCAGATTTTCTTCAACTACGACTTCCAGAGCTTCAAGCCCGACTATGTACCGGCTACTTGGGTACTGAACTTGTATACCGAACAAGACCTGCGCTTCCAGGCCAACTTCGTAAGTCAGCCTACAGGTTATCCGCACGGATTGCAGTGGCCGCTGGTAGCTAAATACTTCGGTAACGAACAATTCATGGCTCAGAACATGCTCCATGTATGTATGCCGAAAGTATTCCGTCTGTCGGAACAGTACTTGATTCGTGCCGAAGCTCGTGCCAACCAAGACAACATGGGCGGTGCCAGCAAAGACCTTAGCGACCTGCGCAAGGCTCGCTTCCAAGGCGGCAACGGTGCCATCTCGGTGACCAAACAAAACTGGCTGGAAATTATCGAAGAAGAACGTGTACGCGAACTCTATATGGAAGGTTTCCGTCTGCAAGACTTGAAACGCTGGCACAAAGGCTTCGAACGCAAACCGCAGCAACAGTCATTGGCTAACGGTAGCTCGCTGAAAATCGAAGCAGACGACGTGCGCTTCGTATGGCCCATCCCGAAACATGAATTGGATTCACCGGGCAGCGAGATTCAGCCCAATGAAAGCAACAAATAAGAATAACTTCATTAATAATAAAGCATAAGTATAACAATGAGAAAGATAAACTACGGACTGATGGCCATGCTGGCCGTGCTGCTGTTTGCCACAAGCAGCTGTGGGGACGCAGATCGCCAGACCTACGACGGTCCCAATTATGTCCTGTTCTCGGATACGCTGACAGTGCTGGCGGTGCAAAATAACGAGGAAGTCTTCGACATCCCCGTAGCTGCCACCCAAGCCTGTGACTATGACCGCACCATGGCTGTGGAGGTAATAGAGAAGAAAAGCAATGCCATCGAGGGCAAGCACTATACCATTGAATCAAACACCATCACCATCAAGGCTGGTGAACGCTCTGCCAACGTGCGCATCCGCGGTAACTACGATGCCATTGCAGTAACCGACTCACTGGGACTGACTCTGCGCCTGCTCACAGAGAAAGAGAACCAATGGAATATGTATGATAACAACTACGAGGCGAAAGTAGTGCTGCAAAAGTGCTGTCCGTTCGACATCAACCTGTTCAACGGTTATGCCGTACTGACTTCTACCTACATGCAAGAATTCATGCCCAACGTAGACAACCGCCTGGTTAAGACAGTAATCGATACGGAAGAAGAAAATACCATCATCATGAAGGATTTCTTCTACGACGGCTACGACGTGAAAATCCGCTTCACGACAAACGATATTCTGAATCCGCTGATTGAGATGGACGAACAGGTTTTTGCCTCTACGGCCGAAGCTTTCGGTACCAACTACGGCGATGGTTACATCCACCTGTATCAGCCTAAGAGCGGCTTATCTTACTACAGTGCCTGCGAAAAATTCATCTTCCAGTACTTCACGCTGTATGTACCGGGCATGGCAGGAAACAACGTAGTAGGTACCTTTGCCAGCGCCATTGAATGGGTAAGCGCAGACGAAGCCAAGAGACTTTATCTGGAAGGCAGCATGCTGGTATCTGAATCTGTAAAAACAGACTTTGAAAAGAAATAATTTACAAGAAACAAAAAAAATTAGAATAAGATGAAAAAGAACAAATTTACGTTGGGATGGTTCTTCATCAGTCTGTTGATGGCTTTCGCCGTAACAGCATGCGACGATGACGATAACGACGTGGTAAACGTTACTTTCCCTGAAAAGCAAACAATTGGCGGTGCTGTAAACGAAACAAAGAGCTTGACATTTGATGCAGTGGCCGACTGGACCTTGACTTCTTCCACCACTTGGTGCTACTTCATTACGGAAGAAACTCCGGCTGCCAAGGCTGCAGAAGGTGTAAAAGAATACGCTATCTCAGGTAAAGCAGGCAAGCAAACCGTAACTATCGGTATCTCTGAAGAAGGTCAGGAATACGATCAGGCTACCGTAGCTTCTATCATCATCCGCATGAACGGTCAGGAAGCTGTATTGGCCGAGGTAACTCGCAACGCTGCCGGACGTACGTTCAAACTCTATAAGAAAGGCGAAGGCGATGCTTGGGTAGAAGTTTCTGCTGAAGAAGGTATCGAAGCTGGCTACGACAACTTCATCCAATACAAAGCTGAAGCTAACTTCCGCTTTGCAGCTACCAACCGTCCGGAATGGCTGAGCATCGAAGGCGGTTCTATCGTGGGTACTGCCAACAAAGAAGTACTGTTCGGTATTAAGGTAATCGATAACCGCCCCGACTTCAGCAAATATGCTCAGAAAGGTAACCTCAACTTCCAGGATGAAGAAGGTAAGAGCGTATATACGTATGCTGTAGACTACAAGGGTATGAACCCCGAAGCTATGAGCTACGAAGGACCGAAACAATGGAACTGGACAGTAGCTAAAGATGGTAAGACCTACTATCAGACCAACTCAGGTATATCTGGAACAGAAGAAACTATTAGTGAATATCGCAAATTCGTGGAGTTTACTATCACTGCAAAGGATGATGAGTTCGAACCGATTTTCGTAGAAGAATACCAAGAGTCAGGCATGACGATGTACCGCCTCAGCGTATATCCGGAAGATAATGTAAACTGGATGCATGTTACTAAGTACGAAAATGGTAAAGTGCGTGTTACGGTAGATGAAAGCGAAGAAGAACGCACCGGATACGTGTTCGTATTCCCGAAAGCACTCTATGATAAAATAGCAGATGGTCCATTCGGTGAAAACGGATTGTTTGAACTGAATCCGGAAACTACCATGCAACAGCTGAAATATGAATATACAGAAAATAATCTGCTGATGAACTTCGTACAAAAAGATATGAGCGGTTCAGCAGATGCAGCTCCGCTGGAAGTAACAGACAACCAAAACAAGAAAATCGAACTGACTAAGGTCACAGAAGAAGGCATCATCAGTGAATATGGTACAGACAAGATTTACTCGGTTCCATCTAGCAGTGCAAACTCTTTCTTCATCAAACCGAATTTATCAGGTGCCTGGGAATACTCAGCATGGATGGGCGATAAAGAAGTTACAGACCTCGGTGAAATGGCTGAAGACAAACTGAGCTTCTGGATTGGAGACAATCTGCCCTTGGAAAAAGATATTCATGTAGTCTTCAAGCAAAACTACCAGAACAAAATGGTACTTGTAATTAAGAAATAAACATAATTACGCAATTGAATTAAAATCGAATGAAAATAAATAAATTATTCCACTTCATCCCCTTTGTCATCGGTTTGCTGCTGATGACAACGGTATTCACCGGTTGCGACGATGACGACGATGAATTGCAGCAGACAGCCTTCGGGTATGTGCAGTTCAAACTCTACAAGAGCGCATCGGCTGCTACCAAGGGAGCAGAAACTAGAGGCATCGACATGCTGGACAAGCTGGGTGATGCCAAGAAAATCAAGGTGGTGATGATCTATGACGGAAGCACCATCGAACAAACCTTGATGCTCAACAGCTACAATGCTGAAAACGCTGAATTTGGTCTGCGCAGTGACAAACTGGAACTGCTGGCAGGTAATTATAAACTGATTGGTTTTTATCTGTACGATAAGCTGGATGAACAGATTTATGCAGGAACTCCGGGCGACTATAAATTTGATATAGTAGCCGGCGGTCTGAAGGTACAAGACCTCTTTGCAGACGCTGTGCCTCGCGGTATGGTAAACTTCAAGCTGATTAAGCACGGATTGCCGAAAGCAGAAGCTGCTTCTCGTGCAGGTAGCGGCTACGAAGATTATCCGTTCTCTAACATCAAAGGGGTGAACATCATCGTAAAAAACCTCTTCACACAAGAACTGGATACCATCAAGAAGGTATCTGTGAAGTATGTGGAAAATCTGAAAGACGGCTATGCCATCTGCGATACTACAGCTTGGCTGAAGGCTGGCAGCTACCAGATTAGCGCTTACGAAACTTATTCTGATAAGAAATGCGAAACCAGCAGACTGCTGGAAATTGCAAAGGTGCCTGCTTCGGAAACTTTCTTCGTGAAAGATAACCAAGTAACGGAAGCTAAAGTGCCCATCCAGTTGAGTGCCACTGCTGAATACCTCAAAGACTACATAGCACTGAAAGCTATTTGGGAAGCATTGGATGGTCCGAACTGGAAATACCATGGTGAGGCTGCTCCGATGGGATGTAACTGGAATTTCGACAAGGAAATTGACATGTGGGGTGACCAGCCGGGCGTACAGTTGCTGGAAAACGGCCGTGTGGCTTCACTCGTCATCTCGGGCTTCGGTGCCAGAGGTGTGGTGCCCGATGCTATCGGACAGCTGACTGAACTGCGCATCTTGAACCTGGGTGCTCACGATGAACTCATCGGCGGACACTTGTTCGAAGGCGTAGGTGCATTCATGTCACCGGAACAACGGAAGAGAATCCGTATGGACTACGAACAGAAGTTCCTCTATAAAGATATCCGCGAGAACCTTTCACAGATTCTGATTGACGGTATCAACGCTAACCCGAACTTCAAGCCTATCAAGAAGAGCAACCGCATTGATAAGAAGGACGTACAGTTCGGTAACCTGACCAACGAGATTACAGGTATCTCTAAAGCATTGATGCGTTGTACACAACTGGAAAACTTCTTCATTGCCAACTCTCCTATCAAGGTAGATAACTTCTGCGAAAATCTGGTAGACGGACCGGAATCTGCTTACCGCAAGCAGTTTGAAGAAGAAGAAAACGACTGGAGCTGGAACAACTTCAAGATGCTGACAGATATGGAAATCTATAACTGTAAGGATCTGACTTCACTGCCGATGAACATGTTGACCGAACTGCCTGAACTGCAGATGCTGAACGTGGCTTGCAACCAGAACATTACTGGCGAAAAGCTGCTGGAAAACTGGGAAGAGTTTATCGAAGGAAAGAGTGGTGAAAAGATTCAGGTACTGTACCTGGGCTACAACAAGCTGAAAGCCATGCCTGAATACGAGAAACTGAAGAAGATGGTGAAACTGGGCTTGATTGACCTGACCAATAACTACATCACCAAGGCCAATGCGTTCGGTAAGGAAATCAACCTGACAAAGGTATATCTGGACTACAACCAAATTACTGAAATCGAAGCTGTAGACGGTTATTTCTGCGGATACTACGACATGGAAGCATTTACTTGTACGTATAACAAGCTGACAGAAATGCCCGACATCTTCAACGCTGCGTCTAAGTACGTAATCGGTTCTATCAGTTTTGCACACAACCAAATTACCGGTATGCAAAACGGTAACAACCACCGCGGTGTGAATACCAATAACCTGGATTTATCGTACAACCACCTGGAAAAATTCCCGGCAGTTCTCATCAAGAAGGGTTCGCCGCTGGGTATCCTGATTCTGCAGGCTAACGGAATGACCACCATCAAAGAAGGTGACCTGGTAGGTAAGAACTCTCACCTGCTGACCAGTTTGGACTTCCAGTTCAATAAGCTGAAAGAAATTCCTTTCGAGGATTTCGTTCCGGAAAATATGCCGTACATCTACGGTATCGAGTTTAGCTACAATCAGTTTGCTGAATTCCCGGTAGCTCCGCTGAACTGTAAGAGCCTTACAGTATTCGGTATCCGCCATCAACGCGATGACGACGGTAACCGCTGCTTGAGCCAATGGCCTACGGGACTGTACACTTGCCCCAGCTTGATGGCATTCTTCATCGGTTCTAACGACTTGCGCAGGATTGAAGATAAGATTTCACCGTTTATCCGTATCTTCGAGATTAAGGACAATCCGAATATCTCTATCGACTTGAGCATGGTATGCCCATATATCCAAGCCGGCCAATACCAGCTGATTTATGACAAGACGCAAAACATTCAGGGTTGCGATATGTTGTTGGATTAATTAGAATAAACCAGGAAAATGAAACATTTACTTAAAATAGCATTAGGATTGGTCCTCTGTCTGGGCGTATTCACCGCATGCGATGACGACGACGACAATGCTGCCATCAGCGGCTTCAGCCTGAGTACAACTGAAGTGGCTGCCAATGCAGAAGGAGGCAAAGAAACAGTCACCGTTAGCTCGGAAGGAGAATGGGTGGCTAAATCATCCGAACCGTGGCTGAGCATCTCGCCAGCCAACGGTTTTGGCAACACAGAGTGCGTCATCAGCATCGACGAGGCACTGAAGAACGAGGTGCGTGAAGCAGAAATTCGCTTCATGCCGAAAGGTCAGACTCCGCAGGTGATTACCGTAACACAGCTGGGTTATGGCAAAATGATTTATGTAAAAGAAACAAAAGTTGACCTGAAGGCTTCTGACTTGTATAACAAACGTCACTTCGAAGCTGTTATCACAGCCAACGTACCTTTTAAGATTGTCTATGAATGGCTTACTGAAAAGCAGCCGAAAGCCGACCAACCGGAAGAAGACAACAAACTGAAAGACTGGCTTTGGGTGGAAAAGAAAAACGAACCGGTATTCAACCTGGAAAGTGCCCGCCCGAAAACATACAAAGTACGCTTCGAATGGAAGATGAATCCGGAATGGATAGAGCGTCAGGCTAAAATCAACTTCGAACCCTTGAAGGAGGGATTGAAAGCTGACGAAGAGATAACTATCACTCCGATTCTAGTAACACAGGCTGCTTCGCCCGTAATTACAGACGACCGTGCCGGTGACTCTTTGGCTATTCAGACCATCCACGAACGCCTGCAGTCGGACATCGCTTTCAACTTCAGCGAAAACATGATGTATTGGGAAAATGTAACTTTGTGGAAACGGACGGACAAGGGTTTGCCCTCTCCTGAGGCAGTAGGCCGCGTACGCTCAGTAAACTTCGGTACCGTTACTACCAAGGAATCACTTCCGCAGGAAGTAAAATACCTGAAGTACCTGGAAACTTTCCAAGTATACGGTAATGCCAATACCATGTTGCTGAACATTGCACTGGAAAACCATATCTGCGAACTGAAATACTTGAAGAACTTGCAGATTGGCGGCTACGGTCTGGTATCGTTGCCGGAAGATTTCAAGAAGTTGGGCCAAACATTGGTATCACTGGATTTGAGTGCCAACAACTTTACCGGTGTACCGGCTGTATTGACCAAAGAGAACTTCCCTGCACTGAGAAAGTTGATGCTGAACGGTAACCGCCGCTGGACAGTGAACAGCCTGAAGGACACTCAGTACAACAAAGATACAGAACTGGGCTTCCACATCAATATGAACGAGGATCCGAGAGAAATCGACCAACTGTTCTTGTGGGATACATTGGAAGAACTGGTATTGTCGTACAACTACCTGGAAGGTTCATTGCCTACCTATGAAGACAGATCTGAAGTTCCTGTATGGAAGGGAGATGAATTACCCAAGGATACCCTGTCTTTCTTGAAAGACAAGAATATCCCGAAGATTCTGCCGAATGCCAAGAGACTGACGCTGAACCTGAACTACTTTACCGGCGAACTGCCTAAATGGTTACTGTATCATCCGCATCTGCTGGATTGGTTCCCCGAAGTACTGATTTTCAACCAGCAGGAAATGGGTCGCGACTCAAAGGGAGCACCGGTACAATTCAGCAACGCACCGACCAACTTTGAATACTACTTCAAAGCCTACCCGCTTTACAAAGGAAAATACGAAGTATCAGGTGACGATGAAATTATAAAACCAGAATAACAAAAGAAATAACCTATGAAGAAAGTATATATTTATGCACTTGCATGCGCCCTGACGGCGGTTTCTTGCCAGGACAACGATTGGGTGGCTGATAATGCCACCTCACAGGTTCCTGAAATAGAAATCCCGATGGGAGCAGCAGACGGCGAACTGCTCATCAAGTTCGTCCCTGAAATGAGTGATATCCTGGACCAGACGCTGACACGCGCTGGCGGGGTATCTACCCGTTCGGGTATTCCTTCTACCGACGAGGTACTCAGCATTCTGGGTGCTTATCACTTTGAAAGAGTGTTCCCGGTAGACCCGAAAACAGAAGCTCGCACCCGTGAAGCCGGTATGCACCTGTGGTACATCGTACGCTTTGATAAAAACACCGACTTGAAGGAAGCTGCCCGTCAGCTGAGAAAGTTGGGTGAAATCTCCAAGATTCAGAGCAACCCCACCATTCAGCGCGCCTACGACCCGAAAAAGAAACCGCTGTATCTTTCGGCTAACGACTTGCAATACGTGACACGTACAGATGAAGGACTGGCATTCAACGATCCGGGTCTGAAACACCAATGGCACTACCAAAACAAAGGTAGCTACGCCTTCGTAAAAGAAGGCCGCGCCGAAGCCATCGCCGGTTCCGATGTGAACTGCGTAGAAGCTTGGAAATCCTGCAAGGGCGACCCTTCTATCATCGTAGCAGTGCTCGATGAAGGCGTTATGTGGAGCCACCCCGACCTGAAAGCCAACATGTGGACCAATGAATCGGAAGAAATCGGTTCTACGGAAGACAAAGATGGCAACGGCTACAAGGGCGACCGCTATGGTTATAACTTCGTAAAGAACACGGGCGTTATCAGCTGGACATCGGCAGAAGATACCGGTCACGGCACACACGTAGCAGGTACCATCGCTGCAGTAAACGGTAACGGAACAGGTGTAAGCGGTATCGCCGGCGGCGACGGTACCGAGAACAGCGGTGTGAAGATCATGACTTGCCAATTGTTCGACGGCCAGTATGGAGCTACCCTGGCAGCAGAAGCCAAAGCCATCAAATATGCTGCCGACAACGGTGCGGTTATCCTGCAATGTAGCTGGGGTTACAACTCACCCGACGCTAACGAAGCACTGGGATATGTACCCGGACCGAAAAACGAACAAGACTGGGAAAACCAATATCCATTGGAAAAAGAAGCTCTGGATTATTTCATCCACAACGCAGGTTCGCCCAACGGCGTGATAGACGGCGGTCTGGCCATCTTCGCATCGGGTAACGAATATGCTCCTTCTTCTTCATTCCCGGCTGGATATTCCAAATGTATTTCGGTAAGTGCCATCGCAGCCGACTTTACTCCGTCGAGCTATACCAACTACGGTGCAGAAATCACCCTCTGTGCACCGGGTGGCGACGGTGACTATTACGGTACTCCGGGTAAAGCAGACGACCTCACAAACTGGGAAGGAGATACACAAGGTCTGATTCTCTCTACAGCCATCAAGAACGGCCAGCCTGCCTATGCATATATGGAAGGTACTTCAATGGCCTGTCCGCACGTATCGGGTGTAGCAGCATTGGGATTGTCGTATGCAGTGAAGGAACGCCGCCACTTCAAGGCAGCTGAATTCAAGGAGCTGATGATACAAACAGCCAACAGTGAGTTCTATAACCACTACGACGAAAAAGTGGAAAAGGTATATTACTACAACCACAGCACATTCGGTGCTTCGGCTACTCGGATGGAGCTCATCTCCCGGAAGGGTAAAATGGGTAAACTGGTAGATGCAACGGCCTTGATCGGTGCTATCAGCAACAAGGGAGTAGACATGAAGGTTCCCAACGTATACGTGGCTACCGGCAAGGAAGCCTCTATCGACCTTTCGCGCTACTTCAAGGCTGAAGCAGGATGGACGTACAGCTGCTCTGGAGCCAATGAAAGCGTAGCCACTACCCACATACAGGGCAGCATCCTGACTGTAACAGGTGTGGCCGATGGCAGCACTACAGCTACCATCCAAGCTGGTAACCATACACAAACCATTACGATTACAGTTCGTAAGAATGCCGGTAACAACGGTTGGTTATAATCGTATAGTAAGTGAGTGAGATGAAGTTGCAAAAACTGATAAAACTGATTCCCCTGACAGGCTTACTGACAGGTTTCCTTCCTGCGCTCCATGCGCAGGAATGGAAACTCATGACACGCGAGGAAATCGAAGCCAAAGTGCATCCTGCCCTCATGCAAGATGGCAACCGCCTCTTGCAGTTTGATACCTGCCGGCTTTCGGTAGGTACACTGAATGAAGAGGACCAGCCCCGCACGGTAAGTTTCCGCTTTCGCAACGTCAGCCAGCAACCCCTGACCCTGACCAAGGTAACTACCAGTTGCGGGTGCACAGGAGCAGTATTCAGTAAAAAGCCACTGGCCCCGCAGGAAGAAAGCAGGATAGAACTGACGTTTCATCCCAAAAACCGCCCCGGAACAGTGGATGCAGAAGCATTGGTATATACCAATCTGTCCAATCAATCTCCTGTGGCGCGGCTGTCATTGACAGGCTATGTAAAAGCTGGCGACGAATGGAGTCACCTGCCGCAAAGCATGGGACACCTGCGACTGACACGAAAGCAAGTGGAATTTCAGCTGAGTGAAAAAACAAAGAAGCAACGCATAGCATGCGCCAACAGCGGCGAGCAACCTCTGAAACTGAAAGCCATGCTATTGCCTGCCGGACTGACATTACACACAGAGCCCGAGGTTATACAACCCGGACAGGAAGGAGATCTGGTCATCTCACTTGAACCAGAAAAAATAACGCTGCTGGATACCGACGAAAAGACTTTGTCTATCATTCTAGACGGAGTAAACGGTAAACCATCGGAAAGAACAATTAAAGTACTAATCAAAAGATAAAAAATAAAAGAGATATGAAAACCCTTTTTAGAATGATGGCTCTTTTCTTGATGCTCTTCAGCTTCGCTGCCTGCAGCGACGACGACGATGAGGTACTGACTACCCTGGAAGTAACTCCCGCCAACCTGGATGGCACATGGAAACTGACAGAATGGAACGGAGCAGCGCTGGCAGAAGGCAGCTACTGCTACATTACCTTCAGCAGACGAGACAAGACCTTTAAAATGTACCAAAAATTCGACAGCATGTATGCTGACCTGAAAACAGGCAAATTCAACGTGACGAAGGACACTCGCTACGGCTACGTAATCAGCGGCAGATATGACTTCGGAAATGGCTCTTGGAATGATTCATACATCGTAACCGACCTGCTTACTACAGGTACCATGACCTGGACTGGTAAAGAGAATCCGGATGACATTCAGAAATTTGAAAGATGCCCGGGCGTACCTTCTGATATTCTGGATGAAATAGGAGAATAAGAATATCCACTGATTTATACCCTATTAAATAGAGAAGATGTGTTTTATAGCACTCTTCTCTATTTTTTTTGCCAGATGTTTTGGTAATTTGAAAAGTATATCTATCTTTGCAAGCGAAACAAGATTGTAATAATTACAACTTTGTAAAACGAGAACAATTATGGATGCAGTAAGCAGATTACAATACCACCACATCAAGCCTTCCGTGCAACGGATTGCCATCATGCAATACTTGATGGAACACCTTACGCACCCCACAGTGGATGAAATATATACGGCTTTATCGCCGGGTATGCCTACCCTATCGAAAACAACAGTATATAACACGCTGAAACTGTTGAGTGAAGAAGGGGCAGCACTGACACTGACCATTGATGAGCGGAATACCTGCTACGATGCCAACACCGACCCGCACAGCCATTTCTTGTGCAAACAGTGTGGTTGCATCTACGATATCTTTCCGAAAGAAGCTCCATCGCTGCCAGAAGCTACTGAATTTAGTGGGCATCAGGTGCAAGAGATTCATTATTATTATAAAGGAATCTGCCAGCACTGCCAGCAGGAGGAAAAAACGGAGAAAGCGAACAATATGTAAGATAGAGTGTTTACTATATAATAAAGACTCCAAAGAAATAACTAATTCAAGTAATAATTTAAAATCTGAAAGAAAATGAAAAAGTTTAGATGTACAGTATGTGGTTACGTTCATGAAGGTGATGCAGCTCCTGAAAAGTGTCCGTTGTGTAAAGCTCCTGCCAGCAAGTTTGTTGAAGTAGAAGAAGCTGCAGAAGGTGGTGCACTGGTATTCGTTGACGAACACGTAGTAGGCGTAGCTAAAGGTTGCGACGATGAAATGATCAAGGACCTGAACAACCACTTCATGGGTGAATGTACAGAAGTTGGTATGTACTTGGCTATGAGCCGTCAGGCAGACCGCGAAGGCTATCCTGAAATCGCTGAAGCTTTCAAGCGTTACGCTTGGGAAGAAGCAGAACACGCTTCTAAGTTCGCAGAACTGCTGGGCGACTGCGTATGGGATACAAAAACTAACCTGGAAAAGAGAATGAACGCTGAAGCTGGTGCTTGCGAAGACAAGAAGCGCATCGCTACTCGTGCTAAGCAACTGAACTTGGATGCTATCCACGATACAGTTCACGAAATGTGCAAGGACGAAGCTCGTCACGGTAAAGGCTTCGAAGGTCTGTACAACCGTTACTTCAAGAAGTAATTCCTTCCACCTATCATAAAAAAACTGGAGAGTCCATTGGATTCTCCAGTTTTTTTTATGTCTTCGTTAGCCGATTGGTATTACCTAACAGGCAACTTCTATCTTCTTCTTAAAGAGGTAGGATAGCTTTTCATCAATCAGCTATCGTAAATGCAACACGCTCTGAACACAATTCAAACTGCTTCTTGAACAACCTGTCAGAAGCGGAAGCCCAACGTGAACAACACCTGACTGCGGGTATCGGTCATCTTGGTGGCTTGCTGAAGCGCTTCACCATCAAACATATCAAACGGATAAAAGTCTGATTTATAAGAAGAATACTTATAAGCTAAGTCTGCATAGACACGCTTACCACGATAACCCACACCCAACGTATAGTTGCTCAGAGATTCTGAGTTTGAAAAATCAGTGTCCGTCTGAATGGAATTGATAGGAAGGTCTTTAAAAGCACCGTTCTCGAAAGCGGATGTACTGTAATTATATCCCAGCCGGAAGGCAAACTGCGGAATCACTTTATATTCCATTCCCAAACGCAAGGTATGCACTCCTTTCAAGTAATCTGTTGTAGAATTCTCGTGTCCGAAGGCATCGGAATAGCCGTCAACATCCTTGAATTTCATCGAAGAGTAATCCTTGTATTCATATTCGGCTCCCAAAGCCAAGAACTGATCAACCGTATATCCCAGGCTGACATTGTAGGTCCAGGGAGTCTGAAATTTAAATTCACGTACCATCTCGCCCACCTGGTCGTAGGTATTTACACTGTAGCTGCCGATTTCTCCCCCAGGTATATCCATTTCATTCTTTATGCTCAAATCATTCAGCACGTCAGACTGCAACATGGCTTCGGTCTTGTAGTCCAGGTTGAAAAAAGTAGGCGTATGCACTGCCAAACCAATGCGAAGCGGAGAATATTCGAACGGACGGATAATGGTACCAAACTTTAAATCGAAACCACTTCCTTCCACCGAACTCCACGTCTGCAGGTCGTAGCCTTCGCCCAATCCAAAGTTTTCACTGTAATAGGAATACTTGTCATAATCCACAGTATAGGCACCGATAGTCATACCCAGATAGACACGATCACTGAGATTGAAAGCCACGTTGAAGTCGAAGCGGTCTATCCCACCCCGCTCCTGCGAACGAAAGTCGGCAAACCCGCCGCTATACATACCTACATAATCACCCGGTGTGTAATACATCTTGTCGCCTTTCAGATTGGTTACTTGCTTATTGCCATCCATATAGGGCTTGTAATTGTTGAAATTCGGATTGGCTTGCAAGAGTTTGTCCAAATCGGGCTGAGAAATGAGGTCGGTAATCAGATAGCCGTCGTAAGCCAAGGCAGAGAGCCAGCCTATTTCGGGATTGGTATATGAATTTTTCCAATTATGAATACCGGCTGCCTGATTAGCCATCAGGGAGGTCTGCGTGAAACCGTTCAATTCTCCGTTCATCTGTATATCCCGGTGGAACGACTTTACCCGCTGATAATTAATACCGAAATTCACATAACGCAGAGGAGTGGTATTGCCTATCTTGGTAGCTATCACCACACCGGCACTGTTGAAATCGCCACGGAACTTGTCGGAGGTAAATTCCTTGCCGGCATACTTAGCCTCGTTGCCATACGAAGAAAGGCCAAATGAAACGGCTGCCTCGTAGCTGCGAAATATCCCCAGACCAGCCGGATTCACTCCGATGGTAGAAAGATCGCCTCCGAGAGCTCCCATAGCTCCCCCCATCCCCACAAAGCGGGCTGTACCGTTCAAATCTCTGTCTGTCAGACCCACACCATCGTATATGGTCTGTGCACGCATACCCATAGCCGACAGGAAAGCCAGGGTTGCTATCATCATTTTTCGTCTCATAATTCAAGTTTTTATGAATGATTTAATCCAATCATCTGCCACGTGAACTGCTACGGCTGGAACGAGTAGAGCCTCCACCACCGCTGTAAGAACCGGAACGTGAATAAGAACCTCCGCCCGAAGAATAGCTGGACCGGCTAGATGAAGAACGACTGCTGTTATAGGAACGTGTGGTGCCTTCTGAACGACGGCTGGAATGGCTGCGCGTATTCATCTGACTGCCGCCGCGGGAAGAACTGGAACCACGCGTATAGGTAGAATTACCACGTGAGGAACTTCTGACAGAAGAACGCGTGCCTTCGGCTGCACGGCTGCTGCGCACACGTACACTGCTGGAACTGCTACGCGTGCTGCTGGGACGCGTATACGTGCTGCGACGAGAAGAACCGGCATCGGTACGGATGCTGCTGCTACGAGTAGAGGTAGAAGAACGCGTACCCACTACCCTACGCGACGAACTGCTGCCGCGAGTAACAGTAGTGGCACCCCGACGAGATGAACCGGCTGAAATACGACTGCCTGTGACCGGACGCTGTGCACTGATGGAGCGACGATTGGTATAGGTGCGATCGCTCCAATAAGGGCCACCCCAATGTCCGCCCGGATGATAGTGCGGATGATAATGGTAATGCGGGTGATAATGGTGATGATGGTAGTGTGGATGTCCCCACCAGCCACTGTGCCAGCCCCAACTGAAACTCCAACTCGGCCCATACCAGCCTCCCCAGCTATAATAGGAAGAAGGGTATCCCCAGCCCCAACCATAAGAACCATAACGCCAATCCCACCACAAACGGTTACTGAAGGTAGGGAAGGCATAGGCATAAAAGCCGTCGGTATAGACATTCCATTCCCATGAGTTCAGTCCGTAGACGATGTCCCAGTAATACGGACTGCCGATACTTACAGCAAAGCGCGGATTGCGAAAACGGATGATGCGAGTGGCATACTCAAAGTCGTCTTGCGACCCTTCAAAACCATTGACCCACTCACCGTCTAAATCATCGTCATCGCGCTCATCGATATAAAGCGTCTGGTCTTCACGAGAGAACGAATAATCTTTCGAATCGTAACGGCGGTTATATTCATCTACGTCGCGTGAGCGGGATTTGCGGCTGCGTACCACAATGGCCGTCTGATCATCGGATGCCACCACTGTAGCCGGTGCATGGCTTTCCACTACTACCGTCTGCCGGGCCGGTTCCTTGCGAACCTCTTCTTTCTTCACCACTTTCCGCTTGGAGGGAACGTAATAAAGGTCATCGTCAACGCTCTGCGCCGCCAACATGAAGGGCAGACCACCCAATAACAAAAGTAAAAATGCTATCTTTTTCATATCATTCATCAGTTAAGCATGGATATTCTAGAGTACGCTACAAAGATAGCAAGATAAGAGGGTTTGTCGGGCAGATTTTCCCCAAAGCCTGATAGGGATTTCCCTATAATTTGAAAAAACTCCGTATCTTTGACCGTGAAATGAATACAAACAGGGAATCTCTTATCCCCTTAATTATTAAAAAGCAGATGCAAAGCACTATTTTTCTAGACCAATTACATTGCTATGCCTATCATGGTGTAGGCGAGCAAGAGACCTTGGTAGGCAATGAATATACCATCAGTCTGCGCATGCAGGTAGATATCTCCCGGGCCATGCGGACAGACGATGTAAACGACACCGTGAGTTATGCCGATGTATATGAAACGGTGAAAGCCGAAATGGCGATTCCATCGAAGCTGCTGGAGCACGTGGCAGGCAGAATAGCCAAAAGGCTACTGAGAAATTTTCCGGCCATTCAGCAACTGGAACTGAAATTGGCCAAACGGAATCCACCCATGGGGGCCGATATCCGTACGGCCGGCGTGGAACTCTGCTGCAACCGCAGAGAACTGTCGCTGCTGGGGTAAATGCGCGGGGGCATGGAACTAAAGAAATCATTCCCCTACCAGCTCCCATACTGAGCGACAAAGAAACGATAGCTAATCTGTAAGCTGGCAAAAGACCAGCTACAGACCAACCAAAGAGTAGCTATGGGCCGGCAGCATCTGCCCGGAAACTTTTCGTTTATAAAAAGGGAAAAGGATATTGGCTGAAATACTTTTTTCCCTTGAGATAGAACTGCAACAACAAGCTGCCCTTCATCCGCTCCGGAATGACAGGCGCTACCGTGTGACGCAAATTCTCTGCACGAAGAAGAGCCAAAGCAGCACGCATCGCACCATAATCCTTACGCGCCCGAATCACAGCCCGGGCATTGGATACATTACCCTGCAGAAGAAAATGCAAGGCTGCTACATAATCGAGTAGCCTACGCATACGCATCACCGACTTCAACTCGCAATCGGGCAGGTTCTTATACAGCATCAAGAGATTGTTACGGAAATTGAGATAAGTTTTCCGGGGATTTTCCTTTTGCAGAGTGGCGCCGCCTACATGATACACTACACTTTGGGGAATACAGACCAACTTCCTGCCCCTGGCACGAAGCCGCCAGCAGAGATCGATTTCCTCCATATGGGCAAAGAATGACCCATCCAGTCCGCCTACCTGTCGATACTCCGACAAGCGGATGAAGAGCGCTGCTCCCGTGGCCCAAAACACCGGACATACCTGGTCGTACTGTCCGCAGTCTTCTTCTACCTCACTCATGATACGCCCCCTGCAAAACGGATACCCGTATCGGTCGATAAAACCACCGGCAGCACCGGCATACTCGAACTGTCCTTTGTGCCTCCAGCTACGTATCTTGGGCTGACAAGCAGCCACCTCGGCATGGGCATCCATATATTGCACCAGCGGTGTGAGCCACTGGTCGGTCACCTCTACATCGGAATTCAGCAGCACCACGTATTCTGCCTCTATCTGCTGCAAAGCCTGGTTATACCCCTCGGCAAAGCCGTAGTTCTGCGGCAATACAATGCGGCCCACAGTAGGAAATTCCCGATAAAGCAGCTCTACAGAATTATCTGTAGAACCATTATCGGCCACATACACCTGTACACCATCTGCCTGGCTATAACGCACTACCGACGGCAAAAAGGTACGGAGCATATCAGCCCCGTTCCAGTTTAATATAACCACCGCTACCTTATCCATGGCGTACTACATCTTCTCGTTTCAGTTTCCAACGTTTGTGCGACCAGAACCAATAGGCCGGTGCACGCCGGATGGTCTGCTCCAGCCTGCGGGCAAAACATTCGGTAATCTCTCCCGCTTCTGTAGTCTTTGGGAATTCGGTTACCAGTTCGAACTTCACCCTGCAATAGCCCCGCTTCACACGATACAAATCGCAATAGAACACCGGAAAATCCATCATTTTGGCAATGCGTTCGGCGCCGTCCATAAAGACAGTATCCTGATGCAGAAATTCAGTCCAATAGTGTGCTTCGCTCAAATTGGGCGACTGGTCGGTAATGAGTCCGATAGCGAAACGCTTCTGGGCACGACGCAGATTCACCATCTCGCGCGCCATAGAGTGCTTGGGCACATTGTATCCGCCAAACCGGGAACGAATACGCTTGAACAGTTCATCCAAATACTTGTTGTGCAACGGTTTATATACCTGCACCGGCACATCATCGGGATGCATGATAGAACCCATACCAGTAATCCACTCAAAATTAGCATAATGAGGAATCAGCAATACGATGCCGCCATGCTTCTCTATCATCTGCAAATAGGTATCCTTATTCTCGTACTGCATGCGGCGAGTCAGTTCGTCGAACGACATGCGCAGCATCTTGATTTCCTCGAGCATATAATCACAGATATAGTGATAGAAATCATGTTCGATAACCCGAAGTTCTGCTGCAGATTTCTCTGGAAAAGAATTCCGCAGATTAGTGCGAACCACACGCAGACGATAATGTACCAGGCGATGCAACAAGAAGCAGAGTGCATCAGACAGCACATAGATAATGCGAAAGGGCAAAGAGGCCAACAGCCACATGACTGCATAAGTCAGCCAATAAACCAATTTATCTTTCATATCAACTCTGACTTAGATGGATGAAGCCTCGCTACCCTGCAGCGCGGTATGGTCGTCGTTAAATTCTCCCAAAGTAAACGGTATCACCAGGTTATCGAGCGCATCATTGTGAGGCACTTCCACACGGATGTAATTCGGCGTAAATCCATGCATCGGCGCACCAGCCTTGGAGCGCTCCAGCAGTATCGGCAAGGTTTGCCCGATGTGGCGGGCATAGAAAGCGTGGGTCTTCTGGTCCGATAATTCCAACAGACGCTGGCTTCTGCGATGCTTCTCTTCAGGAGAGACCACATAATCTATCTTCAAAGCCTGGGTACCCGGACGTTCGGAATAACTGAACACGTGCAGCTGGGTGACGTCCAGTCCCTTGATAAAATCATAAGCCTGCTCAAAATATTCCTCGGTCTCTCCGCGCGTACCTACAATAACATCCACCCCAATAAAGGCATCGGGCATCACTTCCTTGATGCGGTGTACTTTCGATGCAAACAAAGCGGTGTCATAGCGACGACGCATCAGTTTCAGCACTTCATCGCAGCCCGACTGCAACGGAATATGGAAATGGGGCATGAATCGCTTGGAACGAGCCACAAAATCAATGATTTCATCCGTGAGCAAATTGGGTTCAATAGAGGATATTCGATAACGCTCAATGCCCTCAACTTCGTCCAATGCCTTCACTAAATCAAAAAAAGTTTCTCCGGTAGACTTGCCAAAATCGCCTATGTTTACGCCCGTAATGACAATCTCCTTCCCCCCCTGAGCAGCGGCTTCGCGAGCTTGCTGCACCAACGATGCAATGCTGCCATTACGACTACGCCCGCGGGCGAAGGGAATGGTACAATACGAACAGTAGTAATCACAACCGTCCTGCACTTTCAGGAAGAAACGCGTACGGTCGCCCCTGGAACACGAGGGAGCAAACGAACGGATGTCTTTCAAAGGCGAAGTATACGCTTCACCAACCTGATGCTTCTGCAGATTACCCAAGTAATGCAGTAGATCTTTCTTCTGCTCGGCTCCCAACACTATATCTACTCCTTCTATCTTGGCTACAGTATCGGGCTTCAACTGTGCATAGCAACCCGTTACCACAACAAAGGCTCCCGGATGCTGCTTCACCAGACGATGAATGGCTTGGCGACATTTCTTATCAGCCACTTCGGTCACAGAACAGGTATTGACCACACAAATATCGGCCTGCTCACCCTTACGGGCGGTACGTACACCAGCTTCACGCAACAACTGACCAATAGTAGAAGTCTCGGCAAAATTCAATTTACACCCCAGCGTATAGTAAACCGCTGTCTTATTCTGGAAAATATTAGTATCTATCATAGGTATCTCATACTTTTTCGGATGCAAATATATACATTATTAGTGGATTTTTCCTACTTTTGCACATTCAACAAACTTTTGTGCAATGATTACAGAAAACTTTATCAAGCTATACGAACGTAGCTTCCGTGAAAATTGGGACCTTCCGTGTTATACAGACTATGGTGAAAACAATAGTTACACCTATGGTGAAGTAGCGCAAGAAATAGCCAAACTGCACTTGCTCTTCAAGCACTGCCAGCTACGCCGCGGCGACAAGATTTCCATCATCGGCAAGAACAACGCACGCTGGTGCATAGCGTATATGGCTACGGTGACGTATGGAGCTATCGTGGTGCCTATTCTGCAGGATTTCAATCCAAACGACGTACACCACATCGTAAACCACTCTGAATCGACATTCCTCTTTACCAGTGACCTCATTTGGGAACATCTGGAGGAAGACAGACTAACCGGACTTAGGGGAGTATTCTCGCTAAACGATTTCCGATGCTTGTATCAGCGTGACGGGGAAACTATACAGCGGTTCCTAAAAAATATGAACAGCACCATGGAGGAAACATATCCTAACGGATTCAGCCAAGAGGATGTTGTATATACCGAACTGGGCAACGAAAAGGTAATGCTACTGAACTATACATCAGGTACTACCGGATTCAGTAAGGGGGTAATGCTTACGGGAAACAACCTGGCAGGAAATGTGACGTTTGGCATCCGTACTCACTTGCTAAATAAAGGTGACAAAGTATTATCTTTCCTACCCTTGGCACATGCCTATGGGTGCGCATTCGACTTCCTTACTGCTACAGCCGTGGGAACACACGTCACTCTGCTGGGCAAAATTCCATCGCCGAAAATTCTAATGAAGGCATTCGAGGAAGTAAAACCTAACCTCATCATTACTGTACCATTGGTGATAGAAAAGATTTATAAAAACGTAATCCAACCTATCTTGAACAAACGCAGCATGAAATGGGCATTGAACATCCCATTGCTGGACAATCAAATCTACGGACAAATACGCAAGAAACTGGTAGAAGCATTGGGCGGACGATTCAAAGAAATCATCATCGGCGGAGCTGCTATGAACCCTGAAGTAGAAGCCTTCTTCCACCGCATCAAATTTCCGTTTACCATAGGATATGGAATGACTGAGTGCGCACCGCTTATCAGCTATGCTCCCTGGAATGAATTTATACCTACCTCATCCGGACGGGTACTAGACGGCATTATGGAAGCACGCATCTGCAAGGAAAAACCGGAAGATGAACTGGGAGAAATTCAAGTACGCGGAGAAAATGTAATGGTGGGCTATTACAAAAATCCAGAAGCTACCAAAGAGGCTTTCACGGAAGATGGATGGTTGCGAACAGGCGACTTAGGTACGCTGGATGTAAATAACAACCTCTTTATACGTGGACGAAGCAAAACCATGATCTTAAGTTCGAGCGGACAGAATATCTTCCCAGAAGAAATTGAAGCCAGACTGAACAACATGCCTTTTGTACTGGAAAGCCTCATCATAGAACGCAACAAAAAACTCATAGCTCTGGTATATGCCGACTATGAAGCACTAGACTCATTGGGATTAAACAACCCGGAAAGTCTGAAGACCATTATGGATGAAAATCTGAAAAATCTGAACGGTAGCGTAGCAGCCTACGAAAAGGTGGCTCAAATTCAGCTATATCCCACTGAATTTGAAAAAACACCGAAAAGAAGCATCAAACGATACCTGTACAACAGCATTGCTGAACAATAAAGCAATCAAGAAATAACGAGAAATATGTTTTGTAGCATATTCTTATCTAATTGATAATAAGCTAGATAAGGATATGTTACAAATAATATTAAAAAAAAGCCTAAAAAAAAGCAGCGATTTAAGAACAACGTATTTAAAAAGTATATACCTTTGCAACGTTTTAATAAAGCAAATGATTGTATTACAATTTAAAGACAAAGAAAATGAAAAAATTAGTTTTGATGGCAGCAGCTGTCGTAGCAGTATCTTTCGCATCTTGTGGTGGTAACAAAGCAGCTAACGCAGAACAAGCAACTGCAGACTCAATCCGCATCGCTGACTCTATCGCAGCCGTTCAAGCTGCTGCAGCTGAAGCAGAAGCTCAGGCTGACACTACAGCTAGCGACAGTGCAGCTGTTGTAGCTGAATAATTCAGCAGCAAGAAAAAAACAGTATGAAAGTCTGACGTGCAATAAAGGCACGACAGGCTTTTTTTTGTGCCCTCAAACAAACAGTCCTACCTTTATCCATAAGAATCCAACCCCTACGACTTGATAATCAAGACATGAAAGATTTATTCGGGTTCTCCATAAAACCTTACCCAGAATGATTCGATATAATGTATGCTAAAACGAACGTAAATTCACATTTTTTAATCCATTCTTTTAACTAATGGTGTGTTATTTGTATACAGGATAACGTAAATAGAAACTAATAACTATGGCTTATATCGATTACTATCAAGTTCTTGGAGTGGACAAAACGGCATCTCAGGATGATATAAAAAAGGCCTTCAGAAAATTGGCGCGAAAATATCACCCTGACCTGAATCCTAACGATCCTACTGCCAAAGATAAGTTTCAGGCTATCAATGAAGCAAATGAAGTATTGAGCGACCCTGAAAAGAGAAAGAAGTATGATGAGTATGGAGAACATTGGAAGCATGCCGACGAATTTGAAGCTCAAAAACAAGCCCGTCGGCAACAATCCGGAGGATTTGGCAATACCGAAGGCGGGTTCTCTACAGATGGCAATGGTACTTATTGGTACTCTTCTGACGGACAAGAATTCACAGGCAGCCAACATGGCGGATTTTCTGACTTCTTTGAGCAAATGTTTGGACATCGTAGCTATGGCGATACGAATGCCGGTTTCCGAGGACAGGATTTTCATGCCGATTTGAATTTGACGTTACGTGAAGCTGCTCAGACACATAAGCAGATTCTGACAGTCAACGGAAAAAATGTGCGAATCACAATTCCTGCCGGCATATCCAACGGACAAACCATCAAGCTTAAAGGTTATGGAGGGGAAGGCATGAACGGAGGACCGGCAGGTGACCTTTATCTCACATTTGTCATATCCGACGATGCTCAATTCAAGCGTTTGGGCGATGATTTGTATGAGGAGATTACAATCGACCTTTACACCGCTTTGTTAGGAGGCGAACAGCTGGTAGATACACTCAATGGACAAGTGAAGTTGAAAATCAGACCCGAAACGCAAAATGGTACTAAGGTGAAAATCAAGGGCAAAGGCTTCCCTATCTATAAGAAAGAGGGGGAATACGGCGACTTGATTGTGACTTACTCTGTAAAACTACCTGTCAATTTGTCGGATAAGCAAAAAGATTTACTACGACAGATTCAAAGTATGAACAATTAAATGAAAGTGTTTATGGAAGACGAATTAATCATTATCAGCGAATACTGCAATAAGTGTCATGTAGAAACGTCATTTATTGAAATGTTGCAAGAGGGCGGATTGATAACCACCCAAGTAGTTTGCGGAAAAAAATGTTTGCCTTTTTCCGAATTACCAAATGTGGAACGCTACTGCCGTATGTATTATGACCTTTCCATCAACATGGAAGGAATTGATGCTATTCATCATTTACTGCATCGCATGGAAATAATGCAACAGGAAATCAATGATTTGCGCAGACGTTTGCGCTTTTTTGAGGAACAAACGTTCTAACTTGCGCGTAGCTGTCTTCTACAGAAATAATGTCTTCAAAAAGTCGCAGTCCTATGTAATTCCATCTATTCACAAAAAAGGGGAATGCATCAAAATGCACTCCCCTTAACATTTATCTATAAATAGATTAAGCTTCTTCAGCAACTACTTCGAAAGGAATCTCAACAGATACTTCCTTATGCAGTTTTACGATAGCCTTGTAGCTGCCCACTTCTTTCACAGCGTCTTTTACAACGATGATCTTACGGTCAATTTCATGACCCAATTTAGCGAGCTCTTCAGCAATCTGAATGTTGCTTACTGAACCAAAGATAGTACCTGTAGAGCTAACTTTTGTAGCAATAGTCAATGATACACCTTCGAGTTTAGCAGCCAATTCTTCAGCATCCTTTTTAATTTTCTCCAACTTGTGAGCACGTTGCTTCAATTCTTCAGCCAACATTTTCTTAGCAGCAGGAGAAGCGATAACAGCTTTACCAGTCGGAATAAGGTAGTTACGACCGTAACCGGATTTCACGTTTACGATATCGTTCTTATAACCCAAGTTAATTACGTCTTCTTTCAATATAATTTCCATACTATTCCTCCTCCTATTATTTCATCATGTCAGTTACATAAGGAAGCAGCGCCAAATGACGTGCTCTTTTCACAGCTTGAGCTACACGACGTTGGAACTTCAAAGAAGTACCAGTGATACGACGCGGAAGAATCTTACCCTGTTCATTCAAGAACTTCTTCAAGAATTCAGGATCTTTGTAGTCGATGTACTTGATACCGCTCTTTTTGAAACGGCAGTATTTTTTCTTCTTAACGTCTACTGAGGGCGGAGTTAAATATCTGATTTCTGATTGAACTTGTTGTGCCATGATTAATCCTCCTTTTTAGTTGATTTAACACTTCTTCTCTTTACAGCGTATTCTGCAGCATACTTGTCTTGTTTGAAAGTCAAGAAACGGATAACACGCTCATCACGACGGAAGTTTACTTCCAATTTTTCAATTACAGACGGTTCTGCATTGAACTCAATCAGCTGATAGAAACCAGTAGACTTTTTCTGGATAGGATAAGCCAACTTCTTCAGTCCCCAGTTTTCTTCATTTACGATCTCAGCACCTTCAGCAGTCAGGATGCCTTTGAATTTTTCTACCGCTTCCTTCATCTGAACATCAGACAAAACGGGAGTCAAAATGAAAACGGTTTCGTATTGATTCATATACTTTTAATTAATTAATAAATGATTTGTTTATTAAATTGCGGGTGCAAAGGTAGTCATTTAATTGGAAACTACAAAAAATCCTCCTAAGATTTTGGTTTTTCTACAAGTTGCCGTATCTTTGCAAAGTTGCTTAAACAATAATTTATGATAGAACAATTCAACTTCGATATCCAACTAATTTTTGCCATTCTCAACGGAAAAGTATCAGCTGCCATCAACCGGAAGTTATCTCGCAACTTTCGCCAACAAGGCTTGGAAATTACTCCAGAACAATGGACAGTACTTATCTTCTTATGGGAAAAAGATGGGGTAACCCAGCAGGAATTGTGTAATGCAACTTTTAAAGACAAACCCAGCATGACGCGCCTCATTGACAATATGGAACGCCAACATCTGGTGGTACGCATCTCTGACAAACGCGACCGACGCACGAACCTGATTCACCTAACCAAAGATGGTAAAGAACTGGAAGAAAAGGCGCGTCTTATAGCCAATCTCACACTGAAAGAAGCCCTTCGAGGTGTAACACTTGAAGAACTAAGCGTGGGACAAGCCCTTCTTAAAAAGGTGTTTTACAATACAAAAGATTAACCTATACGTCATCACACTGCAATTACTAACCTGTGAAGCAGCTTTCTTGGCTAAAATATAGTTTTTTTGCATAAATAATTTCGCTTGTTAAAGAATTATGCTTTTCTTTGTGCAAGATTGAGAAGAATATAAATAATCTATTAAAATACACACACATGAAAGGCTTATTAAAAAATCTGGGATTGATTTTAATCTTGCTAGGAGCAATCATCCTAATTGCATGCGCTTTTACAGGCAATGTAAACAACAACACCATTTTAGGTTCATCAGCTACACTGATTGTAGTAGGATTGGTTTCTTACATTGTTATCAATAAGCAGATTGCCGATTAAAATTCAAAAGAAAATTAAATAGGAGATAAATACCTGCAACAGGCATTTATCTCCTATTTTCATATAGATGAATCTCCTGCTTCACCATTCCTACCATCTCATCGTGAAAACAGCTGCCCTACACCATTGCCGAGAGCCGTTTTATCTGGCCGGAAAAGAAACTACTTTCGGAAGGTGTATTATGAAAGACTCTTCAAATAGCAGTGACATAGCAAGTGCATTCCGATATATACCCTAAAAAAAAGAGGGAGCACACCAACATACCCCCTCATCCTTATATACAATCGTTCGTTCTAAAACAATACGACTTCAATACCCTGCTGATAGGCTGTAAGCAGATTGATTACTTCATAGGTAACAGAAGCCTTGCTGTTCTTGGGTACTGCCACAACCACCGAGGATCTTGCCGGAAGATGAATGGCCGACGGATAACCTTTGGCATCGGATATTGCCTTCAACCTGAAAGGAACATCGCACGTATTGGTTATGGTAACATACTCTACACTCTCTGTAGCATAATGGGCAGGCTGCACGCGTACGGCCCCCTGAAAAAATTTCATCAGATATTCTTCACTACCCATCAGAGTGTCGTAGAACCACAGAAAAGTGCGCCCGGCAAACAGCGCATCCTGAATGGCAGAGGCAGTATTCTCTTTGGCCAGAACCAGAGTCAGAGGCCGGTGAGACACTTGATTCTTATCGTATAAGCGTTCTATAACGTCATGCACGTCAGTATTAGCCATCAGGGTAAGTTTTTTCTCCTTGGCCCATTCCAAAGCTTTAGGATACCACTCAAATTCATTAAAGACTTCGATACCATGAATCAGGTTCTCTTTCCAAAGCTGTTCATGCAAATCGTGCCATTTCACTTCTTTGACATTCCAACCCGGATGATTCCAGAAAATATAAGCTCCTTGCCGGCGTGCTTCACGCAACGCATCGGTCACATCCAGCTTCTGCAAAGCATCCACATCGTTCAGAAAAAGAGCGTTTAGGTGTCCGGGAGGCATAGAGCGGCTGATTTCAGCTCCTTTAATTAGGATAATGCCGCGACGCAAAGCCTCTTCTTCGGCATTCTTAAAAGCCAGATCTAGGTCACCCTTCATGATTCCTTCACGAGCAGGCTGTCCCTCCACATGATCGCTGAGCGCAATGACATCCAACCCTTCCTCCCACGCCTCACTGACACGTAGCGAAGGCCACACAATTCCATCGGAAAAGACTGTATGAATATGAAAATCACATTTCAACAGATGAAATTCATCAATCTGCGGCAACTGGATATCACGACGCACTTTTACTCTCTCCTGCCCCATCTTCACCCGGTCGGGCAGTTCTACAATTTGCTGGGCAACCATTCCGTTCCAGCATGCGGCAGTCAGTGCTGCCGTCATCAACCATTGTTTTGTTCTCATTGTTTTCATTCTCTATAACTTATTTTCCTACTACTTGCCATCCATAATCCACATACTCCCAGGAAAGACGGTTGTGTTCGTCTACCTTGACCAGCAGAAAGCCTTCCTCTGTGGTAAGAAAACGTCCTTGCCACCAAAATGCTGATACAGCCCCGGCAGTAACAAACCATAAATCCCGTTCCTGTATCTGCTCGTATATATGCTGGTGTCCCTGCAGAACCAATTGCGTGTTATATTCCTTCAGCACATCCGCCACAGCCTTGCTGTCGGCAATCATATCCCACGCTTTCATAGTACCTTCCACCACCGGATAATAGAGTGACAACATAGGTACATGAAGTGAAACGATGACAGGTGTCTGCCGGTCAATCGTGTCCAGGTCAGCTTTCAACCAAGCCAACTGCTCGGCTCCCACACTATAGGGAGCATTTTCTCCCTGCGAATAAAGGCTGTTGAGGATGACAAAATGAACACCTTTCTGAGTAAACGACCCATAGGTCTTTCCATAATGTTTCTCAAACATCTTGAAGCCTAAGGTATCGGTTTGGCCGCCGGAAATGTAGAAACGGTCATGGTTGCCGATGGTATAATGAGCAGGCAGTCCGGCTTCCTGCACCAGACGTATAAAACGGGCGTGCAAAGTATCAGCTGTTACTTCAGCCTCTCCTAGTCGGTCTGTA
Source organism: uncultured Bacteroides sp. (assembly GCA_937890825.1). Lineage (GTDB taxonomy): Bacteria > Bacteroidota > Bacteroidia > Bacteroidales > Bacteroidaceae > Bacteroides. The sequence continues at coordinate 67,421 of CALADS010000079.1, read as the reverse complement.
TCGGCATTATCACCGCCAAAGAGCACAAACTCGGCACCCTTTTCGGCTGCCACTTTCAAGGCTTTTTGCAAGCCTTCATTACCACGGCCCTGGTTATCTTTATTCAGATGCACATCGGTCAGATAAGCAAACGTAAGTTTGGTGGCAGGCTGTTGCAACGGCTTCTGCGAGGCAGTCTGCTGACAAGAGACCAGACATAAAAGCCCGCAGCATACAGTTGTCCACATAGATAGAAGATTTGTTTTCATGTGAATATCATTTAAAAATAATGGTTCATATAAGATTGTCTGTTTAAATGAGCTGTTACTCCCAGCCGAAAAGTTGCGGTCCCAAATTTGAATTCAAATCCATCTCATGACGAGGAATAGGACGATAATAAAACTTCGGTTCCTGGAAAACACCCATATCCTTAACGGTTTGGATGGTACCATGATCTCCATCACTCAAGTAAACAGTAGCATTTTGGTCGTCAATGGTTCCGGTACGATAATAGGCCAGTTTCTTACCCAGAGAATTTACTTCCTTGTTTTCCTCAGCAGGAATGGATTGGGAAGAAGGTATCAGATAAATATCCTCTATACCATCGCCGGTTAGGTCGAACTTGCCCAGACTGGGGAAATAAAGTCCTTCAGGTTCATGCTCCAACAGTTTCCCCGCATGCCAACGCATCAAATCATCAAATCGGAAACCTTCGAACACTAATTCTACACGGCGTTCACGGCGAATTTCAAGCAAGGTTGATTCAACTCCCGGAAAAGCTTCTGCCATCACAAGATCAATAGGCGGATTCATCTGCAAGTGAGGCAGTCCGGCACGATCGCGCAACAAGTTTACCGTCAGGTCCAATACATTCTGAGTCAGTTCGCCCAGTTCAGCTTTTGCTTCAGCATAAGTCAGCAGCACTTCTGCATAACGTATCACAGGAAAATCAATCCCTACGTAATAGTTTTCTTCTTTGTTATTGAGAAATCCCTTGATTTGATGATAGCCCGAGAAATTCTTGTTGAGTTCCTGCACATAGACTCCGGCTCCTGTAGCATAAGTCATGGTATTAATCAATTCCCAACCAGGATAAGCCAGTGTCTGATACATACGCGGGTCACGACCTTTAAACTCTTCTACAAACAGATGGGTAGCGTAATTAGGCTGTGAAGAATAGTAGGAACCGTCCTTCATCAAATAAGCCTGCACAAGATCTTTTGTGGGACAAGGAATGTAGTTACCGAACATGTAAGCCCAGAACCCGTTTTCAGCCACGTCGTTCTCATAATAGCGGGCTTGAATCATCTCCGGATTAGCTGTCAAGTCAGGGCTGTTGAACAGAGTAGAATAATCTTCATACGGATTTCCCGTATTGTAGATGTTGAAACCACCTTCCTGCATTATCTGCCAAGCTGCATCAGCAGCCACGCGCAGATAATCAGCGGCAGTATGCTGCAAGTTCAATTCAGCATGATACTTACGATACGTACCTTCGTACAATGCATGTCTGGCCATCTTGGCCAACACAATCCAGCGATTGATGGCGCCCTTCGGCTGATCGGCCTGCACATGTTCAGCAGCAAAACGGTAATCTTCGAAAATCTTGCCGACAACCATATCACGCGAATCGCGGGCCTTGTAAAGGTCAGGATCGTCGGTAGTGAGTACTTTGTCATACCATGGCACATCAGAATAGGTTTTCACCTTATCCATATAAAACTCTGCTCGATAGAAGCGAACTATTCCCTCATAATGTGCCAGCACCTCAGGAGTAACGTTGGCCCGGTTGCAATGGGTCAGAAAAAAGTTGATATCATAAAGGCGTTCCCAACTCCAACCGGCATTGATGGTAACCGAAGATGGGTTCGGTGAAAGCATGATGTTCTTGATTTCAACAGTAGAGGTGGTAGCTTGGTCGTCGGTACCTTGATCTGAATCGTAACTGAAGCCCGGCGTATTCACCAAGCCGTAGCAATACATTTGCAGGTCGCGTTCAGTATTAAAGTAAGAATCAACACCGATTTCTGTCTGAGGCTGCCGCTCCATAAACGAATCATTGCACGAGGAAGCCAAAAACAGAATGCCTGAAAGAGTCAAACTGGATAAAATATAGTTTTTCATTGTTGTTCTGAAAATTAGAATGTTACATTTAGTCCGAAAGAATATTGACGATTAAAGGGATAAACATAGCCGAAAGCGGATGTGTCGGTAATAGATTCAGGATCAAAGTAAGGTTTCACTCCACTCCACTCACAAAGATTATCAGCACTGACAAACATACGTACACGGTTAAGCTTAATTTTACGCACCCATTCTTGAGGAAGTGTATAGCCTATAGTGATATTTTTCACACGCAGATAGGCGGCATTAAGCATGTGTCCTGTCTGAGGAATGGCCATACCCATAGACTGATCGATGCCGGTTCCTAGGTTCTTATCTGCCAGCCACGACTGCAAGATTGGAAATTTGGAATTCAGATTCTGATTGGCCAATCCCGCAGCGATGTAAGACTGTGAATGCTTGGCCATATCCACCTCGCTGTCGGTAGTAGGTCGATAGAAGTCGAATGTATGCAGTTGTCCGCCACTATAAGGCTGCTGATAAAATCCCCAATAAAGAAAACTTTGAGGATAAAAGTCACGCTTTGCAATACCTTGCAGGAAAACGGCCACGTCGAATCCATTCCATTCAGCACTTAGATTCACTCCGAAACGGAATCGCGGCGACGAGTTACCGATAATACTTAGGTCACCTGGATCATCCACAGTAGTAGAGCCCTTGGTAATGCGGTGGTCACCGTTCAGATCCCTGTACTTGGGCCAGCCTTCCACAATTTCAAGTGCTCCCCAGGGAATGATTTCTGTTTCATCCAAGGCTACAATTTCATCTTTGCTGCAAAACAGACCATCGCTTTGCAGCCCCCAGATTTCTCCAATTTCCTGGCCTTCATAATACTGAGTCAGTTTACGAGTAGGATTATCAAACTTGGTAATCCAAGTGCGACTGTCTGACAAAACAAAGCGGGCAGCCCAATTCAACGGTTTTCCAGCCAAATGGAACTCATCCTGATAGCCTATGCTGAGCTCCCATCCCCTGGTTTTCAGATTGGCTGCATTCTCCTGCGGCTCTTCCTTACCCAATACTCCGGGAAGTTCTCGTCCCATGGTTAACATTCCTTTCGTGTCACGACGGTAGAAATCGAAAGATACCGTCAATTTATTACGAAGAAATCCCAGATCAATACCTCCATTTATTGTCTGCACCCTCTCCCAAGTATAATCGGGCGATACCAAATCGGGCGAAGTAACAGTCTGCTGCAATTCACCACCTATGATATAGTCACCTAATTGGGAACTCATAAAAGGAATGTAACCATACTCACTTACTAGCTGATTACCCAGCGAACCATAAGATGCACGCAGCTTAAACTGAGAAAAGATATCTTTCCACCTATCAAAGAAGGGTTCGCTATCTACCCTCCATGCTACCGAACCCGAAGGGAAAAAGCCAAATCGCTTATTTTTCGGAAAGCGTGATGTTCCATCATAACGGCCATTCATCTCCAAAATATAACGGTTATCATAGGTATAGTTGGCACGGAAAAAACAACCTCGGATGGCCCAGTCCGTATAAGTTTCATCAACATATTGTGCACCCGATGACAAAGCGATGGAAGGCAAGCCGTTAGAAATAATATTGTAACGGTCGGCCGTAAAATTGTCCGAACGGTTATATTCCTGATTAAATCCGAGAATAGCCGTCACATGATGACGTTCTTTAAATAGTTTGTCAAAGGTACCATACACTTCGAAAACCGTGTAAAGATTGTCTATACTGCCTTTATATGCCCTACTTTCACCCTGCTCGCGAATATCATCAGGACCATACCCCAAACTGTACGCCGTCTTATACCAGTCATAAGCTTCGTGTCCTTTCATAAAAGTAAAGTTGACGTTGACCACAAACATGCGTTTCCAAAAATTCATTTCGCCCGAGAATGTACTTTGCAAACGCCCATAGACGGTCTTTTCTTCTCCACCATCCACTAGCTGTGCCAATGCTTCACCTAATTCTCCACTGGCCCACGTACCGTCAGGATTACGGTCCATATCGTGAGGTTCTAAATCAAAGAAAGTAGAGATATTGTAATAGCTAGGTTTGCGGCGTTCGGTCACCACATACGAAGTATTGTTAGATAAGGTGAGCCATTTCCAAATATCGTAGCTTACCTTGGCGCGCATGCTATAACGACGGTACTGATCATTCTTCACAATATCGGAGAAAAGCCCATCTTCATTATTGAAACCACCCGAAAGATAAAAACGCGTTTTTTCGGTAGCTCCAGATACAGCTACCTGATGAGACTGACTAAAGGTACTTCTGTTCAGATAATACCGGGTCCAATCTCGGTTCCCCATATACTCCCATTGCGTCTCGTCCAATGGATTCAATCGTACAGGAGTTGTTCCACCTGGGTTATCTGAACGTTGACGAGCCCATTCCAAACGCTCATCACTGGTAACGTGTCCTGAACTCCAGGGAGTATTGAGCACGGCAATATTCTTTAGTTTCAGATAAATATAAGGATCGGAAGTCTTCTCTGTCAGTGATGAAGGACGTTTCCAACCAAAATGATTATTATAATCCACATGAATACGGTCACCTTTCCCATGCTTGGTGGTGATAAGAATCACCCCGAAAGCGGCACGCGCCCCATAAATAGCTGCAGAAGAAGCATCTTTCATAACCGAAAGACTCTCGATATCCTCTGGTAACAATCGATTCATCTCTTCCACATCTGCTGTAACCCCGTCAATGAGAATAAGAGGGCTTCCGCCATTGATAGATGCTTCACCGCGAATATTGATATTGGCCGCCTGCCCCGGCTCACCACTGGTGAAATCAATATTAAGATTAGGAATCATCCCTTGCAACCCTCTAGATAAATCAGCCACAGGACGTTTCTCCAATTCCTTGGCTCCAATCTGATCGACCGAACCCGAGAGATTGACTTTTTTCTGAATGCCATACCCCACTACTACCACTTCATCAAGAGCCGCTGCATCTTCTACCAGCACAATTTTCAGTTCCTGCTCACCCGCCACTGGAACCACTTTAGTAGCAAAGCCTAAATAACTGACCTCCAACGACGCTTCGGAAGAGACAGACAAGGAAAAATGCCCATCAATATTCGTCACCGTACCATTACCAGTAGCCCGTTCACGTACCGTAGCCCCTGGCAAGGGGTAGCCTGCTGCATCGACCACAGAACCACTCACTAATATTTTCACGCGGACCTGATCTACCGAAACCGACGGATATACACCGCTTGCAGCCATTATAGGCAAGTCACAGAACAACCATCCTGCTACCAGACACAACATACATTTTTCTAAGAATTTCCGTTTCATAACTGTAGTATTAATTCGGCTGCAAAGTAAACGAATACCAATTTCAAAATTCTTAAGACTCCTTAACGATGCAATGACTAGATGATTGCATTTCTACTACACAAAAAAAATTAAAGACCTGCTTATAGACAGATTTCCCTTCTTTCATCTATAACTAACAAAGAAGAGAAACCTGCCTATATGCAGGTCTATATAGGTGATTGCAAAAGAGTATTCCTCTTTATGCTTCCTGATCAGGAGTAATCAATTTGTATCCCTTACCATGAATATTGATGATTTCGATTGAGTCATCTTCCTTCAAATGCTTACGTAACTTTGTGATGTATACATCCATGCTGCGAGCATTGAAATAGTTATCATCGATCCAAATTGTTTTCAAAGCAAAATCACGCTGAAGGATTTCATTGGCATGTGCACATAACAAGCCTAAAAGTTCAGACTCCTTAGTTGTAAGCTTCGTTTGTTTTTCAGGAGTAGACAAAATCTGTTTCTGAGTATCGAAAGTGAACTTGCCAATCTTATATATATTGCTTTCTTTATTTTTCTTGCCACGAACTCTACGAAGGATAGCTTCAATTCTGAAAGTCAATTCCTCCATACTGAAAGGCTTAGTAATATAATCGTCTGCACCGATTTTAAAACCTTCCAAGATATCATCTTTCAGAGTCTTAGCCGTTAAGAAAATGATAGGCACCTCAGCATTAGCTGCGCGCACCTCCTGTGCCAAGGTGAATCCATCTTTCTTAGGCATCATTACGTCAAACACACACAAGTCATACTTATTTTTCAAAAAAGCCTTGTAACCTGCGTCGCCATCCGGATAAAGTTCTGCAGCATATCCCTTAGCCTGTAAATATTCTCTCAACAACATGCCAAGATTCTCATCATCTTCGCACAATAAAATACGCAGTTTTTCGTCCATATCAATCATTTTTTAATAAAGGTAATGCTATAATAAATTTAGTTCCCACATTCAGCTCACTTTCAGCCCTAATAGCCCCTTTGTGATCAACAATGATTTTCTTCACATAGGCCAATCCTAAGCCGAATCCTTTTACATCGTGCAGATTACCTGTATGCACGCGATAGAACTTCTCAAATATCTTTTTCAAATTTTCTTTCTTAATACCCAAACCGTTGTCTTGCACAGAAATCATCACCTTACCTGACTCATTCCAAGTTTTAACCATCAATTGCAAATCCACATCCGGACGTTTATACTTCACAGCATTATCCATCAGATTGAATATCACGTTGGTAATATGCATTTCATCGGCAAATATAATCGGATCATCAGCTTTCAAATCAGACTGTATGGTTCCATTATAACGCTCTACCTTCAATGTGAACGTGTGTATCACTCCTGCAATCAACTCATTAATATCCAATTCTTTCATCTTCAAGGTTGCTTTCTGCCTGTCGAACATAGACATCTGCAACACTTTTTCCACCTGAAAACGCAGACGCTTAGTCTCATCATTGATAACCCCGGAAATGTGTTGGAACATGGCCGGAGATTTACCTACAGCCGGGTCTTTCAACATTTGCGCAGCCAATGAAATGGTCGATATAGGCGTCTTGAATTCGTGAGTCATATTATTGATAAAGTCGTTCTTCATTTCCGTCAGCTTCTTCTGCCTGAACACGATATAAATGGTAAAAATAAACGTTATCAACAACACAAAAGTGAAAATCAAGGATGGTATCATAAAGCGCACCACATCGAATATATAATCCTGTTTCCCCGGGAAATGCACCTTTATAATACTCATTCGAGCCGGAGGGTCATTCAAAAACAACGGCTGTGTATATGAACTTTCACTTCCCTCATCGGTATAATCAGCACAACGATACACTTCATGTCCATCGCGATCGATAACCTTAAAATGGTACTTCAGCCCCACTCCATTATCAATTAGTCCCGAACCGATATACTGGTCCAGATTTTTAAAATTCACTCGTTCGGCTATAGGCTTGTTACTGGCATGGTAAATCATTTGCCACACCACATCATCCATCAAGGCACGCTGATACAAATATCTGTTCTTCACTGCATCTACTAAAGAACGGGAAGTTTGCGGTATGGTTTTGGTGCCATGCTTTCTAGAAATCATGGCTCGCGGCAAAAGCGACTGTCTATTCGTAAACGTCTTCCACTCCACACGCGTACTATCAGGTGAAATCACCATAAACTGATGAGTCTGTACAGAAAAACCCTGTGAACTCAATTCCCATGCACGCTTCTCTGCTTCAGAAATATCCTCACGAATCCAACGCTCCACTTCGGCCGACTCCACATCTTTTGAAGCTGCCATCAAGGCACGCTTCACAGATTCATCGAACTGTTCATTACGCATCTTGACCATCTCTTCAATATACCCAATCTGCAAATAAAGCAGACTTAGGAAAGAGAGCCCCATTACTATACCCAATATCCAAATTGTAGACTTTTTCATAGTCACAAAATTAACACTCCCTAATTAACATTCCTAAGATGTTAACCTGATTTAACCAGAAGTTCTCGTAAATTAACCGAAAAAGCGATTTTACGTCATAATACGTAATTATAACATAAAACCGCCCCTTCTGGTTTGCAAAAATAATTAAAAATTAAGTTTGCGTAGTAGGCAGCGTCTAACCCGTACTTAGACGGCATCTAACCCGTACTTAGACAGCGTCTAACCCGTACTTAGACAGCGTCTAACCCGTACTTAGGCAACGTCTAACCGACACTTAGACGGAGGGCAGGCAAAAAAACTCTTCTCAGCGGGTTATTTTCCCCCTTTCGACGCATTCAGTTCTGCATAAAGCTGAAACAGCCGGGCCACGCAGTCGGACTCGGAGAAATTGCGGACAGGGAAGCCATAGGCTGCCATCACGGCACGGTCGTTCTCTTGGTGCGCCTTGCGCAGTTCGGGCGGCATCACCACTTCGTCGTAAAGGTCGGCCAAGGAGGAATCCGGATAAAGGGCGCGGGCATCCAAAATAGCTTGGGCGGTCTGTTCTATCCGCTGTCGCTGCGCCTCGGTAGGTGCGGGCCAGAGGAAGTTGTTGTAGACAATATCGTTGCTGTAGCGGTAATCGCTTTTTATTCTTCCGCACACCGTGCGCATCCAGGCCATGTGTACATTGCTTTCCAGCACACCGAAATGATAGAGAGTGGCATCGGGAATCATCAGATTGGCATTGCTACAAATCACATCGGGCGACAGGAAGCCCATAGGAATATACCGGCGATTTTCAGAAGAATGACTTGGTATGATGATGTAATGGGTATCGGGTTGGCGCACCTCCATAAAGCGAGTGGGCATATCCGCAAACTTACGGGTAGCCGCCTTGCTGCTGGCCAGCCGGAATGCACGAGTTCCGGCCACACGCTCCAGCACCTGCGGCATGTGTTTCAGTTCGGCGGGGGTAGCTCCCTGCAGCCACAAGCAGTAGCGCGGAAGGTTGTGAAGGAATTCCCGTGCACCGACAAACCGCTTCACATACTTTACGGAAGCCGGATCTTTTGCTATAAAGTCGTCGTATTCGTCCGCTTCGATAATCAGGTTTCCTCCATCCACCGGAATACTTCCTTTCGTAATTTCCGGCACCGCAGCCAAAGGTTTCTTCCTACTGGCGATAAATACCAGACCAGAGGGCGCAGCGATGAGGTAAGGGCTGATGCAGGAGGTGGTGATAACACGCTCTCCATCAAAGATACGGCACTCTCCTACCCGGTTACTCTGATGAGAAAAACCCACGATGACACAATGCACATGTGCCTTCAGCGTGGCCTCACTGTCCCAGCGGAAGGTGCGGTAAGCATATTCTATCTGCAGACCGTGCTTTTCAATCAGGTTCTTCCAGATGGCAGCCACCTGTTCGCCTTGCGTAATGCTGTTGGTAGAAACCAGTGCTCCGTGAATACGGTGGTTTGCCTGCATCATCTGCGCTGCCTTGTAATACCAGCCTGCCACATAATCAATGTTCTTGCCACATTCCGGACAAACCAGGTCTAAATCTTCTTTCTGCTCCTTGCTCTGCAGGGAGTAGCCCACAAACGGCGGATTACCGATAATATAATCCAGTTCTGCCGCCGGAATCACCTCTGCCCAATCGATGCGCAGCGCGTTGCCCTCTACGATGTGGCCGTAGTTCTTCAGCGGCAGGAAGTCCAGATTCATCTGCACGATGCGCTCCGTCTCGGCCATCATCTGTGCTTCGGCTATCCAAAGTGCCGTCTTGGCCACGGTGACGGCAAAATCGTTCAGCTCGATGCCATAGAACTGATGGATGCCCACTCGGATGGGATTCTTGAAAGCCCCCAGCATGGACTGCCCCTGAAACAGCTCTTGCAGCACTGCATTCTCCAGCCTTCGCAGCGACAGGTAAGTTTCGGTCAGAAAGTTGCCGGAGCCACAGGCGGGGTCGAGAAAGCGCAGCGTAGCCAGCTTCTCCTGAAAGGCCAGCAGCTTCTGCTTCCGGGTCTTCTCTACCCTCACCTCTCGGATAGCAGCCAGTTCGTGACGCAAGTTTTCCAGAAACAAGGGGTCAATCACCTTGTGGATGTTCTCGATGGAAGTATAGTGCATACCGCCCTTGCGCCGCGTCTCGGGATTCAGCGTACTCTCGAACACCGCCCCGAAAATGGTGGGCGAAATCTGACTCCAATCGAAATCATCGCTGGCCTTGACTAGCAAGACCGTCTTCAATTCATCGGTAAAATGCGGAATCTCGATGTGCTCGTCGGCAAACAAGCCCCCGTTCACATAAGGAAAAGCCGCCAGTTCGGGCAGCAGATAAGGGTCGCGCTCCTCTGCCGGAGTGTTGAGCACCCGAAATAATTCTATCAAAGCCTGACGGATGCGCTCGGGAGGCAAAGGAGCCAGATAGTCGTGAAAACAATTCCGCCGGCCGAACACACCGGCATCCTCGGCATAGAGGCAGAACACCAGCCGCACGCACAGCACATTGAGACTTTTCAGCGTTTCGGCAGCCTCGGGATGAAGGTATTGCGCCAGCAGTCGGTCGTAGATAACTCCCACCAAATCGCCCGCCTGGATAGATACCTCCATCTCCTTCTTCAGATGCGCCTTGCCATCGTCCACCAAAAAGCGAAGGCGGTAGTAGTCTGTAGACAAATCCTTGAGGAGAATTTGTTCGGGGGCTCCGTTGGGATGCTCCATATCGTAGACCAGAAACGACTGGAAATTACTCACCACCACCCAGCGAGGACGCTTGGAATAGGGCAGTTCGGCAGCATATCGCTTGGCCTGCTGAAAGGGAGTAAGCAGAGAACCGTCGCTCTGCCGGATAGGTTTAAGCAAATCCTTGTCCAAGCTCTTCTGCTCGATGAGCACGTGCGTGGATTCAATGTATCCGTCGATGAAGCTGGTACTGGCCAGCTTCACCTGATTCTCGAACGAGATAAACTGGGCTGCGTGTTGGATGCCGAACACGTTAGTGAGCAAATCCATCCAGAACGGCTGGGATTCTCCTTTTTCATAGCCTCGGCCTTCCCATTTGCGGGCAAACTCTTAGGCGGCTATCTTCTGCTGTTTTTCGGTCATATCATTTATGGAATTATGCAGGAACATAGGTTGTCATCCCGGCTGAAAGAAGCAGGATGAACCGTGGTGCAAAGTTAGCGTTTTTTTTCGGAAAAGAAAAAAGGGTACAAAAGTTGAGTCTCCTCACTTTTGTACCCTCTATCTACGTATACTAATTGGTAAAATGCTAAAAGTTATTCTTCCTCTTGTGATTCAAATTCCTTCACCAGTTTATCCTGCACATCACCTGGCACTAACTCATAGCTTGCAAACTTCATTATAAACGATGCACGTCCCCCTGTGAGCGAACTCAAAGCAGTGGAGTAAGAAGACATTTCTTTCAAAGGTACCTTGGCTATCAGTTTTTCATAACCTGCTTCACTACTCATGCCCATAATCATGGCACGACGTCCTTGCAAATCACTCATTACATCCCCCATCTTATCCGATGGAACAAACACCTCTACATCGTAAATCGGCTCCAAAATCTTCGGACCAGCATTTTTGAACGCCTCACTAAAGGCATTTCTACCTGCCAACATAAAAGATATTTCATTAGAATCTACCGGGTGCATTTTACCGTCATATACGATAACCCGCACGTCACGGGCATACGAACCGGTCAGCGGTCCCTGTTCCATACGAGACATTACTCCCTTCAAGATGGCCGGCATAAAGCGTGCATCAATAGCACCACCTACCACACAATTCACAAAGACTAATTTACCACCCCATTCCAAAGGTATTTCTTCAGTACCCTTTACATTCATCTTGAACTCCTGACCACCGAAACGATACGTATCCGGAGCAGGCATTCCTTCATAATAAGGTTCTACTATCAAATGTACTTCACCAAACTGCCCAGCACCGCCTGATTGCTTTTTATGGCGATAATCCGCACGAGAAGCCTTGGTAATTGTTTCACGATAGGGTATACGAGGTTCTTCAAATTTCACCTGCAATTTTTCATTATTTTCCAGACGCCACTTTAACGTACGCAAATGGAATTCTCCCTGTCCATGCACAATGGTCTGACGCAATTCCTTGGATTGGTCAATCACCCATGTAGGATCTTCTTCGCGCATACGATTTAAGATGACCATCATCTTTTCCGTATCTGATTCATTTACAGGTTTAATAGCACGCGAATATTTAGAGTTCGGATATTTGATAAAATTAAATCGGCTTTCAGAGCCCTTGCCATTCAGCGTATTGCCGGTATGCACATCCTTCAATTTCACAGTACAGCCAATATCTCCCGCTACCATTTCCTCTACTTTTATACGATTGGCACCTGCACAAGCATAAATCTGTGCGATGCGTTCCTTAGAACCACGGTCGGCATTTGTAAAGTCATCTCCTTCATGCACCTTTCCACTCATAACTTTAAAATACTGTACATCACCGATATGCGGTTCTACAGCAGTCTTGAAGAAATACAGTGAAGCGGGTCCATCAGCTTTCGGTTCCACCACTTCACCGCGTGTATTATGCACCGGAGGCATTTCATCTACAAAAGGAACTACATTACCCAAGAATTCCATCAAACGGCGCACCCCCATATCCTTACCGGCACACACACAGAATACTGGGAACATACCTCTGCAAGCTAATCCCTTACGGATACCTTCTCTCATTTCATCTTCTGTCAAAGAATCCTGTTCAAAGAATTTTTCCATCAGCCCCTCATCATGTTCAGCAGCAGCTTCTACCAATGCCTTGTGCCATTCTGTAGCCTTTTCCATTTCTTCTGCTGGGATATCTTCTATAGTAGGAGCACCACCTTCCGGTCCCCAAGAATATTTTTTCATTAAAAGTACATCAATCAACGAATTGAAGTCTGGACCAGTGGCCAACGGGTACTGCACAGGCACTATTTTAGAACCATGCATACTGCGTAACTGCTCCAATACCATATCATAATCACATTTATCGCTATCCAATTGGTTTACTAGAAAGATAACAGGCTTACCCAATTTTTCAGTATAACGAAAATGATTCTGCGTTCCAACTTCAGGCCCATATTGTCCGTTCAGCAACAAGATGGCAGTATCAGTAACATTCAGTGCTGTCATGGCAGCTCCAACAAAATCGTCACTACCCGGACAGTCTATGATATTCAACTTCTTACCATTCCATTCCACATGGAAAACGGTGGAAAACACTGAATAGCCATATTCCTGTTCCACCGGGAAATAATCGCTGACCGTATTCTTTGCAGTAATTCTACCACGACGTTTTATAATACCACTCTCATAGAGCAGCGCTTCTGTGAGAGTGGTTTTACCCGAGCCATCATTGCCAAGGAGGGCAATATTCTTGATTTCATTCGTCTGATATACTTTCATGATATATTATGATTTAAAGTGAATAATTCGGCATCCAATGGTATGCCCTTAACTTTATTGGCCGCAAATTAGACATTAATCGACAGAAAAACAACGAAACGAGCAATGTTACTAAACTATGTTATGAAACATACAGTCAGAATTATAATGAATCATCCTACTAACAAAAATATCTAGAAAATAAAAAAACAGAAAGCCGTGCCAAATTAGACACAGCTTTCTGCCTTAAAAAACACCGGTAACAATATTACTGCATATTAATCTGATGACTAACTGGCTGCAATATAAAGGTAAATTCATAATTACCATAAGGAAGCTGATACTGCTTCAGCGGCCATGCACCCCAACTGTTCACACAACCTAAGCCCATCTGTACCTTATCAATACACAAATTTGTCAAATCGGCTTCTTCCACTTCCGGAGAATGGCGCTGATCTTTATCCCATCCGTCATCCAAGGAATCAATGGTATAATGCAGCGCAGAAGCAGAGAATGGAGCACTCGCTACAATTTTCAGTCCGGCACCTCCTGCATTCAACTGTTTCCACCAGCGAATATCAGTTTTGGTACCCGTTTCCTGCGGACGGATGTATGAATAGAACTGTTCTGCCACACTTTGGCGATAAATGCCCAAACGGGTACTATGATTACGGTCGATGTAATTCTCCACCGGTCCGCGGCCATAATATTCTATGGTTTCAAAAAGTTTGGGCATCTGCATCTGCATACCGAAACGGAACATGGGTGCTACCTTGGCATCTTCCGAAGCTGTCATCTTCTGAGTCACCTTAACAGTTCCCAAATTATTGATTTGATAAGTCAAATCAAGCATAGCCGATACTTCCTTCATCTCATAACTAGCACGAACCACTACTTGTCCATCCACCTTCTCCCACTTCAGTTCATTCAATTTCAGTGTAGGATTCTTCCAGACAGCAAATTTACGCTGCAAACCTGCTCCCATATCATTATCAGTCGGAGCACGCCAGAAATTAGGAGTCAAGGCAGCACCTTCTTTCATCATTTCCAAGCCATTTACCTGATAACGGCTCAAGTATCCAGAATGTCTATTGAATTCCATACGGAAGTCTTCACCTTCCACAATCAGGTAATTGTAATCGTTCTCCTGCACTTGTGGCACCACTACTTCCACATTACTTTCTACTACATTCTTCAGATCCATAGAAGGAGCCTTATAAGGAGCTATTTCCAACTGATCTTTAGCTACGGCATGTCCTGGTGCCAATAAGCCATCACGATTTTTCAACCGATAAGTTACATTCAACAGACATTCATGCATTCCGCACATCTTGCCCTGACAGTTTCTGCCCAAATCCAATGTAAGCTTCACACGCTGCTGCGGTTCCACCTTCAAATCATCCACACGGCCCGAACGCACCTCTACGCCATCTCTAAGTAGTGTCCATTCCAAATAATAATCCGATAGATCGCGGAAGAAATTCTCATTGTAAATTTCTATTTCTCCCTTGGTCAGATCCAAAGCTTTCGTCCAGATATTCTGATAATAATACCCCACCTCGTCGATATGCGGATTAGGATTACGGTCGGGGCTAATCAGACCATTGTCGCAGAAATTGTTGTCGGAAGCATCAAAGCGGTTGAAATCGCCGCCATATGCATAGATTTCCACACCATTATCACCCTTCCAGCGTATAGACTGGTCTACAAAGTCCCAGATAAATCCACCCTGCAGAGACGGATACTGACGAATCAAATCCCAGTATTCCTTGAATCCACCTTGTGAGTTACCCATGGCATGTGCATATTCGCACTGAATCAACGGTTTTTTGATATCCCGACGTTGTGCATACTTCTCCATGTGTTTATAATCAGCATACATCGGACAATTCACATCAGTAAAATCATTGCCATGTGCCTGTTCATACTGTACAGGTCTGCTGCCATCTTCTGCTTTTACCCAATTATAGGCAGCTTCGAAGTTAGGTCCAAAGCCTGCCTCATTACCCAAAGACCAGAAGATGATACTAGGATGATTGAATCCGCGCTGCACATTACGCTGATTACGCTCCAGATGTGCTTTTTTATAAGAATCGTTCTTAGCCAGCGTTTTTTCTTCATAGCCCATACCATGCGATTCCAGGTTAGCCTCGGCCACTACATACAGACCGTAGCGGTCGCACAAGTCATACCACAGATTAGCATCCGGATAGTGGCAAGTGCGCACAGCATTGATATTGTATTTCTTCATCATCTTGATGTCCTGCAGCATCCGTTCAGGCGAAATCACATAGCCGCCATCGGGGTCCAGTTCATGACGATTGGCCCCTTTGAACAGCACCGGCTGGCCATTTACCAGAATCTGTCCATATTTCTGTTCAATCTTACGGAAGCCCACGTTGACAGGAATCACTTCGCTACCACCCACAACCGATGCATACAGTTTATATAGATAAGGCGATTCAGCACTCCATTTCTGCACATCCTGCACATTGAGCGCCACTTTGCCATTACCTTTTGCCTGCGCTTCAGCCACTAGTTTACCTGTTGCATCCTTAAGTTCTAATTTAACTGTTCCACTTCCCTTCATCTTCAGTTCCACAGCCAGCGAACCATTCTTATACTCTGCATCCAAATCCGGAGTCACCCGAATATCCTCGATACGTTTCTTGTCACGAGCATAAAAATAGCAATCGCGACCCACACCGCTAAAACGGAAAAAGTCTTGATCTTCCAGATACGTTCCATCACACCAGCGGAACACTTGAAAAGCTATTAAGTTCTTTTGACCCGGTTTCAGATACTTGGTCAAATCAAACTCCGCTTCCAGCTTGCTATCCTCGCTATAACCTACATACCGTCCGTTTACCCACAAATACATGTTCGATGTCACCGAGCCGAAATGAGCAATAATGTCCTTCCCCTTCCAGGAAGCCGGTATCACAAACTCTCTACGGTAAGAACCCACATGATTATTGTCAACAGGCACTTCCGGAGGATTATTCTGAAACTGATTCCGCCAGGCATAGCCGGTGTTCACATAAATCGGGTCACCATAACCATTCAGTTCCCACACAGCAGGCACTTTCAGGTCATCCCAACCTTTATCGTTGAAACCTATCTTCCAGAAATCTGTAGGTCTGGCATCTGCATTTTTTACCCAGAAAAACTTCCAAGTACCATTCATTGTCATAAAGTTAGAAGAAGTTTCTTTCTGTGCTCTCAAAGCAGCCTTATCCGATTCATACGCAAAATAATTAGTGTGCATCGGAGCACGGTTTACGGCATTCACCTCAGGGTCCTGCCATTCCTTGAATGTCTGGGCAGCACCGCTTATTGCAACAGCAGCCAATACCCCCGTCAAAAGATGTTTTTTCATGATATAAAAATTCTATTGTGATTTTGCTTACAAAACTAAACAAAAATAATTAATTAAACGTTCTCTACTACTTCTTTTCTGATGGATAAATACGAATCACCGTAAAAGAATAGGCTGGCATGGAATATGTCCATTCAGAGTCTGTCAATTCAAAATCAGCCTGTTGTGGTAGCAGTTTTTTATCGGTTGGCCTGCCAGTCAAAATGCTTTTTACAGCCCGATACGATTCTAGATTCACTTCCTCCAAGTGTAGGGCAGTCTTCACCTCTACCGGCAGCAGATTGACCAACTTCACAACATAGGTATCTGATGCAGTATCCTTTACTACCGAGACGCCTATGCGTTTTCTTACTTCCTCCCTACTATTATCCAGTACCACTTCTGAATCCAGATACAGATTTCCTGCATTCTGCCCATACATTTGCTGTACATAATACCCCACGGTTGGTTTGACCTCCTGATTATTAAAATAGATAAGGTCAGGGTTCCACTGGGTATGTCTATCTTTCGCCAATAAGGGAGCATACGAAGCCATGGCAACCACATCTCCGTTTCTTTCCACAGCCGTCAGATACAAAGCTTCCGATAAGGCTGTTTCCAGATTATTCGGACGCCCCGGCAAATGCGCTGCATATTCACCCAAATATACTTTTGACTTCTTCCGATCGTAACGGTCGTAATAATCTTGGTTATGAATCATCCAACCCGGAGAAACGTAATAATGTTCATCTACCATAGGAACCGACAGTTTATCAGCCAATTTCCACCCCTCATCATAATCGGTACCCTCATAGAACGGGCCCACTGTACCCACCACCGTAATGTGCGGATATTTTTCGCGTACAGCCTTATAAATCATGGTAAAACGCTCTTCAAACACATCGGTTATCAAATCCTCGTTGCCTATACCAATATATTTCAGACCAAAAGGTTTGGGATGGCCGGCTTCCGCCCTTTTTCTGCCCCATACCGTCTGTTTGGCATCTCCGTTGGCATACTCTATCAGGTCTAGAACATCTTGCACATAGGCCGCCATATCTTCCATAGGAATACCTCCCTGCTGTCCCCAGCAGCCCAATTCACCCGTAGCATGATGGCTACAGTTGCTGGAGTTCTGACAAGGCACGCCTGCCGACAATACCGGCAACGGTTCTGCCCCTATATCTTCACAAAACTGAAAATACTCAAAATAGCCCAATCCACGTGTCTGATGATAACCCCATAAATTACGCAGCGGTTTTCGAGTCTCCAACGGACCGATAGAGCCCTTCCAGTCATACATATTGTCTATGCCATTGCCATGCGCCACACAACCACCCGGAAAGCGTACAAACCTAGGCTTTAAATCGGCCAATGCCTGAGCCAAATCAGCGCGCAAGCCATTCTTACGACCATGAAACGTGTGCTGAGGAAACAAAGAAATCATATCCAGATGATATACACCAGCTTTCTGAGGCTCTAAAGACAACACAGCGGCCCGCACATCGGCCGAAACCTTCAATACCGTCTTCACCTTCTTCCACTGCGTAGAAGAAACACTCACCACGGATGCAGCCACCTCGGTTCCCTGCTCATCCAGCAAACGGACGCTCCACTGGCCGCCCCGGTGCTTTTCAGTCACTCTGGCGAAAAAAGAGCAATCGTATTTTTCTCCTTTTTTCAGTGTGATGCCATCATATCCGCTGTTTTGCAGAGCAATGCCCGGCTTGGCCACCGGCACCACGGCATAATGCGGATTGTTGGGGTGAAGCGGCTGTTCATCAGCTATCTGTAGCGGCTGCACGTGCGCATCCGCCTCCCCACCGTCCACCAAAGACCAGGCATATTGCGGCGAAAAACGCTCTCCACCCCATTCCTGGGCAGTATATTCAAAATCACGGTTCTGCACCAGTTCGGCATACAAGCCCCCGTCGGCAGCATAATTGATGTCTTCAAAGAAGATGCCAATCAATTTATCACTGATAGGCTTCGCCTTCTGGTGATTCACAGTAATGGAAGCCTTTACCGGTGTCAATCCGGCAAAACGCACCGCATCCTGTTCCATCCGTTCATCGTACAGTTGCTGGCGGTATCTTTTATGGTCGGCATAGCGAATCAGTTGCTCCACCAGCGGATAAGCCACCCGCTGTCTATACCCCTGTAGCATCTGGTTATCCACACACACCTGCACCTCATCGGCAGGTACTGCATCCTGAGGAAGATGGCGTGTACGCTCTTCGGGCACGAAATAAGACTGACGCCCCCAACTCAGCAGATCTGCCGACGCAGCATGTGCCACCACCTTACCGCTTTGGGTAGCCTGCCAAAGGCAATGCCACTTACCGTCGGCCACCCCTTGTATCAACTGCGGGCGAAACATTTTCTTGCCGGCCCCCCAAGGGCCGAAATCCGATTTCACATATTCATAGCCATTGCCCACCGAGTGCCACTCTTCCCCATCCGGACTCCAGGCAAATTTCAGTCCACTGGTTCCATCTGGATACGAGTAAGAAAAGATATATACCGAATCGGGAGCATTCATTCCTTCGCAAGTCTCAGCCAGCACACTGCCGACCGACAGCCAGGAACAAATCAGTCCCAGGCAGCCATGCAACAGTTTATTCATCATACCTCTTTGTAATGCTGATTAATGATTAATAGACAGGTTCCACAGGGCGGATGCTTCCATCCTCATTGAACTCCAGTTTGTCTATGCAAACCTCCCGGTGTATGCCCGGTGCATTTTTCAGGAAATGGCGGTTGATGCGATGATACACTATCCGCCATTCATCGGTGCCGGGCAGCTGGATTACCGAATTATGAGCCGGGCCGTAGATGTGCTTCTCCGGACGCTGAATCAGCACCACCGGCTGCTCGGCCACCCGAACAGGCCCCAACGGAGATGTAGAAGTGCCGTAAGCCACGTGATAATTGGGCGAGCCCGTATCATCTACCGACCACAAGAAATAATACAACCCATTACGGTAGAACACATAAGGAGCTTCCCTATAGGCATAATCCTGCAACGTTCCCCCTTTAGGAGTCAACACCCGAATGGTCTTTTTCTTCACCGACAGCATATCCTTACTCAGCTCGGCACCGGCCATATAGCCGTTTCCCCAATATAGATACGACTTGCCAGATACCGGGTCTGTAAATACGTCCACATCAATCTGCTGTCCGCCACCTGCCGGAGATTCCGTAACGATGGGATGACCCAAATCTTTAAAAGGACCTGTAGGCGAATCACTCACTGCCACCCCTATCTGCTTGCTATTGCCATCGTTGGGATGCGCACTGTAATAAAAATAGTACCGATAGCCGCCTCTAATCTTTTTCTCTTCTATGCAAGGAGCCCAGGCATTACCCTTGGCCCAGGGCACCTGATCGGATTTTACATCCAGCATTACCCCTTCTTCTTTCCAGTTTTTCAAATCTTTCGACGAAAACACCGTAAAGTACCAACCGCCCCAACCGGGATGTCCGTCGGTGGTAGAATAGATATAATAGGTTTGCGTCTGTTCGGCATATAAGATTTCAGGGTCGGCATGAAAGCCCGGCAATACCGGATTGACAGGAATATCCCCCAACTCTTCCGGTTTGCCCCACTTTTCAGTGAGCCGCATCAGTTCATCACGCGTAATGGGGATAACCGTACCGTGACGCGGGTGGAAATTCATTTTCACTTCATTGTCTATCACCTTGAAATTTTTCAAATCGGTAGTTTCCGTAAACTGATAGCGACCTTTCATATAGACATCATACATCAAGATGTATTTATCCTGACCAATCAGTTTAAAGGTACCTGCGCCCTCTACCGCCTCTTTTGTCTGCTGCTTATAATCGGGGTCTTCCACCCACTTGCCCGAAGTAAGCGAACGGGTAGTGGCTACCTTGATGCCGTTGCCGTGTCCTTCTGTCTTGTAAAAAAGATGAAACAGCCCGTCTTTGTATACGATATCTCCATCGATACACGACTTGCGGTTCTGCGGCAGAAACAACACCTTGGGTTCACCCTCCAGATCGGTAAAGTCGGCATTGGCATAGGCATAATAGATTACGTCCGGTCCGCCGGCATACTGCATAGACCAATACACCATATACTTGCCGGCCTCCGGGTCGAACACAGTTTGCGGGGCCCATACCCGTTTCAGTCTCTCCTGTCCTGCATACTTCTTCTGCATATTGATGACAGAATACGACCAGTCTACCAGATTCTCGGATTTCAGCATCACCATGGCACGATTGGAATCCCATCCGTTGCCCGATACCATATCCGTAAGCACCATATAGAAGGTTTTTCCATCTTCCGAACGAAGGATATGCGGGTCGCGCACGCCGCCGGTGGAACTGATAACCTTAGAGTCGAGTACCGGTTTGCCGTCGTTCAATGCCCAGAAAGAAGAACCGTCCAGACTTACGGCATAGCACACCGCCTCTTCGCTGATGTGATTTCCGGTAAAATAAGTGAACAGGTAGCCCACGTAATCCTTCTCACGCTCCTGCACCGTCTGCAACGGTGCGGCAGTTACCGCACAAACCGACAAGGAAAACCCGGCCAACAGACTATATATCTTTTTCATATACAATATCTTAGATGTTTGTTTTATAAAGTTTCTTTTCAAATTATTGAAACATTTCATTTATTGCAAGAACCTCACCATCTCACAGGCAGCCAGCAAGAATGCCCCTACACCAAAATTAGAAGTGGAATTGGCATCCACCACCTGGCCCGGAATAGCCTTTTCACCGATAGGCTGCACATACCCTACCCTACCGTCGGGCTGCAATGCCACGGTAGACAGATAATTCCAAGCCTTCATAACCACCGGTTCATACGTACTTTTATTCAGATAGCCGTTGTTCATACCCCACAGCAATCCGTAAGTAAAGAAAGCAGTGCCGCTGGTTTCGGGTCCGGGAGCGTGTTCGGCATCCAGCATACTGCGCGTCCAGTAGCCTTCGGGCTGCTGACAGGCGGCCACTGCCTGCGCCATTTTCTGATAGCAGTCCACATATTCCTGACGGTGCGCATCGGTCTGAGGCAAATCCTTCAATACCTTGGCAAAAGCGGCCAATACCCATCCGTCGCCACGTGCCCAGAAATCCTTCTTGCCGTTCACACTCTTATGCTTGGGGTAAACATACTTGGCATCGCGGTAATATAGCCCTTCTTCCTCGTCATACATAATGCTGTTGGCATAGCTCCAGTATTCATACAGTTTATCCAGATACTGAGCATTGCCCGTCAGTTTATACATTTTGGTCATTACAGGCATCACCATATAGAGGCCGTCGCTCCACCACCAATAATCATTCTTATCGGTATTCATCTGATACTCCATAACTTCGCGCGCCCTGGCAATTTTATAATCTTCCGGCTGTATGGTATACAGGTCGGCATACGTCTGGAAGCACACCTGATAATCGCCGAACAACACATATTCGTCGCTCTCGCCATAGCTGTATTTCCATTCCTCTCTTTGATCGCTTTTGGCACCTTTCCATTCATTGTGCTGTGCCCACGCCTCAGAATATTTATAATACGCAGAGTCACCGGTCAAAAAGAAAGCCTCCATATTGCCCGTATGATAAGCAGCATTATCCCAGAAAGCACGCCCGTGCTTGGGGTGCGATTGCTGCCAGGCAGTATTTACCAGATGAATGGTCTTCCTTACATCATCGGCCTGCACACCTTGGTTAGAGCACGAAGTGGCAACCATACAAAGTGCGGCACCGACCACAGTCAAAAAATTCTTCTTCATAGCTATTATTCTTTAAAAATATACATATTCCATCGTATGCTACACTATTTTATTTCGAGCACATACACCGTTTGAGGCTCAAACTCCACGGTCCGTTCACCGTCGCCCTGCCGGGTATTTTGCACAAAGAGGTGAAGCTTCTTGCGGTTTTTCCACAACTCCGCGTCGTGATTCGGTTCCCAGGCCCCCACCGTAAAATCGGTCAGGTCGGTCACCTGCCAGTTGCCCCCTTTTACATCTGCCGTATAAGCCATCGACACCCTACTGCCGTGCTCTTCATCACGAAACAGATAATACACCCTACCCTTATCCGTCACCAGGCGCGGACGGGCTATCGGAATCATCTTGGTGCCCCCTCCCTGCAATGAGAAAGGAGTCGTGCGCTGCGACACCTGGCGGCTATGCCAACTATGCCCGTCGTGCCACACCAGGCGATATTGAGGTACTTTGCTGTCCGCACTTCTCCAATAAGATGCGATATAGGGATTCCCTTCTTCATCTGCACTCATGCTGGTCTGATTAATCAATTCTGAACGCTGGGGAATGCGGCACGCATACTCGGCGTTATCCTGGCGGATGGGCAACTCGTAGCGCGTACCGTCCGTCTTGTACCAAGTCTGTCCGTTATCATACGAACGGGCATAACACAAGTCGTGGTTGGTCTCCACCATCCACGTTTCCCGCCACACCCACGACAGGTGGATGATTCCTTTTTGGTCTACATACAATTGCCAGTAGGCATTTCTCTGATTTTCGCCGTCTATCAATACATCGTGTACCCGATGCCAGGTCTGACTCTTCACGTCATACCGGTTCATCACCAGATTTCCCCTGCCCGAAGCCCCCGAACGGTAAGCAAAAAGCAAATCCCCCTTGGCCAGTCGATAGAATTCCGGGTAAGTGACATTTCCCTCATCCACGCCCGTCATAGACTGCAGTGCCCCCAGTTCCAACGAATAAGGAGCTATACTCTTGCAATAGCGTAACGGATGCCCATGATGGTCGAAAGCTATATGCAGGTAGCCTTTTCCGTCTACCATCATGCTGATAACATTATGGGCATCCTTCACATTTCCCTGATACGCAGTCTTATGCAGCGTCCATTGGTCTGTCCCCAGTTTTCTTTTTCCCAACGTTACATATCCGTCGGCATCATAAAAACCGATAAACTGCCAGTTGCGGTGGGTAACCAAGGCACTGTTGCGGAATACAGCGGTATTTACAGAAGTCTGGCTATAGCCAGAAGCCACTTCTACCAGTCGTACATCTACACAAGTGGTGCCTTGTGCATGAAGGGAAGGCATCCCTCCCCCCATGACACAAGCCACCACGAACCCAATAAACCTTTTTACCTTACTCCTATATTGTCTCATATTTATTATTCATAATATGCGTGGTCTTTCGGAAATTCCTGTCCTCCCCAAGCCTTCTTAGAAGTCCAGTCTTGTGCGGCATCCGTCCAGAACGGATGGCTGGCAGGCAGTCCTAAAGGCAGAAACGCCAAAGAGGCCATATACAGACTACCGTTATTGGTATACCAGTCAGAGATATGAGGTTGTTTGCCGTTGAATCCCAAGGTCAGGAATCCCTTTTCGTTGAAATTTCTACCGTCGGCAAACATCCGTTTGATAACCGCCGTCAAGGCTGCACGCACCTGTCCGTTGGGTAATTCTTTAGGCAACCACTCGCGCCAAGCCAGCAAGGCCAACGGTTGCATGGTACCCGTGCGATAGGTAATGGAGCGGCCAAATACCGGAAAAGCTCCCTCAGGCGAAATGAACCGTTCCAAAATCATACCATAACGCTGCATCCGCTTCTTGGCACGGTCGAAATTACAATCCGGAGCATTCCAAATACGGTGTTTGCCTCCGTTGGTAAACACTTCCAATGATTCCACATACATGGGATGAAGCACATAACTGCTGTAATAATCGAACGCAAAATCAGGTCCGTCAGAGTACCAGCCATCGCCAGCATACCATTCCTCTACCTTACGCAAGGCCGATACGATGCGATACGTGTCACTGTGGGCACCGGCCTTTCTGAGGAAACATTCCACCGTAGAAGAGAACAACAGCCAGTTGGTATAAGGGGGATCTACCCTACGTAGCTGGGTAAATTCTTCAATATAGCGCTGTTTGGTCACTTCATCGAGCGGCAGCCACAAAGCATCGTAGCCGCGCAAGAAACTTTCTGCAATATACGCTGCATCGACCAAGGTCTGCCCTTCTTTTCTCCACAGCAGATAATCCGGACTTTCCGGGTCTACAGCCTGAGCATAGCTTTTCAACGCCCATTGGCGCAACTGCTTGCGTTGTTTTCCTTCGGCTGTATCATCATCCGGCAATGAAATCCAGGGAGCCAGTCCGGCCATCAGTCGGCCGAAACATTCCATATAAGTCACTTTCTTATTGCGGCCATCCCAGGTAGGGCTGAGTTCTACCAGCATATTTTCCTGAAGCTTTCCCTCACTCATATTGCTGAGTACCGGAGCAGCCATCTGATAAAGCACCTCACACCACACCTCTCTATCAGATTTCTCTATGTCTTTCTTTTTTTTAGCCGACACCCACTGTGCAGGAATCAGCAAGGCCACCGCCAACAGCAGCCAACAATAATTCTTTGTGTTCATGGCATTCATTTATTTTGTAAAAATCCTTATTCATTCTTCCGCAGAATCTGTGAAGCAAAAATAAGACATTTTTTTATCTCGGCACCGCTACAAATGATTCAAAAAAGAAGATTATTCGGCCAAATGGCTACTTTAGCTCACTCCACAACGGCGGATTTACGTTCAACAGATGACGTACAAAAAAATCATAGCGTTTATGTTCGCCAAAAGATTCACCTACCGTATGTCGGGCACCCGGCAATACCACCAGTTCAAAATCTTTATCGGCCTTGATCAATGCATTTACCAACTGCATGGTAGAAGCCGGGTCTACATTGTCATCCATCTCTCCCACCGCCAGCATCAGCGGACGCGTCAGCAAATGGGCATTCTCTACATTCGAATTCTCCTTATACTGATTACCTACCGGATACCCCATCCACAATTCATTCCACCAGATTTTATCCATCCGGTTATCGTGACAGCCGCAAGCCGAATAGGCAGCCTTATAGAAATCCGGATGAAACAGCACCGCAGCAGTAGACTCCTGCCCGCCGGCCGAACAGCCATAAATACCCACACGGTCGGTATCCATATACGGATACTTACGGGCAGCCGCACGAATCCAGGCAATGTGGTCGGGAAGGCCGGCATCTTTCAGATTCTGATAACAGACATTCTCAAAAGCTCTGGAGCGGAAAGAGGTACCCATACCGTCTACCATCACCACGATAAATCCCAGCTCGGCCAGCGAAGTCATGTACCAATTGTAAGCCTGGAAGGTCTTGGGCACATAATGGCTGCCGGGGCCTTGATAGATGTATTCTATAATCGGATACTTACGGGCAGGGTCGAAATTCGTAGGGCGCACAATCAGCCCCCACATATCCGTCTGTCCGTCCCTACCTTTGGCCACAAACACTTCAGGAGCTTTCCATCCGGCAGCTTTCAGTCGGCTGATATCGGCTGTTTCCAGCGGCATGATTTCTTTTCCGGTAGCCGCCTCGCGCAGCACAGCCCTGGGGGCTTTGTCCACCATAGACCACACATCTACCAGATACTTGCGGTCGGCCGAAAACCAAGCCGTATGCATACCCGTTTCCGGGGTAAGGCAAGTCATGCCTGCTCCGTCAAAACCGATGCGGTAATAGCGGATAAGGTAAGGGTCTTCGCCCGGCACCACCCCATTGGCCGAGAAGTATATCTGTCGGTTTTCCTCATCTACTCCTATCACCTCTCTCACATACCATTCCCCCCGCGTTATCTGACATACCGCACGCGCTGCCTCCCGGTCGTACAGATACAGATGATTCCAATTGTCACGCTCACTCATCCAGATTATATGCTTTCCATCGGCCAGGTTATGACGGAAATAACGGGTATAATTCACGTATTTATCATGTGTTTCTTCTATCAGTATGCGTACCTCACCGGTGTGGGCATTCAGTTCCAACACCCGGTACACCTGATGCCCCCGCTGATTATACTCAAAAGTCACCGTACGACTGTCGGCATCCCATACCGGACCGTGAAGAGCATACTGATGGCTGAACAGTTCGGTAGAAGGCTGAATAATTTCACCACTCTCCACATGAAAGATACAGGGCACCTTGAAAGGCAGTTCATCACCCGGCTTGGCATATTCCTGGGTATGCAGCCGGGGCTGCAGTTGGTCGGCAGGCGAAGATTCCACATAATGTACATAGCGTTTTTCTACCGGACGTATCTTGCAGGCAGCCAGCTTTTTACTATCGGGAGACCAATGGATGTAGGCAGAATAATAATGCCCCAAGGTGCCGTCTATACTGAGTTGTCTTTCCCGCCCGGTAGCCAGTTCTTGCACATAAATATTAGATTCTTTGATGTAAGCCTTGTACTTTCCGTCGGGCGACAGTACGGGAGCATGGATCTTTTCATCATCACGCACCATCCAGTGTGGGCGGGGAACCGGAGCAGGCACTCTTCCCTCGTCCGTCAGCCTATCCTTACGGGTAAAGTAGGTCCAACGATGATTGTCGAATACAAACCGTACAGTATCCAGCCGGGCATTCACCCGCAGGTCTTTCAGATACAAGGTAGCCGGCGTCACCTCTTTACCCGACAAACGGCTAAGGGCAGCGGCCAGCTTTTCGTGCTGAAACAAGTCCTTCCGGGTTCTCCGGCCGGCATCTACCACCACATAGCGGTTTCCTTCGGGAGTATGACGCACGTACCAGAACTCATGTGTACCTGCAATCCACCGTGGCTGCACGTCGGCATAGTACACTTTCCGGGCACTGTATTGTTCTCTCAAGGCATAGGCACGCTTGTAATCATCCACCGTACCTTGCGAAACAGCCCATCCCCCATTCAGGAGAAGGGCTGCCGCCATTATCATTGCTTTTATATTCATATAGTGTAGTTTGTGTTGACTGTCAAATCATTTTTGATAGACCATTTACTTCTTTTCCAAAAATGGCATTCCCGCCTCATCAAAGCCAATAGGCAACCACAGATAGCCGGAATACATCAGGCTCTCCGGTTTCCATATGTCCGCCATAAAGAGAAATTCCTCGTTCGGCAATTCCAGCACAAAGGTGCTTTGTCCGCCGAATGTCTTTTCTGCTCCCTCGCCTCGGCAGGGATTGGGGTGCTGAGTCCACGGCCCCCAAATGGAAGAGGAAGAGAAAAGCCGGGCGGCATTAGGAGCCCATCCCGTGCAACCCGAAGCTATCATCCAATAGGTGTCTCCTTTCTTGAAAATAGCCGGGGCCTCGTTATGCCCTCCTGGAAACAGACGGATATATTTTCCGGTGTGTGTCAGGTAATCTTCCGACAATTCCGCTATCTGCAAGGTGAGGTTTTCTTCAGAAGAATAAATGTGATAAGCCTTACCGTCGTCGTCGACAAAGAGCGTCATATCACGCGACATCTGTCCGCCTTCCCAGTCGCGCTGGGTCAGCATACCCTGTTCCACGGCCTTCCGCCATTCAGGAGTCCACCATTTTTGGTATTTCTCCTCTTTCCACGACATCTGCCGTTCTTCTTCTGTCAGATTTACCGGCCAACATCCCGGATTCACCCTGCCGGAACGAACAAAGCGGTAAGGGCCTATAGGAGTATCGCTCACAGCCACCGCAGCACGCGCCGGACCATATCCCTGTCCTTTCAGTTCCAAGTGAAGCCACATCACGAATTTTCCGGTCTTCTTATTGTATATCACCTTGGGGCGTTCCATGATGCATCCGCGCTCTATGTCGCTTCCGGCTTCTTCCGATACCGCCAAAGCCACCCCTTTATACTGCCACAACTTCAAGTCGGCCGATGCATAGCAGTTCACACCTACCTGGGTAGAAAATCCTTCGTCGGGACGATGTTCACCAAACCAGTAATACAAGCCTTCGTGATAAAGGATGCCCCCTCCATGAGCATTGATATACTTACCCTCCTCATCGAGCCACTGTCCGCTGGCGTTGAGCAGTCGCCCCACCTGCAATTTATCGCCCGATAAATCCACTTCAAACAAGCGCGGAATGCGGATATACCGTCCGTTCACCTCTTTGTGGCTGTGAGCCGACATCAGCCATTGGCCATTGAACGTGCGAAACAGCATACCATGACCGAAATTATGCGGAGTGACGGGGTTTTCTTCCTGCACCCACGGCCCCTCCAGAGTGCCGCTTTCCGAGTAAGCCACTCCCTGCGTATAATCTCCATAGACCCAACTGGTCCAAATCATTCCCAATCGTCCGGTTCCGGTACGGAAAAGCCAGGGGCCGTCGGTCACCCGGTTCGGTTTCACTTCCTTTCCCATCTTTTCACGGTTCCAGGGAGAATCGCTGGCCTTGAACAGAATCTTTCCCTCGCCTATAGTTCCCGACAAGTCGGACTTCAGTTCTATCTTTTCAATGGTACCGTCGCCGTTTTGCAGCCACTCATGGCAATACACCATATACGGCTTGCCGTCGGCATCCACCCAGAAAGTACCGTCCAGCGTAGCCTTGTCTGCCGGCAGATATTCCTTCTCTCCCATGGGGCGATAAGGCCCTGCGGGTGAGTCGCTGACCAATACATGCGTAGCCCTGCGCGGCACCACGCTGCCATTCACAGAATCAATGCGGATGGAGTTATTGGTAAAAGTAGCGAAATAATAATACTTTCCTTGGTATTCATGCAGTTCGGCTGCCCAGATTTCCGGCCTACTGCCCATCCAGGAAGCGGTGTCCCACTGCACCACATCAAAGGGTCCTTCCCAAGATTCCAAATCTTTGCTTTTCCATAATTTACCCGACGTACCGGTCATATAGTACGTCTGGGTACGGGCATCTGCCAAGATACACGGATCACTCAAAAAAATGGAATCCAAAGGTACACCTTTTTCTTCTTTCCCCCCTGAGCAGCCGGTATTCAGCATCGCTGCCCATAAGATAAAGAAAGAAACAGACCATACATAAAATAAATTTCTCATCTAACAAAATACTTTTAAAGTTATAATATTTATAATATTAACTATATTACTTTTGATATACACGCACATAATCCACTTCATACCTCATAGGGACAGCTAAATCATCTACTTCCCCACCATTAATTCCTCCCAATGCTAGATTTAATAATAAATACATCGGACGGCGAAAAGGATTAATACCTTTACCTAAACTACCATTAAACGTTTCACTGAGTGGAATCTCATTCAACAATTCGTCATCTACGTATAATTTTATAACTTCATTATTCCATTCCATACGCCAAACATGAAACTTCTCTGCCCAACTGGTATCTTTGCTCGTAAAATGCATAAAAGGTATAGCACTACTATCCCACTTTGCTTGCCACATTCGTTCTGTTCCCCAACACGCATTTGCCAAAATATGAGGCACACCTTTTATTCGGTAGTACTCCATCATATCTATTTCACCACAAGAAGGCCAGTCCATTCCACTACCTAACAACCAAATGGCAGGCCAAGCTCCACCTGCAGTGGGAATTTTAGCACGAACTTCAAAACACCCGTAAAGAAATTCTTTCTTACCTGCAGTCGTTATAGATGAGGAAGTGTAATCTATATATTCACGCGCCTTTCGCCAATCCTTGTTTCCTACTTCAAAATGCGGATTTTTCCTATTTATTTCTTTTCTAGCCTCAATAACTAAACAACCATTCATACAAAATGCATTGTCAGATTGATACCATTGCATTTCTTCATTGCGTACAAATCCGTTTTCATAGTTCCAAGTATTCTCATCCAATCGTCCATCTTGATTAAATTCTTCACTCCATACTAATTTCCAAGACTGTTCTCGCTCAACTTTTACATTTGGGATAACCAAAGAGTGCTTCATACACTCACTCCGCTCGATATCTGCGTGTTTTTCTTCTGCAACATATACACCTATGTCTGAAGTCTTAACATTAGACGAGCAACGGCAATCTGCCACTACAGAGATAGGTATAAAAGCAATCACAGCAAACAAAATTCTCAATATCTTCATGTTTACCATTGCCAAAAAGATTTAGTATATAAAAATAGGTTTCATGATAACACTCCAAAAAATCTAATGAATATGCATGAAACCTATTTATCTTATCAATTTATTTATCTTTCTGATAAACTCGAATATAGTCTACACAATATTCGAGCGGAAACGAGGCCTGAATAGGTCTGCCATTAATTCCACCAATTGCCAAATTCAACATCATACATTGTCCAAAACCATCCAGATCATTAGAAAAAGGATTAATATGGCCACCGTCACCAGCACCATGATCTCCATTGTTATACGTCTTACTCAAATCAGTTTCATTTAATAATTCATCATCCAAGTAAATACGGATAAAGTCTTTATCCCAATCCATACGCCATATATGATATTTATCAGCCCATTTTGCATCCTTGCCTGTAAAACTCTTAATGTCGTAATTTTTAGAATTCCATTTGCCATTCCAACGAGAGTTTCCCCCCCAACACAAGTTGGCATGGATTTTATTTTTATAGAACTCCAATATATCAATTTCACCACCCAAAGGCCATTCATACCAATTACCGGTAGACCATATAGCCGGCCATCCACCTTGTTCAATGGGTATTTTTGCACGGACTTCAACTCTGCCATATTTAAAGGCAAAATCATTCTTTGCAACCACACAACCAGAAGTGTATTCTGCATATTCACGTGTTTTTTTCCAAGAGTTACCTCCAGTAGCATTAGGATCATAGTTTGGGTTCTTCACGCGCTGACGCTTTGCTGTTATGACCATGGCATTTCCTTTTTGTTCCACGTTATTTTTGCTATACCATTGATCTTCTTCATTGCGTTGGAAGCCTTCTTCAAAACGCCACATTTCTTCGTTTAAAGCTCCTGTACCATTGAATTCATCATGCCACAGTAAAGTATATCCACCTTCTAATGTATGGTCATCAGGCACACCCACTCCATCTGGCTGCATAGCAGAATCTTCCTCCACTTTCACATAAGTTATTTTCACAAAGCACATCCAGGTATGTGATTTTTCATTAATACAATAAGCGGACGGATTGGCAATGGTGAGCGGTAACACGTAAGTTTTGTCTACCTTCGCACTATTCTGAATATAATCTATCAATTTCGGAACATATAACGTCAATGTTACGCTTTCTGAAAGATTCGTATTGGCCAACAGTGTCAACTGATTATCGTCCAGGTTATAAAATGACTCAGGCAAGAGTTCAGCTCCAGCATATTTTGCATATGCCCCACCCTCATCAGCACGGACAATAGCTGTATTCAAAGAATCCTTATTAATCATCAGATCCACCACAGCATCTTGTGCAGCAATTCGATCTTGATAAAGTGCCAGATTCAAATCGCATCTCACATTTTCTGTTGTCTTTCCTTCCTCATACTTAAATTCATACGTGGTATTGCACTCCGCACCATCCCACGCATTACGTGCCTGCTTAAAGACCAGTTGATTAAAATCTATATTGCCACTGTACTCCAAGTTAACATATTCTTTATTACAACTGAAAAAACTGACTGACATAGCCAAAGCGCCTAACACAGCCATCTGTTTCATATTTATTTTCATAATACTATTGTTTTAAGTTAATCCAAAGGTATAGTTTCCGGATCGTAAACTTCTACATCTACATCATAAAGAGAAAACTCTGACATATGGAAATAATTCCTGTTCTCGGAAACGGCTGTCACCAACATGCGGAAATATTTAAATGTCTTCCCTGGTCTAACAAAAGTAGAAGTATATTCTGTAGCACTGGCAGCTGGAAGCCCACTCAAAGATGCTACTGTTTCCCAAGCTACTCCATCGTTACTGATTTGCAATTGGGCCGCAGTAGGGAAACCATCTTTATTACCAACCTTACGAGTAACATATCTGATAGCGAAATCCTCATGTTCTTCCTTTAAATTCACTTGAATATACTGAGGAAGAGGTTTCTGTGGACTAGACCAACGGCTATGAAAAAAAGTTTCGATATTTCCATCCAATAAATTTGCTATCGGACCTTCTGTCGGTTCTTGATTATCCGTACTCAATTGTTCTTTCGTCAGTTCAATTTTCACTCGCTTCTTTTCGCTCAAAGTTGTAGGTGCAGGTCCTGATTTGGCTTTTACTTCTGCTACACTACCCCCTTCATGACGAGCATTAAAAGTCTGAAAGTTGAATGTATAATCACCAAAACGTGCACGCGTATTTTCTATCATCAACTGAGTAGTGCCTTTAGATACAATCTTACAGACTTTTTCTTTCAGCAATGGGTCATGATAAGTTATTTGCATATAAGCGAAATCCGAAGCCGGTTCTGTCCAAGTTAATTTGATGGCTCCCGGCAGTTCTTCCGACTGAACTGTAGAGACATCAAACATTGCTGGAGAATCGATGAAACCACTCTCTTCAAACACACTCAATTGATCATCACAAGCTGTCAAACCTAAAGAAAGACAAGCTGTAGCAAATACATATTTCAAATTAAAATTCATAATTATTACATTCTTAAATCAATACATTTGTTACTATGTTTACCAGCCTGGATTTTGTGACAAATTACCATTTTTTCGAATTTCAGAATCCGGTATTGGGAAGAAATACATTTTATCATCCCACACCAATTTCTTTTCTACCTTTTGATAAGAATAGTGACCTTCCGCTATTTTATTAATCTGCATTCTTGTAATGCTGGTAAATCCGCCTTCTTTCCAACGACGTACATCCCAAAAACGATGACCTTCAAAAGCCAATTCTACCATACGTTCACGCTTATAGCGTTTCCAGAACTCTTCCTTGGTCATCTCTGCAGGGAAAGCTGGCATATTCACTCCTGTACGTGCACGAACTTTATTAACAGCTTCACGAGCAGACATTTGTAATTCATCATCTATATCATCTACAGCGTCCAAACATCTAAAAGTTGCCTCTGCATAATTCAATAAGAATTCTCCCAAACGGAACGTAATCCAACTGTGTCGTTTTCCACCTGTACTATTTCCAGCACTAATGTCAATACTTCCATCCAAATACTTCTTCAAATAATATCCGGTAGGAGTGGCATATGGTATAGGAGCACCATTCTTACCACCTACATATGTTTCCAACGGATCAGGATTGGTGTTTGGCCATTTATCTCCGTTACAAGCTATTGTCATCTTAAAACGCGGGTCACGGCCAACATATGGATTGGATTCACTAGGTTCACTGCCGTCTTGCATTTCATAAGCATCTACCAATGTCTGTGTGGGGCAATTACCCGAATTGGCATTTTCTATACCGATGGGGAAATTGTCATACTCAGGTGAAGCGGTATCACCTACCCGACGAGCGAAAATTACTTCCGAAGCCTTATAGTTATTGGTACCCCATAAATCAGTATACTTACCCAAAACGATACCATTTTCATTGCAATACTGAATCACATCCCAATTTGCTAAAGCAGCTTTTCTCCACAATTCCTTAT
This sequence comes from uncultured Bacteroides sp., assembly GCA_937890825.1. Taxonomy (GTDB): domain Bacteria; phylum Bacteroidota; class Bacteroidia; order Bacteroidales; family Bacteroidaceae; genus Bacteroides. The sequence goes on along the minus strand of CALADS010000079.1, from coordinate 33,504 downwards.
CACCAGACTCATTGAACAGTTTGCTGGCACGATACAAGGTTGCACGAGCTTTTAAAGCCAATGCTGTTCCACGGGTTACACGACCGGTCTCCGGATTGGAACCACCAGCAGCATCTGCATCTAACCCATTATAAGAAATGGGAAGTTCAGAAGCCACAGCATCGCACTCCTTGACAATAAAATCAAATATTTCATTGGATGCAGTACGACCAATGGAATTAGCTTCTGCCTCTGTCAGTACTTCGGTTGTGAAAGGCACATCCCCATAGGCACGTACCAACGTGAAATAATAGTATGCACGCAAAAGGCGCACCTCGTACTTATAACGATTAAAACGCTTCATCTGAGCTGCATAATCTTCTGTTGCGTTCAAATCTGAGAATGTCAAGTTCTTTGTTTCTTTCAAAAAATAATTAGCGGCACGAATACCGGAATATACCCCCCACAGGGATTTCGAATTAAGTGCTGACCAACTTCCGTTAGTATAATCCAATACAGAAGACCAGCTCACAGCCATCTCTGCTTCATCGCAAGCTGATGCCAGCGAATTCATACCAGGCAAATCATAATCGAGATAAGAATAAATATTATTCACAAAACCGGCAGTACGACCAAAATTGCTGAAAACATAATTCTTATCATAATTGGTAAATTCATGGTAATCCATTTTATCGCTGCAACCTGTAAGAGCAGCCATACAAAGCAAAGCCATGCATATTTTCTTATAGTTCATATTCTACAGTTTTTTAAATACAAGTAAATAAGGTGTTCATCAAATTCCGACAGACAAGCCAATATGGACAGAGCGAGTAGCCGGCCAAACATTATTGCCCATAGCTTCCGGATCAGTCAAATCAATACTGTCCAGACTAAACAAATCCACTCCACGCACATAGAGTTTAGCTTGCTTCATCTTGATTTTGCTCAACCAACTGGAAGGCAATTTATAATAGACTTCACAATTACGTAATTTCAAGAAAGAACGGTCTGCCAACCATACAGAACTGGTATATTGAGTATTGTTATCTACCTGTTCTGTACTCAAACGTGGAAAACGTGCGTTCGGAGTCGCAGGAGTCCAATGATTATTGACCAAATGCTGAGAAATAGAAGTATTATCTACCAAGGGGCGATAAAGGTAGGAATTCAGATAAGCTGTATAATTACCTACTCCCTGGAAATATGCATTGAAACCTAATCCTTTCCATTCCAGCCCTACATTGAACCCATAATAAATCTCCGGACAACTGGAATTATATCCCATGGGAACTACATCATTTCCATTGATAACCTTATCTCCGTTGATATCTTTGTATTTAATATCGCCCGGCTTTACAGGACCAAACTGTTGAGGATAGCTATTCGCAATATCAGCCTCATCAACAAAAAAGCCTGTAGCCTGCAGACCGAAAATCTGTCCTACGGAATGACCGGTCTGATACAAGTAGTCGTAGGCTTGCGGTTCTTCAAGCATCTCTTTAATCTCATTGCGATTAAACGAGAAATTACCACCCAAGCTCATTTTGAAATCGCCAATCTGTTTGGTATAATCCAAAGCCAACTCTACACCATAACTATCTACAATACCTGCATTGACATAAGGACTTCCTACTCCTAACACGGCGGAATTCTGCCCAGCAGCACTCACCCAAATATCCGAACGTCTTTCATAAAAGGCATCAACATTTAAAGTCAGTCCTTTCAACATTGAAACATCCAAGCCCACGTTGTATTTATAGGCTTTTTCGGTAGTTCCATTCACAGAAGCCAGATTACCTTCTTGCCAACCACCGTCACCGCCAAAATTATCTTGCACCGGATAGCCGCCGCCACCAACTACCGTTGAATTCCAATAACCCCAAGATGGGAAATTATCAGTATGGATAATTCCGAACGAAGCGCGGAGTTTCATAAAGTCTATAAAACGCAGATTTCTCATGAAATCCTCATTGGAAATAACCCAAGCAGCACCAACGGTCGGAGCCAGCCCCCAACGACTATCAGGATCCAATCGGTTGGAAGCTGAGCTAGTCAACGTAAAATCTACAAAATAACGATTGTTATAACCATAATGTGTATACCAGGAAGCACTCTGCGTATACAACGTATTGTTTATACCATTCTTATTGTCATATTTATAAGTATACAACATCATTGAATAGATATCGTGCTTACCAAAGTTTCGCTGCCAATCTATATTTGCCTGAAAGTTAAAAGAGCGATGTTGCCAATCCAGTTTTGCATTATCACCAGAAACAGCTCCTACCGTACCTCCTGAAAAATCAGAAAATTCCACAGGTACTCCATTATCCCACTGAGTAACAGACTGCATACCATACTTTTCCGACCTTCTGTAATCTTCCCAATAAGAAGCAATATTATCATAGCCTATACGAACAGCAGCTCCCAATCCCTTAGTTATGGAAGAAAGATCTTGCTGTAGTGCCATATCGGCATACATGGCACGAGTATGACCTTTGGTGTATCCATGTCCTTGTGACAAATAAACCGGATTCATATCGCCACTCCAAGTGGAATTTCCACCCCATAGTCCATTTTCATTACGAATGGGAATAGCAGCAGAAGGCACAGTAAACACTTTACCTATGAGATTATCTCCGTTAGACGATGGACGACTGAATTCATTCAATACCCCCATAAGATTAGCTTGCATACGAGTAGTAGAAGTCAAGTCAATATCCAAATTAGAACGGAAATTAGCCTTGGAATATTTATTCTGTGTAGAATACCCTTCATTGGCATTGGCATTCTTGATGAAGCCTTTGTCATTCTGCAAGTTCATTAAAGTGAAATAGCGCATCTTTGTAGAACCACCTCGGAAAGTTACCGTAGCTATGTCGGAAGCTCCACGATCACGAAACACTTCATCCGCCCAATTTACATTTGGATAAAGATAAGGATACTGACCACTTCTGAACGCATTCAATTCATCCTTAGAATAACGAGCTGTCCGTCCGTCATTGGCCAACGCCTCATTCATAGCTGCTGCGTAGGTATAGGCATCAGCCATTTCCGGCAGGCGAGTCTGGGTGTTAAAAGAATGGTCATAACTGAAATTAATCTCACGAGTGCGATATTTACCTCGCTTAGTCACTACATTAATCACACCATTCACACCTCTATATCCATATAAAGCTACAGCTGCTGCATCACGCAATACGGAAACCGATTCCACTTCTTCTGGAGTAATATAGTTCAAGGCATTCCAGTTATTGTCTCGTTCCAATCCGTCAATCACCAGTAAAACCCCATTATTTCCATTCAATGTATGCAAGCCACGGATAAACATGGAAGGTTTCTGATCTTGAATATTTCCAGTCGTTTGCAAAGTAGTCAAACCTGCAACATTGCCAAACAAGGAATTTCCTATACTCATGGCAGAGCGTGTATCTATATCTTCTGCATATACCGTTGATACTGCTCCCGTAGACTCCATACGATTCTGTTTCAATCCAAAACCATAATCTACATTCTCTGATGCAAAATCCATGACAACTGTCATAGACTTCTGCCTGTCTATCGGTACCACTTTAACTGCATCGTTCCAGGTCATCACTTTGATGTCATTTCCACCTGTAGCAGCAATCTCAAACATACCATTTCTATCAGTAGCTACCTGCACTTGTGGATTGTCTACCACAAATACCAAAGCTCCTTCCAGCGGATTGCCCTTTTGGTCTAGCACTTTGCCTTTTACATTCAGGTTCTGGGCAAAAGCATTCATTGCCATGCAAGCCAGCATCGACAAAACCGTTATCTTATATTTTCTCATATCTTTTCTATATTTATTCGTTGAATTATCATTCCTGTCATTTAATTCCAGCCAGGATTTTGAGTCAATCCATATTCTTTATTTACTTCTGACGGCGGAAAAGCTGCCAAATACCACTTCGGACTAAAATTAGTCCACCATGAACGAGCACTATTGTTCAACTGGAAAATCTCATAACGGAAGTTAGCCGGCTTGTTAGGGAATTTATCATGATTACCACTAGTACCACTCCAAGGCTTGTCACCACCGCCATCGTTACGATAAATACGCAATCCATGAAGCACTTTTTGGAACAAATCTGCCCGCTTATAACGAATCATATCAAAGAAACGCACATCTTCCAATCCTAATTCACACGCACGTTCACGTAGAATTTCCTCAAGCAAGGCTGTTTTATCCGAAGCAAGGTTCTTATCAGGATTACATACTTCCAAATCTCCCAAACCGACACGCTTACGCACGATATTTACCTGTTTGATAGCATTTGGCAAATCACCGGTTTGCAGCAATGCTTCCGCATAAATCAAATACATCTCAGCCAAACGTAAATAAGGCCATTCCAAATAATTGCCTGCCAAACTACCTTTGCCTTCCTTAAAGAACTTATAGCAACTAAAACCTGTAGCTGTAGCACCAGTTTCCAAACGAGATCCATCAATATTGTCACGACCTCCTACCCAAAGTTCTGCAGCATGGTCACCATATCGAGCTCCATTCACCAAGATGGTTTCATACAACCGAGGATCTCGATTCGGCTTATTATAATCATTCTGTTCAAAAAATGGATGTTCACCATCTTGCAATCTCTTTCTCGTAAAAGGTTTTCCATCACTCATAGGGAACATTTCCATAAACTCAAGTGTAGGTGTATAACCGCCAAAAGTTACCCACTCTCCCCAATAATACCACCAGTCCCAATTATACTTTCCGATAATACGAGTGGAAATCAACAGTTCTTTATTATCTTCACGTATGAAATAAGCCTTATTAAATGCTGTGCGATAACCGGCATTATCATCAGATTGGGCTTGAACCAATTCATAATATCCCTGTGTCTCTAATTCTGTAAAGAACTCCTTACAAGCCTGAAGACACTTATTCCACCAATCTGCATTATAACTACCATACCATGCGTGAAGATTATCAATGGCTGCCTGAGGAGCCTCCTTGCAATAAGGCTCGCCATCATTAAAGAGCGGACTTGCTGCGAAAAGCAGAATCTTGCATTTCAAGCCCATAGCTGCTGCTTTGGTAAAACGTCCCTGCCAGTTTATATCATCGCTACCCAAATCCCAAGGCAGATCAGGAGCAGCCTCATCAAGTAATTTCACCATAAAATCAACTGTAGCTTCTGCAGTTGCTCGCGGCACCTGATATTCAGCTTCCACTCCATAAGTATGTTCCACCAATGGCAATCCTCCAAAATGACGGAACAAGTCAAAATAACGAGAAGCAATGATAACCTTGGCTTCTGCAGCCAAACGTATTTTTTCACTATCCTCCATATCAGGCACGCGACCTACATTTTCAATGAACATCCAAGCTGCCCGCACAGCCTGCCAACAGTTTTCCTTGGAATATCCGAAACGAGTTTCCGAGGTATTATCTTCAGCATTAGCATTGTAAGCACCTGAATAATAATGTCGATTCACTCCATCCCAAGCATTATGACTGTGCCAACAGTCTGAGAGCGTCTCAAACATACCTGTATTCATCTTACCATCCACATCGTTCCAATTTGTGGCCAATCCATAATACATATAGCTATATGTTTTCCATAAAAATGCACGGGCATATTCGGCCTTGTTAAAGATTGTATCTTGGTTCATATCGCCTGTATCCGGTGCTTTTTCCAGAAAACTATCACCAAACTTTATCGGGTCCACGCATGATGAGAAGCCTATCATCACTCCCAAACATGCCATTAAAAACCATTTTGTAAGTTTTCTCATATTATTAGTTTTTTATTACCTGTAAATGAAATCAAAATCCTACTTTCAAACCTATATTGAATACACGAGTCAAAGGATAATTGGGGCGGTCGCTCTGACGAGATTCCGGATCTCCCCACATGAAATCTGTGAAAGTCAGCAGATTATAGCCATTCAAATAAAGTCTGCAATTATTCACTTTGATTTTTTTCAAGAAGGGGAAGTCCATATTGTATCCAATCTCAATATTCTTCAAGCGCAAATAGCTGGCATTGACCAGATAGAGGTCTGAACCTGCATAATTGTTTTTAGCATGACTACTAGAGGCACGTGGGAACTTGGCCGTGAATGAATCGGCAGAAGAACGCCAGGTATTCTCATACTGATAAAGGAGCAAACCCTTGTTATTAGTATCACCCAACGGACGACGGAATTCACTCAACATACGGTCTACATTCCAAGCAGCAGTCCATTGCATAGAAAAATCAAATTTTCCCCAGGTAAAACCAGCCGACAAACCGGCCGTATATTCAGGAACATCCGTATAACCCATGTCGCGCGTAGCATCATTACCATCCAATTTTCCATCTTTGTTCAAATCTACATAAACTGCATCTCCGGGTGTCAACGTGATACCATGGTCAGGTATTGCTTGTCCGAACTCTTCACGATAACGCGAATCTGCTGTCTCATCATAGAATCCCCAGAACTTATACATAGAACGAGCACCGATGCGTCGCCCTGTCTCATACATCCAAGGTTCATTTTGTTTTACCTCATTCTTATAAGTAATCTTGTTTGTAGCATAAGAAAGGTTGAAATTAGTCCAGTAGCGGAAATTATCTGATACTTGGTCATTCCATTTCAATTGCAATTCATATCCCTTGTTTTCCACTTCACCCACATTGATGGATGGCAACACCATACCTAGGATACTTGGCAAATAATCCGGATGAGTAAGAATATCTTTTCTATGCTCCACAAAATAATCGGCAGACACACTTAAACGGTCGTTCAACAAATTAAAATCGATACCGTAATTCTGCTTCAACGAAGTTTCCCACTTTGAATAAGGATTAGATTGAGAAGCTTCATAGGCACCCGGCTTTTTGTTTCCTACATTTTGTCCGAAGAAATATCCACCGTCACCCCTATATTCATACTTTCCAGGCAGATAGATAAAACGGTCTGAACCATTTCTATCATTACCTACCAAACCAACAGAAGCACGGACTTTTAAATACCCTACAACCTTCTTTAAAGGTTTAAAGAAAGACTCTTCACTAATGACCCATCCCAACGAACCTGCAGGGAAAAAGCCATAACGATTTCCTTTAGCAAAATTCTCAGAGCCATTGTATCCTACATTGAACTCTGCCATATACCGTGTCTTCCAATCATAGGTAATACGCCCAACCAAACCTACATAGCCCGAAGGAATATAACTATACACGCCACCCGGATAATATCTTTTCGATTGGTTATACAACAATAAACCTGTTACATTATGGTCACCAAACTCTCTGTTATAATTCAAAGCCGCTTCCATATACCAATCTCTGGCCTTTCCAAAATCACCATCACTATAAGACAGTTGGCTGTCAGACCCACTCTTTTCAAAAGAAATAGCTCCTTTATCTACCAATACCGGCATATAAGTGGCCACCGAAGCTGACGATTTTTTCACATTAGAATAAGCCGAGTTATACGCACCTTTCAATCTTAAAGAAAGGCCTTTGGTGATAAAATCTAATTTTTGATTCAAGGCCAGGTCTATATTCAGCACATTGTTGGTTCTCATACGCGCACCCTTACCATAATAAGAAGCCAAACCATCCGTACCCGTAAAAGGCAAATATTTGGGGTTGGATTTGACATACATGCCATTCACAATACCTGCACTGGCAAACGGAACAGCCCAATAAAGTTTACGGAACAATTGGTTTTGGTCTTCACCCGATTCCGGTGTACGTTTAGTGTCTATCCTACCACCGATATTCACAGAGAGTGTAGTGGTCTTAGAGACATCAAAATCCAAATTAGCACGATAATTGTAACGTTTGTAATCAAAATTAAAATCATCTGCTGCATTAAATTGCTTGAACATACCGTTTTGAGAGAAGAAACCCGCCGAAACGAAATAACGCATCCTATCCGTACCACCAGATATATTCACGTTATGCTGAGACTGAATGGCAGCCTTATTCATACAATAATCTATCCAATTGATATCCGGATAAATAAGCGGATTGGTATGGTCACGGAAAGCCATTAGCTGTTCATTATTAAAAGCCGGCTGACCGCCATCATTCACCAGCATCATATTATAATAATCGGCATATTGATAAGAGTTGGCAAACTCCAACTCCTTGGTGCGCACATTCACACCCAACGAAGTGGAAAAAGAAATTTTCGGTTTTCCCTCAGCACCGCGTTTAGTGGTAATCAGAATAACGCCATTGGCTCCGCGCACACCGAATACAGCCGTAGCCGAAGCATCTTTCAGCACAGTGATGCTTTCTACCTCATTCGGGTCTATCTGAGACATATCACGCTCCACACCATCCACTTGAATCAACGGCGCACTAGAACCGGTAAAAGTAGCAATACCGCGTACATAAATATCGGCAGCATCTGCACCCGGCTCACCGGAATACTGTACAGACGACACACCAGAAACCTGACCGGAAAGAATATTATTCACCGAACCAGCCGGTGTCTTCAACAAGTCATCGCCCTTCATAGAAGAGATAGCTCCCGTTACAGAAACTTTCTTTTGAACACCATAGGCTACAACTTGAACTTCACCCAACATCTGGGAATCATCTTCCAATACTATATCTAGACTAACACCTTTCTTAACTTTTACAAATTGATCTTTGTAACCTATAAAACTAATTTTTAACGTTGAACCGATAGGAGCATTCAGTGTAAATCGACCGTCTAAATCGGTAATACATCCCAAGGTAGTTCCCTCTACCGTAACATTGGCTCCGATTACTGTTTCACCATTCGAATCTTTCACAACTCCCGTCACCTTGACAGAATTTTGCTGCACTTTTTCTGCCACTGGTGGCTCCTCACCATATCCATGAACAGGAACAGCCATGAATAAACCCAGCAACAGTGCAACAGACAGCAATCTACGAAAATTAGGAACTGCATGTTCCACGTTTTTTCCTTGCATTTCCATTAGCAATTCTTTTAAGATTAAACAAATATAAACTCATGAACTTTTATACCATAGTACGTACAATAATTCAGCTGCAAAATTATTCACAATACATAAACTAATGTAGCTTTAATGTTTCAAATAGGTTGAAAATTGATACCTGAACTAAAATCCGACCTATTTGAAACATTTCTTTTACAGTCCTCAGAATTACTCATGCAGTCAAAACACACTTACTGTCCAACACTAACTTTACAAACAGCTTTCACACTTAACTGTTACATGGAAAAGATACAAAATAAACTCTTACAGAATTTAAATAGTACATACTTGGCTCTGCCAACGGATTATATCTTATTTCGTACAAGGATAAGGAAACAGAAGCACCTGCGCCGTACTGAATCCCCTGAAAAAACAGTAGAAAATCTAAGAAAAAATAGTTTTATTCCCATAAATTGCATAGCTTTGTGTTTATAATCTTCATAATAGTGAAGATTAACGCTTAAAAATACACATAACCATCACTATAATGATAGATAAATAAGGGTAATATGGTAGATTTCTATGAATATTCCACGCCTGAGCTTGTAAGGCTATTAGGCAACAGATTCAAAGAATATAGAATTCGTTGTAATCTTACTCAGAAAGATGTTTCAGAGCAATCCGGTATCGGACTTACAACCATCCACAAATTTGAGAATGGTACTGCCGGCAATATTTCGCTGTCCACATTTATCGTGTTGCTGAAAGTGGTCGGGCAAATCAACACGATAGACTACCTTCTTCCGGAGTTGCCCGAATCTCCTTACCTGATACGTAAGGATGATAAAAAGGTACAACGTGTCAGACACTCTAAATAATACAAGTTTATGGTACAGTCGTTAAAAGTAATGCTTTGGGGTGAAGAAATCGGCAGATTGGCATGGGATGCCAAACGTAGGTTATCCTATTTTATGTATAATCCAGCCTTCTTGAAAAAAGGTCTGGACATCTCTCCATTAACAGCACCTGCAAATGGAATCAGGGGACTTACACCTGTATGGGGAGAAGAAGCTAAGATTTATCAAAGACTACCGGCATTTGTAGCCGATTCGTTGCCAGATGCATGGGGTAACCAGCTTTTTAATTTATGGTGTCAACAGAACCACCTGTCAAATGCAGATATTACCCCCCTTGACAAACTCTCATTTATAGGGAAACGCGGAATGGGAGCTTTGGAATTTTTGCCTGAATTTTCTATAGAGCGTAGGGCTGAAAAAATTGATATCAAATCATTGGCTAATTTAGCAGAACGTATATTCTCGGAAAGAGAAAATGCCAGAATCCTGCCCGAAGAGTCGGTGACAATGCAATCTTTGCTTACGGTGGGCACTTCAGCTGGTGGCCGCCAACCCAAGGCCATTGTTGCCATTAATCGAAAAAACGGTGAGATTCGCAGCGGGCAGATTTCCGGATTAGAGGACTTTGATTACTGTCTGATTAAATTTGGTAATGCGCAATACAGCTCGGCAGAATTGGAGATGACTTACTATGAACTTGCTACAATGGCAGGGATAAATATGATGCCTTCAAAACTCTATCAGATAGACGGGAATAATCATTTCATAACCAAACGCTTTGACCGTAATAACGGAAAAAAAATTCATACTCAGACCTTGGCCGCCATTAGCCCCGATGCGGACAGTTATGAACAATTGATTACAGTATGCCGGAAGCTTCATCTGCCGGAGACAGACTGTTATGAAGTATTCCGCAGGATGACCTTTAATGTATTGGCAAACAACACGGATGATCACAATAAGAATTTTTCATTCGTTATGAGCGAGGATGGTACTTGGCATCTGTCCCCTGCATACGATGTAACTTATATATTTGACCATGGAGGATTCTTACCCAATGAAGATCATTGCATGTATATCAGGGCAAAACTTAGAGATATAACACGGGATGATGTCATTCAATTTGCTAAAGATAATGGAATACGTAGACCAGATGCAATCATACGTGATATAGTGAATGCCATAAAACAATTTCGTACAGTGGCCACTAAATATGACGTTGCAGAGCAGTGGATAGGACGTATTGAAACCACTATAGTTGGACATCTGAAATCATGGGGAGAGTTAGAGGAAATAACTCCAACAATATGCAAATCTGTCATAAACGGACATATCATAAAGAATATACGCATGGAACAAGCGTATAAGGGGAATTTCCATTTGCTTGCCGAAATAGATGGTCATGAACGTAAGTTCGTGATTGGCAAGAATAAAGAAGAATTCTCACTTATAGAATCAATGGGCATAGCAAATCTGTCATCGGATCAACTCACGAAAATGGTTGAAAAATATTTCAGACTATAGCCAATCCTTTAAACATCAACAGATACTTCTTAAAAAAATCTGCCATTCCGAAAGAACGGCAGATTTCCTTATAAAATCAGTGTAACACATTTATGCTATCACTTAAGCATATGCATCAATATCCCGGATTCTGCTCCAGATTAGCATCCTTATTCAACTGGATTTCTGTTAAAGGAATAGGTAGCAAGGTGTGAACTTCCGGGTTATAGCCAGATGTCTGTTTAGACTCTTCCAATTCATTCCAATGCGACACCATCATATTCACACGATTTGTCAATTCACCCGTACGCATCAAAGTGAAACGTCTGTTCTCCTCACCAACCAGTTCTCTGATTCGTTCATCCAAAATGAAGTCTATGTCAATCATATCTTCAGTAACCTTTCCAGCATCGGGATTTACTTGACGATAATCCTTGAAAGCTCTATCGCGAAGAACATTGATATCTTCTGCCGCACCTTTCTTGTTGCCTTGACGAAAACGAGCTTCTGCCCGCAACAAGAATACTTCTGCATATCGCATCATGGGAAAATCTTTAGTCAATGCCCATCCAAAATCATCGGTCGGATCATAACCTCCCCATTTAGTTGTATGAGTATAAAATACATTCAAAGTATCCGAAATATGAGGCACTACCCTATCACCCGTTTTCACCGTAACATCTTTTACTCCTGTTCCAGGCTCTACTTGATAACCATTCTGATCTATACCAATAGTAGCAGACCATCCAGGCTTGTTATACCACATTACCCTACGTATATTATAGTTAGAGTTACGTATGTCACCCTTTTCCTTAAATACTCCATATTTTACATAGTTGCTCAAACGCAAACGGCCATTACCACGCCCACCAATAGAATCTGCATTAACCATTCCATCTAATTTATGAAAAGCAGGAACCCAATTTCTTCTATGCTGAGGAGCACCTATCGTTCCGCCTGTTACTGTATTTCCATATTCCATTTCGAATGTCCAGATACCCTCTTTATTTCCTTGACTACGCCGTTGATTACCCCAACGGAACATATCGTGATAATAATCACCGGTTTCCCCTAAAAACTTTCCATATCTTTCTTTTATCAACTGATATTTACCATCCGTAATTATAGGGGTCAATACCTTCTCGGCTTCTGCAAAAAATTTACTATCACGCATACCCATGCGTAAATAAGCTTCACCAGCCAATAGTCTGGCTGCATCCTTGGAAATACGTGATTCTTTCACTAACGCATCCACTTCGGGAAGATTTTCAATCGCATAAATCAAATCGCTTTCAATCAAACCGTCCACTTCTTCTATGGAATTACGGGTATAATCAGTTTGCGGAGAAGAGGCTGATTCTTGTATCAAAGGAACTTTTCCCCAGCCTGTAACCAATTGATTATAAGACCAGGCTCTAAAAAACTTAGCCTCTGCAACGCCGGCAGATGCACTCGGATTGTTAGAATCTGATTGTATAATTTGGTTGGCAGCATTTATAATATCGTATAACTTAGACCACAAATCGTTTACACCCGCATTTTCAGATGTCAACTCAGCATAACGATAAAAAGGTTGCTCTACCCCTTGTATATCTCCGGGAGCTCCCACATCTGTACCGTCCTGCCACATTCCCCAATAGCCCTGTTGGCCGGAAAATCCAAGAATCTCACCTACTTTATAATGTAACCCCAATACTTTTGAATTAATATCAGTCACATCTGTTCCATAGGAAGAATACATCTTTTCATTCAAAAAACTATCACTGCAAGATGTACTTCCTATCATCCAACCAGAAACAGCCAAAGAAGCAAATAATATATATTTTAATTTCATAATTCTCATTTTTTAAAAGGTTACATTAATACCAAATACATAGCTTTTAGTCATCGGATAATTACTTTCCCACTTATCACTTCCACGAGGGTCTTGGCGAGTTTCCGGGTCCCAACCAATCCAATCTGTAAAGGTAAAGAGATTACGTCCGCTGGCATACACTGTCAAGCCACCCAAGCCTATTTGCTTCATCCAACTTTCGGGGAATGTATAACTCAAAGTGATGTCCTTAATACGTGTAAAGCTGGCATCTTGGGCAAATCCATAGCCGTGCTTATTGGACTGTTTACGCAAAGAACGCCATGTATTACTCTTATTCTCTGGTGTCCAATAACCAATTTCGGTGGTTGTATTACGGCGTCCCATTTCATCACCTGCCATGCCTATCAATCGGTTATACTTCATCAAGCCTTGCACAGTTTGAACGAAAACACTCAATGACAATCCTTTATAAGTAAATGTATTCGTCAAACCGCCAATCCATTTAGGAGTAGTTTGCCCTTTTACATGTCTGTCATCATCATTGATAGTACCATTATGATCGCGATCTGCCAATTTCACATCGCCCGGTTCTGCTACCGGATCCCAATCTTTATGCAAACCGGCAGCAATTTCCTCTTCCTGCCAGATACCTACCTGATCATAATCATAAATTACACCGATAGGCTGACCTATGAACCAACGGTTACCCAAATCATCTTTTCCATCACCATAAAGATCTTTGATTTCATTCTTGTTCCAAGAAAACACCAAACCTGTGCCCCAAGAAAAGTCTTTCGTTGTAAGATTCTTGGAATTCAATGTAATTTCAACACCCTTATTCTGCGTTTTACCCATATTAGCAAACACATCATTAAAACCAGAAACCTTAGGAAGATTACGCTGTAATAACAAGTCATTGGTCTTACTGAAATATACATCAATGTTACCTGTGATCCTATTATTCAAAATTCCAAAATCCAAACCTACATTGAAAGTCTTGGTTGTTTCCCAAGAAAGGTCATTGTTACCCATCCGCTTATTCGGGAACAATCCAACAACAGAATTGCCTCCCATAGCAAACTTCTGAGAATCCAGTTTTACCAATGTCTGATACACCTCGATAGCCTCATTACCCGCCTTACCATAAGAAAGGCGAAATTTCAAATTATTCAGCCAATCATTTGCAGATTCCATAAAAGACTCATTGGCAACGTTCCAACCTAAAGCGACAGAAGGAAACACACCGTACTTATTATTGGTACCAAACACAGAGGAACCATCGCGACGAACCGTAAACGTGAACAAATAGCGGCTGTCAAATGAATAGTTTACACGTCCCATCTGCGACACGGTGGTGTATAAATCCGCATAAGAACCTACAGAAGCGGTTTCAGCACTTCCCAAATTATTAAATCCTAAATCATCATTGACGAATTTCATACCTTTGGCTCTAGATTCTGTATATTTCTTTCTTGAAGCAGCATACAAAGCTGTCAAATCCACATGATGTTTCCCAAAATCACGAGCATAAGAAAGAATATTTTCCACTGTATAAGTCTGCGTTTCCGCATTAAAGATTTCTCCTGTTCCATTCAAATCATTAGCCGCTTCACCACTATATGTACTTTCGCGTTTCGGGGCATATGAATAACCACCATTAAATTTGTACTTTAATCCTTTCAAAACAGGTATAAGCTTACCAAAATCCATTTCAGCATATCCATTAACGCTGATATTCCACTGACGACGTTCAGCCTGACAAGTAGTGGAAATCATAGGATTGGCCCATAATTGTTCACTATACATCGGATAGATGGTGTAACTTCCATCTTCTTCGTAGAGCTTGCCATACGGAGACATAGCTTCAGCATTCAGGAAATTTACCCGCCCACCATCTCTGTTGTGAGAAGCAATATAAGTATTTGTTCCTATTCTCAAATAATCCGTCACCTCCATATCGATGTTAGTACGCAAAGAATATCGCTTATAATCATATCCTTTCAAAACACCTTTTTGACTCAAATAATCAGCAGATACATAATACTTTACTTTTTCAGCACCACCATTAATACTCACATTATGATCTGTTATGATACCCGTTTGTGAAGCTACATCATACAGCCAGTCTGTTTCAATACCGGCATTATAATTATCAACTTCATTTTGGTATTTCACATTTTCATTATACATGGATTCACCAGGATTAATAGCCACATAATCTTTATAACGCTGAATGATTTCAGCACCGTTACAAAAATCGAGTTTATGAGAATAATCTTCAAAACCTACATATCCGTTATATTTGATAGTCGGTTTGCCTGACTTACCATGTTTAGTAGTAATCAAAATTACACCATTCGCACCATTCGTACCATAAATAGCTGTTGCAGAGGCATCTTTCAATATTTCCATAGATTCAATATCAGATGGAGCAATATCATTCAAGGACCCTCCTGTCTTATTTATAGGAACGCCATCCACTACAATATAAGGACCGGAATTTGCATTGATAGAATTCTGACCACGAACCAAAGCACTAGGAGCATCTCCCGGAATTGAAGATGATTGGGTAATAGTAATACCGGCCGTAGCACCTTGCACCGCCTGCAAAACATTGGTTACCGGCAATTTATCCAAACGCTCTTTAGGAACAGAAGTAACCGAACCTGTAACGTCTGATTTTTTCTGAACGCCATAACCTACCACTACAACTTCATCCAATGTTTCTGAATCTTCTTCTAACTTTATAGAATAGTTGGTCTTACCGTTCAGTGCTATTTCCTGAGTTTTGTAACCCACAAAACTAATTACTAAAGTAGCTTTAGACTTCACCTTCAAAGAGAACTTTCCATCTACATCTGTAATGGTTCCATTTCCTGCATTGCCTTTCTCTACAACGCTGGCACCAATCACTGCTCCGAAAGAATCTTCTACGGTACCCGTTACGGTAATGAGAGAATTCTGTGCGTCCACCATCGGGACATTCAGTAGCAAAGCCATACCTATCAATAAGGCAGTAAACATTTTGCTCCATGCTACTTTCAAAGAAATTTGCTTTCTTGTCTTTTCCATGTGTATCACATTTTAGATTAATATATTGTTAACTATATTTTTATTCCACCAATAATCTTATTAACGGCATTACAAAAATACACTAACAATCTTAATAATCTGCAAAAGATGTTTTAAACAGGTGGATAAATGGTTCATCAATCATTTTTTTGACCCAAAACGGTCTATTTTTAGGCACTGATGCCAGTATTGCTCTGCCGGAATACAAACAACATCATACCGCAATACACTAATTAGCATCTGCTATGCCATTGCCTAAATTTCGCGCAAAGATAAAACAGTAGAAAGTAAAAGAAAATAATAGGTTTATCCACATAAGTTGCATATATTTGCGTCTATAACATTCATTATAGTGAAGATTAACGCTTAAAAACACGCATAACTATCACTATAATGATAGATAAATAAAGGTAATATGTATGTATGCCAGCACGCAGCCAGTTGCGAAGGGCTACGCAACCGCTTGCATGTGCCAATGCAACCGCTTGCTAAGGCCTATGCAAGCGGTTGCATTTTTACTCTTCTATCTTGCCGTCTTGGGTAAACTTCTCCATGTATTCCGAAGGCTGCATACCCATTTCTTTCTTGAAGCTGCTGCTGAAGTAGCGGGGGTCGTTATAGCCCACGGCATAGGCCAGCTCGGATATGCGGATGTGCTTCTTCTCTTCCATGATGCGGCAGGCTGCCTTCATGCGGATATTGCGCACAAAGGATACGAACGTAAGGCCGGTGAGCGACTTCAACTTACGGAAGCAGGTGGATTTGGTGGAATTCATTTCTTCGAGGAACTGAGGCAAATCGAAATCGGGGTCGTCCAGATGGCGATTGACACAATCTACGGCCTGCTTCAGGAATTCCTCGTCGATGCTGGTATAATCAAGTTCCTTGGCTTCGAACACCAGTTGGTTCTTGAATTCCGTGCGTTTCTGCTGACGGGCACGGAGCAAATTCACAATGCGGGCATGAAGCACACTCAGACTGAACGGCTTGGTGATAAAGCCGTCGGCACCGCTTTCGTAGGCCTGTACCCTATCTTCTTCCTGATTCTTGGCGGTGAGCAACAGTACGGGGATGTGACTCCACTCAATATGCGACTTGACGTAGCGACACAGTTCTATGCCATCCATCTCGGGCATCATGACATCGGAAACTATCAGACTGATTTCATGGGCCTGCAATACTTCAATGGCTTTCTTGCCATGAATGGCTGTATAGATGATATAGTCTCTCTGCAGAAGCTTCAGCATCAGTTCCAGCAGTTCTTCGTTGTCTTCTACCAGAAGGATGGGCAGTTTCTCTCCGACCGATGCAGCTGTCACAGGTTGCTGTGCATCGGTGCCGGCAGGAATGGAGTCTTCGGCAGATACTTCTTTCAGCAGGCTGTCGCCTCCCGGCAAAAGGGAGGAAGCATCGCGTTCGGGCTGTGAATAATCACTTTCGGCCATGGGCAACTGTATGATAAAGGCAGTGCCCTTACCTGCTTCGCTCTCTACGGTAACGGTGCCATGATGCAAGGTGACCAAATCGCGCACCAGCGACAGACCGATACCGGTGCCTATGGTGTTGAACTTACGGTAGTCTCCTTCATAGAAACGCTTGAACAAGTTCTTCTGATCTTCTTTGGGAATGCCGGGACCATTGTCTTTTACGGTCAGTCTTAGAAAACCGTCGGTGCCGGCTTCCAGTATCACTGCTACGGTTTCGCCGGAACGGCTGTACTTCGCTGCATTCGAGAGCAGGTTATAAAGCACCTTGTCCATCTTATCGGCATCGAACCAGGTAATGAAAGACTCTTCCTGGCAATGGAACTCAAAGTGAATGTTCTTCTGCTGCATCAAGGGCCGGAAACTGTCCAGACTGCGATGGATGAACTGTACCATATCGCCCAGCGATACTTTCAGCTTGAGATTGCCGGTCTCGGCCTTGCGGAACTCCAGAATCTGTTGCAGCAGGCGAATCAGACGACTGATATTGTTGTTCATCACTCTATACTGGTCACGATAGACGGGGGCCAACTGCTTCAGTTCGTCTACAGAAGCTGAGAGAATGGTAAGCGGCGTGAGCAGTTCATGGGTGATATTCGTAAAGAACTGCAACTTAGCATGATTCAACTCCTCGGCTTTTTCCTTTTCCACTTCGCGCAGATGCAAAGCATTTTGCAGGCGCATACGATTACGTGCCACACGGTAAAAATACCAGACGACTCCGGCTATACAGGTTAGGTATATCAGATAGGCCCACCACGTCTTCCAGGGCGGAGGTAATACCGTGACTGCCATCTGTAACTCATCCTGATTCCAAATACCATTGGAATTGGAAGAACGGAGACGGAAAGTATAGTCGCCCGGCTGCAAATTATTATAGGCAGCAAAGCGGTTGGAAGCATCGGCAAACTGCCACTCCTTTTCGAAGCCATCGAGCCGGTAAGCGTAGCGGTTCAGCTGCGGATTCACGTATTCCAGCGCCGAGAATTGCAGTTGCAGATTATTGTGCCAATGATCCAGCACCACTTTTCTGGCAAACAGGGGCGTGTGTGAGGAGATGGCATTCCGGTCTTCTTCGGGGAAATTCTTCCAGGAATGATTGAATATCTTGAAATCGGTCAGCACCGCCCGAGAGAAGAAGCTGCGGCCTTGCAACTGCTCCGGATAGAATCTGTTATACCCGCGCAGCCCTCCAAAATACATTTCGCCATCCGGTGTACAGAAGGCCGCTCCGGCATTGAATATATTTTCTTGCAGACCGTCTTCCATGGTATAAAGATGGAAAGAGGCTTCTGTATACTCCTTCACTTTCAGCTTCAGTAATCCTACGTTGGTGCCTATCCAAAGCGCACCATCTGTGCCTTCCAAGATGCTGACTACAGCATCACCCGGCAAGTTCCAACGGCTATGTACGGGCAGAAAACTGTCGGTAGCCTCATCGTACAGGTTCAGTCCGGTACCTGCCGAGCCTACCCATATCCGCCCCCGGCTGTCCTTGAACAGACATTGCACATGGTTATGGTTCAGCTTGCCGCTATCTGTCGTATAGAGGGTAGTACGGTACATTCTCCAATTGCTTCCGCTGCCCTGAATGCGCACTACTCCATGCCGCTCGGTGGCTACCCACATATCGCCCCGGGCATTTTCTAAGGTCTGCAGGCAAATCATATCACGCAGAAACGTTCCATTGACTTTCAGCGAATCCAGACGGAGTGCCCGTCCATCTGCCCTGCGCACGGAGATACCGGTACGCGTGGCAGCCCAAATGTTTCGGGTACTGTCTTCGTAGACATGATAGATGCAATCGCCACACAGCCAGGGGTCTTTATCGGAACTTAAGTAGTGCTTTACCCGCCGCCCGGCAGGAGCCTGGCGGTCGTACTCGAACAGTCCGCCGTCATAGACACCTATCCATACGTGCCCCGTGGAAGGAGACTGCATAATGGTGCGCACGGTGGAAGAGAAGGCCGGATAGGCTTTGAAATCTTCCAACTGCATACAATGCTGAAAGCGGCCGGAAGCTTCATCCAGAATACCAAAGCCCGAAGAACCGATACCCATCCACAGCTTTCCGTCGTCGTCTTGATACATGCTGCGCACCGAAGCCGTATGCAGCATATGCCGTACTGCCGAAAGAGGATTATACCCGAATATCTTGCTGCGGGTATCCACTACATTGACGCCGCCACCAATCATACCTACCCACATCAATCCCTGACGGTCGCGAAGCAAAGCGGCTACCTCGCTCTCGGCAATGGTGTTATCAGACTCATCGGCATAATAATGCTGAAAAGGAGCAGAAGCATCCATCTGCTCGTGTAAAGGCAGAATACTCAAGGCATGACGGGTGCCCACCCATAGTGTATGCGTCTCCAAATCTTCGGCCAATGCATAAACCAGGTTATCCGACAATGAGGTGGGCCGCTTTTCATCGTACTGAAAAGTGGTCCATGTGGTGTGTTCCGGACGGTAGGCATCATGCAGCAACTGCAAACCGCCATCCCATACACCTACCCAGATACGCTGTCGGCTATCCTGAAACAGTACATGGGCTGAATTCCGCTCGTTCATCTGCGGATATTTGTAATAGCGACCCGTGGCGGCTTCCTGCCTGTACAGACCGCTGCTCCACGTACCTATCCAGATGTCTCCCTTGGCATCTTCCATCAAGGCTTTGATGCTTCCGCCGGTGTACACGCCACCGGTCTCTGCACCCTGAATACGCAGAAAGTCATCACTCTGGGACTGATATTCATACAGGCCGTTGTCGGCACCTACCAGCAGTCGGCCCGTGCGAGTGACCAGCAACTGGGCTATGCTGCCAAAGTTCACTTTATCAATACCGTATTGACGAAATGTGCCCGTGGTCTTATCCAATACATTCAATCCATTACTCGTACCTACCCACAAGCGATGAGCGGCATCTTCTGTCATACAGGTCACATTATTATCAGTGAGCAGAGAGGAATGCGCTTCATTGGTCTTGTACACAGTCACTTCATAGCCATCAAACTGAAACAAACCGTTACGGGTAGCTATCCACATAAATCCGTCGCGATCCTGATAGATGGACTGAATGTCTTTACTGGAAAGATTATCCAATTCAGAAAAATGCTTGAAGGCAAACCTGGATATATCAGTAGAAAAGGCTTGCAATTCGGCCCAAAACACAAAAAACAGACAAAGCAATCCTCTGAGATAACGGACTTTATATAATGTGGTGAAATCTATGTACATAGTATCTTAAATTAGATTAATAGGGGCAAAGATACAATAAATCTCATTTTTTTAGTTATTTTTGTAACAAAAAAGCAACCTCATATCCACTTCATATCAATGGCCGGCATTTATTTACATATCCCTTTCTGCAAAACCCGTTGCATCTACTGCGATTTCTATTCCACTACCCGAAGCGAATGGACCGACCGCTATGTGGAGGCGCTTTGCACAGAACTGACGCGACGGAAAGATTATCTGCAAGGCGAACCCGTACATACCATATATATGGGCGGCGGAACGCCTTCTCAACTCTCGGAAGAACACTTCCGGAAATTGTTTCACACCTTGCAGCAGGTATATGGATTGGAACAATGCCACGAAATTACATTGGAAGCCAATCCGGATGACCTGACCGAGGAATATACCGCCATGCTGAAAACGCTTCCGTTCAACCGCATCAGCATGGGCATACAGACTTTCCACGAAGATACCCTGCGCCTGCTGCATCGCCGGCACACAGGGGCACAAGCCATTCGGGCAGTGGAACTTTGCCGGAAAGCCGGATTCCAAAACATAAGTATTGACCTGATTTACGGACTGCCCGGAGAAAATGACTTCCGCTGGAACCAGGACTTGCAACAGGCCATACAGCTACAGGTGGAACACATTTCTGCCTACCACTTGACGTATGAAGAGGGCACGCCGCTTTATGACATGCTACATCAGCATAGCGTGCAGGAGGTGGATGAGGAAAGCAGCCTGCGATTCTTCACTTCACTGATGGATACCCTGAAAGACGCAGGCTACGAGCATTATGAAATCTCCAATTTCTGTAAGCCGGGATTCCACTCACGACACAATACTGCTTATTGGCAAGGCATCGCTTACCTGGGATGCGGTCCGTCGGCCCACTCATTCAACGGTAGCAGCCGCCAATGGAACAAGGCTTCGCTCTCTGCTTATATGAACGGCATAGAACAAGACACTTGCATCTATGAAACGGAGCAATTAGACGTATATACCCGATACAATGAATGTGTAATGACGGGGCTTCGCACACAAAAAGGTATTTCACTAAAACAGCTGCATCACACATTCGGCATGCAGCTCAAGGATTATTGCCTGCGCAATGCAGATACATACCTGAAAAACGGGCAACTGGAAATACACAATGAGTACCTTCGACTGACACGTGCTGGCATTTTTATCTCTGATGGCATTATGAGCGACTTGATGTATATTACAGATTGAAATAGATAGACAATTATTACATAAAGATTACAAAAAGCTATTTAAACAAGGATTTTTAATAGCAAAAATTGATATAGGTCAAGAAATAGTGTGCGCACACGAAGATTTATTGCCAATCATTTTTATGTTCAAAAACATATGCATACTTTTGTATCGGTAAAAAGAGAAAAAGGATGCGCATTCCGTTTTCAATAGGAATTAGTTCTTTAAAATTTAGTTCATGTGTGCCTGCTGAAACATCGTATATATAAATAGGTAAAAGGATAATTTTTCAGATAAAGATAACAGTAAAAAGACAAACAGGATTCAGCGACATACAGAGTAAATAATAAGACGTTTTTAGGATTAACAATTTAACAAAAGTAGGTATTATGAAACGTTTAGGATTAACATTGGTGGCAGTTGTATGCATGGCCGCCAACACATTTGCAGTAGAAAACCAACCGGTAAAAGAAGGTACAGCTAAGCAATGGGAGGCAAGAATCAATGTAGATAAGCTGGGTAAATATCTCCAGTTGAATGCTGAACAAAAAAATCAGGTAAATACTATCTGTGACTATTTCAATGAACAGATGATTCGCGCTAACCGCTCTCATAAGAATCATGACAAGATGCTGCGCAATGCGATATTCGGCAACTTGAAACTGATGAAACAGACATTGACTAAAAAGCAGTATGCAGAGTATATGAAAGTACTTCAGGTAACTTTGCAAAACAATGACATTACAGTGGAATAAGTTCCACAAAGCCCTATACAAATAAGGCTGTCTGAATGGGTAAACCACATCAGACAGCCTTATTTTTTTGCAGCATAAGCCAGAACACCAGCCACTAAAATATATAAGCTAGTGACAGCTGCCAATACCGGTTCTTCGACTTAAACATATTACCGTCAAACAATTGGTCTACTACTTCATGACCATTTCCTCCTACATGATGCTTGGCAGATTCGGTCAATCCTATATTGTAATAGCAACTCAGCATCAAATGACTCATCAGCTTCACACCTCCACCCAGATTCAGTCCTACCTCGGTAGAACGCCATCCCATAGAGCGAAGGTTCTTATCAAAAGCATCTACGGCAATGTGAGCCAGCTTACGACCCCAATTATCTTCATCTACCAGAAAAGAAAACGAAGGACCTACTCCCAAAAAGATATCGAACATAGGTGAGATACCTGCCTCCCATTTCAATTCAATGGGTATATCAATACTTTTCGTCTTTACCTCTGCACTTCTACCATTGGCAGAATTGCTGATTTTAGCTCCGCGCTGCACATAAAGCAGAGAGAAATCCAGCGCAATGCCATAGAATCCTGTCTGATACTGCAACATCGGTCCTACCTGAAAGCCGGTAAGGCTTTCTTCCTTGAACTCTCCTCGCATACCACTTACATCGGCCTTGTTGCCCAGCACACCGGCCTTCAGACCGAAATGCAGACCTTGTGCCCCCAATGAGGTAACTCCCATTGCTGCTACCAGCAGACAAATCATCCATTTTTTCATATCGTTATAGTTTAAATGATATAATTTCATCTTAATTTGTTTTACACAAAAGTAAGAATAAATAGTGAAACCTCTGCATGAAAAGCATGTTTTTTACACTCTGTGAACCAACTGCACGTTTCACCTTTCACCGCATATACACTGATTATCAAGGTGAAACGATGAATCTTTCATCTGGTGAACATTCCTCTAAAGTCATTGGTGAAATTACATCCATGGAGATACGATTCTAAATCCATGGATTGCGCAAAGTAAATCCATGGATTTAGAATCGTAAACTACAGGTAGAATTTTCTATTCCTACAGGTTTAGAAAACTCTACCTGCAGAAAGAAATAGCTTAGCTATAGTAATAAATTGGCGAAAAAATCCCGCCAATCCCAAGAGGGTTATTGCAGCACTTCTTTGCAAGGTGGTAATGCCAAGAATTGTTTTGAAAATTATGATAGATTGTATTAAAACTGCTATCTTTACACTGTAATTTATAGTGATACCTATTTTAATATAGTCACACGTAATCTTAATTTAAATCTTTACCCCAAAAGTACCATGAAAAGTGAAACAACTGAAAAACTAAGAATCTGAAACCACTGAAATATAGTTATGATTAAAGCCATCCTACTCGACGTTGACGGAACCATACTCAGTTTCGAAACGCACCAGATTCCGGTCTCCACCCTTGCCGCACTGCAGCAAGTCCATAAAAACGGAATCAAAATTATTATTGCCACAGGCAGAGCGGCAGGCGACCTGCGCGAAATCGAATCCGTGCCCTATGACGCTGTCATTGCCCTCAATGGAGCAGAATGCTACCTGCGCAACGGCACCCTTGTCAAAAACCGCCCCATTCCACGCGAGGATTTCAAAAAGGCAGCAGCCATCGCGCGGCAGTATGACATTGCCCTCGGACTTGAACTGAACAACGGCGTATTTGTTGATCAACTAAAGCCTGTCGTGGTACAAATAGCCCAGATGGTAGATCACCCCATTCCCGAAGTAGTGGATGTGGAAACCCTCTTTGATGCCAAAGGCTGCAGCCAATTCTGTTTCTATTGCGATTTGGAAATGGAGAAAAAAATCATGCCTCAACTTCCCGGACTTTCGGCCACGCGCTGGCATCCTGCTTTTACAGATATCAACGTATCGGGTACTAGCAAAGCTTCCGGTCTGAACATATTTGCCACCTATTATGGCATTGATGCCAGCGACATCATGGCCTGCGGAGATGGCGGAAACGACATTCCTATGCTGCAGGCTGCAGGCATAGGAATTGCTATGGGTAATGCCTCGGATGAGGTGAAAAAGCACGCCAACTACATCACCGACTCTATCCACTGCGACGGATTGGCCAAAGCCTTACAGCACTTCCAGCTAATTTGAATTCGCCTACCAAAAACAGGGAAATTAAAGCCTGCTCTATCCAAGAAGCTGTTTAGAATTTATTCAGAATGCATATAGATGGGGAGAAAAGAGTATTAAAATAAAAAATCCGCTGATTTTTCAGCGGATTTTTTATTTTAATCTGTGGAGCTGGAGGGAGTCTCTCGAACCTTTTTATAAAATATCATAATCTATCAAACATCAGATTATTAAATAGTTATATTTAGCTATCATCTATCTAAATATCTCTTAATATCATTGCATATCTCAATTATTGGGTGTACTTTTGGGTGTAACTTTTCAAATACACCCAGTTTATGAACATCAAGAGAAATATCATCTTCGCACTGGAAAACCGTAAAAAAGATGGCATTCCTATCACTCAAAATGTACCCATCCGTATGCGTGTCGTTTTTGCAAGCCAACGGATTGAGTTTACAACAGGCTATCGGATTGATATGGAGAAATGGGATGCAGACAAGCAACGGGTAAGAAACGGCTGTACCAATAAGCTGAAACAAAGCGCATCAGAAATCAACACCGAACTACTGCGTCAATACACCGAGATACAGAATGTGTTCAAGGAGTTCGAAGTACAAGACATAATGCCCACCCCTGCACAAATCAAAGAGGCTTTCAATCTAAAAATGAAAGGAGAAAAGGAAGAGAGCCATCATGAGAAAGAGGAAGTGAAATTAGACTTCATGAAAATCTTTGATGAGTTTGTTGCCGAATGCAGCAAACAAAATGACTGGTCATCCTCTACTCTAAAGAAGTTTGCAACAGTAAAAAAGCACATCGCAACTTTTGATCCGAACACGACATTTGAGAGCTGGACGGAAAGACACTTCAATGAGTATATAGATTACTTACGCAGTGATAAAGATATGCGCAACACTTCCATAGCCAAGCAAATCAAGTTCTTGAAATGGTTTTTACGTTGGACTAACCGAAAAGGGTATCATCAAAACACCGCTTATGACAAATTCATGCCCAAAATGAAAAGTGCACCGAAAAAAGTAATATTCCTTACCCGGAATGAATTGGACAAAATCAGAGCCTGCCAGATACCTGCTGCCAAACAATACCTTGAAAGAGTAAGGGATGTTTTATTATTTTGTTGCTTCACAGGTCTTCGGCATTCTGATGTGTATAACTTGAAACGCAGCGACGTGAAAGAGGAACACATAGAAATTACCACCATCAAAACGGCTGACAGCCTTATTATTGAGCTGAATGACCACAGCAAAGCTATTCTTGAAAAATATAAAGATATTCCTTTCCAAAACAATAAAGCATTGCCAGTGGTAAGTAATCAGAAGATGAACGAGTATTTGAAAGAGTTAGGAGAACTGGCAGAAATAGACGAACCTGTACGGGAAACCTACTACAAGGGAAATGAACGAATAGACGAAGTCACACCTAAATATGCCTTGTTGAGCACCCATACTGGCAGACGCACATTTATTTGTAATGCTTTGGCTCTGGGCATTCCGGTGCAAGTGGTCATGAAATGGACAGGGCATAGCGACTACAAAGCCATGAAACCTTACATTGACATAGCAGACGACATCAAAATTCAGGCAATGAACAAATTTAATCTCCTATAAACATGAATACGATAACAACCCTCATACCCCAATACGGAGAGCTGAACAGAATCAGCAAAGACTGGATTGTAAGCCATACTTTCTCTTTTGAAAAGCAGAAATTCATCGTTGATTTCTACTCGGAATGGAGCGATATAAAGGCTTTTGAGCAAGCTATCCTTGAACTGGTGCTGCATACACCGCCAGAACCATGTACCCTGCTGCTGAAAAGTCTGAAAAAGGAAGTCAGAGAATACACACGGCTTTATGAAGCTTACAGCCTTCCCCATGATGAAGTGATTATGCGTGTATGCAACCAATACGCAGACAGCTACAAGGAAGCCATCAAGGAAGAGATGGAAGTGGTAAACAGGCTACGCAAACCGATGAACGAAGCCAACAACCGCTATGATACCATTGGCTACCGAGAGCATACACCCGAAGAAGAAAAGCTGGCGGAAAGAGAATATGAGCGTTGCAAGGCTGAATATGAAAAGGAGAAAGCCCAGCTGGAGCATCTTTATGAGCAGCAAACCCTTCTCTGGAAAGAAGCCCGGCAATACATGAAAAACCGTTGCGACGACATCTACCTGCTTAGCGTACACTTCATGGGCATCCTGACCAAATATGTACCGGACGAAGAAAGCCAACCGAACGAAGCAGACAGGCAGAGCCGTACAGACAGCCAGCCGGAAACTGAAACTACAACCGCATCGACTACAGCTACGACTGCCGGATTGCCTGAATATTTCAGCATGAAACTGATTTCCCTCATTCATGAAATTTGTGTAGGGGAACAGTTTGAAGACATTACCGCACCGGATTTCTATGCCTGCATGAATCTGCATCCCTGCCAGTGCGTACTGAAAATAAAGCCAAGGGAAAAGATACGGGTATGCTATCTGATTTCCCTGATGAAGGAGCAGTTGCCAGAGCAGGATAAGGACAAATGGAAGGAAGCCATCCTGAAACACCTGGATATTGATGAAGACTATTACAAGTCCAAGTACAGGGAACCCGTCTCCGATTTACCCAGTATTCCCAACCAAAAGTTCGCCAAGGAAATGGACGGAATATTCCGATAACCCGTGATATTCCAATATATTTTACGACATGACCACTTATACCACTCAAAATAATTTTTGAGTGGTATTTTTATTTCTTGATATTCAGCGATATAACAAAACAATCCGTTTATATCATCCACATACTTACCACTCAAAACCCTACCTAATTTTGCATCGTTCGAGAACAGAAAAAAACAGCCTGTGCGCAGGGCTATTGTCAAACAAGTAATCATACGGACGATGAACAACCTCAAAGAACTGTTAGTGAAACCCGTCTGGCAGATGACAGGCGAAGAGTTCCTTTTTTTAAGCAGACACGCTTCGGTACAGGCAGAGGCGCAACCGCAGCCAACCACCGACACGGAAAGAAAGTACGTGTACGGCATACTCGGCATAGCCAAGCTTTTCGGGTGCAGCCTGCCCACAGCCAACCGCATCAAGAAAAGCGGAAAGATAGACAAAGCCATTACCCAGATTGGACGCAAGATTATCGTGGATGCAGAACTGGCGCTGGAACTGGCTGGCAAGAAAACCGGAGGACGCAGATAAAGGAGGTGATTATGGACTATATAAAAGAAATATCACCCGAACAAGCCGTTATCCTCTGGCAGGAATCCCGGCTAAGTCTGTCAAGATGCTACGAAAAAGCCCCCGAAATTCTGAAAGTACACGGCTCTGTCATCGGGACGCTGGGCAATTTCAGCGCATCCATCGGCAAAGCCAAGAGCAAGAAGACCTTCAATGTATCGGCTATCGTAGCCGCTGCATTGAAGAACGGTACCGTGTTACGATATGCGGCTGAACTGCCCGAGGAAAAGCGGAAAGTGCTTTATATAGATACGGAGCAAAGCCCCTACCACTGCCTGAAAGTGATGAAGCGGATCCTGCGGATGGCAGGATTGCCCGACGACAGGGACAGCGGTTATCTGGAGTTTCTCGCTTTGAGAAAATACACCCCGGAACAGCGCATCAGCATTGTAGAACAGGCTATCTACCACTCACCGGATATTGGGCTGGTCATCATAGACGGCATCCGGGATATGGTGTACGACATCAACAGCCCCGGTGAATCCACCCGCATCATATCCAAGCTGATGCAGTGGACGGACGACAGGCAGATTCATATCCATACGATACTGCATCAGAACAAGGGGGATGAGAACGCAAGAGGGCACATCGGTACGGAACTGAACAACAAGGCAGAAACAGTCCTGCTGGTGGAAAAGGACAAGGGGAACAGCGACATCAGCCATGTTTCCGCCATGCACATCCGGGCGATGGATTTCGAGCCTTTTGCATTCCGCATCAACGACCGAGCCCTGCCCGAACTTGCGGAAGGTTACAAGCCGGAAGTAAGGAAGCCGGGAAGACCCTCGGTGGAAAAGTTTGACCCTTACAAGGATATTTCAGAACCGCAGCACCGTGCCGCACTGGAAGCCGCTTTTGCACTGAAAGAGGAATACGGCTACAAGGAGCTGGAAGACACCTTAATCAAGACTTATCTGGCAGAAGGGGTTAGACTGAATCACCAGAATGCAGTGGCGCTTATCACCATGCTGCGCAACAAACGGATGATAGTGCAGGAAAACGGCAGGAAGTATTCCTTCAAGCCTGATTACCACTATTAGCCGACTACATCGAAAATCACTTCACTTTATTCCCGTATCCTATATATACGACAATTTAGTGAAGTGATTTCAGAAACAGACTAATCGCTTCACTTTATTCCGGGGGGCTATATATTAGGAGTTTAGTGAAGTGATTGTACAGACCGCATAGTTTTAAGAGTTGCGGGCAAAAAAAGAAATAATCAAAGTACTCACTAAAAACGATTTCCTTATGAACATCGAGACTGCAAAACAAATCAATCTGGCTGACTACCTGCACAGCCTGGGTTATTCACCCGTCAAACAGCAGGGTATCAACCTTTGGTACAAATCTCCCTTGAGGGAAGAAACAGAGGCTTCCTTCAAAGTGAACACCGAACGCAACCAGTGGTACGACTTCGGTTTAGGGAAAGGGGGCGGTATCATTGAACTGGCTGCACACCTGTATGCTACCGACCATGTACCTTACCTGCTGGAGCGGATTGCGGAACAGACACCGCATGTACACCCGGTATCTTTCTCTTTTGGCAAGCAGGACTCTTTCGGTCCGAGCTTCCAGCAGCTGGAGATAGTACCGCTATCGTCTCCTGCCCTGCTTTCCTATTTACAAGGTAGAGGAATAAATCTGGAACTGGCAAAAAGAGAATGTAGTGAAGCCCGTTACACCCACAACGGCAAGCGTTACTTTGCCATCGCATTCCCTAACGGTTCGGGTGGGTTTGAGGTTCGTAACCCCTATTTCAAGGGCTGCATCGCCCCCAAGGAAATCTCCCACATCAGACAGGCGGGAAAAGCAAGGACTGCCTGCTATGTGTTCGAGGGTTTCATGGACTACCTTTCCTTTCTGACATTGAGACAGGAAAGCTGCCCGAATTATCCGGAATTGGACGGGCAGGACTACATTGTATTGAACTCCGTATCGAATATAAACAAGGCTCTCTATCCGTTGGGCAATTACGAGCGCATCCACTGCTTTTTCGACAACGACCATGCAGGCATGGAAGCACTCCGGCAAATCCGCATGGAATACGGCAGAGACCGGTATATCCGGGACGCTTCGCAGATTTATGGCGGGTGCAAGGACTTTAACGAATACTTACAACAGCAGAGAGCCAGAAAGCAGGCGGAAGCCATCCGGATGAAAGCTGAAACAGCAAGCCGACAGAAGGGAAAAGAAGCCACCGGAGAGGAACCAACCAAACGGGGCAGAGGGTTCAGCATGTAGGGACGAGCGCGTGGACTTTTCCATGCTGAAAAAGTCGTAGCTCATTAGGGGATTTTTCGAGCCGCATTACAAGTAACGCTAAAAATCCCCCAATGAGCCAACGGGGTTCCACCCCTCTGGACACCCCCGATGAACGGCTATGCCGCCCCCAAGAGGGGTAAGAAAACAAATGTCTAACGAATCAGAAAGAAA
This sequence comes from uncultured Bacteroides sp., assembly GCA_937890825.1. Lineage (GTDB taxonomy): Bacteria > Bacteroidota > Bacteroidia > Bacteroidales > Bacteroidaceae > Bacteroides. The sequence goes on along the minus strand of CALADS010000079.1, from coordinate 2,859 downwards.
GGAAGAACATGGGATTCGCAGTATTGCATCTTGACAAAGCGCACGGGTCGGACAGCAAGATGTCCGACCACATCGAAAGAAAGACCACCCCGAAGAACGCAGATCCGACACGGACGCATCTCAACCGTGAGCTGATTGAGTTCCCCGGTGGAGTAACCAACCGCAACGAAGCCATCAGCCACAGGCTGAAAAGTGCCGGACTGACACGCAAGATAGGCACCAACCAGGTACGTGCCATCCGCTTCATCCTATCGGGAAGCCCCAAGGACATGAAGCAGATAGAGCAGGCAGGCAAGCTGGATGAATGGTGCAGGGACAGCGTGGAATGGATGAAACGTACCTACGGCAGCGAGAACGTGGTTTCGGCTGTGCTGCACATGGACGAGGAAACACCCCATATCCATGCCACCCTCATCCCTATCGTCCAGACCGAACGCAGAAAGAAGAAGTCGGAAAAACTGGTGAAGAAGAACTACCGCAAGAAGCCGAGCGGTGCAGCACGGCTGTCAGCCAATGACATCATGACCCGGCATAAGCTGAAAGCCTATCAGGACGGGTATGCACTGGCTATGGCAAAATACGGATTGAAGCGAGGTATTGTCGGCTCGGAAGCCCGGCATACCACCACCGCCCAATACTACCGTGACCTGCTGAACCAGACAGAGGACATACAGGAAAACATCGGTCTGCTGCTTGCCGAAAAGGAACGGGCGGAAAGCGAACTGGCTAAAATCAAAAGTGAAGCCAGAACCGAGCAGCTGAAAAACAAGGCTACGGATGCCATGACAGCCATTGCCAGCGGGGTCGGTTCTCTTTTCGGTAGCGGTAAGCTGAAGGAGCTGGAACAAGCCAACGGAAAGCTACAGGGTGAGATAGACAAACGTGACAACCAGATTCGTCTGCTGAACGACCACATGAGGATGCAGGAAGAGCGTCACAGCACAGAGACACACTGCCAGCAGGAGGTACACCGACAGGAGCTGAACATGAAGGTGAAGAAAATAGAAGAGCTGAACGAAATCATCGGCAAAGCTTTCAAATGGTTCCCCATTATGAGAGAAATGCTGCAAATGGAGAAGTTCTGCAAGTCAGCTGGATTTACACAGGAAATGATAGACGTACTTTTGGCTAAAAGGAAGCCCATCGTCTGCAGTGGCAAGCTGTACTCCACACAGCATAGGCAGTCATTCAAAATAAAGGATGCGGTCTGCAAGATTGAGGACGATTTGACTGAGGAACACAAGTTGGTGCTGACCATAAACCGACAGCCCATAGTACAATGGTTCAAGGAACAATGGGAAAAGTTACAGCAGAATCTGCGTAATTCGGTGCAGAGAGAGCAAAAATCCAGAGGATTCAGGATGTAATCTGATAGTATTTGATTGGATTTCAATAAAATTGCGTATCTTTGCAAGCGGATGGAGAAAACTCTGTCCAGACATATTAGAATTTAGAAGAAGCGTTATGCTTATCTTGTACTTGAAAACGTAGGAAATTTTCAATCTGAATACAAGGATAGCATAGTGGTTCTCACGCTATAGCGTGGGCTGCTATTGTTACATCTGTATTCAGGGTTTCCTACGACCTTCAAGTAAGAGTGTGGCATACAGTTCCATGCTTCGTGGTTTTAACAAAGCCTTGTGGTAACTGAAGGCATAATGGAAATGCTATGAAAAAGATAGTTTTTTTTATCGTCCTATTAACAATTACAATTTCTACATTTGCCCAGAAAGATGTCACTAAATTTATGGGAATTCCTATAGATGGATTCAAGCCTGAAATGATTAAAAAACTTAAAGAGAAAGGATTCGTAAGCTCTACAACCGATAAAGACATTTTAGAAGGTGAATTTAATGGCACACAGGTAAATGTGCATGTAGCAACAAATAATAATAAAGTGTGTCGTATTATGCTATGCGATGCACATCAAATGGATGAAACTGACATCAAAATTAGATTTAATAAATTGTGCCAACAGTTTAAGAACAATTCTAAATATACAAGCCTTGATGATTACACAATTCCAGAAGACGAAGATATATCCTATGAAATGAGTGTAAACAGTAAAAGATATGAAGCCATCTTTTACCAAAACCCTGTAATTGCAGATTCTTTAGCTATCGCTAATGACATAAAAGAGATTATTCTCCAGAAATATTCTGAAAAAGAATTAGAAAATCCCACAGATGACGTTAAAACAGACATAACAAAAATGAGCTTATCATATGCTATGGATTTGATGTCAAAGAAACCTGTATGGTTTATGATTTCTGAGTTCTATGGGAAATATTATATTACCATGTTCTATGATAATGAATACAACAGAGCTAATGGAGAAGATTTATAACAACCTAAAATAATACTTATATGTCAGCATTAAATCAACAAGAATTAGCTATTCATTGTGGAAAAACAACTGATAGCTTTGAAAAATTAAAATCAATTTGTGAAGAGCAAGCTGATGAGTTAAAAACAAAAATAATGTTTTCGACTCAATCTGAAATTGTTGTACCTTTTTGGACTAAAGATTTCCCTGAACTAATCTGTACTGGGACTTTCAGCAAAAACAGTCTTGGAGAAGTTGTATATGAATTAGATTTTTCAGAATCTACTCTTTAAAAACAACCGATAGAGTTATAGCCAAGGAGCATGAGGAAATACACCAATCACTTCCTTATGCTCCTTATTTTTTTGTCCATAAAGAAACAATTGAAGGATAAATCTTAAATAATACAAAAACACCCAGTTTTACATTCTTGGGTGTAAAACTGGGTGTTTGTTTTGCAATTTGCTGATTTTCAGCGTTTATTGCGGAGAGACAGGGATTCGAACCCCGGGTACCTCGCGGTACAACGGTTT
>CALADS010000078.1 GCA_937890825.1 uncultured Bacteroides sp. | reverse complement strand
AATTGGTACACATTTATTTGTTCATAATGTGTCTACCTATGGCAGTATAAGACAAGGAGCCGGGCAAAAGCGGTAGAAAAACTGCAAAACACAAGCTTTATACTCTTCGGAATAACCAGGTTTCAGAACTACTCGGCCCGTTTCATTGAAAACCACTTCCGACGATAACGGATTTACCTGTAGAGAATGTCTTCCTTTATCCAATCGAGCGAGCCAACCCCGCCAACTGACCATATACGGCTACACGCAGAACTTTGACAACCGACGTGCAATGACCCTTACGCCTGATAATGCTTTATAATCTTCCACGCTGCTTTTTCTCATGAGGTAAAATCAGAAAGCCAACCGGCCTCAGCGATTCATTGCCCCGCAATGAGGACAGATGCCTTTACTTTGCAGCTTTCCGCCGCAGGCCCCACACCGATACCGCTCACTATACAGAGAATGATACAGTTGCCGCAAAAACTGCCCACAAAAAACAGCCAGAAACAGATAACCTACGTAATAATGAGTAGTAAAGATAAAAAAGAAATAACACAAGATACAAGCAGAGGCCAACCCCAAGAGGTAAACCACGGCAGACAGAGGAGACAACTGATGAAATGCATCATCAACAGCAGCCAGCAAAACAATGATAAAAAGCCAGATACTGATTAAGAATAAAGAGAGCACGAAGGGCACCTGAAAAGGAGATAACGTGGAATTATAATAAAAATGCTCCCACGTTTCGGGTGCAAACACCTGCATACTCTCGTAAATGGTAGCACTACCTGCCATAAGCAAGCATAACAATAACGGATAAAAACTATCGATATCATTAAAATAGACCAATCGAAGACGATGATTTCGAAAAGATGAAATCAACCAAATCCCGATAAATAGAGCCAGCACAAACAGAAAATAAGAGGCATGCGTGCGACTGAACAAATGGATGAATACTGACACACTATCGGTAGGAACAAAGGCTTGCTTCATCTCAGATTCTCGTATCCACCCCTGCACGTCTTGCGAATGAGCCAATTTAACCCACACACTATCCACCGAATCTTGAGGATGAACGGCAAATTCAGCCACCACCACTTTATCTCCGCGATACAGACGGTTATACTTATCTAATACAGGCCAACAAGCTAACTGCACAGAATCTGCATACAGTTCCAGGTTTGTATTCCACGTATAGTGGTATCGATATAAATATGACAGAGAATCACGAGTATGGCAACTAAGTACTTCTGTATCGAGATCCTGATACGTATACTGACAGGCAGACAAACCCATCAGCAGAAAAATCATCCATCCGTAAATCAATACTTTCATCCCCTCCTCCGACTACTAGCCTGACTATTTGTCTGCTCATCGGCACAAACCTTCATCTGGCAGTTCTTACAATCGAATTCCAAGCGAAACCGACGGCCGTCGGTTCCCACCAAATAATAAGGTTCACGATACGGAGAACGTCCGTGTTGATGAGTTGGACACCACCCCATGCTATAGCGCAAACAATGCTTGCAAAACATCAACACCGCCCCAGGAACAGACTGCTGTTCAAAGGCTGGTGCTATACGAGTAAGCCCATGTTGCTGATAGAATCCCAAGGCCTGCCGATTCATCACATTTCCCAGATAAGTAAGTAAGGAAGCCGGGAAAAGGTGTTGTGTTTCTTTCCACACTGCCCGTTCATGTTGATAAGTAAGACGTCGAGTGACCGTCAATTTCTCAATAAGTTGACGACGCCAATCGGCCAATACTGAAGATGGGATAAACCAATTGTCCGACATACAGACATCCACTCCCAAGGCCCCCCCCTTCTTATCTTGCAACACCTCATAAGGAGTATTGCCCAACTTCATCAACTGAGTGCATAAATTAGCTTGCTGAGGGCTTCGTGCCAACTCCTTTTCATAGGGAAAAGAAAGGCAGACCTGATGACCATCCGCATCGGTTACAGTGAGAGAAAAGCCCCAGGAAATATCACATAACTTCCATGTGACCGCTATCTTACGATCGGCAGATTTGCGGCTCAGCAAGCGCTCGAATTCCTGGCTAAAATTACGATATAAGGGAGTCTTAGGACGAATACGGGACACCTCGCCTGCCGGATAAAGTTTATTGCCATCCACCCGGTTTACCCGAAAGCCGTGCAAAGCCCCCTGCTCATCAAGATAACAAACTCCATCACCGTTATGAAAAGGTTTCAGCCCGGCCACCACCAGATAGTTTCCCCGCTGTTCTTTCAGCGTTCCCATGGCCTCACCTAAAGACTTTGGAGTATCAAAAGAAGCTATATCCGGCGTACGCCCTTGTAAAAAATAATGCGTAAACCCACGGCTAAAACTCTTGTCGAGCTGCGGAGTAAACGTGTATCGACTAACGCCGGAAGAGGCACGCGTATATTCCTGACGTCGAGCAAAGATAGCATCTAACTTCTGCCGATAAGCAGCCGTCACATTTTTCACATAAGACACCTCCTTCAGCCGGCCTTCTATCTTCAGCGAAGTGGCACCGGCATCGAGCAGTTGTTCCAACACGTCACTCTGATTCATATCTTTCAATGAAAGCAAGTGTTTATGCTGCGCTATCTGCCGACCATCGGCATCTTCCAAGCTAAAAGGCAAACGGCAGAACTGGGCACACTCCCCCCGATTGGCACTGCGTCCGAAACAAGCCTGACTGACATAGCACTGTCCGCTATAACTTACACATAAAGCTCCATGTACAAATACCTCGAGCACAGCCTCAGGACAAGCTTCATGAATCTGCTGAATCTCATGCAACGATAATTCACGTGCCAGAACAATCTGCCGGAAGCCTGCCTGATGAAGGAAATTCACCTTCTGAGGAGTACGGTTATCCATCTGCGTACTGGCATGCAGCGGGATAGGCGGAAGATGCAGACGAGTAATCCCCATATCCTGCACAATAAGTGCGTCAACTCCTGCCCGATAAAGATCCCAAATCATGCGTTCGGTTTCGGCCAACTCTTCATCTTTTAAAATCGTATTAACCGTAACATAAATACGCACACCATACAGATGTGCATAATCCACCAAAGCAGCAATGTCTGCCAGTGAATTACCTGCCGAAGAACGAGCTCCAAACTTCGGCGCTCCTATATACACTGCATCGGCTCCATGATCTACAGCCTCCTTGCCACACTCCAAATTCTTGGCCGGAGCCAGCAATTCTATCTTTCGTTGCTTTATCATCCGTCGTAATTACTTAATTTCGTCAATATTATAGGGAGTTTCCTGATAAACGTAATAATTCAGCCAATTGGAAAAAAGCAAATTGGCATGGCCGCGCCAACGTACCAATACGCCCTGTTCAGGATCATCATTCACATAATAATTTCTAGGCAGTGCTATAGGCAATCCCTTATCTAAATCACGCCGATATTCCGTATCGAGCGTCAAAGGCGAATATTCTGAATGCCCAGTAACAAAAAACTCACGTCCCCCACGTGCCATAACCATATATACGCCAGCCTCATCAGACTCTGAAAGAAGGGTAAGTTGGGGTACCTTCAAAATATCTTCCCTACGCACTTCTGTATGACGGCTATGAGGCACAAAAAAAACATCATCGAATCCGCGGAATATGGGATGCAACGGCAAGAGCGGCCGATGCTTGAAGATGCCGAACATCTTATGCGGCAACGCATACTTGGGCACACCGTAATGATGATACAACCCCGCCTGAGCAGCCCAACAGATATAAAGAGTAGAAGTGACGTGTGTACGTGCCCAATCAAATATTTCCTTGATTTCATCCCAATAGGTAACCTCTTCAAAGTCCATCTGCTCTACAGGTGCCCCCGTAATAATCATCCCGTCGAACTTTTCACTACGCATCTGTTCAAAATCTGTATAAAAAGCCAGCATATGTTCTATAGGCGTATTCTTAGAAGTATGACTTTTGATTTTCATAAACTGAATCTCCACTTGCAGAGGTGTATTGGAAAGCAAACGTACCAAATCAGTTTCTGTAGTAATCTTCAGCGGCATCAGGTTGAGCACCACAATACGCAACGGACGGATATCCTGCCTCTTGGCACGTGAAGTATCTATTACAAAAATATTCTCCTTCTTCAGTAGCTCAATAGCAGGTAGTTTATCGGGTAAATTTAAAGGCATAATGAAATCTGTTTTCTATTTCTGTGCACAAAGGTAACGCTTTTTAGCCAAAAGGGAAGATGCGTTCTGATGATTTTTCAGACTTTTCGGCCGTATACTTTCTACATTTTCCAAATCTTTTTCATACATTTGTTCCCTACGTGCAGAATTACACCTGCCAATAGAAAAAATGTGTTTTACAAAGATGAGAGTTATCGACTTAATAAATAGCAACCAGAAAACAGCCTTTTCGTTCGAAATTCTTCCCCCGCTGAAGGGGACAGGTATTGAACGAGTGTACAAAACCGTAGATACCCTACGGGAGTTCGACCCCAAATACATCAATATCACTACACACCGAAGCGAATACGTCTATAAAGAATTAGGAAACGGTCTCTTTCAGCGAAGCCGTCTCAGACGACGTCCGGGAACAGTAGCCGTAGCTGCAGCTATCCAAAATAAATACAATATCACAGTAGTACCCCATATCTTATGCAGCGGATTCAGCCGTGAAGATACTGAATACGTACTACTCGACCTGCAGTTTCTCAACATCACAGATTTGCTGATTCTACGCGGTGACAAAGCCAAACACGAATCAGTCTTTATCCCCGAACCAAACGGATACAGCCATGCAATTGACCTGCAGGAACAAATCAATCACTTCAACCAAGGTATCTTTGTAGACGGCTCAGAAATGAAAATCACACAGACACCTTTCTCCTACGGAGTGGCCTGCTATCCGGAAAAACATGAAGAAGCTCCAAACTTGGAAACCGACCTTTACTGGCTGAAAAAGAAAATGGAGGCTGGAGCAGAATATGCTGTAACCCAGCTTTTCTACGATAATCAGAAATACTTCAAATTCGTAGAAAGGGCTCGGCAGGAAGGCATTACCATACCGATTATTCCCGGTATAAAACCCTTTAAAAAATTATCGCAACTCACAATGGTTCCCAAAACCTTCAAGGTAGATTTGCCTGAAGAGCTGACCCATGAAATACTGAAATGCAAAGACGATGAGGAAGCCCGTGAGGTAGGCATTGAATGGTGTGTGAAACAATGTCGCGAACTGATAGAGTACGGAGTACCCAGCTTGCATTTCTACTCAGTAGGAGCAGAAGACAGCATACGTGCAGTGGCCTCACAGATTTATTAGCCCTGCCATAAGAATCGACTGCTACAATACATAGAATATAAAGTATACAACCCAATCATTAAAAAAGGAAAAAAGCGTGTTCAGTTTTAAAGAGGTTATCGGACAAGAATCAGTAAAACAGAGGCTGAAACAAGAGGTGCAAGAGGGGCGCATCCCTCACGCACAACTCTTTTGCGGACCTGCAGGTGCAGGCAAACTGCCCATTGCATTGGCCTATGCCCGCTACCTCTGTTGCCCGCACCGCACTGAAGACGATGCTTGCGGCACATGTCCGTCGTGTATCAAATGGGAAAAACTGGTTCACCCAGATGTACATTTTCTGTTTCCTATCGTCAACAAAGCCAAAAGCCCTAAAGTATCGGTCTGTGACGACTTCCTCCCCCAATGGAGACAACAACTCACAGATTCTACCTATTTCAACTTACAGCATTGGCTGAACGATATCGGTGCTGAAAACAAACAGGCCCAAATCTTTGCACAAGAAAGTGATGAAATTATACGCAAACTCAGCCTCAAATCCAGTGAAGGAGGGTATAAAGTAACCCTTATCTGGCAAGCTGAAAAGATGAACCAAACGTGCGCCAACAAATTACTGAAGCTATTAGAAGAACCGCCTTTAAATACGGTCTTCCTCTTGATTTCAGAAACACCGGAAACCATCTTGCCCACCATATTGAGCCGCACACAGCGTATCCACATTCCTCCTATCGAAGGAAACAGTCTGGCCACAGCACTTCAAATGAAATATGGAGTAACATCCGGTGATAGCACAGCCATCGCTCATATAGCCAACGGTAATCTCATCAAAGCATTGGAAACGATTCACTTGAATGCTGATAACGAAATGTTTTTCAAGTTGTTCGTCAGTTTAATGCGCCTCTCATATCAGCGAAAGATAAAGGAGATGAAAGAATGGAGTGAACAAATAGCCGGTATGGGACGCGAACGTCAAAAAAGTTTTCTGGCTTATTGCCAGCGCATGATTCGTGAAAGTTTCATCTATAATTTTCATTGCCCGGAACTGAACTACCTAAATACAGAGGAAAACCAATTCTCGAGCCGCTTTGCACCCTTTATCAACGAACGGAATGTATGGGGAATTATGGAAGAACTGAGCGAAGCACAAGTGCACATCGAACAAAATGTGAACGCCCGCATGGTGTTCTTTGACTTTTCCTTGAAAATGATAGTCTTACTAAAACAATAAATATACAAGATAATGGAATATAAATTACATAATGGTAGCGGTGGTCTCTGCTGCAAAAGTTGCGGCAGACAAGACAGACAACTGAACACCTACGACTGGCTGGCAGACATTCCAGGCAATGCCAATGAAAGCGAATACGTAGAGGTGCAGTTCAAAAACACCCGAAAAGGGTACTTCCGCAACAGCAATAAGATAGAACTGGAAAAAGGAGACATCGTAGCTGTAGAAGCAACTCCCGGACACGATATCGGAGTAGTGACGCTGACCGGACGCCTTGTACCCCTGCAGATGAGAAAAGCCAACATTAAATCGGAAGCAGACATCAAACGAATCTACCGAAAGGCTAAACCGGTGGATATGGAAAAATACACAGAAGCCAAAGCAAGAGAGCACAGTACCATGATACGCTCCCGACAAATAGCACTCGACTTGAAGTTGAATATGAAAATCGGCGACGTAGAATATCAAGGAGATGGCAACAAAGCTATCTTCTATTATATTGCTGATGAACGAGTAGACTTCAGACAACTTATTAAAGTGCTGGCTGAAGCCTTTCACGTGCGCATAGAAATGAAGCAAATCGGTGCCAGACAGGAAGCCGGCCGAATCGGCGGTATCGGACCTTGCGGCAGAGAATTGTGTTGCGCCACCTGGATGACTTCTTTTGTTTCGGTTTCTACCAGTGCAGCCCGTTTCCAGGATATCTCACTGAACCCGCAGAAACTGGCCGGACAATGCGCCAAACTGAAATGCTGCCTGAACTACGAAGTAGACTGCTACGTAGAAGCCCAAAAGCGACTGCCTTCGAAAGAAATCGAACTGGAAACCAAAGATGGGGTATTCTATTTCTTTAAGGCAGACATCTTGAGTAATCAGATTACTTACTCTAGCGACAAGAGCATTCCGGCCAACCTGATTACCATCAGCGGACGAAGGGCATTCGAGGTTATCGGCCTCAACAAACGAGGAATCAAACCTGAAAACCTGCAAGAAGATACTTCACGTGAAGAGTCTAAAAAGTCTGTCGACTTGTTGGAACAGGAAAGTCTGACACGTTTTGACAGAAGCAAAAAGAATAAAAACGGGAAAGACGGCAACGAAGGAAATAAAAACAAGAAAAAGAAAAAGAATAACCGACCTGCCGAAGGAGAACAACAAGCGACTGCAAACAGACAACCGAACCCTAAAGGACAGCAACAGCAGGGAGAAGGTAAACGGAAAAGTAATAATAACCGGAATAATCGACCCAAACCACAAAACAACGAACGGAAAGGGAAAGATAAGCCACAGCAGGCCGAAAAGAACAATGCTCAGAATCATGCACAAGAGCCAACTCACTAAGCATAAAGTAAGGTGGAGAACCCCAAATGCACTTATTATCCTGGTGGTATGCCTGCTTCAAGCCTGCCACCAGGAAACACTGTATCATACTTTCTGCAATCTTCCCCCCACGGGATGGGAGCAGAAAGATACAGTCTGTTTCGATGTGGCAACCTGTGATTCTCAAGTAATTTCCTGCCAACTGTATGTAGAAGTACGTAACCGAAGTAATTATCCCTATCAAAACCTGCCACTAGCCATTACCCTGATGGCACCAGACAGTACGGTGACCTTCCACGATACCCTGTCGGTTCAGCTAGCCAATGAAGAAAGTAAATGGACAGGCAAAGGATGGGGAGGAATATACCAGAACAGTTTCCCTGTCAGCCGACTATCCCTCGACCAAACCGGTCATTATCACTTCTTCATCACCCACTGCCTGAAGAATGAGCTGGTACCTGGTATTAACGACATCGGTATCCGGCTAGAACGGTTAAACCAACCTCCGGTTTCTACCGGCATCAATCCGCAAGAATATAAAAAGCAAAATGGTGAAACCCCATAACGATGAACCTCCATAACTGAAGAAAGGCAGCGGAATGCCGATAACAGGTGTAAGCCCCAGCACCATGCCGACATTAATGAACAGATGGAAGAAAAAGATACTCAAAACAGAATATCCATATACACGACCAAACGTTGACTGCTGCCGTTCTGACAAAGCTATAAGGCGCAATATCAACAGCAAGAAAAGCAACAATACAGCAGTAGAACCTATAAAGCCTTCCTCTTCGCCAACCGTACAAAAGATAAAATCAGTATCCTGTTCGGGCACATATTTCAGTTTGGTCTGAGTGCCATTCAAAAAGCCCTTCCCGGTTAATCCGCCAGAACCAATAGCAATCTTTGACTGATTTACATTATATCCCGCACCGGCCAGGTCTTCCTCCATGCCTAGCACCACCTTGATACGAATCTGCTGATGAGGTTCCAGCACTTTGTTGAAAAAATAATCACTGGAGTAGAGAAAACCGATGGACCCCATAGCAAACAAGGCTATCAGCAGATAACTCCAATGACGGTTACTTACCGCCAAAAACAGCAAATATCCCACTGTAGCCGCACAGACTCCCCATAACACCCATACTAAATTAAACGGACTGATGTATTCTGATACCAAAAAGGACACCAGCAAAACCAGTACAGAACCTCCTAAGATAAAGCGCACCGGCTTCCACTGTTGGCGATATACCCTTATCATTCCCGCTGCAAAAAGCAACACCATGCACAGCACAGCAAACTCACCGATAGGAGTAGGTGTATCGGCTATCATACTATCAGCAAAACGTATGCCTACTACAAAATACACCACAGCACAAATACCTGAAAAAAGTACCACCCCAGGCATACCTTCACGATAAAGCATCAGAAAAAATGCCAGATACACCAATGCCGAACCTGTTTCACGCTGAAGGATAATCAATAACATCGGAAAGAGAATAAAAAAGCCCAAAGTCACAGCATTACGCCACGACTTGATGGTAAACCCATAGGCGTTCATGTATTTGGCCAACACCAAAGCAGTGGCAAACTTGGCAAATTCAGCAGGCTGCAGACTCACCGGACCTAAAATCAGCCAAGAACGAGAGCCTTTTGTATCAGGAGCAATAAATATGGTCACGATAAGCAGAAGTATCATTCCGATGTATATCAAGTAGGCAAACATATCATAGAAGGAATCATCAAGCATCAGCAAGACAAAGCCCAATCCGAAAGAACAGATAATCCACATAAACTGCTTGCCTGCACGGGTGGAAAAATCCAGAAAATCGCGGTCACCATAATCGTAACTAGCCCCGCAAATACTGAACCACCCAAATACGATTAACAGCAGATAAATCGTAATCGTCACCCAATCCAATGATTTCCAGATACTGTCTCTTCCCATGATGTTTGTTTCAATTATACCTCTTTATCGTTCTTCGTTGCTATAATATATCACTCTATTGGCAAAATCTTCGGCTATCTTTTCATTATCAGCCGATAGGTGTCCATGCAGATACTGGTCCATCATAAGCGATGCAATAGGCACCGCATACGTAGCTCCAAAGCCACCGTTTTCCACATACACGGCAATGGCAATCTTCGGTTCGTTCATTGGCGCAAAGCCCATAAATACCGAATGGTCCTTACCGTGAGGATTCTGAGCAGTACCCGTTTTTCCACAAGCTTCTACCCCCGGCAACATGGCCCCTACTCTACGGCAAGTACCGCTTCCGGTGCTACCCGTTACGGCAGCCCGCATCCCCTTCACCACGTCTTCATAATGCCGACGCTCGATGGTGGTATAACGAGGAGTACGGTACAAGCTATCTATCTCATGATCCTGAATGCCCTTCACCACGTGCGGCGGAATGAAATGTCCTCGATTAGCAATAGTGGCCGAAAGATTGGCTATCTGAAGCGGAGTAGCCAGAATTTCACCCTGACCGATGGATATACTGATAATGGTCAACCCATTCCATGAACCGCGATAGGCTTTATCATAAGTAGTAGCATTAGGGATATACCCGCGAATTTCGCCCGGCACATCTGTATCCAGCTTATATCCAAAGCCCTGCGACACCATGTAGTCTTTCCACACCGTCAGTGCTTTTTGCGGTGAACCATACTTACGGTCGCCAATCATGCGAAACAATCCCCAACAAAAATAAGAATTGCATGAAGTGGCTATAGCCGGAATCAGTGACAAGGGTGCCCCGTGCGCATGACATCCCACATGAAGACCTCCATAATTAAAGCCATGTGCACAAGGAAACAACGGAGATTCCGTCTGTACGATACCCTCTTGCAAGAAGGTCAATGCTTGCGTGGTCTTAAACGTAGATCCCGGAGGATAAGCGCCCATAATGGCGCGGTTGAGTAACGGCTTTCTACGGTCTTTCTGTAGCAAACGATGGTTTTTCCCTCGCTGACGGCCAATCATCAGATGAGGATCGAACGAAGGAGAAGATACCATGCAAAGAATTTCACCAGTAGCTGGTTCGATGGCCACAATGGCCCCAATTTTATTTTGCATCAAGCGTTCGCCCAGCAACTGTAAATCAATATCAATACCCAACGTGAGATTCTTTCCGGGCACCGAAGGACGGTCTAGCTGGCCATCCATGTAATGCCCCTGGATGCGTCCATGGGCATCTCTGAGCAACACCTCCACCCCTTTCTCTCCGCGGAGATAAGGTTCATAAGAACGCTCGATACCCTGCTTACCGATATAATCTCCCCGCACATAATAATTATCTTTCTCAATATCACGCTTTGAAACCTCGCCAATATCTCCCAACACATGACCGGCAGAGTTATAACTATACTGACGAATGGTTCGCCGCTGAATGTAAAAGCCAGGAAACTTGAATAGTTTTTCCTGAAACACACCACACTCTTCGGCAGATAGCTGCGTCATAAGCACCTGATGTGTGTACTTCGAATAACCAGGATTCATCCAGCGATTCTTTACATCCTTCATCCGCTTATCAAACTGCTCACGGGTAATGTTCAGCGCACGGCAAAGATCCAGCGTATCGAGCTTTTTCACTTCACGCGGCACAAACGTAATGTCGTAAGCAGGCTGATTGAACACCAATAACTTCCCGTTACGGTCGTAGATGGCACCACGCGAGGGATATTGCGTCTTGTTCAGAAAGGCATTGCTATCGGCATAGCGCTTGTATTCATCGGTGAGAATCTGCAAGTCGAACAAGCGCAAGATATACACCAATACAATAACCACGACCGCCAGGCCGATAACAAACTTTCTCTTCTCTAACGTATAATCCTTCATCAGCGCTTCCTACTTATACCATCCAATGCCATGATACACGCCACCGTGAGCAGTGAACTGGCCACAATTCTCAGCAACAACATTCCCCAGGCAGCCAGTGAGAAAAACTCCACCAGCAGCAAGACACTATGATGCACCAGCACACTGGCCGATACATACTTCAAAAAAGGAGATACCCCCAGGGCACGGATGCCCGGAACGATACTCTCCACCATATCACGCGGCACAAAGAGCCGCAAAAGAGCAGGACGCATAAATGCCAAGAACACCGCCGCAGCGGCATTCATACCCGGAGTATCAGAAAAGACATCCACGGTCAATCCCAGGAAGAAAGCCCACAACATCAACGTATTACGGGGTATGTCCGACTCAAATTTCAGAATCAGATAAATATATAGAAAGGGGGTGGCACATCCGGCAATATGTACATTATTCAAAATCAGCACCTGCAACAAGACCAACCCCACAAACCATCCCAACTTATGTAAATAATTCAATAACATGAATTCAGTTCATTTAAAAAGCATCCTTACACTTAAATATCTTCCAGCTTTTTCTGCTCTTCCTGGCCGCTCCGCGCAATGACACGCACATTGCTCACCTTGCCGAAATCTGTAGCCAACTTGATTTTCAGCAAATAAGAAAGTCCGTCGTGCGAATCCTGCATATCATCTACCGTACCTACCATGACACCTGCCGGAAATACGGCTGAATAACCGCTCGTCACCACCGTATCTCCCAGATTAAATTCCGCATGGCGCGGCAAATCCTTCAGATAAGCGAAACGCGAATCACCGCCCTCCCACTTCAGATAGCCGAAATAGTCGCTTCCCACAATCTTGCAACTGATACTCGACTTGCTGTTGAGTAAAGGTAACACCAGTGAATAATGAGCCGACGTTTTATAAACGATGCCCACCACTCCATTGGCATCCACTACCCCCATATCCGGGCGGATACCTGCTTCTTCGCCAGCATCCAGCGTAATGTAGTTATCGGCCATCATCAGTGAATTCTTGATGACATTTGCCTTGAATATCCGATAATCTCCCGCAGCCATGTGGTCCAGACTATTCAGTTTGATCGAATCTGCCCCTTGGTCGAGCAAGTATTTCTCTAACTGGGCCACCCGCTGTTCCAGCAACATATTACGGTCGAGCAAATCTTCGTTGACCGATTTCAGATGAAAGTATGAAGTAACCGCTCCCGACCATTCATACACCTTGCCTGCCGCACCATTGGCCGAGGTAAAAAATACACTCTGCTGATAATGGTTAAAGCGAAACAATAAAACAAAACTGGTTACCTCTAACAGTAGAAAGAGGAACCAGTAATTATATTTGATGAGAAAATTCAATAAATTCCGCATCTTCACCCAGCGATTATCTCATCAGGAATGAGAAACGGTCCACATTCTTCAACGCTACACCCGTACCTTTGGCCACCGCATGAAGGGGATCTTCGGCTATATGGAAAGGTATATTAATCTTGTCCATCAGTCGTTTGTCCAATCCGCGCAGCAATGCACCACCACCTGCCAGGTAAATACCGTTATGTACAATGTCGGCATACAGTTCAGGAGGAGTATTTTCCAGCGCACTGAGAATGGCCGTTTCAATCTTAGAAATGGATTTCTCCAGACAGTGAGCTATTTCCTGATAGCACACAGGGACTTCCATCGGCAATGCAGTGATACGGTTCGGGCCATGTACGATGTAATCTTCAGGAGCATCCTCGCCCAAGTCGGTAAGTACCGAACCTACGTGTATCTTAATACGCTCGGCCATACGCTCGCTGACCTTCACGTTATGCTGACGACTCATATACTCACGTATATCAGCCGTGAGGTCGTCTCCGGCCACACGAATGGAATTGTTGGTCACAATGCCACCCAACGAAATCACAGCAATTTCAGTAGAACCGCCACCTATATCCACAATCATGTTTCCCTCAGGAGCCTCTACATCGATTCCCACACCAATGGCTGCCGCCATGGGTTCAAAGATGAGGTAGACATCGCGTCCACCAGCATGTTCAGCCGAGTCGCGCACAGCACGAAGTTCCACTTCCGTACTGCCCGAAGGCACGCCGATAACCATACGCAACGACGGAGAGAAAAGACGGTTCTTGTTATTCACCATCTTGATGAGTCCACGAATCATCTGCTCACAAGCATAGAAGTCGGCTATCACCCCATCACGTAACGGACGGATGGTACGGATATTGTCGTTGGTCTTCTCGTGCATCAGCTTCGCCTTTTCGCCCACCGCAATCATTTTATCAGTACGACGGTCCAGAGCCACTACCGAGGGCTCATCCACCACAATCTTACCGTTTGAGGTGATAATGGTATTGGCCGTGCCCAAGTCCATCGCTATTTCTTGTGTAAAAGAGAATAATCCCATATTATCAATAGAAGAAAGAAGGATGAAGCAGGGCTCATCCGCTGCCATAAGAAGCGGGCATCCCACACTTCATCCTCAATGAATATTAATGTTTAAAGTGACGGAAACCGGTAGTCACCATAGCGATACCATGTTCGTTGCAATATTGGAACGACAATTCGTCCTTAATGCTTCCGCCCGGCTGAATTACAGCTGTAATTCCTTCATTTCCGGCTATTTCCACGCAATCGGGGAAGGGGAAGAAGGCATCACTGGCCATCACGGCTCCGTGGAGGTCGAAACCAAAGTTCTTAGCCTTTTCGATGGCTTGCTTTAAAGCATCTACACGGCTAGTCTGTCCCACACCGCTAGCAAACAGTTGCTTGCCCTTGGCCAATACAATGGCATTCGACTTGCTGTTCTTCACAATCTTGTTGGCAAAGAGCATATCTTCTACTTCCTGAGCAGTAGGTTCCTTTACAGTTACTGTCTTCAAGTCTGCGGGTGTTTCAATCTTCAAGTCACGGTCTTGCACCAATACCCCATTCAGCAATGAACGGAACTGCTTTTTAGGGAGAGCTGTTTCTTTACGTACCAGAATGATACGGTTCTTCTTCTGACCAAGGATTTCGAGGGCATCTACATCATAGTCGGGTGCGATAATCACTTCAAAGAATATCTTGTTGATTTCTTCGGCAGTAGCCTTGTCGATCACCGCATTCGTAATCAGCACGCCGCCGAAAGCCGAAACGGGGTCGCCTGCCAGGGCATCTTTCCAGGCTTCGAGCACGGTAGGACGAGAAGCCAGACCGCAAGCATTGTTGTGCTTCAATACAGCAAACGTGGTGTCTGTACCAAATTCATCAATCAAATCTACAGCCGCGTTGATGTCCAGCAAGTTATTGTAAGAGATTTCCTTACCGTGAATTTGGTCGAACATCGCCTCCAAGTTACCAAAGAAATAACCCTTCTGATGCGGGTTTTCACCATAACGCAAAGTTTTCTGATTATTGGCAGAGCAGCGGAATGCTGAGCTGTTGTCGGCATCGAAATAGTTGAAGATAGCAGAATCATAGTGAGAAGATACCGCAAAAGCCTCCTTGGCAAACCAGCGACGTTCTTCTAATGTAGTAGTAGCACCGTGTTCCATCAGCATATCGCGAAGCGGTTGGTACTGAGCTTGAGACGCAACGATTACCACATCGTTGTAATTCTTGGCAGCTGCACGAATCAGTGAGATGCCGCCTATATCAATCTTTTCAATGATAGCAGGTTCTTCAGCACCGCTAGCCACGGTAGCTTCGAACGGATAGAGGTCAACGATAACCAAATCGATTTCCGGAATTTCGTATTTCTCAATCTGCTGCATATCCTGTTCCAGTCCGCGACGGCAAAGGATACCTCCGAACACCTTCGGATGCAACGTCTTCACGCGGCCACCCAGGATAGAAGGGTATGTAGTGAGGTCTTCCACAGCCTTGCAGGGATACCCCAATGATTCAATGAATTGGCGAGTTCCACCAGTAGAAAGGAATTCCACACCTTCCTCGTGTAATTTGGTGATGATTTCATCCAGGCCCTCTTTGTGATATACAGATACGAGGGCTGTCTTGATTCTTTTAGTTTCAGACATAATTATTCTTATTTAAAAGTACGCGTATATTAAATAAATTGCTGCAAAGGTACAACTTTTGCTTTAGATGTACATCAAGCCAACCGTCCTTTTTTATAAATAGAACCTAAAGTTTCAAAAGATACGAGTACATCGCCCGTATTTTTCGATTGAATGTAAAAGATATTCATCCGAACCTGATAGGGATATCCGACCTATCTACCCTGCCTATGCTCCGTGTCTGCTCCGTATCTATAGAGCGGGCTTTCTCACGGACTTGGTAGGGAGAAGGTACGGAGTTGGTAGGGAGAAGATACGGAGAAGGTGTAGAGCAAGGCAAAAGAGAAAGAGGCCGGTAACGATTCTTTACCAGCCTCTCACCCTATCGGTTATTTCAGTTTATTTCAGTTGCCTGTTCCTTACCAGATGGCAGCGCGCTTGTCCGGAGCCAAGTACATGGAATCTGCTTCATTGATTTGGAAAGCGTCATACCAAGCATTGATTTGCGGCAATGTACCGTTGACACGCCATTCACCCAATGAGTGTACATCTACCTTTGTGAGATAAA
Organism: uncultured Bacteroides sp.; assembly: GCA_937890825.1. GTDB lineage: Bacteria > Bacteroidota > Bacteroidia > Bacteroidales > Bacteroidaceae > Bacteroides. The sequence continues at coordinate 115,483 of CALADS010000078.1, read as the reverse complement.
GCACCATTTCCGGACGGATGTTGTTGGCCCATACGCCTGCATAGGCTAGGAAGAAACGCTGTTCGGGTGTCAGTCCGTCTGCCACGGGCAGAGGCTGTGTCTGAGTAGCCTTTTTGAAAGCTTGATAAGCCACCTGCAAGCCACCGTAATCGGCGATGTTCTCTCCCAAGGTCATCTTTCCGTTGGCATGCACACCGGGAGCCACTTCGATGTTATCAAAGAAATCTACCAGCACCTGCGCACGCTCATTGAAGCGTTCGGCATCCTCGGCCGTCCACCAATCCTTCAAGTTACCCTCTTTGTCGTACTGACGGCCCTGGTCATCAAATCCGTGGGTCATTTCATGCCCAATTACCACACCGATAGCACCGTAATTGAAAGCGTCGTCGGCATTCATATCAAAGAAAGGAGGCTGCAGGATGGCTGCCGGGAAGCAGATTTCGTTCGTGGTAGGATTATAGTAAGCGTTCACGGTCTGCGGAGTCATCAGCCATTCTTCGCGGTCGACCGGCTTGCCGGCTTTGGCCATCATTTCCTTCATGCCCCAAATGCTGGCACGTTCGGCGTTGGCCCAGTAAGAATCGTTCTTGATGTCCAAATCATCGTAGCTCTTCCAGGTGTCCGGATAACCTATCTTCACGCGGAAAGCAGCCAGTTTTTCCAGGGCTTTTTCCTTGGTAGCATCACCCATCCAACTGAGATTCCGGATGCGGTCTCCCAGGCTTTCCTGCAAGTTTTTCACCAATGTCACCATGCGTTCCTTGGCAGCCGCAGGGAAATATTTTTCCACGTACATCTGTCCTACGGCCTCGCCCAGTGCAGAGCTGACGAAAGATACGGCACGCTTCCAACGCGGACGCATCTCCTTGGCACCCGACAAGGTGCGGCTATAGAAGTCGAAGTTTTGTTCCACCATAGCATCGTTCAGGCAGCCGGCAGCACCATCTATGAGTTTCCATTGCAGATACAGTTTCTGCTGCTCCAGCGGCAGGGTGTCTATTTCTTTCACCGATGCCAGAAGAGAGGCAGGCTGTCCTACGATGATTTCTTTTACATCCGTCAGGCCCAATCCACCGAGATAAGCATCCCAATCGAAAGAGGCATATTTCTTGCGAATATCTTCCATGCTCATCTTGTGATAATTGGCTTGCGGATCGCGCAACTCTACCCGCGAGCGGAAAGCCTGAGCCAAACGAGTTTCTACACCCATTACCGTTTGCACTGCATTTTGGGCTACAGCCTCATCAAAGCCTGCCAGACGGAACATTTTCTGCACATGAGCCTTGAAAGCTTCACGGATTTTTTTCGTAGCCTCATCATCGGCCAGGTAATAATCACGTTCGCCCATGCTGAGCCCGCTCTGTGCTATCTGCACCGCATTCATGCTGCTGTTCTTTTCGTCGGCAGCCACATAAAGAGCCAGGTAGCTACCCACACCACGCATATATAAATCGGCCATGAGCGGATATAGTTCTTTCTTTTCTTTCACGGCTGCAATGCGATTCAGTTCCTCACGAATCGGAGTCACGCCGTCAGCATTGAGCTTTACACTGTCCATTACGATTTTATAGAGATCGCCCACTTTCTGAGCCACACTGCCCTGCTGATGGGTACCTCCTGCCAAATCCTGGATAAGTTCCCGAATTTGCTCGTTGTTATTTTCAGCCAATTGGGTAAATGAACCATACATGGAATATTCATCGGTAAGCGGATGATTCTTCATCCAGCCGCCACAGGCATACTGGTAGAAATCAGTACCCGGATGGGCTGTGGTGTCAAGATTGGCCAGTTGGATGCCCGATGTAAGCTCTGTATGCTTACCGGCAGTGTTGCAGGCTGCTGTCATCAGACAGAATGCTGCAAGCGGAAAATAATGCTTTGCTTTCATACTCAAGTTAGTTTATGTGTTAATGATTTATGTATTTCAAATTGAGGTCTACCCCTTCTGTGCATTGAGTGTTTCTACTTCCGTGGAAGCCTCTTCCCAGTTTTCCATGATTTCATCCAGTTGTTTCTTCAATGCTGTATGCTTTTCATAAAGGGTCATATCGGCTGCTCCCTGCGGTGTGGTCATCTGCTCTTCTACCTCGGCTATCCGGGCTTCGGTCTGTTCTATCAGTTTCTCGCATTCTTCCACACGCCGCTCAGCCTTGCGGATGCGCTTATTCAGTTCTTTCTGTTCTTCATAAGACAGGCGGCCTGCCGATGGTTGCGCACTATCGGCAGCAGCAGTTCCGGATGCCGCTGTGGGCGAAGCAGAAAGAGCTGGCTGCTTCTGCAGTTCGTCCAGATGCTCCATCTGTTTCTTTTGCAAGAAGTCGTAAATTCCACCGAGATGTTCTTTTACAGTTCCGCCACCAAACTCATATACTTTAGTTACCAAGCCGTCAAGGAAGTCACGGTCGTGACTCACCAAGATTACTGTCCCATCGAACTCCCGTATGGCCTCCTTGAGCACTTCCTTAGAACGCATATCCAAATGATTGGTAGGTTCGTCGAGTATTAAGAAATTTACCGGCTCCAACAACAGTTTTATCATGGCCAGGCGGGTACGTTCACCACCGCTTAAGACTTTTACTTTTTTGTCGGATGCTTCACCACCAAACATAAAAGCTCCCAAAATATCGCGGATTTTCAACCGGATATCTCCTACGGCCACCCGATCTATCGTATCGAATACAGTATAATTCTCGTCTAACAACTGCGCTTGATTCTGAGCAAAATAACCGATCTGCACATTGTGACCCAAGAGGAGTTTTCCGGTATAGTCTGCTATCTCTCCCATGATACATTTTACCAACGTAGACTTTCCTTCACCGTTCTTGCCCACAAAGGCCACCTTTTCTCCACGATTGATGGTAAGATCCACATTACTGAATACTACATGGCTGCCATACGCCTTGCCTACCCCTTCGCATATCACGGGATAATTTCCACTACGGCTGCTACAGGTAAACTTCAACCGAAGTGCCGCATTGTCTTCTTCATCTACTTCGATGCGTTCTATCTTTTCCAACTGCTTAATACGACTCTGCACTTGTACGGCCTTGGTAGCCTTGTAACGGAAACGTTCGATAAATGCTTCGGTATCCTCTATCTGCTTCTGCTGATTCTCGTAAGCGCGCAACTGTTGCTCTCTCCGTTCTTTTCTCAGCACCACGAAATCATCGTACTTCACCTTATAATCGTAGATGCGCGCACAGGATATTTCAATAGTACGGGTGGTGACATTGTTCAGAAAGGCCCGGTCGTGACTGACCAGCACTACGGCATTGGCCCGGTTGGCCAAGAAATTTTCCAACCACTGGATAGACTCAATATCCAGGTGATTAGTAGGCTCATCGAGCAACAGCACATCCGGTCTGCGAAGCAGCAGTTTAGCCAATTCGATACGCATACGCCACCCACCGGAAAACTCGCTGGTAGGCCGGTCGAAATCTGCCCGGCTAAAGCCCAATCCTTGAAGGGTGCGTTCCAGCTCAGCACGGTAATTGGTACCTCCCATCATCAGGAAGCGTTCATTCTCGTGTGTAAACCGGTCGATAAGTTTCTGATACCCGGGAGAATCATAATCGGTACGTTCTGCCAACTCTTGATTCATGCGTTCTATATCGGCCTGCATATCAAAAATATGCTCAAAAGCCAATTCAGCCTCCTGTATTACGGTACGTTCATCAGTCAGCACCATGACTTGCGGCAAATAGCCTATCGTACAGTCGCGAGGCACAGCCACTGTCCCTTCTGTGGGTTGCTGCAAGCCCGCCAATATCTTGAGCATGGTTGATTTTCCGGCACCGTTCTTCCCTACCAGGGCAATGCGGTCTTTCTTATTGATAACATAGGACACCTCCTCGAACAGCGGGGTGGCGTTAAACTCCACTTTCAATCCTTCTACTGATATCATATCACACGAATACAGTTGGTTATATATTTATATACTGGTTATTTTTTTCTTCTGAATGACAAAGATAGTGAAAAAGATGCTGTTTTAAGATGATGACACGTTTTTTTTCGGAAAACAATAGCAAATACATAGTTGGCAGACCGCTTGATTCACCCGTAAAACCTGGTTTTACACTCAGGGAAGTAGCGCCATAGAGTCCTTGCTAAATTAGAAAAAGATGCAAGGATACCAGATTCAAAACGAAACAATATTATTATTGAAGAGCATTATCAACATTAATTTCGCTACTTTACAGGCATAGAACCGAATAACTAAATCTCTAAAATTTAAGACTTTAAATATCCATTTCAACAAATGTGCGATTGAATAAAACAATATTAATAGCAAAAAATCGCATTTGCTCTAAACTAACACAAAAAGAGATTCGTTTATGAAAATTATGTAATACGTTTGCAACAGTAAATATAATTATTAATCCACTATTTTTAAACCTATTGAAAGTATGAAGAGCATCTTCCTCTTTTCTTGTATGTTCGCCGCATTTACATTGGCCGGATGTACGGACAATGATGACGATTTCGTATCAGGCGACATTACTTCCGGAGTAGAAATTCTACCGGAGAAAAAGCCTAATGAGGTGATCAACACCCAATTGTTTGAAAAACTCAACCTAGACTATCCTGGTCTGGAAAAGGTTAAAGAATTCTATGAGAAAGATGAACATTTCTATGCTGCGCATGCCCTTTTGGAGTATTTCCGCACACGCCACAATGTGAGCAATCCTAATGTGAATCTTATCAACCCTAGCATTACAGCACAAGAACAACGCATTGCCGACCAAGCAAACGAGTATCGCTTCTACGTGAAGAACTATGTAGAAAGCATCGATGAAACTACCGGTGAGGCAACCTACTATAACTTCTACAACGATACAGAGAAAAAGATAGACTGGACAGCCAATGCCAGCCTGCAACAAAAAGAACAAGAGTTTCGCTACCAACTTCACCGTCACCAATGGATGGTGCCCCAAGCTAAGGCTTATCGTATCAGCAAGAATGAACAGTATGTACAAAAATGGATAGAAACCTATGACAGCTGGCTGAAGACTTTCCCTTATGAACCAGGCACTCAATTTCCTCCTGCCGGAGGCGCAACCAATGATATAGACTATCAGTGGAAAGGCTTGCAAGTAGCAGAACGCGTGCTGTCGCAAGTAGAGATTATGCCTTATACCATTCAATCTGTAAACTTTACCCCGGAATGGCTTTCTACTTTCCTCACTGCCTTTGAAAAAGAAGTAGAATGTATCCGGAAGAATTATTACCAAAGTGGCAATATTCTCATCACCCAATATCAGGCTGTAGCCACAGCAGGTATCCTGATGCCCGAATTCAAAGCGGCTGCAACCTGGGCTGCAGAAGGTACCAGCGGACTGAACCAGGCATTGGACAGTCAGTTCAATGAAGACGGTGTAGAATATGAATTAGACCCCAGCTACCACATTGCTGCCATCGGCGACTTCCGCAACATCTACCTGCTGGCCGAAGCCAACGAACGATTGGACTTGTTTTCTCCCAATTACATCAGCAAACTGAAAAAAGCTACAGAATTTGTTATGGACATCATTTACCCCAATTACACCATCGACAATTTCAATGATACCCGTTCATCATCGTATACCAAAAATGTGCTGCTGAGAAATCTCCGCGAATATGCAGCCATGTATCCCAACGATCAGGAACTGCTTTGGATGGCTACAGAAGGGAAAAGCGGACAACAACCTACACGCACATTGAAAGCATACGACAAGAGCGGCTACTACATGCTACGCAATGGCTGGACAGCAGACGCAACGATGATGATTCTAAAGAATAACTATAACCCCAAGAAAGCATGGCATTGCCAACCGGATAACGGAACTTTCGGGCTATACCGCAAGGGACGTAATTTCTTCCCGGATGCCGGTGTTTATACGTATGACTCTGGAGCCGACCGCAAAAAGTTTGCCGCTACGGTAAATCATAACACGCTGACCATCCTGAGCAAAACCATCGGTGAATCTGAAGGAGGCGTAATGGAGGGCAAAATGCTGCTCTGCAAAAGCCTGGGTAATACTGACGTAGTGGTTACAGAAAATCAGCAATCTACAGCTATTACTCACCGCCGCACGGTATATTTTGTGAACCGTGAGTTCTATGTATTGGTAGATGAAGGGTATTGTCCTACACCGGAGAAGACATCTAAAATCAATATAAACTTCCATCTGATAAGCGACGCGAAGTATCCTACTACTTTCAATGAAAGCACAGTGACTTCGATAAATAACCATGCTTATTACGAAGCATACACCAACTTTGAAAGCAACAACCTGCTGACAGCTACTTTCACTGAAACCAACCAAGACCTGAAAGGCGGCAAAATTGGTGTGACTTCTGCCACCAATGGAGTGTCGAACTCTATCGGAAAATTGGATGGCCCTGCCCGTTTGGGGTATCAGATTACCATACGCCAACCCAACAAAAGTAAATTACCGAATGCAGCTGTAAGTGCCGCCCGTTTCATCACAGTGATTTATCCGTTTGAAACAGAGGCTGACCGCAAAGCGTTGAAAATTGATGCACACTTTACCGATAACATAGAAGGCGAAGAAGGTACGTTCCATCCTGAGGGAGCTAAATTAGAAGTAAACATCAACGGAAAAGTATATCAACTTTCATCTACAATAAATTAATATCATAAAAAATGAATCTAAAAGTAACGAAAGACATTTCTCGCTTTTTAAGTGTCTTGCTGGCACTGGTCATTACCCTGACCTATACTGCCTGCAATGATGACGACGTCGTAGACAATGACGATTTTGAACTTTATTATTTGGGTATGACCGATATCGGCCCATCCATGACAGGTATCATTTCTCAACCTTCGTACAAAGGGTTGACTCCCAGCGATTTTGCCATTACAGCTGTGAAGCTGAATGATGAACCGTATGCTGGAACTGATTTTGCTATCGACAGCGAAACGGGTGCCATCGAAATTAACAGTACGAAAGATACACCGGTAGGGTTGTATAAAATTTCTGTAGCATGTATGGCCGGAAAAAGCTATCGCGAATATAAAGACATTGTAACGGTTAATATGATGAAGCCAGTACCCGATGGAATTACGGTAGAACCGGCTAGCATCGAAGTTGAATACAGCATCTTATCTGATAAAGACAGCAAAGAAGAACTGCCTACTGCACAAGTGAAGACTGATGGCAATCATGTAAGTATCACCAAATATGATATTGCCAAAAGCAACATTTCGGCCTTTTTCGAAATATCAAAAACTGGCGTTATCAGTTTAAAGAGAGGTAGTGATTTAGCTCCTGGTATTCATACCATCAGCCTAAAACTTACCACAGGTGCAACCAGTGCTGATGAGGGTATTTTTGAAAATGCGCTGACCATCAATGTAACCTCGAAACCACTGTCAGTTACCTATACGCCAGATAATGGTCTGATAGAAGAAGCATCGGAACTGGCTCCTGAAACCTCTTTTAAAAGCCAGGCACCGGTATTAAGAGGCTCGCTAGAAGACGTGAGCTATGCCATAGAAAGCGTAAGTCCTGAAACAGATAAGATTTTGATTGACCCTACTAGCGGTGTGCTCTCTGTAAAAGCCGGACATGGCTTTAAAAAAGAAGAAAAGTATGTAGTGTCAGTGAAGGTTGCCAACAAGTTTGCACCCGAAGGCGTGGTGTTTACTGATGTATTTACCCTGAATGTTACAGACTACATCACACCGGTAGAAAATTTCAATTACTCAGCTGTAGCAGAAATTTACGAAGGAAACTCATTGAAACTGATACCTAACGAAGGTCTGAAAGGAGACGGCATTCAGTTTGCTCTGCAAAACGACTTGAACAAGCAACTGACCATCGATGAAAAAGGTATCATAACTGCCCGGAAAGGCAATAACATACCTGCCGGCAACTATACGTTGATTGCAACTGCCTTTAATAGCAAAAATTCAATAGAAGCTCCCATCAACCTGACAGTGAAGAACAATCCGAATAAGTTTAGCTACATCCGCTATGGCAACAACCTGAATCTGGATGCTGCCAGCCATGCTAACCAGTTCAGACTGACTGCCGAGAAGGGAGCTAAAGCACAGGAAATGCTGAGTCAGTTTACTTTGCCTGCTCCTGAAACCGATATTAACGGTGCGAAGGTACAATGGAGTGTGCGCAACGGTATGAAATGCGAAGGTATTGCCATAGACGCTCAGACCGGAGCCGTATCGTTTGCCGACGTAGTATGGCCGGGATGGAATGCGGAAAAAGAAACAGGCGGCAGCAACGGCTGCGGCTATTTCTTTGTAAAAGCTACCGTAGGTAAGGGTGAAGAGGCTGAATACTCACTGGAAGTACCTGTATTCATCTCCTACGATTTGGTAGTAGCCGGTGTACACGTGCAGTATACTCCTTTCGTGATGCACGTAAATGCCCAAAAGATTGGCAATAACACCTACTCGGCACAGCCGGTAGTTACTGGTATAGAAGATTTATCAACCTTCACCCTGGACTACCGCCGTTCGTTCAGCTACTTCCCCATTAGCGGTACCTTTACGAAAGGCGACCCTAAGAATTCCAACTTCTTGAAAGCCCTTTGGACTACCTGGGGCGAAGAATCAGAACGTGGCGTAAACCTGGGAGCAAGAGGAGCTATTTCTTATTGGGAAAACACCAAAAACAAGAATACACTGAATGCTGCCGTAGGTTATGTAGACCCTGCCAATAACTTTGCCATGAAACTGAACCCCAACAAGTGGGTGCTCAATGGCGAATACCCCGACGGTATCTTCACCGGACAGATGACATTTGATAAAACAGGAAAAGACCCTGCCGGTGGAAGCCAAGTATTCCCGCTCATCATTTGGTTTGATCCTAACATCTGATTACTAAATCATTAAAACTATAATAATATAATGTATACTATACAAAAACTCATTCAACAAATTAGTGCAAGAGGGTGGTTCACCCTCCTTGCACTGATAATAGCCTTCGGTGTACAGGCACAGACCAGTACCTTAAAAGGTGTGATTATTGATGAAACCAATATCCCCCTCATCGGTGCCACCGTACAAGTAAAAGGAACTGCTACCGGAAGCATTACAGATATTGACGGTAATTTCACGCTCCAAATATCTAAAGGAGCTACTGTAGTGATTTCTTATATCGGCTATAAGACTCAAGAAATAAAATATACAGGACAGAAGAACCTGAATATCAAAATGGTGCCCGACAGCCAGGCTTTGGATGAAGTAGTGGTAGTGGGCTACGGTGCTATGAAGCGTAGCGACTTGACCGGTTCGGTATCCTCGCTGTCGTCGAAAGACATCGAAGGATTTCAATCAAGTTCTGTAGTAGGCGCACTCGGTGGACAAATTGCCGGTGTGCAAATTACCTCTACCGACGGTACTCCCGGTGCAGGATTCAACATTAACATTCGTGGTGTGGGCAGTTTGACCGGCGATTCTCAGCCGCTTTATATCGTAGATGGTTTCCAGGTAGACAACATTGATTACCTGTCAGATTCGGATATTGAATCAGTAGAAGTGCTGAAAGATGCGTCTTCATCGGCTATCTATGGCGCACGCGCAGCAAATGGTGTAGTCATGGTGACTACGAAATCAGGAAAAGAAGGTAAGCCGCAAATCAGCTACAATGGTTCAGCCAGCTACCGCAAAATTTCTAAAATGCTAGATGTACTATCACCGTATGAATTTGTAAAATTACAAGGAGAAGTGAACCAAGATTTATTAGGCAGCTACATCTCTGAAAAAGACTTTACTGATGATGGCAAGCCTATTCGCTATCACTCATTAGAAGATTATATCGGCGTAGAAGGAGTAGACTGGCAAGAAGAAACCTTCAATCCTACCTGGTCGCAAAACCATAGTTTATCTGTTAGAGGCGGTACTGACGCTACCAAATACAATGGCTCATTCTCACGCTACATTGAAAACGGTATCTTCAATAACAGTGGCTTCGATAAGACCACTGCAAAATTCCGTTTAGATCAGAAAATCAATAAAAGTCTGTCATTCAATGCTACCATCAACTATGCCCTAACCAACCGTAAAGGTGTAGGAACCAGTGCTGACTCCGGACGTTTTAACATGTTGGCACAAATCCTTAGCGCACGTCCCACCGGTGGTAACAAACTGACAAATGAAGAACTGTTGAATTCTGCCATAGACCCGGAAATGCTGGAAACTGGCGAAAGTTTGGCACAGGTAAACCCTGTTATGCAGACCCAGTCAGTAACCAACAACAAACGCGGTGAAATGTGGTCGGCTAATGCTTCTGTAAGCTGGCAGATTATGAAAGGATTGACTTTCAAGACTGCCGGTACATACAATACGACCAACAGCCGCACCGATGTATTCTATAAAAACGGCTCAAAAGAGGCTTATAGAAACGGTGAACAACCCTACGGGCGTACTACTATGCAAAGAGACGTTCGGTGGACAAATTACAACACACTTACCTGGAAGCAAAAAATCAAAAAGCATAATTATGACGTGATGCTGGGTCATGAAGTATCCTACCGCAGCACTGAATATATGCTGGGCGAAGCAATGGGCTTCCCCTTCGACCAATTGGAGAATGACAATTTGGGACTGGGAGCAACTCCCAGCCGTGTGGAAAGCACCAATTATGACAAAATGCTGCTGTCATTCTATGCCCGTGCTAACTATAATTACGACAACAGATACTTGATAACTGCTACGGTACGTGCCGATGGTTCTACCGTATTCTCTGCCGACAAGAAATGGGGCTTCTTCCCTTCTTTTTCTGCTGCATGGCGCGTATCTGAGGAGGCCTTTATGGAAGATATTGAATGGATTTCCAATTTTAAAGTTCGTGTAGGATGGGGTACAGTAGGTAACGATAATATACCTAACTATTTGTCATTGGATCTATATGAATCAAATAAATATGGCTTAGGCGATAAGAACGTAACCGTTCTGAATCCAAAACATCTACGCAATAAGAACTTGAAATGGGAAGGTTCCAACACTACTAATCTGGGTATCGACTTGGGATTCTTTGACAACCGACTGAACTTGACAGCTGATTTCTTCATCAAGAATACAAAAGATTTGCTATTGTCACAGTCCTTGGCACATATTACAGGATTTGATGCACAAATGCAAAATATCGGTAAAATCCAAAATAAGGGTATTGAATTGAGTCTGAACAGTACTAACATCCAAACTAAAGACTTTACATGGCAGACAAACTTCAACATTTCTTTTATCAAAAACACGTTGAAATCACTGGCTTCTGGTGTAGACTATATGCAAGCACGCTCAGGATTTGACAGTAACTTCACTTCATATGATTATATGGCTATCGTAGGAGAATCATTAGGCCTCATCTACGGCTATGAATTCGATGGTATCTACCAGTATAGCGATTTCAATGCAGTTCCCGGCTCTGGTAAGCTAGCCTTAAAAGAAGGTGTAGTACGTAATCCGAGTCTAGGCGACCGTCTAGCTCCAGGTTCTGTGAAATATAAAGATCAAGATGGTGATGGAATCATTACTACCAAAGACCGTACTGTTATCGGGCATGCATTACCTAAATGGTACGGAGGTATAACCAACACATTCAACTATAAGGGTATCGACTTAAGTTTTATGTTGCAATTCAACTACGGAAACGATGTATACAATGCTACCAGACTATATGCAACACAAAGTAATTCACAACGTAAGAATCTACTAGCTGAAGTAGCCGATCGCTGGAGCCCAACTAATGCATCCAACAAAGTTCCTAGCTATAACGGTTATGTAGTAAACGATGTGTATTCTCGCTTTGTAGAAGACGGTTCGTTCCTGCGCTTGAAAAATATCACTTTAGGATACACACTACCCAACAAGTGGACACGAAAATTTCACGTAACTAAAATGCGTGTGTATGCCAGTGGACAGAATCTATTCTGCCTAAGCAACTACAGCGGTTATGACCCTGAAGTAAGTACGGCAGGAAAGAGCCCCATGACTCCTGGGTTAGACTGGGGTGCCTATCCTAAGAGTAGAGTGTTTACATTTGGTCTTGATTTACAGTTCTAATATTTACGAGCAATTATATGAAAAAGATTATCTATTACATAACCATGTCACTCCTTTGCTTTATGCCCACTTCATGTTCTTTGGATGAAGAGGCTAAAAGTGAAATGGAAAAGAAAAACTATATGAACAATGCCAAAGAAGCAGAAGATGTGCTGTTGGGAGTATACCGAATCACGGTAGATGATGCTGCCTACGGATATCACTTATCCTTCCTGCTCAATATGGGCACAGACATTTCCCAAGGTGAAGGTGCAGATATTACCAACTACCGTATTGTGGTGAACAATGCATTTCCTACCACACAAGTAGAAATTCAGCAAACATGGAAGGTGCTATATCAAGGTATATACAGAGCAAATGACTTTTTGGAACGTTTAAGTAACAAATTTGACAATTATACACAAGCTGACAAAAAAACTGCGACCTTATACATCGCAGAAGCAAGAGCTTTACGTGCCATGTTCTACTTTGAATTAGTGCGTCGTTACGGAAACATTCCTTTGATTACGAATACAGAGATGTCTTATATGGCACCAGGAGCCTTTACACAGGCAGAACCAGAGAAAGTATATGAATTCATTGAAGATGACCTGCGCTTTGCGTGTGAAACACTTCCCTACGCTACAGATGATCAAATCCGCGAAAATAACGATTATAGATTCAGTAAGGGGGGAGCTTTGGGATTATTGGCCAAAGTATATGCTACGTGGGCAGGTTACCCTTTGCAAAATACAGCCAAATGGGAAGAGGCTGCCAAAACAGCTCAAGAACTGATAGAGTCGGGTAAACATGGGTTGTTGCGCAACTATGAACAACTATGGGAAAATACTTGCAGCAGCGTTTGGGATCCCACAGAAAGCTTGATAGAAATATCATTCTATTCACCTACTATTTCAGGCTCAGGCGACCCTGTAGGACGTATCGGAAAATGGAACGGGGTAAAAACCACAGCCATAGCCGGAGTGCGCGGTAGCTGTGCCGGAAATATGAAAGTGGTACACACCTTTCTGTTAGACTGGAGAAACAGCCAATATGCAGGTGACAAACGCCGAGACGTATCAATAGCCAACTATAGGTATGACAGTGATGCTGTATTGTGGGTAAAAGGTAAAAGCGATACAGACGAAATGGCCATAGCCAAAGATTTAGACCCTACAAAAGCGCAAAAAGAAAAGCAGAATTACACACCAGGAAAATGGGACTTGAATAAGTATCAAAAAGCCGGTGCAGTAATCAACAATGATAAATCGAACGCCAATTGGTACTTCCTGCGATATGCAGACGTATTACTATTGTATGCGGAAGCACTCAACGAATGGAAACATGGTCCTACAACAGAAGCCTATGCGGCCATCAATGAAGTGCGCCGTCGCGGATATGGGTATCCGTCAAACACTACTGTTTGCGATTTATCTAATTTGAATGAGCAAAGTTTCCGCGAAGCGGTAAGAAAAGAACGCGCGTTTGAATTGGCATTCGAAGGCCACCGCCGGATGGATTTGGTACGTTGGGGCAACTACTACGAAACCATTGTTGCCACTAACAAAGCACTGGCTCAATGGTGGGAATCGGATGACAACTATAGATACCTAATCTATAAATATACCAAAAAGGGCAAACACGAGTTACTGCCTATCCCCCAGCGCGACTTGGACCTCTGCACGCAGTTCAAGCAGAATCCAGGATGGTAATTCCTTTTAAAAACTCCCTCCAATGTGCCCCAGAAAGGCACATTGGAGAATATTGATACTAAATTATACAGAATTATAAGCACAAACAGACAAATTGATGACCTTTTCAACAATACTAATCTGCTCATTGTCTGTTTTCCTATATATTTGCAAGGTTACAAAAAACTTCTAAAACAATCACTTAAAATGAATTACATGAAAAAGAAACTCGTTCTCTTTGCATCGGTTGCACTCGCATTCGCTTCTTGTCAGACAACCCCTAAAGAAGACTACAGTTGGATTAAGAAAGGCTTAGACGTAGCTTCTTCTCAACTGCAAATTGCTGCTAAGCAAGCAGACGGTACAGGACAATTGCCACGCTCTATCCGTACAGGATATGACATGAATTTCCTTTGCCGCCAATTGGAAAGAGACTCACTTACTTTTAAAGATTCTCTACGCGCACAACCTACAGCGGAACAATTGGGACAAGTTCGTCTTTGCACTCCATTCGACTGGACCAGTGGTTTCTTCCCCGGTTCTCTGTGGTACGCATATGAACTGACTGGCAACGATGCTTTGAAGGCAGAGGCCATCAAATATACAAACCTGCTGAATCCCGTACGCTACTACAAAGGTACGCACGACTTGGGATTCATGATTAACTGCAGCTACGGCAATGCAGAACGCCTGTCTCCCAACGACACTATTGCAGCTGTAATGAAAGAAACAGCAGACAACTTGTGCGGACGCTTCAACCCCTCTATCAAAGCTATCCGTTCTTGGGATTTTGGCACCTGGAACTTCCCGGTAATTATCGACAATATGATGAACTTAGACCTGCTGTTCAACGTATCAAAAGCTACAGGCAACAACAGCTATAAAGATGTAGCCGTGAAGCATGCTATAACCACCATGAACAACCACTTCCGTCCCGACCACACTTGCTGGCACGTAGTAAGCTATAACAATGACGGTACAGTAGAACGCAAGCAGACTCACCAAGGGAAAAACGATGACTCTTCATGGGCACGCGGTCAAGCTTGGGCTGTATACGGATATACTGCCTGCTTCCGCGAAACCAACGACAGCACCTTCCTGAAGTTTGCTGTAGAAATAGCAGATATGATTATGAACCGCGTGAAAACTGAAGACGCTATTCCTTATTGGGACTACGATGCACCGGTTACTCCGGAAACTCCGCGCGACGCTTCAGCAGCAGCTGTAACAGCATCTGGTCTGATTGAACTCAGCACGATGGTTCCTGACGGAAAAAAATACTTGGATTACGCAGAAAAAATTCTGAAGAGTCTTTCAAGCGAAGCTTACTTAGCTAAAGTCGGAGAAAACCAAGGATTCATCCTGATGCATTCAGTTGGCTCACTTCCTAACGGATCAGAAATTGATACACCGCTGAATTATGCAGACTACTATTATCTGGAAGCCTTGAAACGCTACATGGACTTGAAAGGTATAAACTATAAGAATATCTAAACAGCCTAATGTATTTTATCATGAACAAAACATTTAAATATATCATTCTTTTGATGGTAGCTTGTGTGTCCACTCAGTTGGGCGCACAAGAACTGAAAAAGGAAGTGTTCTCTCTGTTGAACTTAAACTTTCCGGGACTAGAAAAGGTGAAAGCACTGCACGAAGAAGGAAAAGATGAAGCAGCAGCACAAGCGTTGCTCGATTATTACCGTGCCCGCACAAATGTAAAGACTCCGGATATCAACTTAAAGAAAATAACCATTAGCAAAGAAGAGCAGAAATGGGCTGATGATGCCCTGAAGCACACATTCTTTGTACACAAAGGATATCAACCCTCTTATAACTATGGAGAGGACATCAATTGGCAATACTGGCCGGTAAAAGACAATGAGCTTCGCTGGCAGCTGCATCGTCACAAATGGTTTACCCCCATGGGAAAAGCATACCGTCTATCAGGCGATGAAAAATATGCGAAAGAATGGGCACACCAATACATCGATTGGATTAAAAAGAACCCATTGACAAAAATGGATAAAAAAGAATATGAGTTGGTGAGCAGCGGAGAAATAAAAGGCAATGCAGAAAATGTACGCTTTGCCTGGCGTCCGTTGGAGGTGAGCAACCGCTTACAAGATCAGACTTCTCAGTTCCAGCTGTTCTTGCCTTCTCCTTCCTTTACACCCAACTTCTTAACTGAATTTTTGGTGAATTACCACAAGCATGCTGTGCACATTCTGAATAACTATTCCGATCAGGGTAACCACCTGCTATTTGAAGCTCAACGCATGATTTATGCAGGCGCATTCTTCCCGGAATTTAAAGATGCACAAGCTTGGAGAAAAAGCGGTATCGATATTCTGAACAGAGAAATAAATGTTCAAGTATATCAAGACGGCGGACAATTTGAATTAGACCCTCACTATCACTTGGCTGCTATCAACATTTTCTGTAAGGCAATCGCCATTGCTGATGCCAACGGATTCCGCAACGAATTCCCGCAGAGCTATCTGAATACGGTAGAAGACATGATTATGTTCTATGCTAACATCTCTTTCCCGGACTACACCAATCCCTGCTTCAGTGATGCCAAACTGACTGAAAAGAAAGAAATGATTAAGAACTACAAGAGTTGGAGCAAGTTGTTCCCGAAGAACGAAGCCATCCGCTATTTTGCCACCGATGGCAAGGAAGGTTCACTGCCCGACTATCTGTCTAAAGGATTCTTGAAATCCGGATTCTTCGTATTCCGTAACTCATGGGGCATGGATGCCACACAGATGGTAGTAAAAGCAGGCCCGAAGGCTTTCTGGCATTGCCAACCTGATAACGGAACTTTCGAATTGTGGTTCAACGGAAAAAATCTCTTCCCCGACTCTGGTTCGTATGTGTATGCCGGTGAAGGCGAAGTGATGGAGCAGCGTAACTGGCACCGCCAGACTTGTGTACACAACACGGTGACGCTGAACAATAAGAATCTGGAAACTACGGAATCGGTAACAAAACTGTGGCAACCCGAAGGAGATGTACAGACACTGGTTACAGAAAATCCCAGCTACAAGAATCTGACACACCGTCGTTCTGTTTTTTTCGTAAACAACACATACTTTGTAATCGTAGATGAACTGACTGGTAAAGCAAAAGGTGCTGTAAACCTGCACTATCAGATGCCCAAAGGCAAGATTGCAAACAGTCGCGAAGATATGACATTCCTCACTCAGTTTGCAGAAGGCAGCAACATGAAATTACAATGTTTCGGCCCCGAAGATATGAGCATGAAGAAAGAACCGGGATGGTGCTCCACGGCTTATCGCAAACGTTATAACCGTATGAATGTTTCCTTCAATGTACGCAAAGAAAGCGACGAACCTGTACGCTACATCACAGTCATCTACCCTGTGAAAAACAGTGCAGATGCTCCGAAACTGGCTGCCAAGTTCAAGAACAAGACATTCAGCGAAAACAGTTTGGAAGTAGAAGTAAAAGTAAACGGCAAGAAGCAGTCGTTGAAATACTCTCTCTAATATATAAACCTGCTTTAACTTAACTGACCATGAGCAGTAAAGACGCTCAGTGCTTTACTGCTCATGCTATTTCCTATCAACTCATCATCTCCCGATTATGAAAAACCAATCTCTTTTATTTGTGCCGCTGGCCTTGTCCAGTCTGGCCTCTTGTCAACAGCAACCTAAAGAAGAAATTAAACGTCCTAACATCATCTTCATGATGACAGACGACCATACTACGCAGGCCATGTCGTGCTATGGGGGAAACCTAATACAGACTCCTAACATGGACCGCATAGCCAATGAAGGCATCCGTATGGATAACTGCTATGCAGTCAATGCACTTTCAGGACCCTCACGTGCCTGCATCCTCACCGGAAAATTCAGCCACCTAAACGGATTTACCGACAATGCCAGCACATTTAATGGCGACCAGCAAACATTCCCTAAACTCTTACAAAAAGCTGGATACCAAACGGCCATCGTGGGTAAATGGCACCTCATCAGCGAACCTCAAGGATTCGATCACTGGAGTATCTTGAGCGGACAGCACGAACAGGGCGATTACTACAATCCTGACTTTTGGGAAAACGGCAAGCACATTGTAGAAGAAGGCTATGCCACAGATATCATTACCGATAAGGCTATAGACTTTCTGGAAAACCGCGACAAGAGCAAACCGTTCTGCATGATGTATCATCAGAAGGCACCCCACCGGAACTGGATGCCTGCACCGCGCCATTTGGGTATATTCAATCAAACTACCTTCCCAGAGCCCTCTACTCTGTTTGATGACTACGAAGGAAGAGGAACAGCTGCGCGCGAACAGGATATGTCGATAGCCAAGACACTGACCGAAGACTGGGACTTAAAACTCCTGACGCGTGCAGAAATGCTGAAGGATACCACCAACCGCCTCTACAGTGTATACAAGCGTATGCCGGCAGCAGTGCAAGACAAATGGGACTCTGTATATGCGCAGCGTATAGCAGAATATCGTTCGGGAAAACTGAAAGGAAAAGAACTGATTTCCTGGAAATACCAACAATATATGCGCGACTATCTGGCTACCCTGCTTTCTGTAGATGAAAATATCGGCAGATTATTACGATACTTAGAAGAAACCGGTGAACTGGACAATACGATTATCGTCTACACATCAGATCAAGGCTTCTTCTTGGGCGAACACGGATGGTTTGACAAACGCTTCATGTACGAAGAATGTCAGCGCATGCCGCTCATTATACGCTATCCCAAAGGCATCAAGGCAGGAAGTACCAGCCATGCCATCTGCATGAACATTGATTTTGCACCTACATTCCTTGATTTTGCAGGCGCCGATATACCGGAAGACATGCAAGGCAAATCACTAAAACCGATATTGACGAATGAAGGTATCACTCCCGACAATTGGCGAAAAGCTGCTTATTATCATTACTATGAATATCCGGCAGAGCACTCAGTGAAACGTCACTACGGTATTCGTACACAAGACTTCAAACTGATACATTTCTATAACAATATCGATGAATGGGAAATGTATGACCTGAAGAAAGACCCTGCTGAAATGAATAATGTATGGGGACAAGCGGAATATGCACAAAAACAGCAAGAACTGGTGCAACTGCTCAAGGAAACCCAAAAGCAATATCAAGACAACGATCCGGACGAAAAAGAAAAAGTGCTTTTCAAAGGAGATAGGAGATTCATGAAAAATAGATAAACTTATTCTAATAACCTATTAATAAATACACAACTATGGATAGAAGAAAATTTTTAAAAAACACGGGATGGTCGTTTCTGGGACTGGCTGCATCGGGCAGTCTGTTAGAAGCTTGCGCCGGAAATACTAAGGAAGCACGCAAGATTATGCCTTCGGCCAGCAATTTGAAAATGTATTGGGGAGACTTACATAATCACTGTAACCTAACGTATGGACATGGCGATATGCGTGATGCTTTTGAAGCTGCTAAGGGACAATTGGACTTTGTCAGTGTAACTCCTCACGCCATGTGGCCCGATATTCCGGGAGCCAACGACCCCCGACTGAAATGGGTGATTGATTATCATACCGGTGCTTTCAAGCGTTTGCGCGAAGGGGGCTACGAAAGATACGTAAAGATGACCAATGAATATAATAAAGAGGGAGAATTCCTTACTTTCATCGGTTACGAAGCCCACAGCATGGAGCATGGCGACCACGTGGCACTGAACTATGATCTAGACGCACCGCTGGTGGAATGTACCTCGATCGAAGACTGGAAAAAAAATGCCAAAGGCCATAAAGTATTCGTAACTCCTCACCACATGGGGTATCAGGGTGGCTACCGCGGATATAATTGGGAATGCTTCACGGAAGGCGACATCACTCCGTTCGTAGAAATGTATTCTCGTCACGGGTTGGCAGAAAGCGATCAGGGAGATTATCCTTACCTGCACGATATGGGACCTCGCCAATGGGAAGGTACCATCCAATATGGCTTGGAACAGGGGCATAAATTTGGTATCATGGCATCTACCGACCAGCACTCAGGCTATCCAGGCAGCTACGGCGACGGACGCATCGGTGTACTGGCACCTTCGCTAACGCGTGATGCCATCTGGGAAGCACTGCGCACCCGCCACGTATGTGCGGCCACAGGTGACAAGATTCTCATTGACTTCCGGCTGAACGATGCTTTCATGGGTGATGTGGTACGCGGTAACAGTCGTCGGATTTACCTGAATGTAACGGGCGAAAGCTGTATAGACTATGTGGACATCGTGAAAAACGGACAAATCCTGGCACGCATGAACGGGCCGCTCACACCGGTTGCACCGGAAGGAGACACCGTACGCTGCAAGGTGAAAATTGAATTCGGGTGGAACCGCGAAGAGAAATACGTACACTGGCAGGGTAAACTGAAACTGAGCAAAGGTCGCCTGCATGGAGTAACGCCTTGCTTCCGCGGGGCTGCATTCACTTCACCACAAGAAGGAGAAACCGAATTCCATACACACGTCAACCGCATTGTATCCGCCAATGACAAGGAAACGGAACTCGATTTGTATAGCAGCAAGAACCCCAACACCACTACATCGGCCACACAGGCAGTTATCCTGGATGTGGAAATGCCGAAAGACGGAAAAATCATTGCAGAATTCAATGGCAAGAAGTTTGAACACAGCCTGGGTGAATTGCTGGAAGGAAGCCGTTCTCACTTCATGATTGGCTGGCTGAGCGAGGCTATCCTCTTTAACCGCGCCATGCCGGAAAGCTGCTTCACAGTGGAACACTACATGGAAGATAAAGAGCCGCAACGCGATACCGATTATTACTATGTGCGCGTACGCCAGCGCGACGGTCAGTGGGCGTGGAGTTCTCCTATCTGGGCAGAACGGTTATAAACCACCTACCCTCTCCGCATCTGGCGCGCTTCCCCCCTAACAACTCCGTAGATTCCCCACGCATAAGTACCTCTGCACGGAGAAAATACGGGTCTGTTACGGAGTTGTTAGGGGGCTGATGCGCCGCCAAGATGCTAAATGTCTTCATTCTATCAAACAATGACAATGGAAAAACAATATGCTATAGGAATAGATTTGGGCGGAACGTCTGTGAAATATGCCCTAATCGACACAGAGGGCACCTTCCACTTTCAGGGAAAACTGCCTTCGAGAGCAGATGTATCGGCCGAAGCCGTCATCGGACAGTTGACCACAGCCGTAGAACAGACTAAAGAGTTTGCTACTTCCCATGGATATTCCATCTGCGGACTAGGTATCGGAACGCCTGGAATCATAGATGATACTAACCGCGTGGTGTTGGGTGGAGCCGAGAATATACAAGGCTGGGAATGCCTGCCCTTAGCCGACCGCGTGGAAGAATTAACCGGCATCCCTACCCAACTGGGTAATGATGCCAATCTGATGGGGCTGGGCGAAACCCTGTATGGAGCTGGCAAAGGAGCCAGCCATGTAGTTTTCCTGACAGTAGGAACTGGTATAGGAGGCGCGGTAGTTATAGACGGAAAATTATTCAACGGATTTGCCAATCGAGGAACGGAACTAGGACACGTGCCACTGATAGCCAACGGAGAGCCTTGTGCCTGCGGCGCAGTGGGCTGTTTAGAACATTATGCCTCTACCTCTGCTCTGGTGCGCCGCTTTTCGGAAAGAGCTGCACAGGCTGGCATTTCTTGGGGAGAACAAGAAGTGAATGGCGAACTGATTATCCGTCTTTATAAAGAGGGAAATGAACTGGCCACTGCCTCTCTACAAGAGCATTGCGACTTTTTGGGGCATGGTATTGCCGGATTCATCAACATTTTCAGCCCACAAAAAATCGTAATCGGCGGCGGGCTTTCAGAAGCCGGTGACTTCTACATTCAGATGGTACGTGAACGTGCCTTCCGTTATGCTATTCCCGACTGCGCTGTAAACACGGAAATCATTGCTGCATCATTGGGTAATAAAGCCGGAAGTTTGGGAGCAGCCTCCTTGGTATTCAGCTCGTTATAATCAATCTGTTTTAACAAAAAAAATCAATCATCATGAATAAAAAAATATTGTTGCCTCTAGGTGCCTTATTCTTTACAAACCAGTGCATTAACGCTCAGAATGAGCAACTTACGCCACTGAAGGAACGGGTCAATGTGCAGGCAGATTCTGCAAAAATCAAGCAAATTATTGATGGCAGATGGGTAGCGGTAGGTACCAACAAGCCTCATGCCATCCAACTGGACTATACTCATATGTTTCAAGGTAAACCCTCTTACCGTTTTGAACTGAGACAGGATGACAATACGCTGGAAGGATATGCCAAAGGCGAGACCAAAGGCCGAGCAGAACTATCGTATTGCTATGCTACCTCTAAAGATTTTCAGAACCAACCAGCACAAGCCTATCCTCAGGCACAAAAAATGAAAACAGTATATCATTATGGTAAAGGTAGCTGCCCGCAAGGATCGCACATGCGTTATACCTTCTCGGTCTATGTGCCCAGCACATTGGACAAGAACGTGTCTACTATCTTTGCCCAATGGCACGGTATGCCTAGCCGCACATTAGTCTCCAATCCTGAAGGTAAAGTAAAGCGACTCAGCGTAGAAGAATTTCTGGAACTGGAGAAACGCATGATTTTCAAGAAAAACACCGGTCATGAAAAAATAGCCCGTACCAACTCTAAAGGGGAAACAGTGTACAAGGCTGGAAAAGCTAACGGATGGCTCATAGAGCAAGGAGGGTACCCTCCACTGGCTTTTGGATTCTCTCAAGGATATTTCTACATCAAGGCAAACTCTGACCGCAAATGGCTGACTGATAAAACAGACCGATGCAATGCCAATGTAGAGAATGCAGAGGTAATGAAGCCGCATACCTCGAAATTCAAAGCGTCTACCATAGCCTATAAGATGCCGTTTGACGAGTTTCCCAAAGACTGTTGGATTACCTTCCAGGTAGAAGTTCAATGGACCACCTACGGAAAAGAGGCTGAAACGATTCTTCGCCCAGGTATGCTGGATGTAGAAATGGCGTATACAGAAGGCAAAAAAGAAATCAAAAAACACATAGTAGACCAAGAAGAAATTTTGATAGGCCGTAACGATGAAGAAGGATATTACTTCAAGTTCGGTATCTACCGGGTGGGTAACAGCACCGTTCCCGTATGCTACAACTTGGCAGGATACGAAGAAAAGGCGCTGTAGACCAATAATGCCTCCGGCAACTCATTACTATAGTGCATCCACTGGCCGCACTTGTTGAACAATATCAGACAGAATCGTAGAGCCTGCAGCAGAATCGGATTGTTTTAACGACATCGGTTGCTCAGGCTCTAATTTATTACTCCCCCTCATTTCGATAGATATAGACTCCTTCACCTTAGGAATAACCGTTCAAGCCTACATGATGCCCATTTTCATCATAGAACCCGGTGAGTTGCTCGCTTCCTTTGGTTGAAGTTACAGCATATCCATCGACAAAAGGATGTACTGCATCAGTGGTAACAGCCATCTGCTTTCCCTGCAAATTCCACAGCGAGGTAGTGTTCAGAGAATCACAAATCACCACTGGAGCATATTCTGAGAGAAAAATACGTTCACAAACCGGATGCAAAATCCAACGTGACATTTGAGCGTACAGACAAAATCCTGTTTGAAGTAAAAATAATAAAATAATTAGTTTTTTTATTTATTCAGATAGTTTTTTATTGCGAACTACTGAGAGTAAGGCATCTATTTTGATTTATCATTCCTAACCCTTTACAATCGGTCGCAATTTTAGCAAATATATTTGTATCACCCATCCGCAATAGAAGGTTATTTCTGAATAAAATCATTATTTTTGCAGCTGAAACGCAGCCTATTAATAACTGCGAAAGAAGAATAGGATATGATACAAGAATACCGACTCAGGGTATTGCCCGAAGTGGCGGCCCAGGAAAAGCAACTCATCGATTATCTGGCACGCGAGAAAGGAATCCGTCCGCACGAAGTAACAGCTACACGCATTCTGAAGCGAAGCATCGACGCCCGACAACGAACAGTCTATGTAAACCTCAGTGTACGAGTGTACTTGAATGAAGAACCTTCTGACATGGCTTTTCAGCCAACGGTGTATCCCAACGTAGCAGACAAGCCACAGGTCATCGTAGTAGGAGCCGGACCCGGTGGACTCTTTGCAGCCTTACGCCTTATCGAGCTGGGGCTACGTCCCATCGTAGTGGAGCGTGGTAAAGATGTGCGCGAACGCAAAAAAGACCTGGCACTGATTGGACGCCTACAGACAGTGGATGCAGAATCGAACTATAGCTTTGGAGAAGGTGGTGCAGGAGCCTATTCTGACGGTAAGCTTTATACCCGAAGCAAGAAACGGGGCAATATAGAAAAGATTCTGAACGTATTCTGTCAGCATGGTGCTTCACCAGCCATCCTAGTAGATGCGCATCCGCATATCGGTACTGATAAACTACCACGCGTGATAGAGAATATGCGCAATACTATACTAAAATGCGGTGGAGAAGTGCATTTTCAGACCCGAATGGATGCGCTGATTATCGAAAATGATGAGGTTAAAGGCATTGAAACTCATAACGGACAGACCTTCCTTGGGCCAGTTATTCTGGCTACCGGCCATTCTGCCAGAGATGTATATCGCTGGTTAGCTGCACAACAAGTAGAGATAGAAGCCAAGGGCATTGCTGTAGGAGTACGTCTGGAACATCCAGCTCATCTGATAGACCAGATACAATATCATAATCGCCAGGGACGCGGCCGCTATTTACCTGCCGCAGAATATAGTTTTGTAACGCAGATAGACGGACGGGGTGTATATAGTTTCTGCATGTGTCCGGGGGGATTTATCGTTCCGGCTGCAAGTGGCCCTGAACAACTGGTGGTCAATGGCATGAGCCCCAGTAACCGAGGCTCGCGCTGGAGTAATAGTGGCATGGTAGTGGAATTGCATCCCGAAGATTTGCCGCAACTATATAAAGAAAGCAAACATGCCGGGTCCAACAGCGATCCTTTAGGCATGATGTATTTTCAAGAATTCCTGGAACGCCAGTGCTGGCTGGCTGGCAACTGCATGCAGACAGCACCTGCGCAGCGAATGATAGATTTTTGTAACAGAAAGGCTAGTTCTCTATTACCGGAAACTTCATATGCACCTGGGCTGGTTTCTTCTCCCCTCCACAGTTGGATGCCTGCATTCATCACCAACCGATTAGCCAAGGGATTCCAGCAATTCGGAAAAAACAGTCACGGATTCCTTACCAATGAGGCAGTAATGATAGCTGCTGAAACGCGAACTTCTGCCCCTGTGCGGATACTGCGCGACCGAGAGAGCCTGCAACATATCCGCCTCAAGGGACTGTTTCCCTGCGGTGAAGGAGCCGGATATGCAGGCGGAATCGTATCGGCTGGTGTAGACGGAGAACGGTGTGCCGAAGCAGCCAAGGCTTATCTGCAATAAACAGGCATACACCGCATGACTGGCAAACTTTAATGAGCTACCAAATTGAAAGAAATGAATCATTCCACAACACCTGAAATAGCCCTGATTGAGCCCAATACACTTATCTGCATCGGACTGTGTAGCTTGCTGGAGGAAATTATTCCCACAGCAGTGATACGCAGCTTTCCTTCATTTCACGCATTTATGGACGATACTCCCGACATGTATGCCCACTATTTTGTTTCGGCTCAGGTATACTTCGAGCATACGGCCTTCTTTCTGGAACGAAAGCCTAAAGCCATTGTCTTATGCAATGGTTGGCAACCTCAATTGTCCAACGTATCGCTGCTAGATTTCAGCCAAGACGAGCAGCATCTGGTTAAAAGCATCTTACAGCTACACCGAAATGGGCACCCACACACGCTACAAACCCCTTATGAGATAGAAGCACATGACTTATCATCACGCGAAATTGAAGTGCTGACACTGCTCACCAAAGGGCTCATCAACAAGGAAATAGCTGATAAGCTAAACATCAGTCTGACCACTGTCATCACTCACCGGAAGAATATCACTGAAAAGCTAGGCATCAAATCTGTATCAGGGCTGACCATTTATGCCGTGCTACACGGATATGTAGAAGCCGACCGTATCTAAACTTAAAGATTATCCTTATAAATGAGGATTGTAAAATCCATCACTTTCCGCTTACTTTGCCGACCGAAACAACAGACGAAAAAGGTACAAAAAACTTATCAATAGAAAGTTAATAATCGGGAAAAGTGTTGAATCACACTCTCCCAACAGATATGCTAAAAAAGATAAACATGAAAAAAGGATGGATTATGGCAGTCTGCGGACTGCTGCTGGTTGGAAACGTATTCGCTGAAGAGAGCGATACGCTGAAAATAGTAGATATAGAAGAAATAACCGTGATTGCAGCCCCAAAAGAGAACAGAAAACTAAGGGAACAAGCTGCGGCAGTTACTTTGATTTCACAAAAAGAGCTGCAAGCCTCACAAGTGAACAATATCAAAAGTCTCACGGCTATGGTACCTAACATGTTCATCCCTGATTATGGTTCACGCCTTACTACTGCTGTCTACATTCGTGGCATCGGTTCACGAATCAATACTCCTTCCATCGGATTGTATGTAGACAACATTCCTTACATCGACAAATCGGCTTTCGATTTTAGCTATGCCGACGTGGAACGCATCGACGTGCTACGCGGCCCGCAAGGCACACTGTACGGACGTAATGCCATGGGAGGACTCATCAAAGTACACACCAAGTCGCCCTTCTCTTATCAAGGCACAGACCTGCGCCTCGGTGCAGGCACGCATCATGCCTACGATGCCTCAGTAACCCATTACCACCGCTGGTCGGAACGATTTGCTTTCTCGGCCGGAGGGTTCTATCGCTACGAAGGAGGTTTCTTTCCCTATACCAGTCATAACAATAAGAAAATAGATAAAGGCCAGTCGGGCGGCGGACGCCTGCGCGGTATCTGGCTACCAGCTGACAATTGGAAAGCCGACCTCAATATCAGCTATGAGTACAGCGACCAGGGAGGCTACCCGTATTACTATATGGGAAAAACCGATACAGCACAGCAGCCCGAAGAGCTGAAACCTGCCATCGGAACCATCTGCAACGATGAAGCCAGCCAGTATTACCGCAATCTGCTAAACGTAGGGCTAAATCTTGAACATCAGACCAAACACTTTACCTTAAGTGCTGTCACCG
This sequence comes from uncultured Bacteroides sp., assembly GCA_937890825.1. Lineage (GTDB taxonomy): Bacteria > Bacteroidota > Bacteroidia > Bacteroidales > Bacteroidaceae > Bacteroides. The sequence goes on along the minus strand of CALADS010000078.1, from coordinate 88,604 downwards.
GATATCAGTATCTGAGAGACCGTATGTTCTTAGACCAAGACTTCTCACCTGCACATATCTTCAATATAGAGCAGCGACAAAAAATGAACACCCTCTCGGAAGAAGTCATCCTGAAATCTAGACCCAACCGCCGCTGGCAATGGGCCACCGGGGCATTCGGACTCTACCAATGGATGCATACCACAGGACCCGTACTCTTTCACCGCGATGGCATTAGTCAGATGATAGAACAAAATGTGAATGCAATCTTTGATAAACTGGCAGCCCAAAATCCGAAAGCCCCACAGATGAAATTAGGCATCGACAATGACCAGTTGGGAGTGGGCGGCTCGTTCGACACCCCTACTCTGAGCGGTGCCCTCTTTCACCAATCCACCTTCAACGACTTGCTGATTGAAGGATTGTCGGCTACCATCGGTCTGCGGCTGGACTATGAGAAAATACGCATGAACTATCATTCAGCTGCCGATGAGACCCGCTTCAACTTCTCCTTGAAGATACCCAACATGCCACGTCCCATCGTACTCCAAGGATTAGAAGCAAATGCCTTATATAGCGGCAAAGAATCGACTGATTACCTGCAACTGCTGCCAAAATTTGCCTTGCAATACGAATGGAGAAAAGGGAACAACATCTATGCCACAGCCACACGCGGATACCGTTCGGGAGGATATAATATACAAATGTTCTCTGACCTTATCAACGGGCTGCTACGCAACAATATGATGGATGCCATAGCCCAAGACCCTAAATTCAGTAAGATGCAAGCCATGATAAACGCCATGAAAGGTGAACTGCCTGCCATCAGCGAGGCTACCCTCTACCGTCCGGAATATACATGGAACTACGAACTGGGTACTCACCTTACCCTCTGCAACGGAAGAATATTGGCCGATGCCTCTATATTCTACATGGACACACGAGACCAGCAAATTGCCAAATTTGCAGAAAGCGGTCTGGGACGAATCACCGTAAATGCCGGCAAAAGCCGCAGCTTTGGTGCAGAAGCGGCTATCATTGCCAGAGCCACTGAACACTTTACCCTAAATGCCAGCTATGGCTATACATATGCCACTTTCCAAGAATACGACACCAATGAACGTATTAACGGGAAAATGCAGTCTATAAGCTACAAAGGGCATTATGTACCCTTCGTACCTAAGCACACTTTCCACGTGGGAGGAGAATATAACTTTGACATCCGTCCAGGATACTGGCTGGAAAATATCCGCCTCAACGTGAACTACAGCGGTGCCGGACGCATCTATTGGACCGAACAGAACACAGCTAGCCAGAAATTCTATGGCACACTGAACGGACGACTTACGCTAGAAAAAGGATCGGGTGAAATAGCCTTATGGGTACGCAATGTATTGGATAAAGATTATGCAGCCTTCTATTTTGAAAGCATGGGAAACAGTTTCCTGCAAAAAGGCCGCCCTATACAAGCAGGCATTGAACTACGGTGCCGATTCTAGCCAAACCAACATTCAACTGTGACAAATAAATAGGAAGAAGCTAATCATATTACTCTTTGGCTTCTTCCTGTGGTATACGAATAGCCGTATACAATTCCAAAATGGCAGCTACCGTCAGTGAAACAATCCATTCATTGCCATGTGTAAACAACATGAAGGCACCGGTCAGAACCAGAACCAGTGCGCCAAACATCTGCTGTCTGCGCAAACGTTTCACAGCCACACGACGACTGGAAGACGGTGAATTAATCTGCGCCAATGCCACTAGCGTGGCTCCCACAGTATAGATATAGGGAGCCAACTCCCATCCGGTGACATAAACCAACGCTCCAAAAAGTACCATAATGGCACCTACTACAAAACATGCAGGTAAAAAGTGTTTCATTCTTCAAAATCTCCTTCAAATACAAAAATATCTTCGTTCGGCTTCTTCATCAAATACTTTTCGCGTGCCACCCGCTCAATGGCATCCGAATCTGCGGCGAGTTCGTTCAATCGGGCTGTACTTTCTTCATACTCCTTCCGATAACGTTCTATCTCACTCTGAAGCAGACGCTCTTCACGCATATATTGCAAACGCTGCACCATGCTGTTTTCATCAAGAAAACCCACCAGAATCACGAATCCTGCCAACGTTATCAGATACTTATTGAAGAAACGGCTTTTGCGTGCTGCCGCCCATAAAGAAGCAAGTTTATCCATTGTGAAATAACCTAATATATTAACGACCACAAATATACGAGGAATAAGCGAAAAGCCGTGAAGAAAACTCACAAATAAGCAGAATATATATTGCCTGCCCTACAATTTTACACTATCTTTGCACAATAGGAACATCAGACAAGAATACACAAGTTATGGAAAATTATATCGTTTCGGCCCGCAAATACCGCCCGTCGACCTTTGACTCTGTAGTGGGTCAGCATGCCCTGACCACTACCTTGAAAAATGCCATTGCCAACGGAAAACTAGCACATGCCTACTTATTCTGTGGACCGCGCGGCGTAGGCAAGACAACTTGTGCCCGTATTTTTGCCAAAACCATCAACTGCCTGCATCCTACGTCCGATGGTGAAGCGTGCAATGAATGCGAATCGTGCAAAGCTTTCAACGAGCAACGTTCCTATAACATCCATGAACTGGATGCGGCCTCCAACAACTCGGTAGACGATATCCGGCAATTAGTAGAGCAGGTACGCATTCCGCCACAAATAGGCCAATATAAAGTCTACATCATAGATGAGGTCCACATGCTCTCATCATCGGCCTTCAATGCCTTTCTGAAGACCCTGGAAGAGCCACCTCATCATGCCATCTTTATCCTGGCTACTACCGAGAAGCATAAGATTCTTCCCACTATCTTGTCGCGTTGTCAGATATACGACTTCAATCGCATGAATGTAGAAGACACCGTGGCCCATTTGGCATACGTGGCCTCCAAAGAAGGTATTCAGGCTGAACCCGAAGCCCTGAATGTCATAGCACTGAAAGCCGACGGCGGTATGCGCGATGCCCTTTCAATATTCGACCAGATAGTAAGTTTCTCTGGAGGAAACATCACGTATCAGAGTGTCATAGAAAATCTGAACGTATTAGATTATGAATATTATTTTCAACTGACCGATTATCTGCTCACTAATCAAGTGAGCAACGTGTTGCTGCTGCTTAACCAGATACTGAATAAAGGCTTTGATGCCAACCACCTGATTACCGGACTGGCCTCGCACTTCCGCGATTTGCTGGTTAGCAAAGATGCTGTTACCCTACCGCTTCTGCAGGTAGGTGCCAGCATTCGGGAGCGATATCAGATGCAAGCACAGCAATGCCCACTTCCGTTCTTATACAAAGCTATGAAGCTTTGCAACGACTGCGATTTAAACTATCGGGCCAGTAAGAATAAAAGGCTGCTGGTAGAAATTACCTTGATTCAAGCAGCCCAACTCACTGCTGAAGAGAGCGACACCGCGGGTGGGCATAGCCCTAAACAGATGATTAAACCCGTATTTTCACAGCCTCAACCAACTAGCACTCAGCCGCAGACCAAGCCTGCACAGCCTTCTCCTGCTCCGCAGGCAACGGCTACCCAAGCATCGACTTCTACACAAGCCAATATGGTACATGCCACGCCTGCAGCTGTATTATTGGCACAAGGAAGTGGAGAGAAAAAGATTCCATCCTTATCTATGAATAAGCTTGGAGTCTCTATCCGCCATAACCAAACAGAAGAAAAGAGACAGGCAGCCACTTCAACGGTTCACACCGTATCGACAGCTACTGCATCGGATGATAATTATATATTCAATGAACGCGATGTGAATTATTACTGGCAAGAATATGCGGGACGCATGCCCAAAGAACAAATCGCTATGGCCAAACGTATGCACAGCATGCAGTTGTCCATGCTTGGCAATACAGAGTTCGAGGCTGTGGTAGACAATGAAATCATCGCCAAAGAATTTACAGCCATAGCTCCAGACATACAGGCTTATCTGCGCACGCGTCTGCGCAATCAAAAAGCTACGCTACACATACGAGTAAGTGCACCGAATGAAAAAGTACGAGCCTACAGCCGCGTAGAGAAATTTCAGCTAATGGCACAAAAAAACAAAGACTTGCTTTTACTGAAAGATACTTTTGGACTGGAACTCTATTAAAAACATTAACCTGCTGAATGCTAGCTGCAAGTAGTCATCAAGAGTCAAGTACAACGATAATTTACTATTTAGAAATCATACAAATTAAAGCAAATATATCCGCCAAGAGGTACAAGTAATAAAGAAAAGCACTATTTTTGTCGAATCAAATTAGTACTAATAATTTAAAATTTAAAGAAAATGGCTTACGTAATTAGTGACGATTGTATTGCATGCGGAACTTGTATTGATGAGTGTCCGGTAGGTGCTATCTCTGAAGGCGACAAGTATTCTATTGATCCTGAAGCTTGTACAGAATGCGGAACTTGCGCAGATGTATGTCCTTCTGAAGCAATTCACCCTGCAGAATAATACAATCTTAAGAATGTATGAAACAGCCCGGCTATCAGTTTGATAGCCGGGCTGCTTTTTTATATCTATAACACCAACTTATTTCAGTAATGCCAAAGCTTCCTTGATACGACGAATAGCTTCTACGATGTTTTCATCACTTGTAGCATAACTCATGCGAATACACTCAGGTGCCCCAAACGATGCACCCCCCACACAAGCCACGTGAGCAACTTCAAGCAGATACATAGCTAAATCATCGGAATTCTCTACTTTACGGTCGCCTGCAGACTTTCCAAAGAAAGAGTCACACTTGGGGAAAAGATAGAAAGCACCCTGAGGCACATTCACTTCAAAGCCCGGAACATCCTTAGCCAATTTTACAATCAAATCGCGACGACGTTCAAAAGCCTTACGCATTTCCTCTACAGGTTCTTGTGAACCAGTATACGCTGCTTCCGCAGCCTTTTGTGATACAGAACAAGGACCTGAAGTATATTGCCCCTGCAACTTGTTGCACGCTTTTACCAACCATTCCGGTCCGGCAATGAAACCGATACGCCAACCTGTCATTGCATAAGCCTTAGAAACACCGTTTACAATAACAGTACGTTCCTTCATTTCTTCAAACTGTGCAATGCTCTGATGCTTGCCAATATAGTTGATATGCTCGTAGATTTCATCAGCGATTACAAATACCTGGGGATGATTCTTCAATACAGCTACCAAGCCTTCCAATTCTTCCTTGCTGTACACAGAACCGGTAGGGTTAGACGGAGAACAAAGAATCAAGGCCTTAGTCTTCGGCGTGATGGCAGCTTCTAACTGAGCAGGTGTTATCTTGAAGTCTTGTTCTATACCTGCCGGCACAATTACTGGAGTTCCTTCTGCCAGTTTCACCATCTCCGGATAACTCACCCAATAAGGTGCGGGCACTATCACTTCATCTCCAGGATTAACCAATACCAAAACTGCATTACAAACAGACTGTTTAGCACCATTTGCACACGAAATCTGAGCAGCTGTATATTCCAGCCCATTTTCATTTTTCAGTTTTTCCACAATAGCATTACGCAAAGCAGGATATCCCGGTACAGGAGAATAACGAGAGAAATTCTCATCAATAGCTTTTTTGGCAGCTTCTTTAATATGATCGGGAGTATTGAAATCCGGTTCTCCCACGCTCAAATTAATTACATCCACGCCCTGAGCCTTCAGCTCTGCGCTCTTTTGTGACATCGCCAACGTAGCCGAAGGCGACAGACTGTTTAAACGATCCGACAATTGGTTCATTTTCTTCTTAAATTTTGATTATCTTATTTATTGAAATGCAATGTGTGTCCCATCCGTTCTTTCTTCGTGCGCAAATAGCGCTCATTATACGGATTAGGGGTGGTCTCTATAGGCACTATTTCTGTAATCTCCAATCCATAAGCTTCCAAGCCTACTCGCTTCACTGGATTATTGGTCAGCAGACGCATCTTATGTACACCAATCTCTCTCAAAATCTGTGCACCTACCCCGTAATCCCGCTCATCAGCAAGATGCCCCAGACAGATATTGGCATCAACGGTATCCAATCCATCTTCTTGCAACTTATAAGCCTTGATCTTTTCCATCAGACCGATACCTCGTCCTTCCTGATTAAGGTAAACTACCACACCCTTGCCGGCTTTTTCTATCTGCTGCATGGCTTTGTGCAGCTGCTCACCACAGTCACAACGCTTAGAGGCAAAGATATCTCCCGTGGCACAAGAGGAATGCACACGTACCAATACCGGTTCATCAGCCTCCCAAGTTCCCTTGAACAAGGCAACATGATCCAATCCGTTGGATTTCTGACGGAAAGGAATTAAGCGGAAATCACCATATTCAGTGGGCATACTTACTTCCACTCCCTTATCTACGATAGACTCCTGCTTCAAACGGTATGCTATCATATCACGGATAGAGATAAGCTTCAGATTATATTCATCAGCCATCTTGCGTAATTCCGGCAGTCGAGCCATCGTACCGTCGTCACTCATGATTTCCATCAATGCACCTGCCGGATAAAGACCGGCCATTCTGCAAAGGTCAATGGTGGCCTCAGTATGACCAGCTCTGCGCAACACGCCTTTTTCTTGCGCATACAAAGGATTGATATGCCCAGGACGACCGAATGTAGACGGTGTGGAAGCCGGATCGGCCAATGCCTGAATAGTAGCAGCACGGTCGGCGGCCGATACACCGGTCGAACAACCTTCCAGTTTATCGATAGTAACAGTAAACGGTGTACCCAATACAGAAGTATTATCCAACACCTGATGAGGCAAATCCAATTCTTTACAACGCGATACCGTAACAGGAGCGCATAATACCCCGCGCGCATGCTTCAGCATAAAATTCACCTTTTCAGGTGTAATCTTTTCAGCTGCAATGATCAAGTCTCCTTCATTCTCGCGGTCTTCATCATCTACCACAATCACAAAGTTACCAGCCTTGAATTCCTCAATAGCTTCTTCTATTTTATCCAACTTTACATTTTCCATATCTCATTCTTCGTTATTATTACTCATTCATCGCCTCTATTACCCGGCAAACATTCTTATTCGTCTCAATTACCCGTTGCATATCTTTATCCAGCCGGATACGGAATATCCATATGCGAATATAGAAGAACAGACCTACGGGAAAGAACAACCCGCATAACACATTCATCCAATACTGACGGAAAGGTCTCAAATGCGCACGCACCGGAATAATCGGATAGTTATTCAAGAACTGTAACAAAGGCATGGAACGCGTGTTCGACATCTCGTCTATCAAGCCTTCCATCCGCTCATTCAATTCTTCCATCACCACATCATCGGCATCGTTCATCCACAAACGGAAATAATTCGGCATACGTTTCAACATCTTCTGCCGGCGGTACTGTTCACAATCGGCAGACAGGCGTTTTAAATCGCCTGGTAGACGTAAGTAATCCGGATCTTGAATTACCACTTCTTTTCTGAACAAATGCCGAATACTCCTGATACCCACCACTTTCTTAAACCAGTTGATATAAGCATCCGCATTTAGAACCACCGAGTCATTATTGGATTTATAAGTAAGGAAAGCACCAAGTGGTGCCAAAATGGCCGTACTCGTCCACATGCCCATCCAGACTATCCATTTGCCATCTCGGGCCATTTTATAACCCGTATTATTAATAATATAATAGATGATAAAAATTAATACCGATACCACTACAGGCATGCCCAACCCTCCTTTACGAATAATACCTCCTAAAGGCGCACCGATAAAGAAAAAGATGAGACAAGCTAATGATAAAGTGAGTTTTTCATGCCAGGCAGTCATATGACGGCGCATGCTATGCTCCGTCTGCGACAGATTATAACTTTTAAAACTCCAGTCGCTGGTGACACTCTCGGCACGACTTGTAGCAGACTGCATAATTTTCTGCTTCTGGTTCAAAGTAGACACGCCGAACAAGCTATCCACCTTATAACTTCCTGATGCCATCTTTTCTATCTTAGCCGAATCGGCTTTAGTAAGAGCTGCAGGCTTGCGATACGTACCCGACATGGCTTCATTGAAATACACGCGTCCCACACTATCCGTCTGAACTTTCATAGAATCGATACCCGCTTGCAGCATCGCCATATTCTTACTACTCGATTGGTTACTCATGATGCCGGCATCCACCATGTTGAAGTCTGAATTGAATTCTATAATGGCATGTTTTTCACGAAACGTCTCCCTACGATAAGGCACATTACGCTGGCTCATGCTCTGCGATTTAAGATTCTCAAATTGCTCACCACTGTATAAATGCAAATACAGATGCTGCTTATCGGCCGTCATCTCCAGCCTACCGGAATCGGCTCTGATTATCTGCGCATTCTCAAATCCCTTTTCAAAATTATATATAGTTACTTCATAAAGCATACCCGTATTACGGTTCTTATGCTTTACATAGAGGTTATAACCATCGATTTCATCATAAAACACCCCTTCAGGTATATCTACCTCGGGCGATTTTTGTTTCATAGAGAGCAGCAACGTCCATAACTTAGCCTGTGCATTAGGGCCTATTACATTTTGGAAATAGAACGATACGCAACAAATTATAGAAATGAAGACAATCAGCGGACGCATAATCTTCATCAGCGAAATGCCGGCTGCTTTCATGGCCAGCAACTCAAAACGCTCTCCGAAATTACCGAAGGTGATTAGAGCTGCCAACAATACAGCAAGCGGCAACGAAACTGGCACCAGTGTAAGCGCCGAATAAAAGAAAAACTGTCCCAAAACGGACATTTCCAACCCCTTTCCTACCATCTCGTCTACATACTTCCACAAAAATTGCATCATGAAGATGAACAGACAGATGAAGAAAGTACCCATAAAGAGCAGACAAAAGCTCTTTAAAATAAATATATCTAACTTTTTTATGCGCAGCATTTTACTCAATTCATGCAATGAGGTCACAAAAGTAGCACAAAAAAAGGAGTACGTAAAATTTTTAATCGAAAGTTAACTAAAAACCACAAGTTCTCCGCAAGGTTTCTACCTGAGATTCCCACAATTCACGCTGATCGTCTACATCACTAGCACTGGAAAAATCAGTAATTTCCAATACGAAATCATTCGTCAATTCGCTATTAGTCATTTTCAATTCGAAATATTCTCTTGCTACTTCATTGTCTTTCCAACGGAAACGAATGAAAGAATAGGCTCTCAATGCCACTATTTCTGCCACCCTGTGTTCCGTTTTACCCCAATAGAAAGTTACGGTTTTATCATCCGACTCCACCCTGTCGGCAAACCAGCCTTCCAGACCGGTAGGAGTACTTATAGCCGACCATAAGATTCCTTTTGAAGTAGCATTCAATAAATATTCCAAATGTATTTTTTGTCTTTCCATAGTCTTGTTTCAGTTGATTTGCCGACCAAGATAAATACTTTTTTCTAATTAATAAAAAGAATGGGGTAAATTTATGTCTCCCAAAAAAAAATCAAAAAAAAATGCCGAAATATTTGCGGATACAAAAAAAAGCGCTACCTTTGCACCCGCAATCGAGAAACAAACGATGCTAAAAAAAAATGATGGCGGGATAGCTCAGCTGGTTAGAGCGCATGATTCATAATCATGAGGTCCCCGGTTCAATCCCGGGTCCCGCTACTATAAAGATTTAGACTGTTAGGAGGCTTCCACTCTTGGCGGTCTTTTTTCTTTTTATCCCCACAACCAACTCTTATAATTCAAACCACATTCAACAAAAAAAATCATCTACAGCTTTCCACGCTCCAAAAGCAAGCTTTACAAAAATAAAGCTACAGCACTACTATTACAAAACTACAGCTATAAAAACAAACTTCCCAATCCATGGACTAAGCAAGCCAAATCCATGGATTAAAAAAAATAAACCCATGGATTGAGACTAGTAAATCCATGGACACCCATCATCCAACCATAACAACCTATTCACCAGCCAGAATAAATAGAAAAACCAAAATCAAAATAATCTGTTTAAGCCTACTTATCAACCGCATAAAACAATGATAAACAAACAGATACCAAATAATAGCCAAATCATTAACCAAGTTATTAACAGAGTTATTAACCGCAGAATCGCAAAGTTATCAACAGGCAACAAACAAGAATAGAGAAGTTATTAACCGAAATTGAAAAGATATGAACAGATAAAGAAACTTATCCACCCTTCACAACTACACAAAAGAAAGGACATAAAAAACGCTAATTGCCGATATTCAGCAGTTAGCGTAACTTCTTGTACTCGAAGCGGGACTTGAACCCGCACAGCCGCAATGGCCAAGGGATTTTAAGTCCCTCGTGTCTACCGATTCCACCATTCGAGCATCCATTCAAAGAAGAGCGGAAAACGAGACTCGAACTCGCGACCCTAACCTTGGCAAGGTTATGCTCTACCAACTGAGCTATTTCCGCGTTTTCTTTTAACGGGTGCAAAGATAGGTGTTTTCCCAATACCAACCAAACTTTACGCCCGTTTTTTTTATTATTCTTGCAAAATTCTATTGATTTGAGCCAATTCAGCCTCCGAGAATGACAAATTTGCCAATGCTTGCAGGTTGTCCGAGAGTTGTTTCACTGAACTGGCACCTACGATAACAGAAGTCATCCGTTCATCTCTAAGCGCCCATGCCAAAGCCATCTGAGCCAATGTTTGACACCGGCAAGCAGCTATATTATCCAGACTACGCGCCTTCTCCACTCGTTCTTCCGTTACCTGATCCAGCCTTAAAAAGCCCGTACTACGTGCCGCACGCGAATGTTCCGGAATACCATGCAGGTATTTATTCGTCAGCAATCCTTGCGCCAATGGAGAAAAAGCGATAAAACCCGCCCCGTATTCATGAGCCAACGCTAGCGATTCTTCTTCGATAGCACGTTCAAACATACTATATCTATACTGACTGACAAGACACGGCACTCCGGCTGCCTGCAACCATTCGTACGCCTTTTGCGCTTGTGCAGGAGGATATTTAGACAGCCCTACATACAAAGTCTTTCCTTGCTTCACCATATCAATCAATGCCTGCACTGTTTCTTCTACTGGTGTCACCCCATCGTAGCGATGACTGTAGAAGATATCAAAATATTCGAGCCCCGTACGACGCAAGCTCTGATCAATGCTAGCCATCAGGTTTTTCCGGGAACTGTTTCCTCCATAAGGCCCGGACCACATTTCATGCCCGGCCTTGGAAGAAATAATCATTTCATCCCGATAGCATTGGAAATGCTGCTTCAAGATTTTCCCGAAATTCTCTTCAGCGCTACCCGGTACCGGACCATAATTATTGGCTAAATCAAAATGAGTCACACCATGATCAAAAGCAAACTTTATCATATCAGTGGCCACACTGAAATCATCTACGCTACCGAAGTTATGCCACAAACCTAATGAGATAGCAGGCAAAAGCAATCCGCTCTTACCGCAACGACGATACACCATCTGCTCATAGCGATGCTCTGAAGGCTGATAATCCATACCAATAAAAATGTAAAAAGTTTATTTCATCCGATTAGCGTCCCAATAAAGTCTTCTCGGCCTGCTCCATGGCAGAAAAATTAAAACCATCTACCACCTGCTGCATCAAAGCAGAGATTTCGGCATTGCAAAGATTACCGATACTGCCTTCGTGCGTATGATGGACCTGTTTATTGTGAGAGAAATGTCCGGCTTCTATATCCAGCCCCACCTTCTTATAGGCATCCCGGAAAGGCATTCCTTCACGTGCCAGACGGTTGACTTCTTCCACACTGAATATCAGCAGATACTTATCATCATCCAGAATATGTTCGTTTACTCTGATTTCATTCATAATATAAGTAGTCATCTGTAAGCAGTCCTTCAATTCTTGAAAGGCTGGAAGAAACACTTCTTTGATAATCTGTAAATCGCGGAAATATCCCGAAGGCAGGTTGTTGGCTATCATCATAATCTGCTGTGGAAGCGACTGCAACTTATTACATTTGGCACGTGTCAATTCAAAGACATCCGGATTCTTCTTGTGTGGCATGATACTAGAGCCAGTCGTACATTCATCGGGTAATTTCACAAAACCAAAGTTCTGGCTATTAAACATACAAGCATCAAAAGCCAACTTAGAGATAGTGCCTGCAATACTGGCCAATGCAAAAGCCACATTCCTCTCTAATTTGCCGCGTCCCATCTGAGCATACACCACATTAAAGTTCAATGAGTCAAAGCCCAGCAAGCGGGTGGTCAGGGTACGATTCAGCGGAAACGAAGAGCCGTAGCCGGCCGCCGACCCAAGCGGATTGCGATTACACATTCTAAAGGCAGCCTGCAAGAACATCATATCGTCTACCAGACTTTCGGCATAGGCACCAAACCACAAACCAAACGAAGAAGGCATGGCTATCTGCAGATGCGTATAGCCGGGCATCAACACATCTTTATAACGCTCACTTTGCACAATCAGCACCTGGAATAACTGTTCCACAGCTTCTGCTACCTCCTTGATTTGCGTACGAGTGAAAAGTTTCAGGTCGAGCAATACCTGGTCGTTCCGTGAACGTCCGCTATGGATTTTCTTTCCCACATCGCCCAACTTACGTGTCAGCATCAATTCCACTTGAGAATGAACATCTTCCACTCCCTCTTCAATAATAAACTCCCCTTTCTCGGCCGATTCATAAATCTGCTTCAAGGCTTCCAGCAACTGCGTCAACTCGGCTTTCGTCAGCAAGCCAATACTCTCCAGCATGATGATGTGAGCCATAGAGCCCATTACATCGTGCTTAGCCAAATAGAGGTCCATTTCACGGTCTTTACCTACCGTAAAACGCTCTATATCCTTATTTACTTGAACGGATTTTTCCCAAAGTTTCTGAGCCACGGTCTTCAGCATTTAAATTCTACATTCCATAGGGTATCAAAGCCAGCATATCGGCCATTTTCTGCAACCCTTCCTGCAAAGGTTTCTGCACCATCGCTTTCATAAAAGGATTCAGTTCCACACCTATCGTCAGTTTCATCTTGCATTCTGTTTCCGTAACCGGCAACAGCTGAATCCAGAGATTAAACGGAAGGGGCGAATCGGTGGTGCCAAACTTGATACACTTACAAGGTTCCTTTTCTACAATCTGCAGCGAGATTTTCCCTACCGGAGACACCTCTACCGACATACTATCCGAATCGAATGTCAGGTTCTTCACTTTATCTGCCGGCAGGCGGTCTTTCACTTTTTCCAGATTATTTAAATCGGAAAGTTTTTCATAAACAGCCTCTTGCGAAGCCGGTATGAACTTTACATCACTTTCAAATTTTGTCATTATTCCTAGTTATATGAAAAGACAAAAGAACTGCCCGGACAATGACTGGCCGAACGGTTCTTTTGTTCAAAAATAAATCATTTCAAAAAAACAAATTATTTTCCAGCATCCCAATGGGCAGGGTCTTTACGCCACTCATTCAGCGTATCCACATCGGCTTCTTCAATGTATCCGGTGCGCAAAGCCACATCGAGTACAGCTTCATAATTAGTCAGAGTAACCAACGTAACCTTGGCATCCTTGAATGCTTTTTCGGCTACCGGGAAGCCATATGTATAGGCTGCCACCATACCGATTACCTCACAACCGTCGCGACGGATAGCTTCTACAGCTTTCAAACTGCTGCCTCCGGTAGAAATCAAATCTTCAATAACTACCACTTTCATACCCGGACGAAGTTCTCCTTCAATCAGATTTTCCAATCCATGGTCTTTCGGAGTAGAACGCACATATACGAACGGCAGATTAAGAGCATCAGCCACCAAAGCTCCCTGAGGGATAGCACCTGTAGCCACACCCGCAATGGCGTCTACCTGTCCAAAACGTTCCAATATCAGACGCGTAATCTCCGTTTTCACAAAGCTACGGAGCGATGGATATGAAAGAGTTTTACGGTTATCACAGTAAAACGGAGACTTCCATCCAGATGCCCAGGTGAAGGGGTTGGCCGGCTGCAACTTAATTGCTTTAATCTTCAGTAACTTTTCAGCAAATAATCTTTCCAAAGTTTTCATAGCTAATAAACTATTTTCTTATAATTTCAAATATGATGCAAAAATACAGAAACTGAATGAAAAAAGGAAGAAGAAACGAGATATTTTTCATTCTCCTCACTCATTTTCATCAGAAACATCAATACAGCGACGTATATCTTTCATTTCAAAACCACGACTCAGCGCAAAACGCATCAATTTGCAGTTCAGTTCATAGTCGGTTTCAGCGCTAATACTTTTTCGCTTGGCCATCAAAAGTTTCTGAAGGATGGAGAAGTATTCTTCTTCATCGATTTCATCCAAGAAAGGACGGTATACTTTAGAGGGAATCTTCTTCAGTTGCAAAGACTGGCCGATTTTCACCTTTCCCCATTTAGCAAAGCGGTATTTATCGCGGATGAATGCCCGGCAATAACGCTCTTCATCGATATACTGTTCCTGCTCCAAACGGTCTATAATCCGGTCTATGGCGTCGTAGGCTATACCCCAACGCTGTAGTTTTTCTACCACTTCGGCCCTGCAATGCTCAGCCGAAGCACAATAGGCAGCCATTCTGCTCAACGCATCTTTTTCTGTTATTTCTGTCATCTTTCAGCTATTACAATCCGGTCGTTGCCGGAAATATCTTTCAACACCCTGGCCGACGCATACCCCAGGCGAAGCAGCATTTCCGCTGTCTGAGGGCCATACGCTCGGTTTATCTCAAAATACAATTTTCCTGTAGACTTCAACAGCGTCAGCCCCAACTGTGCAATGCGGCGGTAAAACAGCAACGGGTCGTCGTCGGGCACAAACAAGGCCAATTCAGGTTCCCAATCCAGCACATTGGGTTCCATATCAGCTCGTTCTTTATCCAGCACATAAGGCGGATTACTGACAATCACATCGAAGCATGCTTCATCTGTGGGAGCCACCTGCAACACATCGCACTGCTCAAAGCTAACCTTTGCCCCCAGCAAAGCATTGTTTTCCTGGGCCAAAAGAATAGCTTTATCCGACACATCCCAAGCCACGACTTCAGCCTGGGGCCGTTCTTTCGATAAGGTTACAGCTATACACCCGCTACCTGTACCTATATCCAAGATGTGCGCATCGAACGGAATATCCCGCAACATAACCTCTACCAACTCCTCGGTTTCGGGCCGCGGTATAAGCACACCGGGAGCTACCTTGAAAGTACGCCCCCAAAAGCGAGCCTTACCCTGCACATACTGTATCGGCTCAAATTGAAGCAAACGCAGAAGAATGCTTTCCAACTCCTCTTCTTCTTTTGCAGATAAAATTATATCTTTGCCCACGTAATAGTCCACAGTGCTCTGCTGCAAGATTTCGCAACAGATGATACGGGTCATAGCCAATGCCTCACTACGGGAGTAGCATTGCTGCAGGCGGGTACAGATAGAAAAAGCTGTGGGACTCATGAATATACAAGGTTGGTTTTCAGCCTGCAAAATTAAGAATAATCCGAAAAACGAGCCAATGATGGAAGAAGAAAAATACATGAGAAGGTGCATAAAGCTGGCCATGAATGGGTTATGCAATGCTGCCCCAAACCCCATGGTAGGGGCAGTTATCGTGCACCAGGGTAAAATTATCGGCGAAGGATACCACGTACGCTGCGGTGAAGCACATGCCGAAGTCAACGCCATCCGGTCGGTGAAGCAGCCGGAGCTGCTGAAAGAAAGCACCATTTACGTCAGTCTGGAGCCTTGCGCTCATTATGGCAAGACGCCTCCCTGCGCCGACCTTATCATCGAGAAACAGATTCCACGGATAGTCATCGGCTGCCAGGACCCTTTTGCTAAAGTGGCAGGCAGAGGCATACAGAAGCTGCGCGATGCGGGCAGAGAGGTGATTGTAGGGGTACTGGAGGAGGAATGCCAACAGCTGATTCGGCGGTTTGTCACTTTTCATGCACACCATCGCCCGTTTATCACGCTGAAGTGGGCCGAGTCGGCCGACGGATTTCTGGACGTATGCCGCACCGACGGCCAGCCTGTGGTATTATCCAATCCGCTGACAGCCATGTTAGTGCATAAGAGAAGAGCCGAACACAGTGCTATATTGGTAGGTACGCGCACGGCTCTGCTGGACAATCCAAGTCTGAATGTAAGGAATTGGTACGGGCCTTCACCCGTACGCATCGTCATAGACCGCTGCCTGCAACTGCCCCATACTCTGCATTTGTTTGATGGAACGGTACCCACGCTGGTACTGACCGAGCAAGAGCATCCCAACAAGCCTGGCGTGGAATACATCCGCATGGATTTTCAGCAAGACCTGCTTCCACAGTTATGTAAGATTTTGTATAACAAAAAGCTACAATCGCTCTTGGTAGAAGGAGGCAGTCAACTGCTGCAATCATTTATTGATGGCAACTACTGGGATGAGATTTTCATAGAGAAGTGCCCGCAGCTGCTACATGCCGGGGTAAAAGCACCGGTGTTGCACGGGGGGATTACAGGCGACATAGAGCGTCACTTCGGTCGCAACATCCTGCCTGTCACCCGCAACTAAATGCAGAAACCGGGCCGCTTCTGCATAGGATTATGTCCGGTTCTTATACGCCGGACTTGGTTAGGAGTTGGTCAGGAGCTGGTCAGGAGTTGACTAGGACTTGACTAGGACTCACCCCTATATAAACCGGCAAGTTGCTTGGAAAGTTGCTGAATATATGCGGAAAAACTATTCATTTAACCATAATTTTATATAAATCTTATCGTTTTTGCCGATTATAGAAAAAAATGTTCCTATTTTTGCAACTTGTAAATAAACACTAACTTACAAAATGAGAATAAACTTTTTATCAATCATCGCTTGTATTCTGTTTGTATCTGTTGCTGTCAGTTCATGCCTGGACTCTGAAGACACTTTTGTAGCCAGTTCTGATGCAACTGTCCGCGCATTCGGACTGGATACCATCTACGGCAAACATTATAAATTTGCAATCGACCAAATCAATAGACAGATTTATAATCTGGAACCTCTTCCCGTAGGCTCTGACACGCTGATTGACAGCATCCGGATAGATACCTTTCAAGTAAGTGGGTATATTACGGCCGGATTATTGGGAAAAGACACGATTGTAAACCTAAACAACCATCAAAACCTGACCAGTGCTTCGAACATCTACCGCGGCGGCGATATCCGCCCCACTGGAGACTTTCTGAACGGCATCAAATACAAGATTCTGGCAGCCGACATGTCGACCTCGCTGGAATATACTCTTCATATCAGTATCTACGAGCACGACCCTGATTCTATTCGTTGGCAACAATTGGATACTCCCGGATTACCGGAGACATCCATAGCCCATCAGCAGACAGCCGTAACACTGAACGACCGCATTCTTCTATATATTAAAGAGGTAGACGGCGTATCACTTTATCAAAACGGCATATACGTACCCCAAGCCGGGAAATCTACTGACGGACAGGCGTACAGCAATTGGAGCAAGAGCGCGCTGCAAGGCATCCATCTGACCGAGGTGCCTGCAGTGGTAAAATTGAATGTGTGGAATGCGCCAAAAGCACAGACCACAGAAACTCTTTATACCGTAACTGAAGGCAAACTATATAAATCAATCAACGGCCTGGAGTGGGAAACGTCTGAAGACTTCAATACTACTCTACCCCAAGGATATACCCTGAAAAAACTGATGGGGGGATTCAATGGAACGCTGCTGGGACTGCTGGAACAAGAAGGAAAGGCATACTCTATCACTTCGAACGGAGAACTGACAGCATGGAAAGCTGAGAGCATCTACGAATTGCCTGAAAAATTCCCCACAGAAAATCTCTATACAGCAGAATACCAGACTACCAACTTCCTGCCTCAAGTAATGGTGGTGGGCAAGGTAGCAGCAGAGGACGAAAAAATCATCCCCTGGGCATACGACGGTGCAAGCTGGACCCTCCTGGATCCCAGCACTGAGTATAAGAGCTATTGCCTTACCGAAAAAATAGGCTACCAACCAGCGGTTATGAACTACGACGGCACGTGCTACATCTTCGGTGAGAAATTGGATTTCATCTACAGTTCCAAAAATCACCTGGCCTGGTATGAAGCAAGCAAGAAATTCTTCCTGCCCAAAGAAGCTGCCAAAAGAGAGAACTACAGCATGACTATCGACAACGAACAATATATCTGGCTGATTTCCGGCGGAACTTCCAACAACGGCCAACAGAACAACGCCATCTGGAGAGGCCGCTTGAACAGAATAGGCTACCAAAAATAATTCTAAGAATATAGAAATGCAACACACTGAGCAAATCGATATGAACCGGATTCCCCAACACGTAGCTATCATCATGGACGGCAACGGACGTTGGGCTAAACAACGCGGACTGGAACGCTGCTTTGGACATCAAGCCGGTGCAGAAACTGTACATATCATTACAGAAGAAGCTGCACGATTAGGAATCAAGTTTCTGACGCTATACACCTTCTCTACCGAAAACTGGAATCGCCCTTCGGCAGAAATAGCCGCCTTGATGTCGCTGCTTTTTGAAAGCATCAAGGAAGAGACATTCATGAAGAATAATGTACGCTTTCAGGTCATCGGCGACGTGAAGAAACTTCCGGATAATGTACAGGAACGGCTCAACCTCTGTATAGAACATACCGCTGCCAATACGGGTATGTGCCTGGTGCTGGCACTCAGCTATTCGGCCCGATGGGAAATAACAGAAGCTATGAAGCAGGTGGCCGAACTGGTAAAAGAAGGGAAACTGCAACCCGAACAAATAGACGACGAAACTGTGAACCGCCATCTAACCACGTCATTTATGCCCGATCCGGATTTACTGATACGAACCGGAGGGGAACTCAGACTGAGCAATTACCTGCTATGGCAATGCGCATACTCCGAACTTTACTTTTGTGATACATTCTGGCCAGACTTCCGGGCAGAAGAATTCAAACAAGCTCTCTGCGACTATCAGAAAAGAGAACGCAGATTCGGCAAAACTAGCGAACAAATCCGTTAAAATTCAAAAAACCTAATAACCATCATATTCATGTACTATCGTATATTCTCCATACTCATCACATGCATCTGCATCTTTGGCTATACCCAGCATGCAGCCGCACAAGAGGCGAATGCCGGAAATGAAACAGACAAACCTGTTATCCTATACTCCGGACAACCGAAAAAGTATGAAATAGCAGACATCAAAGTTGTAGGTGCCAAGAATTATGAAGACTATGTCATCATTGGCCTCTCCGGACTGACCAAGAAACAGGTAATCAGTGTACCGGGTGATGAAATTACCCAGGCTTGTAAACGGTACTGGCGTCATGGCTTGTTCTCTGATGTAAAAATTACAGCCGATAAGATAGAAGGAGATAAAATTTGGCTGACTATCTACCTGACCATGCGGCCGCGCGTATCGGATATCCGCTACCACGGTGTAAAGAAGTCTGAACGGGAAGATTTGGAAGCCCGCGTGGCTCTGCTGAAGGGTAATCAGATTACCCCGAATGCCATAGACCGCGCCAAAACACTCATCAAACGCTATTTCGACGATAAGGGATTCAAGAATGCAGAAGTCATCATCAGCCAGAAAGATAACCCCGAAAAGGAGAACGAGGTATTGGTAGATATCAGTATCGACAAGAAGGAGAAAGTAAAAGTACATCAAATTACCATCACCGGAAACCATGCCATCAAGACTAAAAAGCTGAAGAAGGTGATGAAGAAGACGAATGAAAAGGGCAAACTGGTCAACTTGTTCCGCACCAAGAAGTTCGTAGAAGAGAATTATGAGGCCGACAAACAGTTGATTATTGACAAATATAACGAATTGGGATACCGTGATGCCATGATTGTAAAAGACAGCGTCACGCCCTACGACGACCGCACGGTAGACGTATACCTGGAAATTGAAGAAGGACAAAAATATTATCTGCGCAATGTATCGTGGGTAGGTAACACCTTATATCCATCGGAACAGTTGAACTACCTGCTGCGCATGAAAAAAGGAGATGTGTACAATCAGAAACTGCTGGAAGAGCGTACACAAACCGACGAAGATGCTATCGGTAACTTGTACTATAACAACGGTTACCTGTTCTATAGCCTAGACCCCGTGGAAGTGAACATCGTAGGCGACTCCATCGACCTGGAAATGCGTATCTACGAAGGACGTCAGGCTACCATCAACAAAATCAGCATCAATGGTAACGACCGCTTGTACGAGAACGTGGTACGCCGCGAACTCCGCACCCGCCCAGGACAGTTGTTCAGCCGCGAAGACTTGATGCGCTCTATGCGTGAAATTCAGCAGATGGGCCACTTCGACCCGGAACAAATTACACCCGACATCAAACCAAGACCGGAAGATGGTACGGTAGATATCGGTTATAACTTGATTTCCAAAGCCAACGACCAGGTGGAATTCTCTGCCGGCTGGGGGCAGACAGGTGTTATCGGAAAACTGAGCTTGAAGTTCACCAACTTCTCTGTGGCCAATCTGCTGCATCCTGGCGAGAACTACCGCGGTATCTTGCCACAGGGCGACGGACAGACACTGACCATCAGCGGACAGACCAATGCCAAATATTACCAGTCGTACAGCATCTCATTCTACGACCCGTGGTTTGGCGGCAAGCGTCCGAATGCCTTCTCTATATCCGGTTTCTACTCTCGTCAGACCGATATCAGTAGCCAATACTATAACTCTGCCTACATGAACAGCTACTATAACAGCTATTACAGCGGTATGTATGGCTACGGAATGTATAACTATGGCAACTATAACAGCTACGAGAACTATTACGACCCGGACAAGTCTATCCAGATGTGGGGATTGGCCGTGATGTTCGGTAAGCGTCTGAAATGGCCGGACGACTACTTCCAGGTAACTGCCGAACTGTCGTACCAACGCTATATCTTACGCGACTGGCAATATTTCCCGGTTACCAATGGTAAATGTAACAACTTGAGCATCAACCTTACCCTGTCGCGCAGCTCTATTGATAACCCGATTTATCCACGTCAGGGTTCGGAATTTTCACTGTCGGCACAGCTCACTCCACCGTATTCTTTGTTCGATGGCAAAGATTACAGCAAGTACAGCACCAGCAACCAGGATGATATGAACAAGATGCACAAGTGGGTGGAATACCACAAGTGGAAATTCAAATCCAAAGTGTACATCCCGTTGCTGGACCCGATGACAGTGAAGCGTACTCCGGTAGTAATGGGCCGTGTAGAATTCGGGTTGTTGGGCCACTACAACAAACATAAGAAATCACCGTTCGAAACCTTTGATGTAGGTGGTGACGGTATGACCGGATACTCCAGCTATGCCACAGAAAGCGTAGCCCTGCGCGGATACGAAAATAGTGCTTTGACTCCCTATGGCTACGAAGGCTATGCCTACACTCGTCTGGGATTGGAATTGCGCTACCCGCTGATGCTGGAAACCAGTACCAGCATCTATGCACTGGGATTTGTGGAAGCTGGTAATGCTTGGCACGAAGTGAATAAATTCAACCCGTTCGACCTGAAACGCTCGGCCGGTGTGGGTGTACGTATCTTCCTGCCTATGATTGGTATGATGGGTATCGACTGGGCATACGGTTTCGACAAAGTATTGGGCACCAAGCAGTATGGAGGAAGCCAGTTCCACTTCATCTTGGGACAAGAGTTCTAAACGACTGAAAGTAGAATATCTAAAATGTAAAAGTTATGAAGAAGAGTTTATGGGTCATTATGACATTCCTGACCATGTGCCTATCAGCACAGGCACAGAAATTTGCACTGATAGATATGGAATATATCATGGAAAATATTCCTGCGTATAAACGTGCCAACGATCAATTGGCTCAATCTTCAAAACAATGGCAAGCTGAAGTAGAAAAACTCTCCGGTGAAGCCAAAGCTTTGTATCAAGATTACCAGAAGTCGTCAAGAGCTTGGTCTGATGCACAGAAAAAACAAAAGGAAGACGCCATTGTGGCCAAGGAAAAATCGGCAGCCGAACTCCGTAGGAAGTACTTCGGTCCGGAAGGCGAAATAGCCAAAAAACAGCAGGAACTGATTAAACCCATTGAAGACCAGGTGTACGAAGCGGTAAAAGCCATTGCCACCCAAAGAGGCTATGCAGCCGTGGTAGACAGAGCATCGGCCACCAGCTTGATTTTTGCCTCACCAAGCATCGACATCAGCAATGATGTACTGACTAAATTAGGATATTCAAATTAATTGCATATATTTGCGGAGTCAATCAAAATCAGAAATTAACAAGAAGATTAATCATTAAAATAAAAAACTAACATTATGCTAAAGAAAATCGTCGCTGCCGTAGCAATGTTTATTCTCCCGCTGGGAGCTATGGCACAAGCAAAATTTGCTCACATGAACTCTCAAGAAGTCATCACTGTTATGCCGGAATTTACAAAAGCACAAGCCGATATGGATGCTTTGGCAAAACAATACCAGAAAGAGATGGAAACAGGTGAAGCAGAATTCAACAAAAAGTATCAGGAATTCCTGCAACAAGCAGACTCACTTCCGAAGAACATTGCTGAACGCCGTCAGAAAGAATTGCAAGACATGGCTCAACGCCAGCAACAATTCCAGCAGGAAGCTGCTCAGTCTATGCAAAAGGCTCAGAACGATGCTATGGCTCCTATCTACCAGAAGCTGGAAAATGCCATCCAGGCAGTAGGTAAGGCTGAGGGTTTCACATATATCTTCGACTTAGCCCGTACTCCGATTCCTTTTGTAGGTACACAAAGCGTAGATGTAACGGCTAAAGTAAAAGCACAGCTGGGCATTAAATAAGAGAAAGAGTATTCTTAAAAAACGCATAGAAAGCGGATTAGGCGGGCTTATTCCACAAAGGAACCGCCAATCCGCTTTATCTTTTCCCTACAAACGGCATACGTAAACATTTCTATAGACATCATCCCTATGAGAGCAAGCCTACCTTCTATTCCTGGCCCTATCGGAGTATTCGACTCCGGTTACGGCGGATTGACCATTCTAGAAAAAATAAGAGAGACCCTTCCTGCATACGACTTCATTTATCTGGGCGACAATGCCCGAAATCCATACGGTACCCGTTCGTTCGAAGTAGTCTATGAATTTACGCTACAAGCGGTAAGCAAACTCTTTGAAATGGGTTGTCATTTGGTGATTTTAGCATGCAACACCGCCTCGGCCAAAGCGTTGCGCAGCATACAGATGAATAATCTGCCACACATCGACCCCGACCGACGCGTATTGGGAGTAATCAGGCCCACCGTGGAATGTATCGGCAATATCACTCAAAACAGACACGTGGGCATATTGGCTACAGCAGGAACCATACATTCGGAATCCTACCCAATGGAAATTCACAAACTGTATCCAGACATTCAAGTGACAGGAACTGCCTGCCCATTGTGGGTGCCACTGGTAGAAAACAATGAGGCCCTAAATGATGGAGCCGACTATTTTGTACAAAAATACATCGACGAACTACTTCAGAAAGATCCCTTGATTGATAGCGTAATTCTGGGCTGCACCCACTACCCGCTTCTGCTGCCGAAAATTAAAAAATTCATGCCGCCACAGATTAAGGTCATCACCCAAGGAGAGCTGGTGGCCGAAAGCCTGAAAGACTATCTGGCACGGCACACCGAGATGAATGCCCGATGTACGCAAGGCGGAGTATGCCGATACTACACCACAGAAGCCGAAGACAAATTCTCTGAGTCTGCTTCCACTTTCTTGAACGACCATGTAGAAGTGAAACGAATCTTTCTGGAGTAATCTTACTTTTTATTACAAATAAAACCTTTGTTACAGAGATATTGTTATATTTGTAATCCATAACCTTTTAAATTCGTACACTTATGAAAGCGGAAGACAAAAGCAAACTGATTGAAGTATTCAAGGGTTCCTTATGGGAAGCAGAAATGGTGAAAAGTCTGCTGGACAATGCTGCAGTAGAATCGGTTCTAAAAGATGGAATGGTGGTCAATGTAGTGCTGCCAGCAACAGCTGTGGAAGTAAAAGTGCTCGTCAATGAAAGCAACTTCGAAGCGGCCAGAGAAGTGGTACGCGAATTTGAGAACAACAGGTCTGCCGAATAAGGCAGACCACATCACACACATTGCAGACAACCAAGGAAGCTTATCGGAGTAAGGCCAAGACAATGGCAGCACCCTAAAAACTGAAAAACATATGCCACATACTGTCAAAAATTTATATTATCACTTACAAATAAACGATTGAAAGACAAGAACAATTAAGCAATCAATAACTAGTTATTCATAAAACAGAACCAATATGAAGAAATTTACCTGCGTGCAGGATATAGGAAACCTGCAAACTGCACTCCAAGAAGCTTTCGAAATCAAGAAAGATCGCTTTAAATATGTAGAACTGGGCCGCAACAAGACCTTAATGATGATTTTCTTCAACTCCAGCCTACGTACCCGGCTGAGTACACAAAAAGCTGCCCTAAACCTAGGCATGAATGTTATCGTGCTCGACATCAATCAGGGGGCCTGGAAACTGGAAACCGAAAGAGGAGTCATCATGGACGGTGACAAGCCTGAACACCTGCTGGAAGCTATCCCGGTAATGGGATGCTATTGCGACGTAATCGGTGTGCGGTCGTTTGCCCGCTTCGAAAACAAGGAGGATGATTATAATGAAGTCATCCTGAATCAGTTCATCCAGCACTCCGGCCGGCCGGTATTCTCCATGGAGGCAGCTACCCGTCATCCGTTGCAAAGTTTTGCCGACCTCATCACCATTGAAGAGTACAAAAAGACTGAACGCCCCAAAGTGGTACTGACCTGGGCTCCCCACCCTCGCCCGCTGCCGCAAGCCGTGCCCAACTCTTTTGCCGAATGGATGAATGCAGCCGATTACGACTTTGTCATCACGCATCCCGAAGGCTATGAACTGGACCCGCAATTCGTAGGCCATGCCCGCATAGAATACGACCAGATGAAGGCCTTCGAAGGGGCCGACTTCATCTATGCCAAGAACTGGGCTGCCTATGCCGGTAATCACTACGGAGAAATCTTAAGCAAAAACCGTAGCTGGACTGTGAGCGACCGACAGATGGCTGTAACCAACAATGCCTACTTCATGCATTGCCTGCCCGTACGCCGCAACATGATAGTAACCGACGAGGTGATAGAAAGTCCGCAAAGCATCGTCATACCGGAAGCGGCCAACCGCGAAATATCGGCTACGGTAGTTCTGAAAAGACTGCTGGAAGGACTTGAGTAAAGTCTTATAGAACAGAAAAGGGGGTGCGTTTTTATGCACCCCCTTTTCTGTTACTTCTGAATCGGCTTCCCGGCCTCTTTCCAGGCGTTGAATCCGCCCTTCAGTTCATAGACCTTGAATCCGCGTTCGCTCAATATTTTAGCGGCAGTCTTGCTGCGCTTGCCGCTGCGGCAATACACCGCCACCGTACGTTCTTTATCGAGAGCGGCCTGCGCCATCTCTGCAAAATTCTCCTCATCCAGCACATTCACATTCAGGCTTTCCTCAATATGTCCGCTACTGTATTCAGCCACGGTGCGCACATCCAACCGCTGCACCTCAGGGTCGGCTATCAAGTCTGCAAATTCTTCCACCGGAATCGTGGTGTAACCTGCATCCTTCTCCCGGCATCCACTATGAAAAAAGCATAAGAAAGCCGTCAGCAAGCATATCATCTGTTTCATAACTACTCTATCCTTTATTTAGGTATATATTCAAAATTATACGTCATCACTCCCCCCGCCTCGCTGTCGGGTTTCTCGTAAGGCTCGTCAAAGGCTTGGTCGCTGTGCAGGCTGAACTGCACGTTCACCCGTCTCACCCCTTCCGTAACATATTGCCGCAAAGGAACCGACAAGTAAGCCCGCTTCTCATAATCCGTGGCTTCCTCTTGTACGGCATGATACAGCATCAGTTTCACGGCTAGGGTGCCGTCGGGCTGTAGTTCACCCACCTCTTCCTCGATGAAATGCAGCTGATGCTTGCCCGGCTGACTCACCGAAAGCAAGATATTCAAGTAATCATACCCCATCCAGATACTTTGCACAGAAGCCGGAGCTGTATGGATGCCCTCTTCGAATTCTGCCGCAGGCTTAGGCTGCGGAGCAATGGCCTTCATCACAGCATACAGCCGTACGCCTGCCTCTCCTGCGGCATTGAACACCGTCTCATAGTTGCTGACCATACGTACCTTTTCGCCCGCCTCCAGCCGGGTGTGCGAGCGGTCTTCCCATACGGGGCATACCGCACCGTCATCGGCCAGCACGAGTTGCAGAGCACCGTCGGCACCGGCCGTAGCCGTGAGAAACTCCATCCGCACCGACGGATAGTGATAGTCATCGCCTCCGCAAGCAGCCAGCAACAAGCAGAGACATACACACAAGGCTGTCAGATACCCGCTTCTCATACAGTAGCCTTCAAATAATTCTTCAAGGGATTGGCATACATTTCTAGCAACTTCGTACGCAAGAAAGATTCATCCTTACCGGGGATGGCAATCTTGGCCAACTGCTGTTGCAGGTAGGCTTCAAAGCGTTGCACATCGGCAGGCGTATAATGCGCTTCGTAGACCGTTGTACCGGCCAGCAAGTCGCTCGCCACGTAGTTATTGGGATACAGGCGATAATTAGAGTGAATTCCTTTATCCATCAGAGCTGCTACTGCTGCAAACAGTTCCGTCTTGGGCATATCCCGATTCAAAGCCTGCAAAGCCTCGTTGATACACGGAGCTACCTGGAAGTGTACCCGGCCCTTGTAGCCAAACAGTCCGGTCTGCATATTCAGCAAATCATCGGCTGTAGTCTTCTTATAATCGGGCACATCGCGCTTCAATTGAAATTCCTGCGCCTTGAGGTAATCGCAGGGATCGTACTCATACGAAATGGCCAACGGCACGATGTTCAATTCCTGCAGACGATCTATCAAGTCGCCTTTTCCGCCCATGGCCAGCATTTTCAGCACACTTTCCTGGGTGCGGTCATTGGAATCCTTGGCACGTCCCTCGCGTTGCGCTATCCAGATAGACTGGTTCTTCTCGGCAATGGTATAATGCATGTAGCGCGACATGCGGGCCGATGACTCCAGCATCTGACGCATGGTCAATGCCCGCTGCACGATAAACGATTTATTGATACGCACCAGCTTCTTAATCCAGGGATAAATCAGCAGATTATCGCCAATGGCTATCTCTACCGTATCCATACCCTGATCTACCAGCAGCACCGAAAGGAATCCGGAATCCAGAATAATATCACGATGATTAGAGATATAGGTATAAGCCTTCCGTTTATCCGGCACACGGTCATGGTCCAAGGTAACCCCCTCGGTAGCTTCCTGCATCAGCTTTCTGAGCAACTGATAACAAAACGTTTTCTGGAAGTCCAGTTTGGTCTTACAAGCACGCATCTGCTGTGCTATCACAGCAAACGGTACGCCAGGCATCACAGCACCTACCACCTGCTGGAAGGCATCGTCAGCGATTAGTTCCTCAAAGATTTGAGGCAATTCACTGTCGTGATACGGACGGATTTCGTCAAATTCTTCTTTCATAGCATAGCGTATTTAATGAAAAGCATTTTCAATGATATCGGTCATCACCTCCTGAATATCCATGCCAGCCGCACGCACCTGCTGCGGGATAAAGCTGGTGCCAGTCATACCCGGCGTAGTATTCACCTCCAGCAGATTGATTTTCTCGCCCTCGGTAATGATATAGTCCACTCGAATAATGCCTTTAGCTCCTAGGATGTCGTAGATGGCCGAAGTAAGTTTCTGCACCCGGTCTGTCAATGCTTCCGAGATGCGGGCCGGCGTAATCTCATCGGATTCACCGTTATATTTGGCTTCATAGTCGAAGTACTCATTGTGCGACACCACTTCAGTGATAGGAAATACCACCGACTTGTCCTTTGTCTTATAGCAGCCGCAGGTCAGTTCCGTGCCGTCCATGAATGCCTCAATCAGCACCTCTTTCGCCTCCTCGAATGCCTTGGCAATGGCCGGCTGTATCTGCTGACGTTCCTTCACCTTGGTCACTCCAAAACTGGAGCCTCCCAGACTAGGCTTGATGAAGCAGGGCAAACCTATCTTTTCCAATACCTCTTCATCGCTGATAGACTGTCCGCTGCGCAAGAGTAAAGAGTCGGCAATGCGTACACCAAAACTTTTCAGATACTGGTTGCAGGCAAACTTATCGTAGGTAAGCGAAGCCGCCAATACACCGCAGCAGGAATAAGGAATACCCAGCATATCGAGATAACCCTGCAGGCGACCATCCTCGCCCGGAGTGCCATGAATGGTGATATAGACAAAATCGAATGTCACCTTGTTACCGTCCAGCTCGAAGCTGAAATCATTGCGGTCTACCGGCAATTGACGTCCGTCCGGCAGCTGCACGTGCCAGTCCAGCCCGTGCATTTCCACGATATAGCGTATGTATTTCTCCTTGTCGATAAAGGAATAAATTCCCTGTGCACTACGCAGGGAAACCTGAAATTCGGAGGTGTCCCCTCCGCCTACAATGGCAATTGTGCGTTTCATTCTAAATCTCTGTTACTGATATAACCTCTCCACTTGTCTATCAGGCGTGCCATATCCTCGGGCATGTCGGAAGTGAAATTCATCTCTTCACCGGTAACCGGATGAACAAAGCCCAGCGTCATGGCGTGCAATGCCTGCCGCGGACAAGTATCAAAGCAGTTGTTTACAAATTGTTTATATTTGGCAAAATGGGTGCCCTTCAGTATTTCGTGGCCTCCATAGCGTTCATCGTTGAAAAGGATGTGCCCGATGTGCTTCATGTGTACCCGGATTTGGTGCGTGCGCCCCGTTTCGAGTATGCATTCCACCAGCGTGACGTAGCCCAGGCGTTCCAGCACACGGTAGTGCGTCACGGCATGCTTTCCCTGATCGTCGGGCAATACGGCCATCTGCATCCGGTCTTTCGGGTTCCGGCCTATGTTGCCCATTACGGTGCCTTCGTCCTGCTCCACATTTCCCCACACCAATGCCCGGTAGCGTCGCTTCGTGGTCTTGTGGAAAAACTGGTTGCCCAGGTGTGTCTTGGCATCGGGTGTCTTGGCTATCACCAGCAGTCCGGAAGTATCTTTATCGATGCGATGTACCAGCCCCACGTGCGGGTCATTGGCATCATAATTAGGATTATCTTTCAAGTGCCAAGCTATGGCATTGACCAGCGTGCCGTGGTAATTGCCATGTCCGGGATGCACCACCAGTCCGGCAGGCTTGTTCACCACCATCAGGTAATCATCCTCGTAGACGATGTTCAGCGGAATATCCTCCGGTATCACCTCGTTCTCATAACGCGGGCGGTCCATCATCACGGTAATTACATCCAAGGGCTTCACCTTATAACTGCTCTTCACGGCTTTTCCATTGGCCATTACAAAGCCCGATTCGGCCGCTTTCTGTATGCGGTTACGCGAAGCATTCGTCAGGCGGTCGAACAGATATTTGTCCACCCGCACCATTTCCTGCCCTTTGTCCACCACCACCCGGAAGTGTTCATACAGTTGCGCCTCATCACCGACCGGTTCTATATCATCCAGGTCATCATTATCTAAATCTACCGGTAATTCTTCTATCATATTCCTATCAGCTATCTTATTTAGAACCAAGATTCATCATCGCCAGCGGACTGTTCGGCACTCTTGCCCTCCAGCGGCAGTTGTTCTTCCAGCGCTACCGAGTCCACCTGCAGGCTGTCTTTACCATTGCCCACCATCAGCGTGAGTGCGGCACCGGTAGGCACTTTTTCGCCCATCTGCAACAAGCGTTCACGGTATTTCACCCCATACACCCAGTCTTTTTCGCCGGGCACGGTATCTATCTTTTCCAGCTTGAAGCCCGATACCAGCAAGCGTGCCTCTGCCTGGCGCAGAGAGCTGTTGTCGGCCACGTCGGGTACCTGACACAAGGGAATGTTCAGCGTATTGATGGTGAGATAAATCACCCGGCCTTCCTTCACCTTCTGCCCTGCCGAGGGGTTATAGTCCAGGATGCTGCCTGCCCGGAGCTCCTTTACGTAGGTGGAATCCACCACGGCGCAAGCCAGTTTCTTGGCGCGAAACACTTCGGCAGCCTCTTTTACATCCATGCCCTTTACATCGGGCACCACTACTGCCTGTCCGTGACGGGTGTAAGCATCCAGCCCGGCCAGCACACCATATATTAGTCCGACTACCACCAGCACCATGGCCAGCAGGTTCAGCCAGAGAACACTGTTCTTCCGAAGAGAGAAAAATTCTTTAAATGTCATAACGGTTACTATTATTCTCGGCAAATATACAGATTTAAAATGAAAATCGGTGCTACGCACCCCAGAATAGTGCAGAACGAAGCGGTGCAAAACGCCCCAAGTATGGAACAGAGGCGGGTGAAAAGCAGGTTTCACAAATAAAACATTCCGAATCAAACAAGATTTTAAGGGAATATCGCTATCTTTGCAAAAGGATAGAGGCTACTCTTTCCAAAGACATTTGAAATGAAAGAAGCGTTATGCTTATCTTGTAGTTTGAAAACGTAGGAAATTTTCAAAAAGTATATACAAGGATTTGCATAGTGGTTCTCACGCTATAGCGTGGGCTGCTATTGTTGCATCTGTATATACGGGTTTCCTACGACCTTCAAACTTAGACGTGGCATTGCAGTTCCACGCTTCTTAGTTTCATAAGGCATGGTTCAGAAACAGGCCCGTAAGATGAATGCAATCAAAAACATATATCCATGAAATCAAAGAAATTCTTTTATTGGTCTGCTGCACTTATTTTCGCATTTTCTTCATGCAGTAAGGACAATGACGCAGACAAAAGTTTCGCACCTAAGGTATTCAACGTAACAGGTAAAGCGGAAAAAGGACCGATGATACGCGGTTCTCATGTGGAAATGCGTACTTTGGATGAGTCTATGGTTCCTACCGGAAGCTCATACACAGCTACCATTGACAATAACTTGGGGGATTTTGATTATGGCACACTTAAAATGAATACCCCCTATGCCAAACTGACCGCAGACGGATATTATTTCAACGAGGTGAACGGAGAATTGTCAGAAGGTACTATCAAGCTGGATGCCATTGTAGATTTGAAAGACCATAGCACCATCAATGTAAATGTACTGACTCACTTAAAAAGCAAGCGCATCCATCATCTGGTAACCTCTAAAGGGATGGCATTCAAGGATGCCAATGCACAAGCCCAAAAGGAACTGCTTACCCAATTCGGGCTACAGGAATACGCCTCCAAAGATGCAAGTCAATTCTCGATTACCTCCGGCGATGATGCTTCCGGTGCATTGATTGCCATATCATCTTTGATACTCACCGATAAATCAGATGCAGAAATCGTTGAGTTTCTGTCTATCCTAAGCAATGAATTTGCCGCAGAAGGAACTTTCAGTCAAGAAACAAAGAAAAGAATACAATCTGGCAAAAACTTCTTGAACGCCAGATTGGATAGAATTGCCGAAAACATCAAGCACCGCTATAAAGAATCGGGAATGGAAGTCAATGTGAAAGACCTGGCTTATTATTTCGATTGGAACAATGATGGTATAGCCGGAAATGAACTGGACCATTCGGAATCTGTCACACTTAGCACAACAGAAATAATCGCCCCTAAAGAAGGAGGGGAGTATAGCATTACCGTTGAATCCGACAAGCCTTATTTTTTAAATCCCCCATCCTTTGATTCAGATTCAGACTCTGAGGAGAATCCGAACGGCTCTATAACAGAAGAAACCGTATGGAAAGAATTATATGAAAGTGGCGTAAACATTCCAGCACATTCAATCAGACTCTATAAAGCAATAGAAAACAACATCATTACCGTAAAGATAGAGCCTGCGCAATTCAAGGCAGATTTATCCACCACCATAGCTGTATATAATGCCAGAGGTAAAGTAACTGCCACTGTAACTATAAAACAGCAGGGGGATAAAGAATATTGGGCCAAACACGACCCTGTGAAACTGGGAAACGCAGGAATACGTCTAGTAGATGATATTATAGGCACCATGCGCAACGCTGTGGCGAAACAACTATATCTACAGACCGGTTATGTACATCAGGAAAACTTTAACGACCCGATTCCTTACGAACCGCATGACTACGAAATAAGAAACACTTGGGAATACTATTATAGTGCTATCAATAAGTGGCTGATGGTGAAAGAGGCTGATGCAAACAGACTGAACTGTTATCAGTCGTTCATCAACACCCATCTTGCCCTGACATACTATCAACTGTCTGCTCGTTGGGGAGGTGTGCCGTTTATCATGAAACGTCTGAACGACCCTTTTATTCCCATAAAACGGACCAGTGAAGCCGAAGTGCTTTCACAGTTGGAAAACATATTGACAGATGCCATGAGCGATTTGAACGAGCATCGTTATGATGCTTTTCAGGATGCCAACAGTATGCTTTTTGTTTCTAAGGATGTAGCCAGAACATTGCTTGCCTTTGTCTATTGCAATCAAAAGAAATTCGACAAGGCATTACCTTTGCTTGAGGAAGTCATAAAGAATGGTTTGTATCACCTGGAATATTCACAAGCCACCGAATACAAGAATAATGCGGAGTGTATCTTAGGCTACCATATACAAACCAGAAATGAAGAAGAATACCACCCTTGCCTTGATTACAAAGATGTGATATTAACAACCGCAGAATGTCTATACCACACCGGAAACACGCACAAGGCCAAAGAGTATATCAATCAAATATGTCTGTATAAGAATCTCTCAGTAGACCAATCGGATGTTCTAAAAGCCATCGCTTCACTGCATTACCAAATAAATTCACCTAGTTACATGAATTTCATCAGAAGAAACGGATTGGGCGAATCCTTTATGGGACTAAGCCCCAATAACCTTTACCAACTGTTATGGCCTATTCCCAGCACAGAATTAGGTATGAATCCGCAAATGACACAGAACCCGGGGTATTAATCCTTGAAATGTTCTTTTCATTACTGTATCTTGTTTTATGTTATTATTCTCACGGATTCAAAATATTTTTGCCATACCCGTTACGGAATCAAATAAAAATATTATCTTCGTAAGCAATATGACCTCCCACGCTTCCCGTAGAACAGCGCACCCGGGGAGGTCTTCGAGTTTTTATATAACACAGCCGAACTTGGAATCGCCGTTTTATGGTTAGCGTAACATTGCCATACAACACTCTTTATCCGTTCATGGATAAAACAACAATCGGACAAATACGCACAAACAAACTGTTTGCTACACTCTCTTGTATCGTGTATATCCTTGATATTATCAGCCCCGGAAGTGATTTCAAAAAGAATATCAAGGAATTGCTCAAATCCGATTGCCATCTACTTGACCTTAAAGATATGGGATTCCCCAAGTATTGGCAATCACTACCTGTATGGCGTGAAAGATACTACATCAAGTGATATGGCGGCATACATAATTTCTTATTTTACAAGTGCATGGACGGAGATAAAAAAAGCTGCTGACAGTCGTCTTTCTGCAAGACTGTCAGCAGCTTTTGATTATACTGCATGGGTGAATTATGCCTTCACACCGTTGTATTCGTCAGAAACAGTCAGTTTCTTTCTACCTTTTGCACGACGTGCAGCCAATACTCTACGGCCATTTGCTGTAGCCATTCTCTCACGGAAACCGTGTTTGTTCTTTCTCTTTCTGTTAGAGGGTTGAAATGTTCTTTTCATTACTGTATCTTGTTTTATGTTATTATTCTCACGAATTCGGGCTGCAAAAATAGGTACTTTTTTCAAAATAACCAAGCGATAACTCTTTTTCTCTCAAAACTTTTTGTGTTTTTTACCGATTTCCATTACTTTTGCACTCGCAATTTGACGTAAGGCAACTTATTAATAACATCTAAATATATAAAGTCTACAAGTTATGATTAATGCCCAAGACATTAAAATCGGAACTTGCATCCGTATGGACGGCAAGCTTTATTTCTGTATCGACTTCCTGCATGTAAAGCCGGGAAAAGGTAACACTTTTATGCGTACCAAGCTGAAAGACGTGGTAAACGGTTACGTTTTGGAACGTCGTTTCAACATCGGTGAAAAGCTGGAAGACGTACGTGTAGAACGTCGCCCGCACCAATACTTGTACAAGGAAGGTGATGATTATTTGTTTATGAACCAGGAAACATTCGACCAAATTCCTATCGCACACGACTTGATTAACGGTGTGGACTTCCTGCTCGAAGGTATGGTATTGGACGTAGTTTCTGACGCTTCTACCGAAACTGTACTCTATGCAGATATGCCTATCAAGGTGCAGATGAAGGTTACTTATACTGAACCGGGTCTGAAAGGCGATACTGCTACCAACACATTGAAACCTGCTACCGTAGAATCAGGTGCTGAAGTACGTGTGCCTCTCTTCATCAGCGAAGGCGAGACCATCGAAATCGATACACGCGACGGTTCTTACGTGGGTCGTGTAAAGGCATAAGCCCCTTCTGAAAAGAAATACGTTATTTGGAAAGTCGCTGCTTCATTATGAATGCAGCGACTTTCTTTGTATATGACCGGCAGAAAGCTATCGTTTGCATCGACGAAAGATAACGTTTGCTCGGGGCAAAGCAAGGAGTTGCATTGACACATGCAACTGCTTGCATGAAGACTTGCAGCTAGCTGCCCGTCAGCTGAAAGAAAATCCTGCAAAATCCTCCTACTAAATGTGAAGAAAAAGGGCTGCTATCCTCACACAAATTTCCCTTTAATTAGTTGCTTTTATAATTTTTTTTCCTATCTTCGTAACGATGTTTAAGTAAATCTACTTTTTTCATTCAAGAAAGGAGGCATCATGAAACGAATAGGACAAATCTTTCTGCTGGTATGCGTATTGACGGGAATGCTTTCATGCAAAAGTGTGAAAGATACGCCGAATGCATCTGCCCTGTATGCACAGGCCTTGCAGGCCTTGGAAGAACGCTCTTTTGTGATAGAAGCGTATCAGTTCTTCATTCCGAAAAAGAAAGGCACAGAAATAAAATACTCCACCGGAAGCAGCCTGTTGCTTACCGACAGCATCTGCAAGGTGCAGTATGAGCCTACGGTCTTTCCGGGCCGCCCGTTTTTTCATCTGAACCTGCAAGACCCACACGCCACCTGCACGCACCACCACAGCCGGAAGAACGGCGAACAGGAATTCATCTTGAAGATGGACGGAGGGCAGGAATATCTGCGCCACACGTATCTCATTACCTTATATCCGGGAGGAAATGAATGCTTTGTGCGGCAGCAGACGCGCGACGGCAAAGAGGAGCTTACCTTTAAGGGAAGGGTATTCTTCCGAGAAAATCCCTAAAGCGAAGCAGGGAAGTTTTTCCGGCAGAACAGCATGAGAGAATCACCGGAGAAAAGGACAGACTTTTCCGGCCGAATCCTTGCAGATATACAGAAAAATAGCGAATATTGCACACTCATTACACGCTGAAAACTCCATAAAGATGCAATATTCCATCATTATACCTGTATATAACCGTCCGGACGAGGTGGACGAACTGCTGGACAGCCTGGCCCGACAGACTTTGAAGGATTTCGAGGTGCTGGTGATAGAAGACGGCTCTACGCTGACCTGCCGCCCCATCACCGAAAAATACGAAGAAAACCTGAACATCCGCTATTTCTTCAAAGAGAATTCCGGACCGGGGCAGACACGCAACTATGGTGCCGAACGCAGCCGGGGAACCTACCTGATTATCCTGGACTCCGACTGCATCTTGCCGCCGGGTTATCTGGCTGCCGTAACAGAAGAATTGAAGCGCGAACCGGCCGACGCTTTCGGCGGACCCGACCGCGCACACCCCTCGTTTACCGACATACAGAAAGCCATCAATTATTCCATGACTTCGTTTTTCACCACCGGAGGCATCCGCGGCGGCCGGAAGAAGATGGACAAGTTCTATCCGCGCAGCTTCAACATGGGGGTGCGCCGCGAAGTGTATCAGGCGCTGGGCGGATTCTCCCGGATGCGCTTTGGCGAAGACATCGACTTCAGCATCCGCATCTTCAAGGGCGGCTACCGCTGCCGACTGTTTCCCGATGCCTGGGTGTATCACAAACGGCGCACCGACCTGAAAAAGTTCTTCAAGCAGGTGCATAACTCAGGCATTGCACGCATCAACCTCTATAAGAAATACCCCGAATCGCTGAAGCTGGTACACTTGCTGCCGGGACTTTTCACGCTGGGCACGGCTGTACTCCTGCTGGGAGCCTTTCTCTGCCCATGGGCCTTACTGCCGCTGGCACTCTACGCTCTGCTGGTATGTATGGACTCTACGTGGCAAAACCAAAGCCTGCGCATAGGCTTAGAGTCGGTAGCTGCCGCCTACATTCAGTTGCTGGGCTACGGCACGGGATTCTGGCGTGCCTGGTGGAAGCGCTGTATACGGGGAAAAGGCGAATTCGAAGCATTCAAAAAGAATTTCTACAAGTAATGGAAAAGCTGAACATCAATCAATGGGCTGCCGAAGACCGACCGCGGGAAAAGATGATGCAGAAAGGGGCCGAGGCACTGAGCGACGCCGAACTGCTGGCTATCTTGATAGGCTCGGGAAATACCGAGGAAAGTGCCGTATCGCTGATGCAGCGCATAATGAATGCCTGCGGAAATGACTTGAACCAACTGGGCAAATGGGAGATACAGGACTTTTCTAAATACAAGGGGATGGGACCTGCCAAAAGCATCACCATCATGGCTGCCCTGGAACTGGGAAAACGACGCAAACTGCAAGAGCGGGCCGAACGTACAACCGTACATTCGTCGCAGGATATTTACGAACTGTTTCACCCGCTGCTGTGCGACCTGCCCATAGAGGAATTCTGGATACTGCTGATGAACCATGCCAACAAGGTAATCAGCAAGATACGCATCAGCCAGGGAGGCATTACGCAAACAGCAGCCGACATCCGCTCCATCTTGCGCGAAGCACTGTTGCAGCGGGCCACTATCCTGGCCTTGGTACATAATCACCCTTCCGGAAATACAAAACCCAGCCGAGAAGACCGTAACCTGACCGAAAAAATCTGCCGGGGTGCCAAAATGATGGACATCCATGTAATAGACCACCTCATCATTACCGACAACGGCTATTACAGTTTCAATGATGAAGGCATTCTCTAATCCATAAACCCTGATAACCGTTTACAGCCGTATGAAAAACTTGCCTCAGATACTTTGCTCTACCGCCTTACTGGCCAGCAGTTTCACCAACCTGCACGCCGCCGGCCCTCGTCCGCGTCCCAACATCCTCTTTATCTTGTGCGACGATATGGGCTATGGCGACTTGGGATGCTACGGCCAAAAGCTGATTCATACGCCACACCTGGACCGTATGGCCGAAGAAGGAATGCGCTTTACGCAAGCGTATGCCGGAAGCCCGGTCAGTGCACCCTCGCGCGCCACCCTGATGACCGGACAGCACACCGGACATACGCACGTGCGGGGCAACCTGGAATACTGGCCAAACAGCCCCCTGGTGTATTATCAAGACAACCCTGACTATGCCGTGGTGGGGCAAGAGCCCTATCGCACCGACCACATCCTGCTGCCGGAAATCATGAAAGAGAACGGCTACACCACAGGGATGTTCGGCAAGTGGGCAGGCGGATATGAAGGCTCGGAATCTACCCCCGACAAACGGGGCATTGATGAATACTACGGGTATATCTGCCAGTTTCAGGCTCACCTGTATTATCCCAACTTCCTAAACCGCTACAGCCGCTCTCTGGGCGACACGGCTGTGGTACGGGAGGTGCTGACCGACAACATTGCCTACCCCATGTATGGCGATGACTATAAAAAAAGACCTCAATATGCAGCCGACCTCATCCACCGGCGCGCCCTGCAATGGCTGGACCGGCAAGACGGACAACAGCCCTTCTACGGACTCTTCACCTATACCCTGCCCCATGCCGAACTGGCGCAGCCCAATGATTCCATTCTGCAGGCTTACAAGAAGCAGTTCTTCGTCGACAAGACCTGGGGAGGTGAAGAGGGTTCCCGCTACAATCCGGCCACGCACACTCATGCGGAATTTGCCGCAATGATTACCCGGCTGGACAGCTACGTGGGCGAAATACTGGCCAAACTGAAAGAAAAGGGGCTGGATGAAAACACGCTGGTAATCTTCAGCAGCGACAACGGCCCGCACGAAGAAGGGGGAGCCGACCCGGAATTCTTTGGCCGCGACGGACAACTGCGCGGACTGAAACGGCAGTGCCACGAAGGAGGGATACGGGTGCCTTTCATCGCCCGCTGGCCCCGCCACATTGCAGCCGGCACTGTGAACCCTCACCAACTGGCCTTTTACGATGTGATACCCACGTTCTGCGAATTGATAGGCGACCGGAAGTTCCCCCGAAAATACCTGAACAAAGCCAATCCGGACGACTGCTTCGACGGACTGTCCTTTGCCCCTACCCTGCTGGGAAAAGACGAGCAACAGGTACGGCACGAGTTTCTGTACTGGGAATTCCACGAAACCAATCAGATAGGGGTACGTATGGACGACTGGAAGCTGGTGGTGAAAGAAGGTATCCCTCATCTGTACAACCTGGCCACCGACCTGCATGAAGACCGGGACGTGGCTGCGAAATATCCCGAAATAGTGCAGCAACTCACGGCTATCATCCTACAAGAACACCGCCCCAGCAACCTGTTTCAAGTAACCCTGCCGATGAAAGCCCAGCCATAAAGGAAAACATATGCCTTTCGCTGTCGTTCTTTTTTGTGGTTTCAATTAAAATTTCTAGCTTTGTCCACCAAACCATAAAAGAAAGTTATGACCAAATTTGAAATAGAAGAGAAGATTGTAGCCATGCTCAAGACGGTGTACGACCCGGAAATACCGGTCAACATCTACGACTTGGGATTGATTTACAGAATTGAAGTGGCCGACAACGGCGATGCTACCATCGATATGACGCTGACAGCGCCCAACTGTCCGGCAGCCGACTTCATTATGGAAGATGTACGCATCAAAATAGAATCCATTGAAGGGGTTCACACAGCCACCATCAATCTGGTGTTTGAACCTGAATGGGACAAAGACATGATGAGTGAAGAAGCCAAGCTTGAACTGGGTTTCCTCTAAGAACCCCTAAAATACTACGCTTATGAAAAATGTATATTTCCTGTCGGATGCACACCTGGGCTCGCGCGCCATTGAACACAGCCGCACGCAAGAACGGAGGCTGGTCAATTTTCTGGACAGCATAAAAGACAAAGCTGCTGCCGTGTACCTGCTGGGAGATATGTTCGACTTCTGGTACGAGTTCAAGACGGTGGTACCCAAAGGCTATACCCGCTTTTTGGGAAAACTCTCCGAACTGACCGACCGAGGAGTGGAAGTGCATTTCTTTACCGGCAATCACGACATCTGGTGTGGAGATTATCTGACGAAAGAATGTGGCGTGATAATACACCGCAAGCCGCTGACCACCGAAATCTACGGCAAGGAATTCTACTTGGCGCACGGCGACGGACTAGGCGATCCGGACAAGAAATTCAAGGTGTTACGATACCTGTTTCATAGCCGCACCCTGCAATGCCTGTTTTCTGCCCTGCATCCTCGCTGGAGCATAGACTTTGGATTGGCTTGGGCTAAACACAGCCGACTGAAACGGGTAGACGGCAAGGAACCGCCCTACATGGGCGAAGACCAGGAACACTTGGTGCGCTACACCAAAGCATACCTGAAGAATCACCCCACCATCAATTATTTCTTGTATGGGCACCGACACATCGAGCTGGATTTGATGCTGAGCCGCACAGCCCGCATCCTCATTCTGGGCGACTGGATTCACTATTTCACGTATGCCGTATTCGATGGGGAAAACCTCTTTCTGGAATCGTATGTAGAGGGGGAAACCTTTCTGTAATCCAGCATACAAAGTCTAAAAATAAAAAAGTTGAGAAGCTGCTCCCGCCTGCTTCTCAACTTTTCTTTTATCTTATCCATGCAATACTTCTCAATAGCGCGCTGCCTTGGCAATACGCTTCGGAATATCTGTATTATCCATCTTGCCCATAAATAGTTTAGAACCGGCACCGATAGCATATACAGGCACATAACCAGCTGAATGGCCACCACTGCACCAACCTAGGTAAGCCAGCTGACTCATCACTTTCTTGGCCGCCACTGCCAGCGGTTCAGTCTTGGCATACAAACTCTCTTCAAAGACTACATGCTTCTTTACGAAAGAATCTTCATATGCATCGCGCAGCATCTTTTCCTGTTCCCAGTTCAGCGGAAGTTCTTTCCAGAATCCCATTTTCTCACCCAGGAATTCTTTCATCTCTTCCCAATTGATAACCTTACGCATGCGACGCAGATTGGTAATGGCACGCGACAACTCGTCTTGCGATTGCTTCTGTGCATCCAATACTTTCAGATTCAATTTATATGGTCCGGTACCCAAGCCCAGACCACCAGTTTCATGATCGGCAGTTACCACAATAAGAGTTTCTTTGGGATGTTTCTTATAAAACTCATAGGCCACACGGATGGCATTGTCCATATCGACTACTTCATGAAAAACAGTAGCCGCATCATTGCCGTGACAAGCCCAGTCAATCTTACCACCTTCTACCATCAAGAAAAATCCTTTATCCTTGCCCTTGGTCAAGAAATCAATAGCACTCTGCGTAATCTCTGCCAATGACAAATCACCCTCTTGACGGTCGATGGCATACGGCAGACAGTCGGGAGCTGACCCTTCTTTCTGAATCAACACCATCTTGCCAGCATCAGAAGCCTTGGCCTGGTATTCCTGCAAGCCACGAGCAACGGTATAGCCGGCAGCCTCAATGATAGGAAAAATGCTAGGAGCTTCTTTCTTATCGGCCGTAGTGGTAGGTTTCAAAAAACCACCGCCTGCATAGAAATCAAAACCTGCTTTAGGTAAGTCGGTAGCAATTTCATAATACATATCACGATCGGGCTGGTGTGCATAGAAAGCGGCCGGAGTGGCATGGTCTACACTTACACTAGTGGCTACTCCCACCTTCTTGCCAGCAGCCTTGGCCTGAGCAGCTACACTCTGCAGCGGCTGTTTCTGATCGTCCATGCCAATGGCACCGTTGTATGTCTTGGAACCAGTGGCCAAAGCCGTACCGGCAGCCGAAGAATCGGTCACTGAGTTGGTAGCGGAAAAAGTAGTTGCCACACTGGCCACCGGGAAGGTAGTAAACAGCAAGGACTTGGCACCGATGCGGCCTTCTTGTTCAGCCAGATACATCTCTGTACCGTTGACTTGATTCACTCCCATACCATCGCCAATAAAATAAAACACATACTTGGCTGTCTGCGCAGAAGCCATGCCTGCCAGCAAGACAAACAGTAATAAATAAGATAATCTTTTCATATCAGTTCCAAGTTAATTAGTAAATTAAAAAATTAGCCGAACAAAGATAATGTATTTTAGTAAGAAGAGATGTAACGAATCCGTTAAATAATAAAAGCGCGGGTCACACAGAAACAAAAGAATGCTATTTCTTTCGTTTCTGCGCAATCCGCGCCACACAAAAATGGTATATTTTCTAAGTATTACTTATTCAAAATAGCCAATGTATCTGAAGCAATCATCAGTTCCTCATCGGTAGGAATAACGACTACCTTTACCTTAGAATCCGGTGTAGAAATCACAGCTTCTTCGCCATGGATAGCGTTATTCTTATCAGCATCCAACTTCACACCCATGAATTCCAATCCTTTGCAAGATTCCCAGCGAGCAGAACTTTGGTTCTCGCCTACACCACCCGTAAATACGATAGTGTCTACACCACCCAAAGCAGCTGCATATGAACCAATATATTTCTTAATGCGATAGAAATACATCTTCTCTGCTAGAATAGCTCTGGGGTTGCCAGCCTTTGCAGCTGTATCCAAATCGCGCATATCGCTTGATTCGCCAAACACACCCAGAATACCGCTCTTCTTATTCAACAGATTGGATATACCGGCAGCATCGAGTCCTTCTTTCTCCATGATGAACGAAATGGCTCCTCCGTCAATGTCGCCACTGCGAGTACCCATCATCAAGCCTTCCAGCGGAGTAAGCCCCATACTGGTATCCATGCATTTTCCATCCTGGATAGCCGAGATAGAACCACCGTTTCCAATGTGGCAAGTAATGATTTTCTTTCCTTCGGCCGACTCACCCAAGAATTCACACACACGCTTGGAAACGTAGCGATGAGAAGTTCCATGGAAGCCATAGCGACGCACACCATACTTCTGATACAATTCATAAGGTACTGCATACATGTATGCATAGTCGGGCATGGTCTGATGGAAAGCTGTATCGAACACACCAATCTGAGGTACATTGGGCAAAATAGCTTCAATAGCACGTACACCCTTCAAATTGGCAGGATTGTGCAGCGGAGCCAGATCATTGCAAGCGGTGAAAGCTTCGAGTACTTCCGGAGTAAGTAATACAGATTCGCTGAACTTTTCACCACCGTGTACCATACGGTGACCTACGGCATTGATTTCATCTACAGACTGGATTGCACCGTATTCGGCACTTACCAAAGTGTCCAGAATAAATTCTACACCTACTGTATGTTCAGGAATGTTCTTCTCCAGAATCTTTTTCTCGCCATTGGGCAAAGTAAGTTTCAAGAAAGAATCGGGCAAACCGATTTTTTCAATACCACCCTGAGCAATGACAGACTGGCTGTCCATGTCAAATAACTTATACTTGATGGAAGAACTTCCACAATTCAAAACTAAAATTTTCATATCTATATCGATTGAAGGTTACTTGATTTCTTTTGCTGCAATAGCCTGATTGGCAGTAATAGCAATCATGCGGTAAACATCCTCGATGGAACAACCACGAGACAAATCATTGACCGGACGAGCAATACCCTGCAAGATAGGGCCAATGGCATCTGCATGTCCCAAACGCTGAACCAACTTATAAGAGATATTACCTACCTCCAAGCTAGGCACAACCAATACATTGGCATGACCAGCAATAGCCGAACCCGGTGCTTTGCTAGAACCTACTTCAGGAACCAGAGCTGCATCGGCCTGCAATTCACCGTCGATAGCCAATTCGGGGGCTAACTCCTTGGCAATACCTAAAGCTTCCACAACCTTATCTACCACTTCATGCTTGGCAGAACCCTTTGTAGAGAAGCTCAACAAAGCCACCTTCGGGTCGATACCAGCTACTGCTTGGGCAGTACGCGCTGTACAAACTGCAATCTGAGCCAACTGAGCAGCATCGGGCACGGGAGTTACGGCCACATCACCCATCATCAAGACACCGTTCTTACCATACTCAGGTGCATGAGTCAACAGCAGCATAGCGCCTGATACACAAGTGATACCCGGAGAAGTTTTGATAATCTGCAAAGCCGGACGGAGCACATCGCCTGTCGTGTTACGAGCACCTGCCAACTGACCATCAGCATCGCCATTCTTTATGATCAAACAGCCTAAATACAAAGGGTCGAGCACCAACTTACGAGCTTCCTCGATAGTCATGCCTTTCTTCTTGCGCAATTCACAAAGTAACTGTGCATACTCTTCTTTCTTAGGATGATTTTCAGGATCAATAATAGTTGCTTTATTGATATTACCCAATCCCCACTCTTTGGCACAAGCCTCTATCTCGGCAGGATTACCGATAAGAATCAAGTCAGCAACTCCGTCTGTCAAAATCTGATTGGCAGCCTTTAATGTACGTTCTTCTGTTCCTTCAGGAAGAACGATGCGTTGGCGGTTCGCTTTGGCGCGCTCAACAATTTCGTTAATTAATCTTTGCATGATATATTAAGTTGTGTATGATAAATCCTTCATCACATGTCATTCACAGTGCAAAAGTATATAATTTTGCAATATCTACATTGCAATTATGGGGTATTTTTACGTAAAATCTCAATTATTGGATTCTTTAACATTTATTTTCTTTTATAATTTTCAACCTATAGATGTAAATAATGTTATTATATGGAAAACAAATGTAGCAAAGACTAATAAGAATACGTAAATTTGCACCCGTTTTCAACCAATAATTCAATAGGTATAACATTATGATTCGTCAATGCGCTATCCTTTTCGGATGCTTAGCTCTGGGTGAGCTGGCTGTATATCTCACGGGAATTCAGCTACCTTCCAGCATCATCGGTATGCTTCTGCTCACACTGTTCTTAAAATTGGGTTGGATTAAACTGCACTGGGTACAGGGCATGTCCGACTTTCTAGTAGCCAATCTGGGTTTTTTCTTTGTTCCACCCGGCATTGCGCTGATGCTGTATTTTGATCTTATAGCCAAGGAATTCTGGCCCATCCTCGTAGCCA
Source organism: uncultured Bacteroides sp. (assembly GCA_937890825.1). Taxonomy (GTDB): domain Bacteria; phylum Bacteroidota; class Bacteroidia; order Bacteroidales; family Bacteroidaceae; genus Bacteroides. The sequence goes on along the minus strand of CALADS010000078.1, from coordinate 44,255 downwards.
CTCTCGTCAGCACACTGCTGGTACTGGTGATTACCGGATGGGTGCATCAGCTATTACATAAATATTTTCGTCACCGCTCATTAAACCATAAAGACAAATGAACTTTCTATCTAACAATTTCTTCCTGCTGACTGCTACGTTCGGCGTGTTCTTTCTGGCCAAATGCCTACAGAAAAAAACGGGTATCTTACTGCTAAACCCTATCCTTATAACCATTGCTGTATTAATTCTATTTCTTAAACTGACAGGTATCTCTTACGAAACTTACAATGAATCGGGACATCTGATAGAATTCTGGCTGAAACCTGCCGTGGTGGCATTGGGAGTGCCTCTATACCTGCAGCTGGAAACTATCAAAAAGCAGATTCTTCCCATCGTACTTTCACAGCTAGCCGGCTGCTTGGTAGGAGTGATATCTGTAGTACTGATAGCCAAACTGATGGGAGCTTCGAACGAAATCATCATCTCGCTGGCACCTAAATCGGTAACTACGCCGATAGCAATGGAAGTAGCTGATTCATTGGGAGGAATTCCTTCGCTGACGGCAGCGGTAGTGGTATGTGTAGGACTGCTGGGGGGTATCCTCGGCTTCAAAATGATGCACCTTACCCGCATACAAAGTCCCATGGCCCAAGGTCTTTCATTGGGGGCGGCCTCACACGCTGTAGGCACCTCGGCCGCTATGGATATAAGCCGTAAATACGGCGCATTTGCCAGTCTGGCACTGACGCTCAACGGTATCTTCACCGCCTTGCTTACCCCTACACTGCTCAGTTGGTTAGGAATCATTTAACTGATTATTCACACTACACACACAAATTCATGATTGCATTTAAAGACATCACTCCTCAAGATAAAGAAGTGATCAGTTCTTTCACTCTACGAAGCAACCAGCGCAACTGCGATCTCTCGTTTTCTAACCTGTGTAGTTGGCGCTTCTTATATGATACCCAGTTTGCTATATTGGAAGATTTTCTTCTTATCAAATTTTGGGCAGCTGGTGAACTGGTCTATATGATGCCCATCGGACAAGGAAACCTAAAAAGTGTCATTGAAGCACTGATAGATGATGCTCACCAAGAAAAACAGCCTTTCTGCATGCTGGGCATCTGCACGGAGATGTGCGCAGAACTGGAAAAACTGATGCCGGAGACCTTTGAATTTACTGCCAACCGCGACTATGCCGACTATCTTTATCTGCGCAGCGATCTGGCTACACTGGCTGGCAAAAAATTACAGCCCAAACGAAATCACGTCAACCGGTTCAAAAAGACTTATCCAGACTATCAGTATCTGCCTATTACCCACAATAACATACAAGAATGCCTGGATCTGGAGGCCAAATGGTGTTTGGCAAATCACTGTGACCAACATGAAGGCACCGGAAACGAACGAAGAGCCCTGGTATATGCACTACACCATTTCGACGAACTGGGACTGAGCGGAGGCATGCTACAAGTAAACGGTAAAACCATAGCCTTCAGCTTCGGAATGCCCATAAACCAAGATACTTTTGGCGTACATGTAGAAAAAGCAGATACGGCTATAGAAGGTGCTTATGCTATGATAAACTATGAATTTGCCAACCATCTGCCGGAATCGTTCACCTACGTGAACCGAGAAGAAGACCTGGGTATAGAAGGACTGCGTAAAGCCAAATTATCTTATCACCCAGCCTTACTGCTAGAAAAATTCAGTGCTTGCTTAAAGACAGAACCTGTTGCACCTATCAAATGGTAAAACACATGGCTACGATAAAAGAACAAACCAAACATTTATGGCAACTTTGTTTCCAGGACAGCATCGCATTTACCGAACTGTACTTTGAGAAAAGGTATAGGGATGAAAGAAATCTATCAATAGAACGAAAAGGGCAGGTGGTGGCAGCACTGCAACTTCTGCCCTACCCTATGTCTTTTTATGATACAGTAGTGCCCATGAATTATATCTCTGGTGCCTGCACACACCCCGATTTCCGCAATCAAGGACTGATGTCAACATTATTACAGCAAGCATTGGAAACCATGATTCAGCGGGGGAGCGCCTTTACTACTTTGATACCGGCAGAACCATGGTTATTTGATTATTATGCCCGCTTTGGTTACGCACCGGTGTTTCAGACATACGATATGGTGCATCAGAATCATAGCGCAGAGCTACATAACCTTCAACCTGATGAAGAAGTAACTTGTATCAAAAATGAAGAAGAATTAGAGGAAATAACGCAGTGGATGGATAAGGTCTATAAAAAACAATACGACTGCAGCGTACTACACTCCTCGGAAGACTTACAAGTGGTCTATGCCTCGCAACTGTTAGATGGTGGACATACGTACATACTGAAACGCCGGGGGCGCATACAGGCTGTAGCTTTTGTAACGCCTACAACAACCGACAACTGGCGGATAGAAGAATTATTAGCGATTGATCCTCAATCTGAGGTACGGTTGCTACAATATATCTACCAGATTCATCAAGCATCGGAAATAACCTTAACTACATCTTACTCCACTGCGGATACAGTGAATAGCAGCCGACTGCTAGGTATGGCCCGCATCTTACAAGTACACAAGGTATTACAGATTTATGCACAAAAGCACCAGAATCTAGAACTACATCTTCAGATAGAAGATAAACAAATTCCGATGAACAATGGGTATTACATGCTAACACAAGGGCAATGCAAACATAGTAATCTCCCATTTACTGAATCGTATATCTCATACACCGTCGGCGAATTGAGCAGAAAATTGTTAGCACCGCTGCATCCACACATGAGTCTGATGCTAAACTGACTTTCGCCATAGCAATTCATCATGAAGGCATGCCAACATACTGTTGTGGCATGCCTTCATGATGAATTACACCAAGACGACAGAAATACAAATCCGGAAAAGTCAACGTGAAATAGCCTTGAGATAATGTCCGATAACCTCGGCAGACTCGCTTGTTTCCTGCATAAACTGCTGTTTTAACGCAGGTTGAAAATCGGAGAGAAGTTGAAGCATCTTATCATGCCCTACAAACTCCGAACGACCTGTTTCAGGATCAATCTCGTAATAAACACGTTCGTGTACTAAACCTGAAGCTGCTAACGCATCCCCCACTTCGCCACCCAACTTAGCAGCATCGGAGGATGTCAGAGTACCTGCAGCTACTTGCCCTAAAGGTTGAGCAGAAAAGTATAGTTTTCCCCGTACCCATAGCGCAGGAGCATACCATTGTCCAAAACGATAACGCTTATACCGCATCTTTCTGCAATTGACAAACCAAGAACTGTCCATTTGTACAGCATAACAGCGTGAACGAATATACCGACTGAGACCAGGATTATCTTTGGCTTCAATCCGATAATCTGCACCTCCGGTTAAATAGATCTGGTTCATGCTCCGTTTCTCTACCTTCAGAATAGTGACAGTGTCACCAGAACATGCCATAAGGGCTTTCAAATTGGAATACAAAACCTGCTGAGCTACACAAGGTAGCAAGCAGAGCCCCAAGAACAAAAACAAACATAGTTTTTTCATTTTCACTCCGATCGGTAATGATACAATTTGGTGCGAAAGGTAGTATTTTTATCCTATGCAAACAAGCATTCAACAGAAAAAAGCGGTTCTTCATTTCATTTTATAATAGGGAAAGCAGCACTATAAATAAGATGAAACAAAGAACCTAAAGTTTACAGAAATAGAAACCAATTCATGTAAGACAACTTATGCACGCTCTGAACAGTGTTTCAAGAAAACAGAAACAGACCGTGCATCATCATCCGTAAAATAGAGCACCGAAGTAACAGGCGTGTAAGTGTAAGGAACAAATTGAAAAAGCTGAAGAGCTACAAAACGATGATCATTAGACAAGAGCGCATCAAGTCTGACATTTCCGGAATCTAGAGTAGAGATGTCATTACATCCGCCGAACTGTTTATCCGCAATGACTTGCGACAACGTCGATAAATCTTTTAAATGAAAGAAAAAACAAGCTTGACTGACTACACTGCCAGTCGGTGAATAAAACAGATCTTGAGATTTCCAAAATAAGCGGAAAATACCAAGCAAAAGAAAGACACTACCAGCTACCATACAAGCCATACTAAGGGTAGATGACTTATCAGTAATCATAAACACACCAAGGAAAAGAATACAACCAAGGAAAAGCATGCTAAACGAAAAAAGCAACTTCTTTAGACTAATTCGTTTTACAACTTGCGGATGAATAGATGCAAAGATAGTAGGTTCAATAGTATTTGTTGTCATAAAAATCGTATATATGATAGTTAATAATTAGTATTATAGAACATTAGTTAATGCATCAAAGATGATACACAACCAAAATAAATCTGATAAAGCTAACCACTAAATCAAAATACGCTTTAGTGTGAAAATGTAATATTGACACACCGGATGACAACGATAGAAGATAGAAAATGAACTGATATTAAGGCGAGAGACGCACAGATCAAACAGTCTGGAAGACAAAGATCGAAGCATTGATTGTAAGGCACAATACTTCTCAGAATAGTGATAACGATGCAATCGAAAGAAAGAAGAAAAGGAAGAAGACGTCAACACTCCGCCCAACTCTGCAAAGCTATCAACGTCAAATGCAGCCAATCGGTCAACTACATCGGATCGGCTTTCTACTTGAACTTGCGGCATAGCATCGACTCTATCCACAACAGTATCGGTCGCAGAAAAACAAGTTGCATCTGTCACTGAAGAACAAATAAACAACAATAGACCTATAAAAACAATCCAAAGCCGCATAATGAGGACAAATATAGATAATTCAAAAATAACTCAACGAAAAACATACAAGTTTTAACAATTATGCGGATTCATAAAGATACAAAAAAAGCCGCCCCATCACTGGGACGACTTTATTTATAAAAAGAATAGTTGAATTATTCTGCCTTAGCTTCTTCAACTGCAGCAACTTCTTCCGCAGCAGGAGCAGCCTCAGTAGCATTGTTTTTCTTTGAACGACGAGTACGAGTAGCTTTCTTAGCAACTTTGTCCTTAGCCATGTTCTCGTTATAATCAACGAGCTCAATGAAGCACATTTCTGCATTGTCACCAAGACGGTTACCAGTCTTGATAATGCGAGTATAACCACCCGGACGATCGGCAATTTTAACAGAGATTTCTTTAAACAGCTCAGTTACAGCATATTTATCTTGCAAATTGCTAAATACTACACGACGAGAATTTGTTGTGTCATTCTTTGACTTTGTAATCAGCGGCTCAACAAACTTCTTCAGAGCTTTAGCCTTTGCAACGGTCGTAGTGATTCTTTTGTGCTTAATCAAAGAACACGCCATATTAGCCAACATAGCGTTTCTATGAGAGGCAGTACGACCTAAATGGTTGAATTTCTTATTATGTCTCATTTTTATTCTTTATCTAATTTATATTTAGAAATATCAGTTCCAAACGACAGATTCAGACTTTCCAGCAAATCATCAAGCTCGGTAAGCGATTTCTTTCCGAAGTTTCTGAATTTGAGCAAATCCGTCTTATTAAATTGAACCAAATCGCCCAATGTTTCTACATCTGCAGCCTTCAAGCAGTTGAGGGCACGTACAGAAAGATCCATATCAACGAGTTTAGTCTTTAACAATTGACGCATATGCAATACTTCTTCGTCAAATTCTTCATTACCATCAGCATCATTAGTCTCGAGAGTAATTTTCTCATCAGAGAATAACATGAAGTGATAAATAAGAATTTTTGCAGCTTCTTTTAAAGCTTCCTTCGGGTGTATGGAACCATCGGTGGTAATTTCAAGAATCAGCTTGTCGTAGTCCGTCTTCTGTTCTACACGGAACGGTTCAATCTGATACTTTACATTACGAATCGGTGTATAAATAGAGTCGATAGGAATTACATTCACATCGGTGCAATATTCGCGGTTTTCATCTGCAGGGACATAACCACGGCCCTTATTGATTGTAAGATCTATCTGCATGGTAGCTTTTGAATCTAAATGACAAATAACTAATTCAGGATTTAACACTTCAAATCCAGTTAAATACTTAGCTATGTCACCTGCTTTAAATTCACTTGAATTCTCAATAGTAATACTTACTTTCTCACTTTCAAATTCTTCTACTACTTGCTTGAATCTAACCTGTTTGAGATTCAAGATAATGTTAGTAACATCCTCCTTTACTCCAGGTACACTAGAAAATTCATGCTCCACACCATCAATCTTGATAGTAGTGATAGCAAAACCTTCCAATGAGGAGAGGAGAATGCGGCGCAGTGCATTACCTACAGTAATACCGAAACCTGGCTCCAACGGACGAAATTCGAACTTTCCGAATTTAGAATCCGCTTCCAACATTAATACTTTATCAGGTTTTTGAAATGCTAATATCGCCATGAAATTAATTATTATTTAGAATACAATTCTACGATCAAATGCTCTTTAATGTTTTCAGGAATGTCTGCTCTTTCAGGAACATGCAATAATTTTCCTACCTTAGCATTATCATCCCATTCCAACCAAGGATATTTGCTATGATTGAAACCAGCCAATGAGTTTGCGATAATTTCCAAAGACTTAGATTTCTCACGAACACCAATCACTTGACCCGGTTTAACAGCGTATGAAGGAATATTAACTACCTCACCGTCAACAGTGATATGCTTGTGACTTACCAACTGGCGTGCAGCAGCACGAGTAGGAGCAATACCCAAACGGAATACGATGTTATCCAAACGTCCTTCCAACAACTGGAGAAGGATTTCACCGGTAATACCCTTAGCTGTTTCAGCCTTCTCAAACAAGTTACGGAATTGTTTCTCTAATACGCCATAGGTATATTTGGCTTTCTGTTTCTCACGAAGTTGAACACCATATTCAGAAGTTTTTCTCTTTCTTGAATTACCGTGTTGACCGGGAGGATAATTCTTCTTAGACAAAACTTTATCTGCTCCGAAGATACCTTCACCGAATTTACGGGCGATTCTTGATTTTGGTCCAGTATATCTAGCCATTTCTTTTAAATTTAAATTGTTTTAATTATGAACTTAATTTGTTGCAGCCGCGACTGTAGAGAAGAAATTACAATCCAATAACAAAATCAAGTTTCACATATAATAAAGGTAAATCTTATACACGACGTCTTTTCGGAGGACGACATCCATTATGCGGCAACGGAGTAACGTCAATAATTTCAGTTACCTCAATACCAGCACCGTGAATAGTTCTAATAGCAGATTCACGACCATTACCTGGTCCTTTAACGAATGCTTTTACCTTTCTCAGACCAAGATCGTATGCAATCTTTGCACAATCCTGTGCAGCCATCTGTGCTGCATAAGGAGTGTTCTTCTTAGAACCTCTAAATCCCATTTTTCCGGCTGAAGACCAAGAGATGATCTGACCTTCACTGTTAGCCAGAGAAACAATAATGTTATTGAAAGATGAATGAACATGTAACTGTCCATTAGCATCTACCTTTACATTTCTCTTTTTTGCTGCAACTGTTTTTTTTGCCATATCAACAATTATTATTTAGTAGCTTTTTTCTTATTAGCAACGGTTTTCTTTCTACCCTTACGAGTACGAGCGTTATTCTTTGTGCTCTGTCCTCTCACTGGAAGTCCAATACGGTGACGAACACCACGGTAGCAACCAATATCCATCAAACGCTTAATGTTTAACTGAATTTCAGAGCGAAGATCACCTTCTACTTTAAACTCTGCACCAATGATCTCACGAATCTTGGCAGCTTGATCATCCGTCCAGTCTTTTACTTTCAGGTCTCTGTCAACACCTGCTTTATCCAAAATTTTTGCTGAACTACTACGACCTATTCCATAGATATAGGTCAACGCAATTTCACCTCTCTTGTTTTGAGGCAAATCGACACCAACTATTCTTATAGCCATATACTAAATTATTTTTTTTGCAAAAATAATAAATTATCCTTGACGTTGTTTATACTTAGGATTTTTCTTGTTAATAACATACAAACGGCCATTACGTCTAACGATCTTACACTCTGGCGTACGTTTCTTTAAAGATGCTCTTACTTTCATATCTAATTTTATTTATATCTAAATACAATTCTACCTTTCGATAAATCGTAAGGCGACATTTCGACTCTTACTTTATCACCCGGCAGGATTTTGATGTAATGCATCCGCATCTTACCGGAAATATGCGCAGTAATCTCATGTCCGTTTTCTAATTCAACGCGAAACATTGCATTAGACAATGCTTCAACAATAACTCCGTCTTGTTCTATTGCAGATTGCTTTGCCATATTAATTTTTTAAATTGCTTTATCTCCTAATACTTCTTCAATGAACTGGAACGATGAAAGGATATCTGCCTTACCAGACCGAACAGCTACAGTATGCTCAAAATGAGCAGCTACCTTGCGGTCTCTCGTACGAACAGTCCATCCGTCGCGCTCCATTACTATCTGTCGTTCACCCAAGGTAATCATCGGTTCGATAGCAATACACATGCCTTGCTTTAACATAGCACCTGTGCCGCGCTTTCCGAAATTGGGAACTTGCGGATCTTCATGCATCTTCTTACCAATACCGTGACCGACAAACTCTCTTACTACACCATACGAATTTTTTTCGCAGTGTTGTTGAATAGAGTATCCTATATCACCTAATCTCTTACCTTGAACAGCGTTCTGTATGCCCAAATACAAAGCTTCTTTTGTAGTACGAAGCAAGTTCAGTACTTTCTCATCAACATCACCAACACAGAAAGTGTAGGCAGAATCACCACAAAAACCATTCATGTAAGTACCGCAATCAACTGACACTATATCACCATCGCGCAACACTACATCACTGGGTATACCATGAACTACTTGCTCATTAACAGAAGTACAAATAGAAGCAGGGAAGGCACTTCCATAGGGACTAGGAAAACCTTTGAAAGTAGGCTCAGCTCCATGATCACGGATAAACTCTTCAGCTACTTTGTCAAGCTCCTTGGTTGTTACTCCAGGCTTGATGATTTTCGCTAACTCTGCAAGAGTCTTCCCAACCAGCAAATTGCTCTGTCGAAGCAATTCTATTTCATCTTCAGTCTTAAGAAATATCATTCTATCAAAGATTAATATGCAGCTACATTGCCGCTACGGCCTTTGATACGACCAGATTTCAACAAGCCATCATAGTGTCTCATCAACAAATGACTTTCCACCTGTTGTAAAGTATCAAGAACCACACCTACAAGAATCAACAAAGAAGTACCTCCAAAGAACTGAGCAAATTCAGCCTGCACACCAAATATACCAGCAAAAGCGGGCATAATAGCAACCAAAGCGAGGAAGAAAGAACCAGGCAAAGTAATGCGCGACATAATCACATCAATATACTCTGCAGTTTGCTTTCCAGGTTTGATACCAGGTATAAAGCCGTTATTGCGCTTCATATCTTCAGCCATCTGAGTTGGGTTAATTGTAATTGCAGTATAGAAATATGTGAATAAAATAATCAATACTGCAAAAATCAAATTATACCAGAAACTTGTATGATCGGTTAAAGCCTGAACAAAACCGCTCACATTATTTAAATTTGAGAATCCAACGAGAGTGATAGGAATGAACATTATAGCCTGAGCGAAAATGATAGGCATCACATTGGCAGCATTAACTTTCAATGGGATGTACTGACGCGCACCGCCATATTGCTTATTACCAACAATCTTCTTGGCATATTGTACGGGAATCTTACGAGTGCCCTGAACCAAGAGAATAGCAAATGCAATGACAACTAATAAAACAACCAGCTCAATCAAGAACATAACTAATCCACCTGTTTTTTCAGTCATTCGCGATACCAATTCCTGGAACAGAGACTGAGGTAAACGAGCAATGATACCCACCATGATAATCAGAGAAATACCATTTCCAATACCTTTATCCGTAATTCTCTCACCAAGCCACAAAATAAACATACTTCCGGCCGCCAAAGTGATGGTGGAAGTAAACATAAACCAAGTCCAATCTAATGAAGCATTTAAGGAAGGACCAGCCTGCATCTTAAGATTGAGCAAATAGGAAGGAGCTTGAACCAAAAGAATTAAGATCGTCAGATAACGAGTATATTGGTTCATTTTTCTTCTACCGCTCTCACCCTCACGCTGCAATTTCTGGAAATACGGAACCGCAATACCCAGTAACTGAATCACGATGGAGGCAGAGATATAAGGCATAATACCAAGCGCAAAAATAGATGCGTTAGAAAATGCTCCTCCAGAGAACATGTTTAACAAGGCTAAGAGGCCCTCGCTTGTTTGTTGATGCAATTGTGAAAGCATTGACGGATTAATACCCGGCAAAACTACATACGAACCGAATCGATAAATTGCCACAAACAATATGGTAATGAGGATCCGTTGTCTCAGATCCTCAATATTCCATATATTCTTTAATGTTTCAATAGCTTTTCTCATTGAATTAGAGTTTTACTACTTGTCCACCAGCAGCTTCGATGGAAGCAATCGCAGTCTTAGAGAATGCGTGTGCTTGAACATCCAACTTAGCAGTCAAAGTTCCATTACCTAATACTTTTACCAACTGGTTAGAAGAAACAAAACCAGCAGCAACAAAATCAGCGATTCCTACAGACTGCAGATTCTTAGCTTCAGCCAACTTTTGAATAGTATCCAAGTTGATAGCCTTATACTCTACACGGTTAATATTCTTGAAACCAAACTTAGGAACACGACGTTGAAGAGGCATCTGACCACCTTCAAAACCAATCTTCTTAGAGTATCCAGATCTTGATTTAGCGCCCTTATGACCTCTTGTAGAAGTACCACCTAAACCAGAACCGGGACCACGTCCAATTCTTTTTCTAGTTTTAGTAGAGCCTTCTGCAGGTTTTAAATTACTTAAGTTCATATTGTAATTCGTTTAATATTCTACAAATAATTACTTCACAATGGCAACCAAGTGTTTCACCTTATCCACCATTCCCAGGATTGAAGGAGTAGCTTCATGTTCAACAACACGATTCAACTTGTGAAGACCAAGTGCGTCGAGCGTTCTTTTCTGATCTGCAGGAGCACCAATTCTACTTTTTACTTGTTTAATCTTAATAGTCGACATAATTTTCCTCCTTAACCTCTAAATACTTTTTCAATGCTAATACCTCTGTTTTGGGCAACCATTCTAGCATCACGCATTTCGCTCAATGCCAAGATAGTAGCTTTAACCAAATTGTGAGGATTTGAAGAACCTTTTGACTTGGCCAAAACGTCAGTAACACCAACGCTCTCAAGTACAGCACGCATAGCACCACCAGCTACAACTCCAGTACCGTGAGAAGCAGGTTTGATAAATACTTCTGCGCCACCGAATTTAGCAGACTGTTCGTGAGGAACTGTTCCTTTCAAAACGGGAACCTTTGTCAAGTTCTTCTTTGCAGATTCTACACCTTTGGCAATAGCAGCTGTAACTTCACCTGCCTTACCCAGGCCCCAACCGATGATACCCTCTTCGTTACCTACTACAACAATTGCAGAAAAGCTGAAGGTTCTACCACCTTTGGTTACTTTGGTTACACGATTGATGGCAACCAATCTATCTTTCAACTCTATATCGTTTGAAATCTTAACTCTATTATTAAGTCCTGCCATAATGATTAAAATTTAAGTCCACCGTTACGAGCGGCGTCTGCCACTTCTTTTACTCTCCCATGATATAAATAACCATTACGGTCGAAAACAACAGTAGTGATACCAGCTTCTTGAGCTTTCTTGGCAATCAACTCACCAACTTTTGCAGCTTGTTCTTTCTTAGGCATTTTTTCAGTCATACCCAAAGAAGATGCAGCAGCTAAAGTCTTACCGCTCAAATCATCGATGATTTGTACGTAAATTTGTTTGTTGCTTCTGAAAACACTCATACGCGGGCATTCAGCAGTACCTGAAATTTTATTGCGTACTCTATATTTAATTTTAATACGTCTTTCTATTTTTGTTGTCATAATACTATCAGTTTAAAAGATTATTTAGCGCCGGCTGATTTACCAGACTTTCTACGAATTTCTTCGCCAACAAACTTAATACCTTTACCTTTGTATGGTTCAGGCTTACGGAAAGAACGGATTTTAGAGCAAACTTGACCTAACAATTGTTTGTCGCAAGATTCCAAAATAATAAGCGGATTCTTATTTCTTTCAGACTTAGTCTCAACCTTGATCTCAGGCGGCAACTGCATGAAAATGCTGTGTGTGTAACCCAAGTTCAATTCGATGATGTTACCTTGATTAGAAGCACGGTAACCTACACCGACAAGTTCGAGCTCTTTCTTGTATCCTTCAGATACACCAACAACCATGTTGTGAACCAATGCACGATAAAGACCATGGAAAGCATGTTTTTGCTTCGGGTTATCTTGCATCAGGCTTTCATTTTCAGTCAAAACAACATGACCTTCTTCGATGTTTACATTGATAGCAGGATTTACATATTGGCTCATTTCACCTTTGGGTCCCTTAACAGTAACCACGTCGTCCTTCAGAGTAACTGTTACTCCTGCAGGTATATTTATGGGTAATTTTCCTATTCTTGACATTGCTAATTCCTCCTATTAATATACATAACACAAAACTTCACCACCGATCTTCAATTCAGCGGCTTCTTTGTTGGTCATAACACCTTTGGAAGTAGATATTATAGCAATACCCAAACCATTAATTACACGCGGCATATCCTTGTAACCAGTGTACTTACGCATACCCGGAGAAGAAATTCTTTCCAGTTTCTTAATAGCGTTTACTTTGTTAACCGGATCATACTTCAAGGCTACCTTAATTGTACCTTGAGGACCATCTTCTACAAACTTATAATTAAGGATGTAGCCTTTTTCAAAAAGGATCTTAGTGATTTCCTTTTTCAAATTAGAAGCCGGAACTTCCACAACTCTGTGCTTCGCTTGAATAGCGTTCCGCAACCTCGTCAAATAATCTGCTATTGGATCAGTCATATAAAAATAAATTAAATTAATCAGGACTACCCTGACAATATTTAAACAATAAATTACCAGCTTGCTTTCTTAACACCAGGGATAAGACCGTTAGAAGCCATCTCACGGAATTGGATTCTTGAGATACCGAACTGACGGATAAATCCTTTAGGACGACCAGTCAGCTTGCAGCGGTTATGCAAACGAATAGGGTTAGCATTCTTCGGCAGATCCTGCAATTTCTGAGCAGCTTCATAAGCTTCTACAGGGTCACCTGTTCTAACGATTTTCTTCAAAGCAGCACGCTTTTCGGCATATTTGGCTACTAACTTAGCACGTCTTACTTCACGCGCTTTCATTGATTCTTTTGCCATAATATCAGTCTTTTTTAGCGTTTTTAAACGGTAAACCGAACTCTTTCAGCAAAGCATAACCTTCTTCGTCTGTCTTAGCAGTAGTTACGAAAGTTATGTTCATACCAAGAATTCTTGTAATGCTATCGATGTTGATTTCAGGGAAAATGATTTGTTCCTGGATACCCAGAGTATAATTACCCTTACCGTCAAACTTACTTTCAATACCCTTGAAGTCGCGGATACGAGGAAGAGCTACACGCACTAACTTCTCAAGGAATTCATACATTCTCTCACGACGCAAAGTTACCATAACACCGATAGGCATTTTCTTACGCAACTTGAAGTTCGCAATATCTTTACGAGAAACGGTTGCTACAGCTTTCTGACCTGTAATAGCGGTCATTTCATTGATTGCCACTTCAATAATCTTCTTGTCGGCAACAGCCATACCTAACCCTTGATTGATAACAATCTTCTTAAGTACGGGTACCTGCATGGAAGAAGAATACTGGAACTGTGATTTCAATGCAGGAGCTATACGCTCTGCATATTCTTTCTTAAGGCTTGCAGTATTACTCATTACTTAATCTCCTCTCCTGATTTTTTAGAATAACGCACTAAAATTTTCTTGCCATTGGCATTAGTACTTTCTTTTCTACCAATACGTGTCGGTTTACCTGTCTTAGGATCAACCGGGTTCAAGTTAGAAATATGGATAGAAGCTTCTTGCTTAACGATTCCACCTTGAGGATTCTTTGCATTCGGCTTAGTGCTCTTTGAAACCATATTGATACCTTCAACAATGGCACGGTTCTTTTCAACAAGAACTTTCAATACACGACCAGTCTTGCCCTTATCTTCACCAGCATTAACGTAAACTGTATCGCCTTTTTTAATATGTAATTTACTCATTACTTAAATCTATTACAAAATTAAAGTACTTCAGGAGCAAGTGAAACGACTTTCATATTAGTAGCACGAAGTTCACGAGCTACAGGACCGAAAATACGACTACCTCTAATTTCGCCAGCGTTGTTCAACAACACACAAGCATTATCATCAAAACGAATATAAGATCCGTCAGCACGACGGATTTCTTTCTTAGTACGTACAATCAAAGCCTTTGACACTGCACCTTTTTTAATATCACTTGAAGGGATGACGCTCTTTACAGAAACAACGATAACGTCCCCTACAGAAGCATAACGACGACCTGTACCGCCCAAAACACGAATACAGAGAGCTTCTTTTGCTCCACTATTATCGCAAACTGTAAGTCTGGATTCTGTTTGTATCATAATTACTTAGCTCTTTCAATTATTTCTACTAATCTCCATCTCTTGGTCTTGCTCAAAGGACGAGTTTCCATGATACGTACTGTATCACCTACGTTGCACTCATTCTTTTCATCATGAGCATGGTATTTTTTCGTCTTGCTAACGAACTTACCATAAATGGGGTGTTTTTCTTTGAATTTAGCTGCTACAGTGATAGTTTTATCCATCTTGTTGCTCAGCACAACCCCCGTTCTTTCTTTTCTTAAATTTCTTGCTTCCATCAAGCTCATCATTTATTGTTAAGTTCTCTTTCGCGCAAAATAGTCTTCATACGCGCAATAGTCCTGCGTAATTGTTTGATTTGAGCAGGATTGTCCAACGGAGAAATAGAATGATTCAAGATCATCTGATTGTAGTTGGCTACTTCAGCTTCTACTCTTTCTACCAAATCAGCGGTAGACATCTCTTTAATTTCTGCTATTTTCATACTTATTACGCATTTTGATTTTGAATATCATAATCACGTCTTACCACAAATTTTGTTGTGATAGGAAGCTTCTGTGCTGCAAGACGCAAAGCTTCTTTAGCGATTTCATAAGATACTCCTTCAGCTTCGATAATGATTCTACCCGGAGTAACAGGTGCCACGAATCCCTCGGGGCTACCCTTACCTTTACCCATACGTACATCAGCCGGCTTTCTAGTAATAGGCTTATCGGGGAAGATACGAATCCAAATTTGTCCTTGACGTTGCATATATCTTGTTACTGCAATACGAGCAGCTTCAATCTGACGGCCTGTAATCCATTTAGTTTCCAAAGCCTTAATACCAAAAGAGCCGAAAGCCAACTGGTTTCCTCTTTGAGCATTACCTTTTTGACGGCCTTTTTGTTGTCTTCTGAATTTTGTTTTTTTCGGTTGTAACATAATTCCTAAAAATCAAATTCGTTAGCGATTATTTTTCTTTCTTTTGAAGTTTTTTCCGCCATTGTTTCCGCTATTGCTTCCACGACCACTTTCTTTGCTTTGTGTAAAGTTTGGAGCCAATTCTCTCTTACCATAAACTTCACCTCTACAAATCCAAACCTTGATACCAAGAAGACCTACTTTAGTCAATGCTTCAGCATGACAGTAGTCGATATCAGCTCTGAAAGTGTGCAACGGAGTTCTACCTTCCTTATACATCTCAGAACGAGCCATTTCAGCACCGTTCAAACGTCCTGAGATCTGAATTTTGATACCTTCCGCACCCATACGCATTGTATTGGCAATAGCCATCTTAATGGCACGACGGTAGGCGATTTTACCTTCAACCTGGCGAGCGATATTGTTAGCCACGATAACAGCATCCAACTCAGGTCTTTTCACTTCGAAGATATTGATCTGAATATCCTTATCGGTAACCTTCTTCAACTCCTCTTTTAACTTGTCAACTTCTTGGCCACCTTTACCGATAATAAGTCCCGGACGCGCAGTACAAACGGTAATAGTCACTAGTTTCAGTGTACGTTCAATTACAATTCTTGAAACACTTGCTTTAGCAAGACGAGCGTTCAAATATTTGCGAATTTTGCTATCTTCCAACAAAGAATCGCCGTAATTCTTGCCACCATACCAATTGGAATCCCATCCTCTGATAATTCCCAAACGGTTGCTTATTGGATTAACTTTTTGTCCCATTTACCTTAATTTTGATCTTCGTTATTACTCTTAGAACCAACGAACAATGTAACGTGGTTTGAACGTTTGCGGATTCTATAACCTCTTCCCTGCGGAGCGGGTCTCATTCTTTTCAAAGTAGCACCGCCATCAACATAAATCTTGGTTACGAACAATTCACCGCTTTCAGCCTTCCGTTCGTTTTTCTGCTCCCAATTAGCAATTGCAGAGCGCAGCAATTTTTCCACTCTGGCAGCAGCCTCTTTTGAAGAGAACTTCAGTACGCCGAGTGCACGGTTCACTTCCATTCCACGAATCATGTCAGCCACGAGACGCATCTTACGAGGGGAAGTAGGAACATTTTGCAACTTCGCAAAATACATGGTCTTAAGGGCCTCTTTTCTTCTTTCAGCCGATATTTTTTTTCTTGCTCCCATTATATTATTACTTTATTATTTCAGATAAATCCCGTTTAATTATTTTTTCTTGTTACCACCATGTCCTCTAAACGTACGAGTTGGTGCAAATTCGCCCAACTTGTGTCCTACCATATTTTCGGTAACATAAACAGGAATAAATTTATTTCCATTGTGAACTGCAACAGTATGGCCTACAAAGTCAGGCGAAATCATTGAAGCTCTGGCCCAAGTCTTAACTACGACCTTCTTGCCTGATTCATTCATAGCAAGAATTTTCTTTTCGAGTTTTACGTTAATATACGGACCTTTTTTTAATGAACGACTCATAATTTACTCAATTAATCAGATTACTTCTTTCTTCTCTCAATAATATACTTAGACGATTGTTTCTTCGGAGCTCTAGTCTTAAGACCCTTAGCATACAATCCCTTACGAGATCTCGGGTGTCCTCCGGAAGCACGTCCTTCACCACCACCCATCGGGTGATCAACCGGGTTCATAACAACACCACGGTTACGAGGACGACGGCCTAACCAACGAGAACGACCTGCCTTACCAGAACTTTCCAAAGCGTGATCTGAGTTACCTACACTACCGATAGTAGCTTTACAAGTGCTCAAGATCTGACGAACTTCACCTGAAGGCAATTTAATAACACAATATTTACCTTCTCTTGAAGTCAACTGAGCGAAGTTACCAGCTGAACGAACCAAAGCAGCGCCTTGACCCGGACGTAATTCGATGTTGTGAATTACGGTACCAACCGGAATATTCTGAAGAGGAAGTGCATTTCCAATTTCAGGAGCTGCATTTTCACCTGACATCAAAGTCGCACCAACTTGCAATCCATTGGGAGCAATAATATATCTTTTTTCTCCATCTGCATAGAACAACAGAGCGATACGAGCTGAACGGTTCGGATCGTACTCGATTGTCTTAACCACTGCAGGCACACCGTCTTTATTTCTCTTGAAGTCAACGATACGAATCACCTTCTTGTGACCGCCGCCAATGTAGCGCATGGTCATCTTACCTACATTATTACGACCGCCTGATGATTTCTTGCCAAAAACAAGAGACTTTTCTGGTACTCGTGCAGTAATTTCTTCGAAAGTACCAATAAT
Source organism: uncultured Bacteroides sp. (assembly GCA_937890825.1). GTDB lineage: Bacteria > Bacteroidota > Bacteroidia > Bacteroidales > Bacteroidaceae > Bacteroides. Next base: position 26,465 of record CALADS010000078.1, on the reverse strand, counting down.
TTTATGTCTTTGCCCCGGTGTTGTGGGCTTAAATTTACGTACTGCCATTTCTATTAAATATTGCTATAAAAATCAATCGTATCTCCTTCTTTCAACGTAACAATTGCCTTCTTGAAAGCAATCGTACGGCCGTTGATGATACCTGCACGAGTATAACGGCTCTTGTTCTTGCCGGCATACTTCATCGTGTTTACATCAACCACTGTAACGTTGTAAAGGGCTTCTACTTCTTTCTTAATTTCCAGTTTATTAGCTTCAGGACGCACAATAAAGCCGAAACGATTGTTCGACTTTTCAGTAATTGCGGTCATTTTCTCTGTCACTAACGGTTTAATAATAAATCCCATTATTCAAGCCTCCTTTTTACATTAAGATATTGTCAATAGCAGAGATTGCACTCTCAGCAAACACAACAACCCCAGCGTCCAATACTCTATAAGTATTTAACCCTGAGACAGTCTGCACATTCGCACCTTTCACGTTACGAGCTGACAAATATACGTTTTTATTTGCTTCCGGTAAAACAACCAACAGCTTTTTGTCAGAAACTTTAAGATTTTTTGTCATTGCAACAAAATCTTTAGTCTTTGGTGCCTCGAAAGAGAAGTCTTCAACCACAATAATAGCATCGTTCTGAGCTTTGTAAGACAAAGCAGATTTACGAGCCAAAGCTTTCACTTTCTTATTAAGTTTGAAGTAGTAATCTCTGGGCTTAGGACCGAAAACGCGACCACCACCTACGAGTACCGGTGAGTTCATGTCACCACGACGTGCACCACCACCACCTTTTTGGCGACCGATTTTGCGAGTAGAACCACTGATTTCACTTCTTTCTTTAGACTTGTGAGTACCCTGACGCTGGTTAGCCATAAACTGTTTTACATCCAAGTAGATAGCGTGGTCGTTGGGCTCAATTCCGAAGATAGACTCATTTAACGTAATCTTTCTTCCAGTGTCTTCACCTTTAATGTTATATACGTTAACTTCCATTATTTCTCAATTATTACGATTGAACCTTTGCAACCAGGAACAGATCCCTTCACCAAAAGAAGATTATGCTCCGCGATTACTTTTAATACTTGCAGGTTTTGAACAGTAACTCTGTCGCCACCAAGTTGTCCACCCATGCGCATTCCTTTGAATACTTTTGCAGGGTAAGAACATGCACCGATAGAACCCGGCTTACGAGCGCGGTTGTGCTGACCGTGAGTAGTCTGACCTACACCACCAAAACCATGACGTTTCACAACACCCTGGAAACCTTTACCCTTAGAAGTACCAACTACGTCTACGAAAGTAGCATCGTTGAATAATTCTACAGTTACAGTATCACCCAGATTCAACTCTGTCTCAAATTCTTTGAACTCGGCCAAGTGTTTCTTGGGAGTTACTCCAGCCTTTTTGAAGTGACCCATTAAAGGCTTAGTAGTGTGCTTCTCTTTCTTATCTTGGAAGCCCAACTGAACAGCTGCATAGCCGTCTTTTTCTACAGTTTTCACTTGAGTAACAACACAAGGACCTGCTTCGATAACAGTGCATGGTACATTCTTACCATCGGCACTGAAAACGGATGTCATTCCGATTTTTTTTCCTAATAATCCTGGCATTTCACTAAATTTTTAATACTTACACTTTGATTTCTACTTCTACACCACTCGGTAATTCCAACTTCATCAGAGCATCTACTGTCTTAGCTGTTGAGCTATAGATGTCGATCAATCTCTTGTATGAAGAAAGCTCGAATTGTTCACGTGACTTCTTGTTAACGAAAGTCGAACGGTTTACAGTAAAGATACGCTTGTGAGTAGGAAGAGGAATTGGACCGCTTACGATAGCGCCTGTAGTCTTTACTGTCTTTACAATCTTCTCAGCTGATTTGTCAACCAAGTTGTGATCGTAGGATTTCAGTTTGATTCTAATTTTCTGACTCATTTGATATATGAAATTAAAAATGATTTTTTGATAAGGACCGTAGGCTAAGAGTCATTCGCTAGCCTACGGTTTATATATTTAGAGTAAATCAGTACGTCCCTTAACTTCTTCCAATACTGCCTTGGCAATAGAGTTAGAAACCTGGGCATGATGATCGTATGTCATTGATGAAGTAGCACGACCAGAAGTAATCGTACGTAATGCAGTTACGTAACCGAACATTTCTGCCAGCGGAACCATTGCTTTTACGATACGAGCTCCAGAGCGGCTAGACTCCATACCTTCTACCTGACCACGACGCTTGTTCAAGTCACCGATAACATCACCCATGTTTTCTTCGGGAGTTACAACTTCCAATTTCATCATAGGCTCCATCAAAACAGGACCTGCCTTAGCACAAGCATTCTTGTAAGCCTGGATAGCACAGATTTCGAATGACAACTGGTCAGAGTCTACAGGGTGGAAAGAACCATCGAGCAAAGTAACCTTCATTGAATCCATCGGGAATCCTGCCAACACACCATTCTTCATGGCTGACTGGAAGCCCTTCTGTACAGAAGGAATAAATTCTTTAGGAATATTACCACCAGTTACTTCATTTACGAACTGCAATCCGCCTTCTTTGAAGTCTTCGTCAACCGGACCAACATTTACGATGATATCAGCAAACTTACCGCGACCACCAGACTGCTTCTTGTAAACCTCGCGGAGGTTAACTGTCTTCGTGATGGCTTCCTTGTAGTTAACCTGAGGCTTACCTTGGTTACATTCTACCTTGAACTCACGTTTCAGACGGTCGATAATGATATCCAAGTGAAGCTCACCCATACCAGAAATTACGGTCTGACCAGTCTGTTCGTCAGTCTTAACTGTAAAGGTCGGGTCTTCTTCGGCCAATTTAGCCAAGCCGTTAGACAGCTTGTCCATATCCTTCTGAGTCTTAGGCTCTACAGCAATACCGATTACAGGATCGGGGAAGTCCATAGATTCCAATACAATCGGTGCTTCTTCATCGCAAAGCGTATCACCTGTACGGATATCCTTGAAACCTACACCAGCACCGATATCACCTGCGCTAATAACTTCTACAGGATTCTGCTTGTTAGAGTGCATCTGGAACAAACGAGATACACGTTCTTTCTTACCTGAACGAGTATTGTAGATATATGAACCAGCTTCTACCTTACCAGAGTAAACGCGGAAGAAAGTCAAACGACCTACATACGGGTCAGTTGCAATCTTAAATGCCAAAGCTGAAGTCTTTTCGTCTTCAGACGGCTTACGATCTTCTTCAGCACCGGTTGAAGGATTAGTACCAATAATGTTAGGAGTATCCAACGGCGAAGGCAAGAACGCACATACATAGTCGAGCAAAGTCTGTACACCCTTATTCTTGAAAGAAGAACCGCACAGCATAGGCACGATATCCATCTTCAGCGTTGCAGCGCGAAGACCGCGAAGAATTTCTTCTTCAGTGATAGTAGAAGGATCATCGAAGAATTTTTCCATCAAGGCATCATCATATTCTGCCACTGTTTCCAGCATTTTGCCTCTCCATTCTTCAGCTTCAGCCTGCAGATTTGCAGGGATTTCCTCTACATCGTAGTCAGCACCCATGGTTTCGTCGTGCCACAAGATAGCTTTCATCTTGATCAAGTCAACGATACCCTTGAAGTTTTCTTCAGCACCGATAGGAATTACAACAGGACACGGATGTGCACCCAAAATTTCCTTCATCTGGCGAACTACTTCATAGAAGTCAGCACCAGAGCGGTCCATTTTATTTACATAACCGATACGGGGTACATTATATTTATCAGCTTGGCGCCAAACTGTTTCAGACTGAGGTTCTACACCACCAACTGCACAATAAGTAGCTACAGCGCCATCCAATACACGAAGTGAACGTTCTACCTCAGCAGTAAAGTCAACGTGTCCCGGAGTGTCAATCAAGTTGATTTTATACTTATGACCAGCATAGTTCCAGAAAGTAGTCGTTGCAGCTGAAGTAATAGTAATACCACGTTCCTGCTCCTGAGCCATCCAGTCCATGGTAGCAGTACCATCGTGAGTTTCACCGATTTTGTGAGTCAGACCTGTATAGAACAAGATACGCTCAGAAGTTGTTGTCTTACCGGCATCGATGTGCGCCATGATACCGATATTACGAGTCAATAATAAATCCTGCTTTGCCATTTTATATCCTTATTCTTAATTGTTTAATAAACATCAATCACTGAGAGGATTAGAATCTGAAATGAGCAAATGCGCGGTTAGCTTCTGCCATTCTGTGCATATCTTCTTTACGCTTGAAAGCACCACCCTGCTCGTTGAATGCATCCATGATTTCAGCAGCCAGTTTGTCAGCCATTGACTTACCACCACGTTTGCGGGCAAAAATAATCAAATTCTTCATGGAGATAGACTCCTTACGATCAGGACGGATTTCTGTAGGAACCTGGAAAGTAGCACCACCAACACGGCGAGACTTGACTTCCACTTGAGGAGTTACGTTATCCAAAGCTTTTTTCCAAATCTCAAGAGCAGATTTCTCTTCATTCTGCATCTTATTCTTCACTGCTTCCAATGCGGCGTAGAAGATTTCGTATGAAGTATTCTTCTTTCCGTCGTACATCAAGTGGTTAACGAACTTGGAAACTTTTACATCATTAAAAACGGGATCCGGAAGGATAACGCGTTTCTTAGGTTTTGCTTTTCTCATTTGTTTGAAAAATAATGTTTTCGTTCTTGGTTGTCTATTTCTGTCTTCTTCAACTCTCCCTCTGGAGAATTTACTCAACCTCTAGCATTTCCAACAAACTAAAACGTAAGTTATTCTTTAATTAATTTTTATCGGCCGCTGATTATTTTTTCTTTGCGGGAGCTGCCTGACCCGGTTTCGGACGTTTTGCGCCGTATTTAGAGCGTCTTTGTGTACGACCAGCTACACCTGCAGTATCCAATGTACCACGAACAATGTGATAACGAACACCCGGAAGGTCTTTTACACGACCACCACGAACCAATACGATTGAGTGCTCCTGCAAGTTGTGTCCTTCTCCCGGAATATAAGAGTTCACCTCTTTACCGTTAGTCAAACGCACACGAGCTACCTTACGCATAGCTGAATTCGGTTTCTTCGGAGTGGTAGTATACACTCTCACGCAAACGCCACGTCTTTGAGGACAAGAATCCAAGGCCGGAGACTTACTTTTCTCCACCAACACTTCGCGTCCTTTTCTTACTAATTGCTGAATTGTAGGCATTTTAAATGTTTTTAAGTTTATATATTGTTGTTTATATTAATTCAGAAACCTTACACTTTTGGGCTGCAAAGATACGAATAAGTTTTGAAAAATCAATGCACTACTAGTATTTATTCATTTTTAACATAGAAATTCATCGCATGGAAAGCAAAAATCAGTTTGTGCAATGACAATACGGTGTCAGAAACAAGGATTACTGGCAGACTCTGCAAATCCATGGTCTCGGCAAAACAAATCCATGGATAGAGAAAATTCTACTTATTGTTTACGAAAAGAAACCTATAGTTTTCGGGGTGAGAAAGGACAGCTTTACCACCGCTAAAGGACAGCTTTTCTAATTAAAATAGGCAGCTTTCTAATTATCATTCACCACCAACAGCACTCCATCTCTCTTCTTCCACCTTTCACCTTTCACCTTTCACCTTTCAACAAATGGTTTTCAAGGCATTAAGGTGAAAGATGAAGGAAGTCATCAGGCCTCGCCATGTACACCGGGCATGGATACAAACACCCTATCCTCCGGCAAACGAATAGGTCCCATCACCGCTTCATACTTTTCGATATTATCTTGCAAGGCTCTCAGCAAACGCTTAGCGTGTTCGGGAGCCAGCACAATACGCGACTGAACATTGGCCTTGGGCATACCCGGCAACACACGTATAAAATCGAGCACAAACTCTGAACTGGAATGGGCTATCACAGCCAAATTGGAATAAACTCCTAAAGCTACTTCTTCTTTTAATTCGATTTGCAACTGACCGTTATTCGTTTCTTGATTTTCCATAATCATGATAGTTTAATAATTGAACTTTGCACAAAAGTACAGAATCCTCCAGCAAACATACAAATATAATCACGATTTTGCATACAGTTTGACCCTGTATTCAAAAAAAACGATGAGAACCATCATGCATAAGGTTCAAGCCCCCCCAAGGCCTCGTATAACCCTACCCCATCATAATAGTAAGTTCCCCTACTTTTGTCATACAAAATATCGATGCCCAAGTCCTCGCGCATATACTCCAAATAGTTGAACAAGGTCGAACGAGACAAATTAAGTTTTTGGGCAAAGTCTACCGCATTACCGGTACATCGGTGCTGAATCAAGAAATTCATATGCAATACTTTTTTTAAATCAACTCGCTTCATTGCATTTCAAATTATAGTTCGTTGATGCAAAGCTATTCCCTTTTCATTAATTTTCCATAGACCGGACATAGACTGCATATGGACATATAAAAAAAGATAATACGCTGTTTATTTGCGCATTATCTTTCTCTTATTTTATCAAATATGGACGTCGGATGCTTTAAAAGTTCCACAGCCAGAGTTCCAAGGTGGTTCCAGCGCTCCAGGTCCCGGTCTTTTGAATGATGCGTTCCTTCAGCCGAAACTTCCGTTTCGAGACAGAAGCCGCTTCGATGGCCAGCATGGTAGCAATAGCAGAATTAGAGAAATGCAGCCTGATGAGACAGCACAATTGTAGTTCGTTTTCCGTTAACGAGGGGATGGCGGCTGTCAGCCGTTTGGTGAAGTGGTCGAAAAGCTGATCAACACTCCGTTTGATAGCCTCCCACTCCTCCTCGCGAATGTAGTGGGGTGAGTGTTTCAGACACCGTAGGGTCTCGTCTTTCTCCAGCAAGAGACTGGAGAGGAACCATTCGCGGTTGTGCAGCCGCAGGTTTTCCTTCGAGAGCACATCCAGTTGCTCCAGTTCCACGGATTTCTCCTTCAGTATGGCCGACATACCATCGATGTCCCGTTGCAAGCCGCGATTTTCTTCTTCCAACTGTTCGTTGTGCCGAGCAATTTCGGTCAAAGTCTTCCGTTGCTCTTCCAGTTCTTCCTGCATTCCCTTGTCGGCTTCCATCTGTTCTTCCAGTTCCTGCATACGTTTGCGGTTCAGGCTGATGGTCTGTTCGTTTTCCTGAATGCGGACCGATTTGCTGCGGATTTCCTCTTCCGCTTCCTGTATACGCCGTTCCTTACGGAGCAGTTTCTTCTGATAAGCATAGACAAGGACTGCTATCAGCAGCAAGGCAGCAATCAGACCTACCAGAGCATTCCGAACTACGGTATCCTTTTTCATCTTCAAGGCGTTCTTCTCGTTGATCAGTTTCTGCTGATCATACTTCTCTTGAATTTCAATCAAAGCACGACTCTTATCTGCACGGTGCAGGGAGTCAAGATACCAAGACATTTCAAAGCAATGATCGGCAGCGGACTGGTAATCTTTCTTTTGTTTATAGGCGAAATAGAGTTGCTGATGCGCATCCGTTATTTGTGAAATACTTATATTACTGTCAGTCAATGCTTGCTGAAAATAATAAATAGCAGAATCTATTTTTCCGATATTATAATAGGTCTCACCACTTACCAAATATCCAGCAGCTTCTTCTTTTATTCCAAACTTTTTATTTTGACTCACTATTTTACGCACATAATAAAGAGCAGAATCTGACCGTCCCACTTGATTATATAAAAAAGCTAATTCGCTGTTTATTGCATTTAAATGCCTGTCTTCTCCAGTAAAAGATATTGCTCTTTTATAATCATTAATAGACTCTTTAAATTTCCCTATACTATTATATATTCTTGCTTGATAAACCAATGCAGAACGTATGTAACCATTATTCTTACTTTTTATCGCATACTCACAAGCTTTTTGGGCTGACTTTAAGGCGTATTCATTTAAATCCTTGCGACCATAAGTATCAGTAACTTCAATGTGAATCAAATACCCCAACTGATAGTCGGTTGTCTTTTCCACCTCCTCCGCCGCCTGAAGGAAATACTTATGTGCCTCCTCTATTTGTTGCTGTTCTTTGCAAATGGCTCCTTTATAATACAAAGCCAAAGCCTTACGCTGCGTATCCCCCTGTTTCATAAAAAAATCATAGGCAATGTTTATCAAGGAATCCGACTGCTGCATATAGAGCTTGTAGCGTGCCTGTGTGGTAAACAAAGCCCACGTGGCATACTGTAGCCGGTCAGAAGGCTGAGGAACCGGCATCGATTGAAGCAGGCGGAGCGCACTGTCGGGCGATTCGTACATGATGAATTCGGCCTGTTGCAGTTCGGGCAGCAGGGAAGTGGCCGAATTCCGCACTGAGTTATGGCACGCAAACAGAACAATGCAGACAAAGACACTGATTGCCATTCGGATGGATATACTGTGATTCATAGACATTATTTTAGAAATAATCATAAAAAATAGTCGTATTTTATAAATGCAAAAGTAGGAGTTAAATTGAAAAATCACAATTCACACTAAGCAAAAACGCTTGTCTACTATCAAAATCGAAGAATATACAATCTCAATTATTAAATAATGCAAAATAACAGCTATCCCCATTCATTCCTTATAGACAGTCCAGCCTTATTGGACTCTAACTCCTTACATTTGCTGCTTGATGAATAATTATATCTTTAATTTAAATCATGCTAAAATAATATAAAAGCAGGGGGGGCAAAAAAAATAAAAGCATTAAATACTACCACATATTTGAAGACCATTAACATTCTATTAAATTCTAAAATGACAATGAAACGACTATCAACCTATCTATTGCTATTAGGGGTGGCAATATGTGCAAGCGGTCAGACACTGACCGGTAAAGTGACGGACGAACAACAGCAACCCTTATCCTATGCCAACGTGGTTTTCCTCTCCCTACCCGACTCGGCATTTGTGGCGGGAGCGGTGAGCGGCGAGAATGGCAGTTTCAGCCTGTCAGCAGAAGGCGGGAAAGGCGTGCTGAAAGTGTCGTGCATCGGTTATTCCACTTTATATAAGGATTGCGGGCCGGGCGAACAGCTGTCGCTGCAACTAAAAGCCGATGCGCAACTGTTGGACGAAGTGGTGGTGAAGGGCGACCTGCCCAAGACGAGGCTGAAGAACGGAGCCAGCATTACGAACGTGGCCGGAAGTGTGCTGGAAAAAGCAGGTACAGCCGAGAACCTGCTGGACCGCATACCGGGCGTATCGGCCGGTGGCGGGGCGGTAAGCGTCTTCGGGCGCGGAGCGGCGGAGGTGTACATCAACGGGCGCAAGGTGCGCGACTCCTCCGAACTGGACCAGCTGGCCAGCGACAACATCAAGTCGGTAGAGGTAATCAACAACCCCGGTGCCCGCTATGCGGCTTCGGTGAAGGCGGTGGTGCGCATCACCACCAAGCGTGCGCCGGGCGAGGGATTCGGCTTCAACAACCGTGCTTATGCCAAATACAACAAAGACTGGACGGTGCTCGACCAGTTCAACTTCAACTACCGCTCGGGAGGCTTCGACCTGTCGGGCATGCTGGCCGCTTCCGACGGGCATGCATGGAGCGAAAGAAACGTTGTGCAGGATACTTATCTGGACAAGCTGTGGAACCAGCACATGCACATGGACGAAAAGGAACATTCGCAGAACCTCTACACCATGCTTTCGGCCAATTATACGTTCGGCAACGGGCATGCACTTGGAGTACGCTATAACTGGAAACGTCAACCCCGTTACGACAGTTGGGGAACACTGGACAGCGAAGTGCTACAGAACGGAGAGCAAGACGAACTGTTGCGGAGTGTCTATGAAAGTACTTCACGAGAAACCAGTCACACGCTGAACTTCTATTATGCAGGCCAAGTGGGAAAATGGAACATAGACTTCAATGCTGATGCCTTGTGGAACGGGAATGATACAGACGGATTTACCGATGAACAGGTTACTACCCCATCGGGAACGGAGACCGACCGTCGCCAGGTGAATACCTTCAGTCGGGCAGACAACAGCCTGTATGCCGGGAAATTAGTACTGTCGCGCGAATGGTTAGGTGGCGAACTTTCGCTGGGTGGCGAATATTCGCACAACACGCACGGCAACGACTATATGAATCCCGAAGGACTGTTAGAAGATGACCACAGCGAGATAAGGGAAGGCAACGCTTCGGGCTTCGTGGAATATGGACGTTCGTTTGGTTCGGTCTATGTGCAGGCAGGTGTGCGTTTCGAACATGTGGCAGCCGACTATTACGAAGGAGGCAAACGGGTAGAAAGCCAAAGCAAGCAGTACAATGACTGGTTTCCGTCGGCTACAGTTGTTGTGCCTGCAGGAAATGTACAGTTGGCACTGAGCTATGCTTCGGACATTGTGCGCCCGTCGTACCACATGCTGAGAGGGAACATTGTTTACAATAACCGTTATACTTACGAAAGCGGCAATCCACTACTCCGTCCGCAAGTGGCACAAAACCTAATTCTGAATGCCGTATACGATTGGACGCAACTGACGCTGGGCTATGTGCACACGAAAGACGCGATTGTCACAACCAGCATCCCCTATTCGGACACCGATTCTTCCATCGCGTTGCTGACCAATACGAATGCTCCGGCATACAATCATACGTTTGCTTCGCTCTCGCTTACTCCTACCATCGGCATCTGGTCACCGCAGCTTACGGCAGCAGTCGTCAAGCAATGGTATCACACGGATACTCCCTGGGGGCGACTCAATCTGGACAAACCGTTGGTAAGCCTTTCGTGGGAGAACAGCCTGAAACTTCCCGGCGGTTTCCTGCTAAACGCCGATGCTTCGTGGAGTTCGTTAGGTCATGAGGAAAATACGGAAGTGAAGCGACAGTTGTGGTCGGTCAATGCAATGCTTTACAAAGGTTTCCTGAACGACAGGCTTACGTTCCAGCTTCAGGCTACCGACTTATTCAACAGTACCCGTTCGCGTTCGCTGGTGTACTTGGGCAGCCTGCGTACTTTCTATGCCGATGCCGAACCGAACAGCCGAAGCGTAAGCCTGACCATCCGCTACAAGTTCAACGCAGCCAAGAGCAAGTACAAGGGTACGGGTGCGGGCAGTTCGCAGAAGAACCGGATGTGATTGGTTGACAAGTGGAACGAGTTGACAAGTTGACGAGGTTATAGGAGGAAAAGGAGAACTTGCTCCTGAATGACAGAAAAGAATATCAAAACAAAATAAAAAGCAACTAATTATGAAGCGACTATCAACCTGCATATTGCTGTTGGCTACGGCAATATGCGCAAGCGGTCAGACACTGACCGGAAAAGTGACGGACGAACAACAGCAACCCTTATCCTATGCCAACGTGGTTTTCCTCTCCCTACCCGACTCGGCATTTGTGGCGGGAGCGGTGAGCGGCGAGAATGGCAGTTTCAGCCTGTCAGCAGAAGGCGGGAAAGGCGTGCTGAAAGTGTCGTGCATCGGTTATTCCACTTTATATAAGGATTGCGGGCCGGGCGAACAGCTGTCGCTGCAACTAAAAGCCGATGCGCAACTGTTGGACGAAGTGGTGGTGAAGGGCGACCTGCCCAAGACGAGGCTGAAGAACGGAGCCAGCATTACGAACGTGGCCGGAAGTGTGCTGGAAAAAGCAGGTACAGCCGAGAACCTGCTGGACCGCATACCGGGCGTATCGGCCGGTGGCGGGGCGGTAAGCGTCTTCGGGCGCGGAGCGGCGGAGGTGTACATCAACGGGCGCAAGGTGCGCGACTCCTCCGAACTGGACCAGCTGGCCAGCGACAACATCAAGTCGGTAGAGGTAATCAACAACCCCGGTGCCCGCTATGCGGCTTCGGTGAAGGCGGTGGTGCGCATCACCACCAAGCGTGCGCCGGGCGAGGGATTCGGCTTCAACAACCGTGCTTATGCCAAATACAACAAAGACTGGACGGTGCTCGACCAGTTCAACTTCAACTACCGCTCGGGAGGCTTCGACCTGTCGGGCATGCTGTTTGGAAGCAATGACCGGGACGAGTATTTCAAAACGGTCCGGCAGGATACCTACTTGGACAAGACATGGACGCAGCATTCCAACCTGTCCAACCGCTCGCACTCGCAGCATCTGGAAGGCATGCTGTCGCTGAACTGGCAGGTGAATCCCGCCCATGCGTTGGGCGTGCGATACAACTACAAGCGTACCCCCAAGTCGGCTTCGGACCTGTCGATGCATACCGACGTGCTGCTGGACGGAGAGGCGTATGAACAGGCGGAGAACACGAACGCTTCGGATGCCCGCCAGACGGACCATCGGCTGAACCTTTACTACAACGGCACCGTGGGCGGGTGGAACGTGGACTTCAACGCCGACGGCCTGTGGAACGAGAACAAGGGAAGAAGCCTCGGACGGGAATACACCCGGACGCTGGAGCTGCCGGAAGAAGCCAGGGACATCACCACTTTCGACGAGAGCCGGAACACGCTGTATGCCGCCAAGCTGGTCGTTTCGCATGCGCTGGCGGGCGGCCAGTTTGCGGTGGGCAGCGAATATACGCGAAACAACCGGACAAGCCTGTACAACAACCGCGAAGGCATCCTGCAAGGCGAGGATGACGAAGTGAAGGAAGAAATGTGGGCCGTGTTTGGCGAGTACAGCCGCCAGTTGGGACAGGGCAGCGTGCAGGCAGGCCTGCGCTACGAGCATCTGAAGAGCGACTACTACGAGTATGGCGTGTTCAACAAAGAGCAAAGCCGGAAGTACTCCAACGTGTTTCCTTCCCTCAGCCTGTCGCACCCCATCGGCCAGGTGCAGTTGCAACTGAGCTATGCTGCCGACATCACCCGCCCCGACTACAGCCTGCTGAACAGCGCTCCGCGCTACGTCAACCGTTACACCTACGAAGCCGGCAATCCGCTGTTGCAGCCTACATTGAGCCACAACCTCACCTTGGACGTTGCCTGGAAGCAGCTCTACTTTTCGGGAGGCTACCGGCACATCAAGGACGGCATGACCAGCTTCTGCGACTCGTACTCGGCGGACAATCCCGCCATCAGCCTGCTGCGACCGGTCAATATAGAAGACTTCGACAAAGCGTATGCCATGGTGGCCTACAGCCCGAAGTTCGGCTGCTGGCAACCGCAGTGGGTGGCCAGCATGGAGCAGCAGTGGTACAAGGGGAGCACGCCCGAAGGCAGCCGGATGTTCAATCATCCGTTGGGCAGCTTCCTTTGGAAGAACAGCCTGGAACTGCCTTGGGACATCCTGATGTATGTGGACGCGACCGTAATAACCCAGGGACATAGCGAGAACGTGCACAACGACAAGACCCAGTGGCGGCTGGACGCTTCGCTGTACAGGGAGTTTGCCGGGAAACGCCTGTCGTGCCTGCTGAGCGTGACGGACCTATTCAGCACCATGACGAATCACGCGACGGCCTATAGCGGAATACGCACCCTGACAATGGGCACCGACACGCGGCGCACCTTCACCGTGACCTTGCGCTACAAGTTCAACGCAGCCAAAAACAAATACAAGGGTACAGGGGCAGGCAGCTCACAGAAGAGCCGTATGTAAACGGGGATTGTCCACAGCACCCGCCTATCCTAACAGCATACAAAAACGCCGTATCAAAACTTGGAATCAAGTCTGATACGGCGTTTCTATTTATTTGAATAGCGGCAATGGTTATGCCTCTACTTTTTCATCTACTGCATAGTCGGTCACGGTTTTCTTGTTGGCCAACATACGATCGTATTCTTCTTTTGAACCAACAATAATCTTCTCGAACTCACGCTGTCCGGTACCGGCAGGAATCAAGTGACCACAAATCACGTTTTCCTTCATACCTTCCAAACGGTCTACCTTGCCATTGATAGCAGCTTCGTTGAGCACCTTCGTCGTTTCCTGGAAGGAAGCAGCCGACATAAAACTGGAAGTCTGCAAAGCAGCACGCGTAATACCCTGAAGAATCTGAGTAGACGTAGCAGGCACTGCATCACGCACCTCAACAGGCTTCATATCGCGACGCTTCAGCATACTGTTCTCATCGCGCAACTTACGGGCAGTTACAATCTGACCCGGCTGCAAGTTTTGAGAATCACCGGCATCTACTACCACCTTCTTGCCCCAGATACGGTCGTTCTCTTCCATGAAGTCGAGTTTGTCAACCGTCTGTTGTTCCAAGAAGCGGGTATCACCCGGTTCATCAATCTGAACCTTGCGCATCATCTGACGTACAATGATTTCAAAGTGCTTATCGTTGATCTTCACACCCTGCAGACGATATACATCCTGTACTTCATTCACGATGTATTCCTGAACAGCCGTAGGACCCTTGATGGCCAAAATATCGGCCGGAGTAATGGCACCATCGGACAATGAAGTACCCGCACGTACATAGTCGTTCTCCTGTACCAGAATCTGCTTGGACAGAGGCACCAGATACTTCTTCACTTCACCCGTCTTAGAGGTAACAATGATTTCACGATTACCACGTTTCAATTTACCCATAGTAACCTCACCATCGATTTCTGAAACCACAGCCGGATTCGACGGATTACGTGCTTCGAACAACTCTGTTACACGCGGAAGACCACCGGTGATATCACCTGCCTTACCTACCGCACGAGGAATCTTCACAATTACCTCACCAGCTTTCACCTTCTGACCGTCTTCTACAACCACGTGTCCGCCTACCGGCAAGTTGTAGGTACGAATCAGTTCGCCATCCTCTGTCAAAATATGAGCAGAAGGAACTTTGGTCTTATCCTTCGATTCGATGATGATGATTTCGCGCAAACCAGTTGATTCATCCGATTCTACCTTATAGCTGATATTTTCAACCATGCTTTCGAATTCAATCTTACCGGTAGCTTCGGTAATAATCACTGCATTAAAGGGGTCCCAACGGGCAATCAACTTGCCTTTTTCCACAATTTCACCATCGGCAGCATACAGCGTAGAACCATAAGGCACATTGTGAGTAGACAGTACAATACCTGTATTTACATCCACAAAACGCACTTCAGCCAAACGACCTACCACTACCTTGGCAGCTTCACCCGTTTCATCTACGATATCTACCGTACGCAGTTCTTCAAATTCCAGACGAGCCGGATTCTTAGCCACGATGCTGGCATTTGCTGCGATATTCGCAGCCGTACCACCGGCGTGGAATGTACGAAGTGTCAACTGAGTACCCGGTTCACCGATAGACTGTGCAGCGATTACGCCGACAGCTTCACCCTTCTGAACCATACGGCTGGTAGCCAGGTTACGACCATAACACTTGGCACAAACACCCTTCTTGGATTCACAAGTCAATACAGAACGGATTTCTACACTTTCAATCGGAGAATCTTCAATCTTCTGTGCAATGGCTTCTGTAATTTCCTCACCACCGGCTACAATCAGTTCGCCTGTAGTAGGATGCACAATATCATGAACGGATACACGGCCCAGAATACGTTCATACAGTGTAGCAATGACCTCGTCATTGTTCTTCAAAGCTGTACAAACCAAACCACGCAATGTACCGCAGTCTTCTTCATTAATAATCACATCATGCGATACGTCTACCAGACGGCGAGTCAAGTATCCGGCATCGGCAGTCTTCAAAGCGGTATCGGCCAAACCCTTACGAGCACCGTGAGTAGAGATAAAGTACTCCAACACAGACAAACCTTCCTTAAAGTTAGAAAGAATCGGGTTTTCGATAATCTGACCACCTTCAGCACCAGCTTTCTGCGGTTTCGCCATCAAACCACGCATACCAGAGAGCTGACGAATCTGTTCCTTAGAACCACGGGCACCTGAATCAAGCATCATATATACAGAGTTGAAGCCTTGGTCATCCGTAGAGATTGTCTTCATCAAAATGTTAGACAACTCAGAGTTAACGTGTGTCCAAATATCAATAACCTGGTTATAACGTTCATTATTAGTAATGAAACCCATGTTATAGTTATTGATTACTTGCTCTACTTCATCATAACCTTTCTGAACCAGTGCTTCTTTTTCTTCAGGAATAATGATATCGCCTAAGTTAAACGACAGACCACCCTTGAAGGCCATGTAGTAACCCAAGTTCTTGATACCATCCAAGAAATCAGCTGCCTCGGACACACCACATACCTTGATTACATGGCTGATAATATCACGCAATGACTTCTTAGAGATAATGGTATTGATATAACCGGCCTTGGCAGGCACAATTTCGTTGACAATCACACGTCCTACTGAGGTATCGTGCATCATCTTGTCTACGATATTACCATTTTCATCTACATCCTTCACAATAACGCTTATCGGAGCATGAATGTCACACTTACCCTCATTGTAGGCAATCAAGGCTTCTTCAGGACCGTAGAAAGTAAGTCCTTCACCCTTGGCACCCTTACGCAGTTTGGTAATGTAATACAATCCCAATACCATATCCTGTGCCGGCACAGTGATAGGTGCACCGTTGGCTGGGTTCAAGATGTTATGTGATTGAAGCATCAACATCTGTGCTTCCAAAATAGCTTCGTTGCTCAAAGGCAAGTGAACAGCCATCTGGTCACCGTCGAAGTCGGCATTGAAAGCCGTACATGCCAACGGGTGCAACTGAATAGCCTTACCTTCAATCATTTTCGGCTGGAACGCCTGGATACCCAGACGGTGCAATGTCGGGGCACGGTTCAACAATACCGGATGACCCTTCATTACGTGTTCCAAAATATCCCAGATAACAGGTTCCTTGCGATCTACAATCTTCTTGGCACTCTTCACCGTCTTCACAATACCGCGCTCTATCAATTTACGTATGATAAACGGTTTGTATAGCTCAGCGGCCATCAATTTAGGAATACCGCACTCACCCATTTTCAACTCAGGACCTACCACAATAACAGAACGAGCTGAATAGTCCACACGCTTACCCAACAAGTTCTGACGGAAACGACCTTGCTTACCCTTCAAACTGTCAGACAATGACTTCAGCGGACGGTTGGCATCGGTCTTCACAGCGCTGGATTTGCGAGAATTGTCGAACAATGAGTCAACTGCTTCCTGCAACATACGCTTCTCGTTACGGAGAATCACCTCAGGAGCTTTGATTTCTATCAAGCGCTTCAAACGATTGTTACGGATAATCACACGACGATACAAATCGTTCAAGTCGGAAGTGGCAAAACGTCCACCATCCAGCGGAACCAACGGACGCAATTCCGGTGGAATCACCGGCACAATGCGCACTATCATCCATTCAGGCTTGTTGCGTCCACGAGAAGCACGGAAAGATTCCACCACTTGCAAACGCTTCAACGCTTCATTCTTACGCTGCTGTGAGGCATCACTGCCTGCACGGTGACGCAACTCATAAGAAAGCGCATCCAAATCAATGCGAGAGAGCAAATCATAGATAGCCTCTGCACCCATCTTGGCAACAAATTTATTGGGGTCTGAATCATCAAGGAACTGATTGTCTTTCGGCAATTTTTCCAGTAAATCCAGATATTCACCTTCCTCAAGCAAATCAAACTGAGATATCTCATCAGACAGCACGCCCGGCTGAATAACTACGTAGCGTTCATAATAGATGATAGCATCCAGTTTCTTAGTAGGCAATCCTAAGAGATAACCTATCTTATTGGGCAAAGAACGGAAGTACCAAATATGAGCTACGGGCACAACCAATTGGATGTGTCCCATACGCTCACGACGCACTTTCTTTTCCGTTACTTCTACACCACAACGGTCACAGACAATACCTTTATAACGGATACGCTTATACTTACCGCAATGGCATTCATAATCCTTGATAGGACCAAAAATGCGTTCGCAGAAAAGACCGTCACGTTCAGGCTTGTAAGTACGGTAATTGATCGTTTCAGGCTTTAAAACTTCACCGCTCGAATTCTCTAGGATCTCTTCCGGAGAAGCCAAACCAATTGAGATTTTCGAGAAATTACTCTTTATCTTGTTTTCTTTTCTAAAAGCCATACTTTTATATAGATTTGAAAATTGACAATGGAAAACTTAAAATGAAATTCTTCATTATTCTAGGTTGATGCTCAATCCTAAACCTCTCAGTTCATGCAGCAACACATTCAAAGATTCCGGAATTCCCGGAGTAGGCATAGGCTCACCTTTCACAATGGCCTCATATGCTTTCGAACGTCCTACTACATCATCCGACTTGATAGTCAGAATTTCTTGCAAGATGTGAGCTGCACCAAATGCTTCCAGTGCCCAAACCTCCATCTCTCCGAAACGCTGTCCACCGAACTGAGCCTTACCACCCAACGGCTGTTGAGTAATCAACGAGTACGGACCGATAGAACGAGCATGCATCTTATCTTCAACCATGTGACCCAATTTCAACATATAAGTCACACCGACAGTAGCTTGCTGCTCAAAAGCTTCACCTGTTCCACCATCATACAAAGTAGTCTTACCGTAACGGGGCAGACCAGCTTTGTCAGTCCATTCATTCAAATCGTCTAGTGTGGCACCATCAAAAATAGGCGTAGCAAACTTCACACCCAATTTCTTTCCTGCACTACCCAGAACAGCCTCAAATATCTGACCGATGTTCATACGTGAAGGCACACCCAACGGATTCAATACAATATCAACAGGAGTTCCGTCAGCCAAGAACGGCATATCCTCCTGACGTACTACACGTGATACAATACCCTTGTTACCGTGACGACCTGCCATCTTATCACCTACACCAATCTTACGCTTCTTGGCGATGTACACTTTAGCCATCTGAATGATACCAGCAGGCAGTTCATCACCAATGGTAATGGCAAATTTCTTACGCTTCAATTCAGCATCCAGTTCTTTATACTTCTTGATGAAGTTCATTATCAACGCACGAATCAGTTCATTGGTATGTTCATCTTTAGTCCAGTTGCTCAACTGAATAGCAGTGAAATCCAAATCGCTGAAATCTGAAGCATAGAAACGGGCTCCCTTAGCTATGACGTCTGCACCCATGTAGTCCTTCACTCCTTCAGAAGTATAGTTTTCTGTGAGTTTCATCAATTTATTAATGAGGACTTTCTTCAAAGCGCCAACTTTAGATTCGAACTCATCATCGATTTTCGGCAACAGCGCTTTATCGGCCAACTTCGAACTGCGTGTCTTAATCACACGTGAGAAGAGACGTTTGCCGATTACCACACCCTTCAACGAAGGAGAAGCCTTCAAGGAAGCATCCTTCACATCGCCGGCCTTGTCGCCAAAGATGGCACGAAGCAATTTTTCTTCAGGAGAAGGATCTGATTCACCTTTCGGAGTAATCTTACCAATCAAGATATCACCCGGTTCGATGCGAGCACCCACGCGAACAATACCATTGTCATCCAAGTCTTTGGTAGCTTCTTCACTTACGTTCGGAATATCAGAAGTTAATTCCTCCATACCGCGCTTCGTTTCGCGCACTTCCAAAGAATACTCTTCCACGTGAACAGAAGTCAGCAAGTCTTCACGTACCACACGTTCGTTCAATACGATAGCATCCTCATAGTTATATCCCTTCCAAGGCATATAAGCCACCAGCAAGTTCTTACCCAAAGCCAATTCGCCGTCTTCAGTAGAGTAACCTTCAGTCAGAATCTGGCCTTTCACCACACGCTGTCCCTTCACACAGATAGGACGCAAGTCAATCGTCATATTCTGGTTGGTACGACGCCACTTCGGAATACGGTATTCCTTCAAAGCCGGTTCAAAGCTTACGAATTCTTCGTCTTCTGTACGATCATACAAGATACGGATGGTAGTAGCATCTACAAATTCTACTACGCCCTCGCCTTCGGCTGCAATCTGAGTACGTGAATCTCTAGCCAACTGACGCTCGATACCTGTACCCACAATCGGAGCTTCGCTTCTCAACAAAGGAACTGCCTGGCGCATCATGTTAGATCCCATCAACGCACGGTTAGCATCGTCGTGTTCCAAGAACGGAATCAAAGAAGCTGCGATAGAAGCAATCTGCTGCGGAGCCACGTCCATCAACTCTACTTCATCCGGAGCAATCACCGGATAATCGGCATCCTGACGAGCCTTGACACGGTCACGAATAAATGAGCCGTCATCATTCAAGGGAGCATTACCCTGAGCAATCAGTTTACCTTCTTCTTCCTCTGCAGAAAGATAAACCAAGCCTTCATCAGAAAGGTCTACCTTACCATTCTCTACCTTACGGTACGGAGTTTCAATAAAGCCCAAGTCATTTATCTTGGCATACACACAAAGAGAAGAAATCAAACCGATGTTCGGACCTTCCGGTGTTTCAATCGGGCAAAGACGTCCATAATGCGTATAGTGTACGTCACGCACCTCAAAACCTGCACGTTCACGAGACAAACCTCCAGGACCCAGCGCAGACATACGGCGCTTGTGGGTAATCTCGGCCAGCGGATTGGTCTGGTCCATAAACTGAGACAGTGCATTGGTTCCGAAGAAAGAGTTGATTACTGAAGAAATAGTCTTGGCATTAATCAAATCAATCGGAGTAAACACTTCATTATCGCGTACATTCATCCGTTCACGGATGGTACGAGACATACGGGCCAAACCGATAGCGAACTGATTAGACAACTGCTCACCCACTGTACGCACACGACGGTTACTCAAGTGGTCGATATCATCTACATCAGCTTTCGAGTTAATCAGTTCAATGAGATATTTGATAATCTCAATAATATCTTCTTTCGTCAAGACACGCACACTCATGTCGGTCGTAAGGTTCAACTTCTTGTTGATACGATAACGACCTACATCGCCCAAGTCATATCTCTTTTCTGAGAAGAAAAGGTTGTTGATAACCTCGCGTGCACTGGCATCATCGGCAGGATCAGCATTACGCAACTGACGATAAATGTACAACACAGCTTCCTTTTCAGAGTTACTGGGGTCTTTTTGCAGCGTGTTATATATAATAGAGTAGTCAGACTGATTAGGTTCTTCCTTGTGAACCAAAATGTTCTGAACACCCGATTCAAGAATTACATCGATATGTTCCGGTTCGATTACAGTTTCACGATCAATAACCACCTCGTTACGTTCGATAGAAACTACTTCACCGGTATCCTCGTCTACAAAATCCTCAATCCAAGTTTTCAAGACACGTGCAGCCAATTTACGACCAACGATCTTCTTCAAATTAGTCTTGTTCACCTTGACATCCTCAGCCAGGTTGAAAATTTCAAGAATATCCTTGTCGTTTTCAAAGCCGATTGCTCTGAGCAAAGTAGTCACCGGCAATTTCTTCTTACGGTCGATATACGCATACATCACATTGTTGATGTCTGTAGCGAATTCAATCCATGATCCTTTAAACGGAATGATACGTGCTGAATAGAGTTTGGTTCCGTTGGCATGAACACTTTGACCGAAAAACACACCCGGAGAACGATGCAACTGAGAAACAACGACACGTTCGGCACCATTGATAACGAAGGTAGCCTTATCAGTCATATAAGGGATAGGGCCCAGGAACACATCCTGAATCACCGTATCAAAATCCTCATGATCGGGATCCGTACAATATAATTTCAACTTAGCCTTTAAAGGAACACTATAAGTGAGCCCTCGCTCTATACACTCATCGATGCTATAGCGCGGCGGATCAATGTAATAGTCCAAAAACTCAAGAACGAAATTATTTCTTGTATCAGCAATGGGGAAGTTTTCAGCAAATACTTTGTACAATCCTTCGTTTTTACGTTTCTCAGGGGGAGTATCCAGTTGTAAAAAGTCTTTGAATGACTTCAATTGTACTTCCAAAAAGTCCGGATATTCTAGCGGATTTTTAATAGAAGCAAAATTAACTCTTTGATTTACAGTAGTTGAAGACATCTGTTAATGGATTTGTAGAACTTAATTTTAAATATATACACAAAAAGGTTAAGAACCCTTTTCGCCAAGGGTTCCTAACCGAATTACCTGATTTACAGGCCAATGTTATTTAAGTTCAACTTCAGCTCCAGCTTCTTCCAATGTTTTCTTCAATGATTCTGCTTCGTCCTTAGCCAAACCTTCTTTTACTACGCTAGGAGCACCGTCAACCATGTCCTTAGCTTCCTTCAAACCAAGACCACAAGCTTCCTTAACGGCCTTAACTACTTGAAGTTTAGCTGCACCAGCGCTCTTCAATACTACGTCGAAAGAAGTCTTTTCTTCAGCGGCAGCAGCACCACCAGCTGCAGGACCAGCAGCAACAGCTACAGCTGCAGCAGCAGGTTCAATACCGTATTCTTCTTTAAGGATAGTTGCAAGTTCATTAACTTCTTTTACTGTCAAGTTAACTAATTGTTCTGCAAAAGCTTTCAAATCTGCCATTTTTGTATGATTTTAATTGTTTAAATACTAAATAAATTGTGATGTAAAAATCGACCTATCGTTCGATAAGATCTTCTGTTTTGAAGCTTACGCTTCTGTACGTTCACCAAGAGTCTTAAGAACTCCGTGAATGGTGTTTCCACCTGATTGCAGAGCAGAAATAACGTTCTGTGCCGGAGATTGCAGCAATGCAACGATTTCAGCAATAACTTCATTCTTACTCTTGATAGCTACGAGAGCATCCAACTGGTCAGCACCAACATAGAAGCCTTCTTCTGCATATGCAGCTTTCAGACCAGGAATACCATCTTTCGCTTTATCCTTAATTAACTTAGCCGGAGCGTTAGCTACATTGCTAAACATTACGGCAGTAGTACCCTTAAGGCATCCGTAAAGCGGAGAATAATCTTCTTCAAGGCTTTCTAATGCTTTGTGGAGAAGCGTGTTCTTAACAACCATCAACTTGATGTCTGCCTTGAAACAAGCAGCTCTCAATGCGCTGGTAGCAGCAGCATTCATAGCAGTAGTATCTACCAAGTAGAAATGACCATATTCCTTTACTGTAGCAGCAATCTGCTCAATAATCGTACTTTTATCTTCCTTTCTCATTATTACTCCGTTTTATTAGATTTCTTCTACTGTCTTCGGGTCAATCTTGATGCCCGCACTCATCGTGCTAGAAAGATAAATACTCTTAATATATGTACCCTTGGCTGCAGTCGGTTTCAATTTATTCAAAGTAGAGATGAACTCCTTCGCATTGTCACGAATTTGGTCAGCGCTAAATGATACTTTACCGATAGAAGTATGAACGATACCGCTCTTATCAACTTTGAAGTCAATCTTACCTTGTTTTACTTCTTTTACAGCTTTAGCAACATCCATAGTAACAGTGCCACTCTTCGGGTTCGGCATCAATCCACGAGGACCGAGCACACGACCGAGTGCACCAATCTTACCCATGATAGACGGCATAGTGATAATCACATCAATATCTGTCCATCCACCTTTGATCTTTTCAATATATTCGTCAAGACCAACATAGTCAGCTCCAGCTTCTTTAGCAGCAGCTTCAGCATCCGGTGTACAAAGCACCAAAACACGAACAACTTTACCAGTACCGTGAGGAAGTGATACTACACCTCTCACCATCTGGTTAGCTTTACGCGGGTCAACACCCAAACGTACGTCGATATCCAGAGAAGCATCGAACTTAGTAAAAGTAATATCCTTTACCAACTGAGAAGCTTCTTTGAGAGAGTATGCTTTCCCTGCTTCAATTTTTTCTGCAGCCAACTTTTGATTTTTTGTCAGTTTACCCATTCTAATTGAAGTTTATTAATTATTAACCGGGAACTCCCCTTTTACAGCGATACCCATACTACGAGCTGTACCTGCAACCATCTTCATGGCAGCTTCTACAGTGAAACAGTTTAAGTCAACCATTTTGTCTTGAGCAATCGTACGAACCTGTTCCCAAGTAATCTCGGCAACTTTCTTACGGTTAGGCTCAGCAGAACCACTCTTTACCTTAGTCAACTCAAGTAATTGAATTGCAACGGGAGGAGTCTTGATTACAAAATCAAAAGACTTGTCTGCGTAGTAAGTGATAATCACAGGAAGAACTTTTCCTGCTTTGTCTTGGGTTCTGGCGTTGAATTGCTTGCAAAACTCCATGATGTTGATTCCCTTAGAACCCAAAGCAGGTCCAACGGGAGGTGATGGGTTTGCCGCGCCTCCTTTAATCTGTAATTTGATTAGTCCAGCAACTTCTTTAGCCATTTTTTAATTGATTTATATAGAACATTAATGAAAGAATATTACAGCGTAACACCTGTATTATTCTTTTTCAACTTGCATAAAGCCCAATTCGAGCGGAGTCTTCCGTCCGAATATCTTGACCATGACCTTCAGTTTCTTCTTTTCAGTATTCACCTCTTCAATGATACCACTGAAGCCAGTGAAAGGACCATAATTCACCTTGACTGTTTCACCCACTACATAAGGAATATTCAGCTCTTCTGCTGTTTCCTGCAGTTCGTCTACAGTACCCAGGATTCGATTCACCTCTGATTGTCTCAAAGGAACCGGCTTATCTGATCCACCTAAGAATCCGATAACGTTAGGAGTATTTCTCAAGTGGTGAGAAACCTCACCTACCAAAGCAGCTTCCACCAAGACATATCCGGGAAGATAACTTCTCTCTTTGACAATCTTCTTGCCATTACGAACCGAATACACCTTTTCTGTAGGGATTAACACCTGAGAAACATAGTCACCAAGGTCGCTGTGTTTCATATCAGCCTCAAGGTATTCCTTCACCTTAGCTTCTTTTCCGCTAACAGCACGCAAAACGTACCATTTCTTTTCTATCTCAGCCATCTTTCACTCCTTACATTAATGTGGATAAACAAACTCCATTACGTTCTGGAAACAAAAGTCCATTAAAAATACTACCACTGCAATAAGTAGGGAAGCATATAAAACAACTACTGCACTGCTAGTAAGTTCAGAATACGTAGGCCACGACACTTTATGAACAAGTTCGTCGTAAGTTTCTTTAAAATAAGCTACAATTTTCTTCATTTCAGAAATATTAGCACGGGAGGAGAGGCTCGAACTCCCGACACCCGGTTTTGGAGACCGGTGCTCTACCAACTGAGCTACTCCCGTTTGAACAGAATCAGTTCCCAGTACAAGACCGGGAACTGATTATATCTAATTGGATATTAGTCAAGAATTTCAGTAATCTGACCAGAACCAACTGTACGACCACCTTCACGGATAGCGAAACGCAAACCTACGTTCAAAGCTACCGGATAGATCAGAGATACATTGATTTCTACGTTATCGCCAGGCATTACCATTTCAGTTCCTTCCGGAAGAGTGATTTCACCTGTACAGTCCATAGTACGCAGATAGAACTGAGGACGATATTTGTTGTGGAACGGAGTGTGACGACCACCTTCTTCTTTCTTCAATACGTAGATAGAAGCCTTGAATTGAGAGTGAGGCTTAATCTGACCCGGTTTGCAAAGAACCATACCACGTTTGATTTCGTTCTTGTCGATACCACGGAGCAACAGACCTACGTTATCACCAGCTTCACCTTCATCCAGCAATTTGCGGAACATTTCAACACCAGTTACAACTGATTTCTTATCTTCACCCAAACCAAGGATTTCAACTTCGTCACCTACATGGATAACACCAGCTTCGATACGACCAGTAGCTACAGTACCACGACCAGTGATAGAGAATACGTCCTCAACAGGCATCAAGAACGGTTTATCAATATCACGCGGAGGCAGAGGAATCCAGTTATCACAAGCTTCCATCAATTCCATGATTTTTTCTTCCCACTTCTCAACGCCATTCAATGCACCGAGAGCAGAACCCTGGATAAACGGAGTGTTGTCGCCGTCGAATTCGTAAGCAGAAAGCAATTCACGCATTTCCATTTCAACGAGTTCCAACATTTCAGCATCGTCTACCATATCGCACTTGTTCATAAATACAACCAGTCTAGGAACGTTTACCTGACGAGCCAACAGGATATGTTCGCGAGTCTGAGGCATCGGACCATCAGTTGCAGCAACTACGATGATAGCACCATCCATCTGAGCAGCACCAGTAACCATGTTCTTAACGTAGTCGGCGTGACCCGGACAGTCTACGTGTGCATAGTGACGGTTAGCTGTTTCATATTCTACGTGAGAAGTGTTGATTGTGATACCTCTTTCTTTTTCTTCAGGAGCATTATCGATAGAATCGAAAGAACGCAACTCAGAAAGACCTTTCTTTGCCAACACAGTAGTGATAGCAGCTGTCAACGTTGTTTTACCGTGGTCAACGTGACCAATAGTACCAATGTTTACGTGCGGTTTGGTACGTTCGAATTTCTCTTTAGCCATAGCTTTACTTTTTATTTATTTGATTAATAATCAGCTTTTACTAGAAATGGAGCTGTTACCGGGACTTGAACCCGGGACCTCTTCCTTACCAAGGAAGTGCTCTACCGCTGAGCTATAACAGCAAGACAAAGCGTGGGCAAAGATGGATTCGAACCACCGAAGGCGTAAGCCAGCAGATTTACAGTCTGCCCCATTTGGCCACTCTGGTATTTGCCCAACAACTTTCAAAGAACTTTTTTTTCGAGCCTCTTGTCGGATTCGAACCAACGACCCCGAGATTACAAATCACGTGC
>CALADS010000077.1 GCA_937890825.1 uncultured Bacteroides sp. | reverse complement strand
ACGGGACGCAGCTCATCAAGCGCCGTACCCGGGACCTGAAACGCTCCATGGTCACAACGGGGTTCATCGAATCTGTTCCCAGAACAAGAAACAATCCCCATGGATTGATGATTACGAACTGGAGGACATTGGAGAATAAAGACCTCGATTACTGATGACAACCAAAGAAATAATTGAAGAATAACCATTTAACAACTGTCTATATGAAATCATTCAGCAATACCTTACGGGAGAGTCGGTTGCGGACGTATCAGTTAGTCCGCTCCTGGCTACAGCCCAAGTTGGGAGTCATCGGCACCAGGTATCGTCTGGCAGGACGCATCCGTTTGGCCAATATCTGGGCAAGGAAGCATCCCAGACGCACCTTTGCCTATGTCACCGGTTCGCTCTTTTTCCTGCTGGCAAGTACCGTTTTAATAGATGGTATCGGACAGCAAAATAATCGTGAGCCGGATGTCAGCAGCATTGCCCAGTTGGAACCCGTGTTTGCTGGGTTCCGCACTATTCAGGCAAACAAGAGCATCCACCGTACCACACTGACGGAGTTGACCCATGAAGGGCAGCTGCTCCGGGAGGAACTGGACTCACTCATTGCGATACCACGTAAAAGCCATCAGGATTCCATCCATATCGTACAGAGTTACAACCGGTTGGAATCCATTGTCAAATCACTTCAAAACAATGACCATCCATGATCAGAAAAATCAATTTCAAACAGCCCAAGTACATCTTCCCGTTGGTGGTGTTCATTCCCCTGTGTGCCCTGGTGTACTTCGTGATGCAGACCTTCGGAGGCAGCGAGGATGCCCAACAGACGGTTGCCACCGACCGCATCAATACGGAACTTCCCAATGCGCAGGCGGAGGAAGCCGGAGACAAGATGTATGAGATGTCGCGCCGCTTCGGGGACGAGGATGCCTTTACCGCCGTCGGTGCCATCGGAGAAGAACAGAAGAAAGCCGAAGAACTGGAGCATGGCTACAGCGAAGACGAACTCAACAAACTGGATGCAGCGGAAGCGGAACGCATCCGTCAGCAGCAGGAAATGGAGGAACTGGAAAGGTCGTTGGCCGAGTCCAGAAGACATATAAACTCCTTTGCCTATGGGGATAATGCTCTTTCAGGAAATAGGTCAGGTAATGGAAGCAGAACCGCTTCATCAGTACCTACCGAAGGCTATACCTCACAGGATGACTTCGCTAAAGACCTGGAGGAAATCCAACGCAGAAGTTACGAACGGCAGAAGGCCATTGAAAGCGGATTGGGTATCGGTCGCTTTGATCGGGATGAGTTGGCTGAGAAACAAAGGGCTGATTCTATTGCCAAGGTCCGTCAGGCTGAGAAGGAACGCAACCGCCCCAAACTTGTCATCAAGTCCGGTGATACCAATGCGGAAAAGTTCCATACAGTGACTTCTCCTGATGATGTAGCTGAAGCCAAGCTCATTCGGGCGATGATTGACCAGACCACCAAGGCAAAGGAAGGAACCAGACTTCGATTCAAGTTGCTGGACGATATAACCGTTAGCAATACCAAGTTGAAGAAAGGCACCTACCTGTATGGGACAGTGACAGGCTTCGGACAACAACGTGTGAAGGCTACCATTACCAGCATTCTGGTCGGTGATAAGTTCATCAACGTGAAGCTTTCTGTGTTCGACAATGACGGCATGGAAGGGTTCTATGTACCGGAATCTTCCTTCCGTGAATTTGTAAAGGATGCCAGTTCCAGTGCCGTGCAACAGAACATCAGTTTTGAATCGGAAGATGGCTATGGCTCTGGTATCTCGGGTGAAGCCCTGGCACTGCAGGCCTTGCAAAACGTCTATAACTCAGCTTCTTCAGCTATTTCATCCAATATCCGTAAGAACAAGGCTAAAATCAAGTACAACACGATTGTGTATCTGATTAACTCGGAGGAAGCAAGGTGAAAGGTCAAGAATGAAAATAGGTAAACTATATTACTAATCACAAAGTAAGTAAGGTTACAAGTAATAGAGTAAGCAAGATTACAAATAATAAAGTAAGCAATTCAACCAATCAGTAAATCATAAAAATTACCCAATATGAAAGCAAAATTATTTTTACTCTTCTTCGGTCTTCTCGGTATGGTCGTACAGGCTGCTGCCAAGGAGAAGATCTATGTGAACAGTGAGGTCACTACCCACATCGTCATGCCCGAAAACATCAAGCTGGTGGACATCTCCACAACAAAGATTATGGGCAACCAGTGTGCCGACAACATGGTACGCATCAAGCCTTATCTGGAACAAGATTCTGTAAAAACAGCGTTCAGTGAGAATGAACTCTTGGGCACCATTACCCTAATTGGAGAGCGCCATATCGCTCAGTATGATGTGGTTTATACCCATTATCCCAGCATGGCAGCCTCCATCTTTGAAGTAGCTTACAGCGATACCCAGTCCTATATAAACCCCGAGGTATCGATGCCCAAGGCCGAAATGGTGCGCTATGCGTGGGCGGTGTATGGTAGCAAGCGCAAGTACAATCAGGTGGTGTCGAATGCCCACGGTATGAAGGCCATCGTCAATAACATCTATACTATCGGGGACTATTTCTTTATTGATTATTCTTTACAGAACAAGACGAAGATAGCCTACGACATTGAGGAGCTTCGCGTGAAGCTGACGGACAAGAAAGAAACGAAAGCCACCAACTCGCAGACCATTGAACTGACACCGGTTTATTCGTTGAATCCGGTCAAGAAGTTCAAGAAGAATTACCGCAATGTGCTGGTGATTGAGAAGCTGACCTTCCCGGATGAGAAGGTGCTCCGTCTGGAAATCTCAGAGAACCAAATCAGTGGCCGTGTCATTACGCTCACCATTGAATACGAAGACATCCTCAATGCCGATGGCTTTGATTCGGACATTCTGAAGAATTCTTCATGCTATCCTTACTATTACATTTACCGTTAAAACCTACCCGATATGAAGAAGATTTTAATGATCATCTGTTGTGCGTTTGCCGTGCTTTCGGCATCCGCACAGGACAAGAAACTCACGCTGAATGCCGGTTTCCTGTTCCCGAATACCTTGAATGCGATGATAGGTTACGAGCATCCGTTGAGCTATGGCAATGCCGTGGAAATCTACGGTG
The DNA here is from genome assembly GCA_937890825.1 of uncultured Bacteroides sp. Classification (GTDB taxonomy): domain Bacteria; phylum Bacteroidota; class Bacteroidia; order Bacteroidales; family Bacteroidaceae; genus Bacteroides. The sequence continues at coordinate 16 of CALADS010000077.1, read as the reverse complement.
AAGTGGGGAATCATTG
>CALADS010000076.1 GCA_937890825.1 uncultured Bacteroides sp. | reverse complement strand
CCCCATGCGTGACAGGCATGTATTCTAACCAACTGAACTAACGCACCTTGTTTTTTTCTTTCTTTAAGCGTATCTTTCTCGATTGCGGTTGCAAAGGTACGCATTATTTTTGAATGTGCAATAGTTTGCATGATTTTTTTTCAAAAAAAACTATTTTTTCAGCATCCATACACCGGACTTGTGTAAGAGTTACGGTGTAATAGATGCTTTTTTTGAGTTGTTTTTTAGTTTATGTGCGATTATAAGGAGTTTAAAATCAATAGATTTGCGTCATCAACTGTATTGTCGTTCAGCGATGATAGATAGATGCGGGTGGTTTTTTCAGAATCGTGCCCCATTGCTTCACTGATGGTAGCTAGAGGTATATTTTGGCTCTTGGCTATGCTCGCCCAACCATGTCGGGCTACGTAGCTGGTTAGTGGTATAGTTAGCCCCAGTTGATAGCCAATCTTCTTTAAGTTTCTATTTATGCGCATCATTTCACTCTTATATTGACGGATTTCATCACGTCCGTTATTTTTTATAATAGGTAGCAGGTAGGGGGTGTCGCTGGTATCATATTTATTAATTAAGTCTTGCATTGGCTTTTCCCATCTTATGATTAGTTGTTGATTGGTTTTGTGGCGTCGGTAGGTTAGGATACCGTTTTGTAGATTTTGTTTTTTTAGAAACGCCATATCAATGAGCGACATGCCACGAGTGTAGAAGGAGAACATGAAAATATCTCTGGAGTAGTCTAGCGAGGAGTATTGTTTTAATTTTAAGTTACGTATTTTTCGTATGATTTGTAGTGGAACGGCTCTTTTAACAGTCTTGTCAATGCCTGTATATACATATTTAAAGGGATTGCGTTGTCGGACTAACTCTCGTGCTACTGCCCGGTTGTAGATGGCGCGTAGATTACGCATGTAAAATGATTGACTATTGGCGCAAATTTTGTTTTTCTGTAAATAAGCAGCATAACACATCATTAATTCAGCGTTGATGTTTTCTAAAGGTATGTCTTCTCCCTTTCGAAATCTACTGAAGCTGTTAATGGTGGTGGTGTAGCGATCGGCAGTACAAGATTTTCCCATCTCTCTTAATTGTTGGATAAGTACTTGTGAAAAAGCCAGAAATAAATATTGGCAGGTCGGCTGTTGATACCTTTTTACTATTTCTTCTGTTTTATAAGCATTTCCCATACGACTTAGGGAGGAGACGATTTTATTTAGTCGTTCTAGATCTTGGCGCAAGGCATCTTCTAGTGAATATAAGTAGATGCGTCTTCTGGGTTCTGTTTCCGGAGAGATGATAATCCTTGCTCTAGCGGCATCCCACTCATTAATCAGCAACTTGTACCCGGTGTTGATTTGCCGAGTAGTTTGTCTGTGTGTAATTTGATAGAATAAAGTGCCTTCTGAAGAACAAGTAGACTTGGAATTGCGGAATTTAATTTTTACGGTTATCATATTGATAAATGATTTATTATAAAATGTTTAGATTCTAATATAAGAATAAATGAGGAATAGTTTGCATAGGGATGCGTTCTAAAAACATGTAAAATTAAAACTTTTGCTAGAATAATTTGCTCATTTGCAGCAAATCGTTATTTTTGCGAATTTAAACATGAAAACTTGTAATATAGTAGGGTAAATATTGCAAGTAGGTAATATTGTTTGTTGCTTTATCAAGATAGAAAGGAAGTTTGTCATGGAGGTCGCTATTATAAAATATAATGCAGGTAATGTATGCTCGGTGGAGTATGCGCTGAAACGTTTGGGGGTTGAAGCTAGGGTTACGGCCGATGTGGAGGTGTTGCAGCATGCTGACCGGATAATTTTCCCCGGTGTGGGTGAGGCTAAGAATACAATGGCTTATCTGCAAACTACAGGGCTGGACCGAGTGATCCGTGATTTAAAGCAGCCGCTGCTAGGCATCTGTCTAGGTATGCAGCTGATGTGTAGACATTCGGAAGAAGGAAATGTGGATTGTTTAGGTATTTTCGATGTAGATGTAAGGAAATTTACGCCATTGAAGCACGAAGAAAAGGTTCCTCATATGGGATGGAACTCACTTAAGCAGACTGCTGGAACACTTTTTCAGGGGTTTGCGGAAGAAGAATTTGTGTACTTTGTGCATAGTTTTTATGTACCTGTTAATACATGTACGACAGCTGTATGTAATTATATTCATCCGTTTAGCGCAGCTTTACAGCTGGATAATTTTTACGCTACCCAGTTTCATCCAGAGAAAAGCGGACGGGTGGGTGAACGTGTTTTACAGAACTTTTTAAACGGGCAATTATGAGGATAGAGCTGATTCCTGCTATAGATATTATTGGTGGAAAGTGTGTAAGGCTATCACAAGGTGATTATGAAAGTCGGAAGGTATATTGTGAAAATCCACTGGAGGTGGCCCGTGAGCTGGAGGCACATGGTATCCGCCGCTTGCATATGGTAGATCTCGACGGGGCAGCTTCACAGCATATAGTAAACTACCGTACGCTAGAACAATTGGCTACGTATACGTCGCTGATCATTGATTTTGGAGGTGGGGTGAAAACTGATGAAGATTTGCATATAGCTTTTGAAAGTGGAGCACAGATGGTGACAGGAGGGAGCATAGCTGTGAAAAAACCAGAAGTGTTTGCCCGCTGGTTGAGTCACTATGGTGGCGAGAAGATAATTCTGGGGGCTGATGTGAAAGATCGATGCGTGGCGGTAAACGGCTGGAAAGAGTCGACCGACTGTGAACTTTTCTCTTTTTTGAAAACTTATATAAAGCAGGGGGTAAGTCAAGTAATCTGTACGGATATAGCCTGCGATGGTATGTTGCAAGGGCCTTCACTGTCGCTCTATCGGGAAGTCTTACGGCAATGTCCTGATTTACATCTTATAGCTAGCGGTGGGGTGGGTTGTTTGGCGGATATACAGGCGTTGGATGAGGTTGGAGTGCCTGCGGTGATTTTCGGCAAAGCCCTTTATGAGGGATGTATTACTTTGGAAGAACTAGAACGCTGTATGGCTTGATTAGTATATGTAAGAATAAGGTATTTAAAGTAGCAAGTTGAGATATGTTAGCGAAAAGAATCATTCCTTGTTTGGATATAAAGGACGGACAGACGGTAAAGGGTACCAATTTTGTCAATCTACGGCAGGCTGGCGATCCGGTAGCGTTGGCTTGTGAATATAGTGAGAAGGGAGCCGACGAATTGGTTTTTCTGGATATTACAGCTAGTTTTGAGGGACGTAAGACATTTGTCGATCTGGTGAAGCGTATTGCGGCCAATATCAACATACCCTTCACTGTGGGTGGAGGTATTTATGAACTGAATGATGTGGATCGTCTGTTGAATGCCGGAGCAGATAAAATTTCCATCAATTCGGCAGCTATTCGTAGACCCGAATTGATAGATGAAATAGCTGGATGCTTTGGATCGCAGGTGTGTGTATTGGCGGTAGATGCCCGGCAGACACCTGACGGATGGAAATGTTACTTGGACGGAGGACGGGTGGAAACAGACCGGGAACTTTTCTCCTGGACGTATGAAGCATCGCAGCGTGGCGTCGGTGAACTGCTTTTCACTAGTATGGATCACGATGGAGTGAAAACCGGTTATGCTAATGAGGTGTTGGCCGCATTGGCCGACCGTCTCTCTATACCTATCATAGCATCGGGCGGTGCAGGGAAAAAAGAGCATTTCAGAGACGTTTTTCTACAGGGGAAAGCTGATGCAGCATTGGCCGCCAGTGTTTTTCACTTCGGAGAAATAAAAATTCCCGAATTAAAATCGTATCTTTGCAGCGAAAATATTCCTGTGCGGAGGATGAATGAACCTATTTTATGAATTCTATAGACAACGAAGACATGGATTTTGAAAAAATGAACGGATTGGTTCCGGCGATTATACAGGATGCAGACACTGCTAAAGTGTTGATGCTGGGCTTTATGAATCAAGAGGCTTATGAGAAAACTGTAGAAACGGGTAAGGTGACTTTTTTCAGCCGCACAAAGAATCGTCTGTGGATGAAGGGTGAGGAAAGTGGTAACTTTCTGCATGTGGTATCTATACAGAGTGATTGCGATGATGATACGTTACTGATTCAGGTGCATCCCGAAGGTCCTGTGTGTCATACTGGTACTGATACTTGTTGGGGTGATAAGAATGAGGAGCCTGTGATGTTTCTGAAAGAATTGCAGGATTTTGTAGAATTGCGTCATCGGGAAATGCCTGAGGGTTCGTATACTACTAGTCTGTTTCAGTCTGGTGTGAATAAGATGGCGCAGAAAGTGGGCGAAGAGGCAGTGGAGACTGTAATTGAAGCTTGTAACGGTACGGATGAACGCCTTATTTACGAAGGGGCAGATTTGTTATATCATTTGATTGTATTGCTCACTTCAAAAGGGTATCGTATTGAAGATCTGGCACGGGAGTTGAAGGAACGTCATAGTGCCACTTGGGTAAAGCATTGATAGAGTGAGTCATGAGTGAGCCGTTGATACAATATAGAAAAGTAGAAATTCACCAACAAGACTTCCCTGTGCTGGAAGAGGTGAATCTGGAGTTACACAAAGGTGAATTTGTGTATCTTATAGGTAAGGTTGGTACGGGGAAAACTTCTTTATTGAAGACTCTGTATGCCGAATTGGAAATTCAGGCTGGTGAGGCCAGGGTGTTGGAATTTAATCTGTGTAAACTAAAGCGAAAACAAATTCCTCAGTTGCGCCGTCGTTTAGGCATTGTGTTTCAGGATTTCCAATTATTGACTGATCGTACGGTACATGATAATCTAGCTTTTGTCCTGAAAGCTACGGGATGGAAAAACCGTAGTGAAATGGAAGAACGGATTGAGGAGGTGCTTCAGCTGGTAGGTATGCAGAACAAGGGATATAAGTTCCCATCCGAACTATCGGGAGGAGAACAGCAGCGCATCGTTATTGCCCGTGCCATGTTGAATGCTCCAGAAATTGTGTTGGCTGATGAGCCTACGGGTAATCTGGATGCAGAGACTGGACGTGCTATTGTGCAATTGCTTCGACGGCTTAGTGAATCAGGCTCATTGGTGATTATGACTACACATAATTTACAGTTAATACGAGAATTCCCGGGTAGGGTATTGTGCTGTGCCCAGCATCGGATAGAAGAAATGTGTGAAATAAACGAAGGCTTGCCGGGTGTTGTCACCCTTAAAGCTGATATATAAACTTAAAAAATAATTTGAACGAAAATGAAAGTTTTAAAGTTTGGAGGTACTTCAGTAGGCTCGGCCGCCAGAATGAGAGAAGTGGCCAAATTGATTACCGATGGTGAACGTAAGATTGTGGTTCTCTCCGCCATGTCGGGTACCACAAACACGCTGGTGGAAATTTCGGACTATCTATATAAGAAAAATCCGGAAGGAGCAAATGAGATTATTAATAAGTTGGAAGGGAAATATCGCCAACACATCGATGAACTTTTTGCTACACCGGAATATAAACAGAAAGGTCTGGAACTTATTAAGTCGCATTTTGATTACATCCGTACTTATACGAAAGATCTTTTCACTTTATTCGAAGAGAAATTGTTGTTGGCTCAGGGGGAATTGATTTCTACAGCCATGATGAATTATTATCTGCAGGAGAATGGAGTAAATTCAGTTTTACTGCCCGCATTAGAGTTTATGCGCACTGATAAGAATGCAGAACCAGATCCTGTATACATTAAGGAAAAACTGCAAGTACAGCTTGAATTACATCCGGATGCAGATATCTACATTACGCAGGGTTTCATCTGCCGCAATGCTTACGGCGAGATTGATAACCTGCAGCGCGGGGGAAGTGATTATACGGCTTCTCTTATTGGAGCTGCTGTGAATGCTGATGAAATTCAGATTTGGACTGATATCGATGGAATGCACAACAATGACCCCCGTATTGTGGACAAGACGGCTCCTGTGCGTCATTTACATTTTGAAGAAGCTGCTGAATTGGCCTATTTCGGTGCAAAGATTTTGCATCCCACTTGTATTCAGCCGGCTAAGTATGCTAATATTCCTGTGCGTTTACTTAATACGATGGATCCCAAGGCACCGGGTACGCTCATTTCTAACGATACTGAGAAGCGCATGATTAAGGCGGTAGCTGCAAAAGATAACATAACTGCTATCAAGATAAAATCTAGCCGCATGTTGCTGGCACACGGTTTCTTGCGTAAGGTGTTCGAAATTTTTGAAAGCTATCAGACTTCTATTGATATGATTTGTACTTCAGAAGTGGGTGTGTCAGTTTCTATTGATAATACCAAGCATCTGAATGAAATACTGGACGATTTGAAGAAATATGGCACTGTGACAGTAGATAACGATATGTGTATCATCTGTGTGGTAGGTGATTTGGAGTGGGAGAATGTAGGTTTCGAGGCCAAGGCGTTGGATGCCATGCGTGATATACCGGTGCGTATGATTTCTTTCGGTGGTAGTAACTACAACATCTCTTTCTTGATTCGTGAATGCGACAAGAAGCAGGCTTTGCAGTCACTCAGCAATGTATTGTTCAATGAAGAATAATCTGTTTCACTTTTTTATATGAAAGGATTTTTTCCGATTGACAAATTCCGCGAATTGCGTACACCTTTTTATTATTACGATACACAGGTGTTGCGCAATACGCTGGATACTATTCGCCGAGAAGCAGGAAAATATGAGAATTATGTGGTTCATTATGCCGTGAAGGCTAATGCAAATCCTCAGATTCTGTCCATCGTGCGTGAAAGCGGATTGGGTGCCGACTGTGTGAGTGGAGGAGAGATAAAGGCGGCAGTAAGGGCTGGTTTTCCTGCCGGAAAGATTGTCTTTGCCGGGGTGGGGAAGTCCGACTGGGAGATAGAGTTGGGACTGGATCTGGATATCTTCTGTTTCAACGTGGAGTCTATTCCGGAACTGGAGGTTATCAACGAACTGGCCAGTCGCAAAGGAAAAGTGGCTCGTGTGGCATTCCGTATCAATCCTAATGTGGGTGCACATACGCATGCAAATATCACTACCGGGCTGGCTGAGAATAAATTCGGTATCAGCATGGAGGATATGATACATGTTATTGAACTGGCGCAGGATATGAAGTATGTACAGTTTGTAGGGTTGCATTTTCATATAGGTTCGCAGATAATGGATATGGGTGACTTCATGGCTTTGTGTAACCGTGTGAATCAGTTGCAGGATCTGCTTGATAAGCACTGTATACGCATAGAACATATCAATGTGGGCGGTGGGCTTGGTGTGGATTATGCACATCCGGATCGTCAGGCGATACCCGACTTTAGGCATTATTTCGAGACGTATGCCAACGGGTTGAAGTTACGTGCTTATCAGACGCTACATTTTGAATTGGGTCGTGCCGTTGTGGCGCAGTGTGGCTCGCTTATTTCAAAAGTGTTGTATGTCAAGCATGGAACCAACAAGCAGTTTGCTATTCTGGATGCAGGCATGACAGATTTGATTCGTCCGGCGCTCTATCAGGCGTCGCATAAAATAGAGAATCTTACCTCTGAGGAACCGTTTGAAACCTATGACGTGGTAGGTCCTATCTGTGAATCATCCGATGTTTTTGGTAAGGCTATCGATTTGAATCGAGTTCGCCGGGGTGACCTTATCGCCCTTCGTTCTGCGGGTGCATATGGTGAGATTATGGCGTCGAGGTATAACTGCCGTGAATTGCCGCTGGCCTTCACGTCGGATTTCTAAGGATTAAAGCTGCTGGTTTCGGCAGCTTTTTTTATTGTTGACTTGCAGAAATTACTTTTTTCAGTGATAAATAGCAAAAATCGTAGCGATGTTGCTTCTTTAGTTTATTTCTTTTGTTCTTTATACACATGAAATGAACAAGTCTTCTACAAAGGGAACAAGGTTTTGGTAAAGAAAAGAAAGGTAGTGTCAGTAAGTCCATGCTGAAGAAAAGTAAGCTAAGCGGTTCAATGCAGCAAATGACCTTTGTGTACGTTAACGTTGTCTATTACGGAAATTTATCCGTAATTCCTTTCCTTTTTCCACTAAAATCAGATTCTTTTTTGTTACTTTTGCACAAAATTAAATGAAACCTATTTTTATATAAACGCATGGCAAATGTAATTAAATTACGCAAAGGCCTTGACATCAACCTGAAAGGCAAAGCTGCTGAACAAGTGGTGGCTGTAAAAGAGCCGGGATTCTATTCATTGGTTCCCGATGATTTTACAGGAGTCACTCCGAAAGTGGTGGTGAAAGAACAGGAGTATGTGATGGCTGGAGGACCCTTGTTTATTGACAAGAATCATCCTGAAGTGAAGTTTGTTTCGCCCGTCAGTGGCGTAGTAACAAGCGTGGAACGCGGTGCGCGCCGTAAGGTGATGAATATCGTGGTGGAGGCAGCCAAAGAGCAGGACTATGTAGAGTTCGGCAAGATGGAACCCGCCAAGATGAATGCACAGCAAGTGAAAGAAGCATTGCTCAACGCAGGCTTGTTTGCTTTTATTCGTCAGCGTCCGTACGACGTGATAGCCGATCCGAATGTGAATCCCAAGGCTATCTTTGTATCGGCTTTTGACAGCAGCCCGCTGGCTCCTGATTTCGAATTGGCCTTGAAAGGGGAGGAGGTAAATTTCCAAACAGGTTTGGACGCTTTGGCAAAGATGGCCAAGACTTATCTCAGTATCCGTGTTAACCAAAAATCTGCGGCTCTTACAGCTGCCAAAAATGTAGAAATCAATGTGTTCGACGGTCCGCATCCGGCTGGTAACGTAGGTGTACAGATTAACCACTTGTCACCAGTTGTGAAGGGTGAAGCTGTATGGACCATTGGCGCAGAAGCAGTGCTGTTTATTGGTCGCCTTATGAATACTGGTCGCGTAGATTTTACTCGTACAGTAGCGGTTACTGGTAGTGAGGTATTGAAACCTGCTTATTGTAAGTTGAAAGTAGGTGCGTTGCTTACCGATGTATTCAAGGGTAATGTAACGGCTGGCAAAGAATTGCGTTACATCAGCGGTAACGTGTTGACTGGTAAGAAAATTTCTGCTAATGGATATTTGGGTGCGTTCCACAGTCAACTCTCAGTTATTGAAGAAGGTAACGATACGCATGAAATGTTGGGATGGATTATGCCTCGTTTCAATCAATTCAGTACAAGCCATTCTTACTTCAGCTGGCTGATGGGCAAGAAGGAATATTCATTCGATGCCCGTATCAAGGGTGGTGAACGTCATATGATTATGTCTAATGAATACGACCGTGTGTTCCCGATGGATATCTTCCCTGAATATTTGGTGAAGGCTATCATTGCCGGTGACATTGACCGCATGGAAGCTTTGGGTATCTACGAAGTAGCCCCTGAAGATTTTGCTCTTTGCGAATTTGTATGTTCTTCTAAGGTAGAAGTACAGCGCATTGTGCGTGCCGGTCTGGACATGCTCCGTGCAGAAATGAATTAAATAAAACTCTTTTAAATTATAATAATGAAAGCGTTAAGAAATTATCTCGATAAGATAAAGCCGAACTTTGAAGAGGGCGGCAAACTCCACGCATTTCAGTCGGTGTTCGATGGCTTTGAGACATTTCTCTTTGTGCCCAGCACGACTTCGAAATCAGGAACGCATATCCATGATGCTATCGATAGCAAACGTATCATGTCGATGGTGGTCATTGCTTTGATGCCGGCACTTTTGTTCGGTATGTATAACGTAGGTTACCAGCACTTCAAGGCTACTGGTATGGAAGGTAGCTTCTTTGAGTTGTTTTCTTACGGTTTTTTGGCAGTATTGCCTAAAATCATTGTATCATATGTAGTAGGTTTGGGTATTGAGTTTGTGGTAGCTCAGTGGAAGAAAGAAGAAATTCAGGAAGGCTTCCTGGTTTCCGGTATCTTGATTCCGATGATTGTGCCGGTAGATTGCCCGTTGTGGATTCTGGCCATTGCTACAGCTTTCTCTGTTATCTTCGCCAAGGAAGTATTCGGTGGTACAGGTATGAATATCTTCAATGTAGCTTTGATTACCCGTGCTTTCCTTTTCTTTGCTTATCCTACTAAGATGTCGGGTGATGCAGTGTGGGTATCTGGTGATTCTATCTTTGGCCTGGGCAAGGCTGTTGATGGACTGACAGTAGCCACTCCGCTTGGTGTAGCCGCTACTTCAAGTGCAGCTCCTGAATTCTCTATGGATATGGTCTATGGCTTGATTCCGGGTTCTATTGGTGAAACCAGCGTTATCGCCATCGCTCTTGGTGGTCTGTTGCTGTTGGTTACTGGTATTGCTAGTTGGAAAACTATGTTCTCTGTATTTGTAGGTGGTGCCTTTATGGCTTTTGTGTTTAATGAAATTGGCCCTGATACAGCGATGGCTCAGATGCCTTGGTATGAACATTTAGTACTGGGAGGATTCTGCTTCGGTGCCGTATTTATGGCTACTGACCCGGTGACTTCTGCTCGTACAGAAACAGGTAAGTATATCTTTGGTTTCCTTATTGGTGCCATGGCTATCATTATCCGTGTGTTGAATCCTGGCTATCCTGAAGGTATGATGTTGGCTATTCTGTTGATGAACATCTTCGCTCCGCTCATTGACTACTGTGTGGTACAGAGCAATATCAGCCGCCGTGAGAAACGTGCCTTGAACTCTAACAAATAATATAATACCGAAAGAAAATGAATACAAACAGTAATAGTTATACCATCATTTACGCTTCGGTAATGGTTGTTATCGTAGCGTTTCTGCTGGCTTTTGTGAACTCTTCATTGAAGGAGACACAGACTAAGAACATTGAGCTGGATACTAAAAAACAAATTCTGACTTCTTTGAATGCTTCAGCTGAGGACTTGAAGGATGCAGAGGCTGCTTTTGCCAAGTATCAGATGAAAGATATGCTGTTGCAAGCCGACGGCACTTTGAGCGAGTATACAGAAAAGAAATTTCCGACTTCTTTTGAAAAAGAAGCTAAGGAAAACAATCGTTTGCATGTGTTTGTAGCAAATGTAAACGGTGAAACTAAGTATGTTTTCCCGGTGTATGGCGCAGGTCTTTGGGGTGCTATCTGGGGATATGTAGCGCTCAACAACGATAAGGATACCGTATATGGTGTCTATTTCTCTCATGCCAGTGAAACACCGGGTCTGGGTGCAGAAATTGCATCTGCCGCATTCCAGGGACAATTCCCGGGTAAAAAGACCATCGAAAACGGTGAAGTGGCTTTGGGTGTAGTGAAGAACGGTAAGGTAGAAAAAGCCGAATATCAGGTAGACGGTATTTCGGGTGGTACTATCACTTCAGTAGGTGTGAACGATATGCTGAAGCACTGTCTCACTGAGTACAAGAGTTTTTTAACATCTAAATAAGGAGGATAAAGGAATATGGGACAATTATTTTCTAAGAAGAATAAAGAAGTATTCTCTACTCCGCTGGGCCTGAATAACCCGGTTACCGTACAGGTATTGGGTATCTGTTCCGCCCTGGCTGTTACTGCCAAGTTGGAGCCGGCTATTGTGATGGGTCTGTCTGTAACGGTGATTACTGCTTTTGCTAACGTGGTAATTTCTCTGTTGCGCAAAACAGTACCTAACCGTATCCGTATTATTGTTCAGTTGGTAGTAGTAGCAGCGTTAGTAACGATTGTAAGTGAAATCTTAAAGGCTTTTGCCTATGATGTCAGTGTGCAGTTGTCTGTGTATGTGGGTCTGATCATTACCAACTGTATTTTGATGGGTCGTTTGGAAGCTTTTGCTATGCAGAATGGTCCGTGGGAGTCTTTCCTTGATGGAATTGGCAATGGTTTGGGTTATGCCAAAATCCTGGTTATTGTAGCTTTCTTCCGCGAACTGCTCGGTTCAGGTACATTGCTTGGCTTCAATATCTTGAACCACGATTGCTTGAAAGAGTTAGGCTATGTGAACAACGGTTTGATGCTGATGCCTCCGATGGCTTTGATTATCGTGGCTTGCATTATCTGGTATCAGCGTGCGCGTAACAAAGAACTGCAGGAAAAATAATTTTAGTATTCTAAAAAAGATTATTCATGGAACAATTATTAAGTTTATTCGTCCGCTCTATTTTTGTGGACAACATGATATTCGCGTTCTTCCTGGGTATGTGTTCGTATCTGGCTGTATCGAAGAATGTGAAGACAGCGGTTGGCTTAGGTATTGCCGTAACCTTTGTGCTGGTAGTGACATTGCCGGTCAACTATCTGTTGCAGACTAAGGTGCTGGGTCCTGACGCTCTTGTAGAAGGCGTTGACTTAAGCTTCTTGAGTTTTATTCTTTTCATTGCCGTGATTGCCGGTATCGTACAGTTGGTGGAAATGATGGTAGAACGTTTCAGTCCGTCGCTGTATGCTTCTTTGGGTATTTTCTTGCCGCTAATCGCCGTGAACTGTGCCATCATGGGTGCTTCTCTGTTTATGCAGCAACGTATCACCATGGACCCCTCTAATGTACAGGCTATCACTAGTGTGTCTAGTGCTGTTGTTTATGCATTGGGTTCTGGTATTGGTTGGTTGCTTGCTATTGTTGGTTTGGCAGCTATCCGTGAAAAAATGGCTTACTCTGATGTTCCGGCTCCTCTTAAGGGATTGGGTATCACGTTTATCACAGTAGGTCTGATGGCAATGGCATTTATGTGTTTCTCTGGTTTGAAAATCTAATAAAGAAAGGAATAAACAATGGATATGAATTTAATATTAGCAAGCATTGGAGTATTCCTTACGGTCATTCTGTTGCTTGTCGTTATTCTGCTGGTTGCCAAGAAATTCTTGGTGCCTTCAGGCAACGTAAACATTACCATCAATGGTAAAGACACGATTTCTGTAGGTCAGGGAGGTAGTCTGCTGACTACCATGGCCGAAAACGGCATTTATCTTTCTTCTGCTTGTGGCGGTAAAGGATCCTGCGGTCAGTGCAAGTGCCAGGTAGTAGAAGGTGGCGGTGAAATTCTTGATTCTGAAAAGGGTCATTTCAGCCGTAAACAGATTAAGGATCACTGGCGTTTGGCTTGTCAGTGCAAGGTGAAAGGTGATTTAGGTATTAAGGTACCGGAATCTGTAATGGGTGTGAAGGAATATGAATGTACCGTGATTTCTAATAAGAACGTAGCTACGTTTATCAAAGAATTTAAGGTGCAGTTGCCTAAGGGTGCTCACATGGACTTCTTGCCGGGTTCTTATGCTCAGATTAAGATTCCTGCCTTCTCTATGGATTATGACAAGGATATCGATAAGGCACTGATTGGTGACGAATATTTGCCGGCATGGCAGAAGTTCGGTCTGTTCCCGTTGAAGTGTGTGAACCCTGAGCCGACTATCCGTGCCTATTCTATGGCTAACTATCCGGCCGAAGGAGATGTGTTTATGTTGACAGTACGTATTGCTACACCTCCTTTCAAACCCGATCGCAGCGGATTTATGGATGTGAATCCGGGTATCGCTTCTTCATACATCTTCACTCTGAAGCCGGGTGATAAGGTGATGATGAGTGGTCCTTACGGTGACTTCCATCCGCACTTCGATTCGAAGAAGGAAATGATTTGGGTAGGTGGTGGTGCCGGTATGGCTCCGCTTCGTGCACAGATTATGCATATGACGAAGACGCTGCACACTACCGATCGAGAAATGCACTACTTCTATGGTGCCCGTGCGTTGAATGAAGTGTTCTATCTGGAAGACTTCCTTGGTATCGAAAAGGAATTCCCGAACTTCCACTTCCATTTGGCTTTGGACCGTCCGGATCCTGCAGCTGATGCAGCAGGTGTGAAGTACACTGCCGGTTTCGTTCACCAGGTGATGTTGAATACTTACCTGAAGGATCACGAAGCTCCAGAAGATATTGAATACTATATGTGTGGTCCTGGCCCGATGTCAAAGGCTGTTGTCGCCATGCTTACAGATCTCGGTGTAGAAGAGTCTTCTATCATGTACGATAACTTTGGTGGTTGATTTAATCAATCTTTATTCAGGAAAGGAGGTGTGTCAAAATGCGCACCTCCTTTTTTTACGCACAAAGCCCCGACTTTC
>CALADS010000075.1 GCA_937890825.1 uncultured Bacteroides sp. | reverse complement strand
CGCGACCCTAACCTTGGCAAGGTTATGCTCTACCAACTGAGCTATTTCCGCGTTTGCGGTTGCAAAGGTACGCATTTTATTTAATCCTCCAAACGTTTAGCGCACTTTTTTCTCACTTTTTTCATGCTCTCCTATGCAATCCGCAATCATTTACCTGATTATCAACTCATTCTGTCGCGATAATCTTCATAAGAAAATTGCTTGAAAATTTCCGCCTTTCCCTCTTTCGTCCACATACCGATGGCCGGATGGTGAATTCCGTTGAACATATTCGTCTTTACCATAGTATAATGAATCATATCTTCAAACACCACGCAATCGCCCACCTGCAGTTCGTGATCGAAGCTCCACAGCCCCATGTAATCACCACTGAGGCACGAATTGCCACCCAATCGGTACACATAAGGCCCTTCCTCACCCATCTGTGCACCGCGCACCGCCGGCTGATAAGGCATCTCCAGACAGTCGGGCATGTGGCAAGTGAAGCTCACATTAAGGATGGCCGTACGGATACCTCTATTCTCTACCACGTCCACCACCTGCGACGTCAGTACCCCCGTCTGCCAGGTAAAGGCCGAGCCGGGCTCCAAGATGATGCGCAGATGAGGATAACGAACCCTCAATCCCTTCAGCAAACCTATCAGATGCTCCACATCGTAATCCTTACGAGTCATCAGATGCCCGCCACCCAGATTCAGCCACTTGATTTGTGCAAACCAGCGAGAGAATTTGGCTTCCAGGTGCTGCAACGTACGTTCCAACTCGTAGGAAGAAGATTCGCAGTGGCAATGGCAGTGAAAGCCTTCTATGCCGTCCGGCAAGGTATCGGGCAGCTGGTCGGCCATCACCCCGAAGCGAGTGCCTGGAGCGCACGGGTTATACAGTTCCGTTTCTACCTCAGAGTATTCCGGATTGACCCGAATGCCGCACGACACCTCGTGTGTAGCCGTCTGCACCTGCGGATAAAACCGCTGAAACTGTGCCAGCGAATTAAAGGTGATGTGACTGCTGCATCGCAGAATCTCCGGAAAATCGGCTTCGGTATATGCCGGAGAGTACGTATGAGCCTTGCTGCCAAACTCCTCCAAAGCCAAGCGGGCCTCGTAGACCGAGCTGGCTGTGGAATGCGTGATGTATTCCCGGAAAATAGGAAACGAACGCCACATGGCAAACGACTTAAAGGCCAGGATTATCTCCACACCAGCTCTGTCGGCCACGCTCTGAATCAAGCTAAGGTTCTTCCTCAGCAGTTCCTCCTCCATGATGTAACAAGGTGAAGGAAATTGTGTAAAATCTATCATACCTTATTTATGTGCTATATCTATTAATACCTTATCTATTAAACTCCTTCTATCGGCATCTTTTATGCTAATCTATAATCTTAAACCGGGCAAATCGAAGCAGCAACTGTTTCTCGCCAGCATGCTGAAAGCAAATGGTAGCCTTGGCATTGTCGCCCGTTCCCTCTACGCGCACCACTTCACCCAAGCCGAATCGCTCGTGTTCGATGTGCTGTCCTACCAGCAACGGTGGCATGCCTCCCGACTCAGAAGCCGCACCCACAGAAGCCGCACTTCCCACAGGTATCCGTTTGAGGCTACGGGGCACTGTTGGAGCAATGACCTGCCGCGGAGCCGCCGACGGACGTTCCTGCCGTACATCATTGCGAAAACGCTGGTATTCCTCACGGAAGCGTCCGGCCGCTTCGTCCACCTGCGTTCCCATGCGCATGCCCATCGGCAAACGGAGGAATCGCACATCGATGTCTTTCAGAAAACGACTGGGGTTGGCAAACTCCATTTTTCCGTACCGGTAACGCGATTTGGCATACGTCAGATAGCATCGTTCCTCTGCCCGAGTGATGGCCACATAGAACAAACGCCGTTCCTCTTCCAATGCTCTGGGCGAATCGCCCGACATATTGCTGGGAAACAAATTTTCTTCGAGCCCCACCACAAACACGTTGCGAAACTCCAAGCCCTTGGCTGCATGTACCGTCATCAGCGTCACTTTCTCTCCATCGGCCTCACCATCCGTATCCTGATCGGTCAGCAGCGACACCTCCGCCAGGAAGTCGTCCAGCTGTACCCGTTCGATACCCTCCTCGCGACGCTGCCCACAGAAGTCGCTCATACCGTTAACCAATTCCTCCAGGTTCTCTTTGCGGCTCAGACTCTCGGGCGAGTTATCCTGCATAATATCAGTCATAATACCGGAAGAGCAGATAATCTCCCGTCCCAGCTCGAAAGCCGATACCTCGGACAGATGCCCCCGAAACCCTTCTATCAGCTGGCGAAACGCCTGCAGTTTGGCCAGTATACCTTTATTGAAAGACAATCCATAAGTCAGCGGTTCGCCAAGCACCGTCCACAGGCTCACCTCTGCCGCGGCAGCCGCAGCAACCAGTCTACCCACGGTCGTATCGCCAATGCCCCTAGCCGGGTAATTGATGATACGCTTGAAGGCTTCCTCATCGTTCGGATTTACCACCAGACGAAAATAGGCAATTACATCCTTGATTTCCTTACGCTGATAGAACGACAATCCCCCATAGATACGATAAGGCATAGACCGCTTACGCATCGCCTCCTCGAACACACGGCTCTGAGCATTGGTGCGATACAGCACGGCAAAATCGGCATAGCCCGCATCGTGCAACCGGCGTATCTCGTTAATCTTGCCGACTACAATTTCAGCCTCCTCCACATCGCTGTATGCCTGATACACTCCGATGGGTTCGCCCTTATCCTTCTCGGAGTACACTTCTTTATGAATCTGCCTGCTGTTCTTTGCTATCAGGCTGTTGGCTGCGCTCACAATGGTCTGCGTAGAACGGTAGTTCTGCTCCAACTTAAAAACACGCGCCTCGGGATACACCTTGGTAAAATACAGAATATTATCAATGTCGGCTCCCCGAAACGAGTAGATACTCTGGGCATCGTCACCCACCACACAGACGTGCCGATGCTGCCCAGCCAACTGCAACGCAATACTATGCTGCGCAAAGTTTGTATCCTGATACTCGTCTACCAGCAGGTATCTGAATTGCTGCTGGTAGTGGGCCAGCACCTCGGGATGGTCGCGGAACAGCAGATATGTATACAGCAGCAAATCATCGAAATCCATGGCATCGGCCTGACGGCAGCGCTCCCAATAACGGCGATATACCTCGCGCAAGGCCGGCATATTCAGGGCACAATCTCCCTCGTAGGCAGCCTTGTTACGTGCATAGTCGTCGGGAGTCACCAAGTGATTCTTGGCATTGGATATGCGCGCCTGTACCACACCGGGTTTATACACCTTCTCATCGAGTTGCATTTCCTTGAGCAGGGTGCGTATCAGGCTCTTGCTATCCGCTGTATCATAGATAGTAAACTGAGAAGTAAATCCCAACACTTGTGCCTCCACGTGCAAGATACGCAGAAAGATGGAGTGAAACGTACCCATCCATAATCGGCGAGCCTTCTCTGCGCCCACCTGCAGAGCGATACGTTCCTTCATTTCGCGGGCTGCTTTATTAGTAAAGGTTAGCGCCATAATCTCCCACGGCTGATAGCCGTTCTCCAGCAGATACGCAATCTTATACGTCAGCACCCGGGTCTTGCCCGAACCTGCACCAGCTATCACCAGTGAAGGTCCATCATTATACAGCACAGCCTGACACTGACTGTCATTCAGTTCATTGATATAGTCGGACATTTCTTTATTTTGAATCTTCTATATAGTATCATTAGCAACTGCAAAGATAGAAAAAAGTTTCTTCCTACAGGCATCTAACAAATTTTAAAGGAAAAGTTTGGTATCTATAGATAGGAATTACTAGCTTTGCTAAAGAATAGAAGCAAACCCCAAAATAGAATGAAGCTAATTGTAGTCACAACACCCACTTTTTTTGTGGAAGAAGACAAAATCATTACGGAGTTGTTCGAAGAAGGATTAGACATCCTGCACCTACGAAAGCCCGAAACGCCGGCCATGTATGCGGAACGGCTGCTGACGCTTATTCCCGAAAAATATCACAGACGCATCGTTACACACGAGCATTTTTATCTGAAAGAAGAGTTCAACCTGATGGGCATCCACCTGAACACCCGTAATCCGAAGGAACCGCACGATTATTCGGGGCACATCAGTTGCACCTGTCACACCCTTGAAGAGGTGAAGAACCGGAAACACTTCTACGATTACCTCTTCATGAGTCCCGTGTTCGACTGCATCACCAAAGAGGGCGTATCTTCGGCCTTCAGTGCCCTGGACCTCCGGCAGGCCAGCAAGGAACACATCATCGACAGCAAGGTGATGGCTCTGGGAGGCATTACCCCCGACAACATCCTGCAAATCAAGGATTACGGATTTGGAGGAGCCGTGATTATGGGTGATTTATGGAACAAGTTCAATATGCGCTCTGACCGTGATTACCTGGAGATTATCCGGCATTTCACGAAGCTGAAAAATATGATAGACTAAGAGGCGGTTTGCCATTCAGAAAGTATTACCCGGAAAACTTTTTTTTAATCATGATAATTTAAATTGGAAGAAGGCAGGCTGAACCAACAGCCTACCTTCTTTTTTTACTCCGAAGGCTGTAGAGACAACATTTCCTGAAGCACATCTACCGCCTGTTCTACCGAAGCTACTTCTTTCACCACCATGCTGCGACGGTTGTTCTGCTCGCGTAAGTCGCACCGGCGAGTAAACTGCATCATGTAGGCTATCACCCGGCCAAACGCTTGACTTTGATAATAGGGGCTGTCAGGGTTGGACACAAAGAACAGTGTCATACGGCCTCCCTTCAAGAACACCTTCTCCACACCCAGGCGCGCCGCCATTCTGCGCAGCGCCACCACCCGCAACAATTCCTCCGTTTCGGGCGGCACCGGTCCGAAGCGGTCTTCCAACCGTTCCCTGAAAGCCGCCACCTCGGTATCCAGCGTCAGCCCGTCCAGTTCGCGATACAGCAACATACGCTCGCTGCTGCCCGTCACATAATCTGCCGGCAACAGCAGTTCCAAGTCACTCTCCAACTGACACTCCTCTACAAACTGCTCGCCCGAGATTTGTCCGCTGCCATCGGCCCGCTGCTCATCAGCCAGCAAGTCGGCAAACTCATCGTTCTTCAATTCGCGCACCGCCTCCGTCAGAATCTTCTGATATGTTTCGTAGCCCAAGTCGACAATGAATCCACTCTGCTCTGCCCCCAGCATATTACCTGCTCCGCGGATATCCAAATCTTGCATGGCAATGTGTATGCCGCTGCCTAGGTCGGAGAAATTCTCGATGGCCTGCAACCTTCTGCGCGCCTCTTGCGTAAGGGTAGAAAGCGGCGGAGCCAACAGGTAGCAGAACGCCTTCTTGTTGCTGCGTCCCACCCTTCCGCGCATCTGGTGCAAATCGCTTAGCCCGAAGTTCTGCGCCTGATTGATAAGAATGGTGTTGGCATTGGGAATGTCGATACCACTCTCTATGATGGTAGTGGCCAGCAACACATCGTACTCATAATTGGCAAAATCGAGAATCACCTTCTCCATCTCGGCCGGCTCCATCTGTCCGTGTCCGATACACACCCGGCAATCGGGAATGCGCCGTTGGATTAAGGCCTGCAGTTCTGCCAGGTTCGAGATGCGGTTATTGACGAAGAACACCTGTCCGTTGCGGCTCATCTCGAAGTTGATGGCATCGGCAATGACCTCTTCATTAAACGTATGCACCTCGGTCTGCACCGGATAGCGGTTGGGCGGCGGCGTCTGAATAACCGACAAGTCGCGTGCGCCCAACAGCGAAAACTGCAAGGTGCGCGGAATGGGTGTGGCTGTCATGGTGAGCGTATCCACATTCACCTTCAGCTGCCGCAGTTTCTCCTTCACACTCACCCCGAACTTCTGCTCTTCGTCGATAATCAGCAGACCCAGGTCGTGAAATTTCACATCCTTTCCCAAGATGCGGTGCGTGCCGATGATAATGTTCACCTCGCCTTGCTCCAACCCCTTGATGACCGCCCGCACCTGCGCTGAGGTACGCGCCCGGCTCAGGTACTCCACCCGGCAGGGAAAATTCTTTAGACGCTCTTTAAACGTCTGAAAATGCTGATATGCCAGCACTGTGGTAGGCACCAGCACCGCCACCTGCTTGTTGTCGGCCACCGCCTTGAAAGCAGCCCGCACAGCCACCTCCGTCTTGCCGAAACCCACGTCGCCACACACCAGTCGGTCCATGGGACGCGCGCTCTCCATATCGGCCTTCACCTCGGCCGTAGCCTTGCTCTGATCGGGCGTATCCTCGTACAGGAACGACGCTTCCAGCTCTTGCTGCAAGAAGCTGTCGGGACTGTACTGGAATCCCTTCTCCTCGCGTCGCTGCGAGTAGAGTTTTATCAAGTCGCGCGCTATGTCCTTAATCTTCTTCTTGGTACGGTCTTTCAGTTTCTCCCAGGCTCCCGTGCCCAACTTGTTGAGGCGCGGAGCCTCGCCTTCCTTACCTTTGTATTTCGACACCTTGTGCAGCGAATGGATAGACACAAACACCACATCATCGTTCTGATACACCAGCTTCATCACCTCCTGCGTAGTGTCACCGTTGGGTACCCGCATCAGGCCGGCAAAGCGTCCCACGCCGTGATCGGTATGCACCACATAGTCGCCTGGTGTAAACTGGTTGAGCTCTTTCAGCGACAGGGCCACCTTGCCGCTGCGTGCCTTGTCGCTCTTCAGGCTATACTTATGAAAACGGTCGAACAGCTGATGGTCGGTAAAGATGCACATCTTCAGCTCGTGGTCGGCAAAGCCCTCGTGCAGCGTGCGCTCCACCGGCGTAAAGTCCAGCGGCTGAGCGCCCGCAGCGTGGCGGTCGTCGAAGATGGCCCGCAGGCGGTCGGTCTGCTTCGTGCTGTCGCTACAGATATACAGCGTGTACCCCTTCTGCAGATATTCCAGAAAACACTGCGTGACCAGATCGAAATTCTTGTGAAAGATGGGCTGCGCCACGGTATCGAACTGCAACACCGCATCGGGCTGTCCGGTGGGCTGATGGCCGAACTCCAGTCGCCGGAACTCCAGCACCTGTGCCGTAAACTCGCTTCCGTCTATCAACTTCCCCTCCAGACTGATGCTGTCGTTCTCTTCAGCCTGGCGTGCAGCCACAGCTTGTGTCGAGAGCGACTCGTCGTGCACGGCCTGTACGCGCTCTTGCAGCCACAGCAAATCGTGCATGGCCAGCACCGTCTGTGCAGGCAGGAAATGAAGAAACGACACCAATCCGCCGGTGCCCCCCTTCTCCAGGCTGCGGCTGAGGTCGGGCACAATGACCACTTCTTCTTTTTTCTCTTTAGAGAGCTGACTCTCCACCTCGAACAGGCGAATGCTGTCTACCTCATCGCCAAAGAAATCTACACGGAAGGGATATTCCGATGAAAACGAGAACACATCGACGATGCTGCCCCGCACGGCAAACTGCCCCGGATCGTAGACATAATCCACAAACTCGAACTCATAGCTGCGCAGCACCTCGGTGACGAAACTCAGGTCCACGCGCTCGCCCACGTGCAACTTCAGCGTTTTCTCGGTCAGCTCACCCCTCGACACCACCTTTTCGGCCAGGGCGTCGGGATAGGTCACCACACACAGTCCCTCCTCCTGCTTCTGCAGCCGGCTCAGCACCTCGGTGCGCAGAATCTCGTTGCCCGCATCTTTCTGCCCGTACTTGATGGCCCTGCGAAACGACGAGGGGAAGAACAGCACCCGCTCGCTGCCCAGCACCTGCGTGAGGTCGTGATAGAAATACCCGGCCGACTCCAGATCGTCGAGAATAAACACGAAGGGGCCTGCCGCCCGCTGCAGCAAGGCCGTGGCGAAAAGCGAAGCAGCCGAGGCACAGAGCCCGCCGCAAAAGAGGTGGTGTACAGAGGCATCGTTCAGCAGATGAAGCGCCTTGCTTACCTGAGGATGTTTGGTATAGAGTTGTTGAAGTTCGGTAATCGTCATGAGTTGAATTTTTGACGGCAAAAGTACAAATATTCCCGCTCATTCCGCCACAAATGACGAGAAATAAGTTTGCGCTTGCAGATGCGTATGCCCGCAGAGAAATGCCATCCGGGCGGAAACGGGCGTTGTGTCTATTCTCCATGCAGGGTGTTTCAGAAAAAGTCTACCAGAAGTACCACTCTCTGTTTTTTGTAAAATGTTTCGCACCGCTGCAAGAAATTGTAATCAAATTTTTCTTTTCTCCATAAAAAACATTACTTTTGTTTTTCTAATCAAGTAAACTTAAGAGAAACAGTGACTATGCATTCATCAGACAGTCTTGTCATTATCCCTACGTACAACGAACGGGAGAATATAGAAAATATCATCCGGGCAGTGTTTCAGCTGGAGCACGGCTTTCATATATTGGTCATCGAAGACGGGTCGCCGGACGGTACGGCGGCCATCGTAAAGCAGCTACAGCAGGAGTTTCCCGAACGGCTGTTCATGATAGAACGCACCGGAAAACTGGGGCTGGGCACGGCCTACATCACGGGATTCCGCTGGGCCCTGCAACACAACTATGAGTATGTGTTCGAAATGGATGCCGACTTCAGCCATAATCCGCAAGACTTGCCCCGACTGTATGCAGCGTGTCACGACCAGGGAGCCGACCTCTCTATCGGATCGCGCTATGTGAGCGGGGTGAATGTGGTGAACTGGCCCATGGGACGGGTGCTGATGTCGTACTTCGCCTCTAAATATGTACGCCTCATCACGGGGCTGCCCATACACGATACCACCGCCGGATTTGTGTGCTACCGCAGACGGGTGCTCGAAGCCATCGGACTGGACAGCATCCGGTTCAAAGGGTATGCCTTTCAGATAGAGATGAAATTCACGGCCTATCAGTGCGGATGCCGCATACAAGAGGTGCCGGTAATCTTTATCAACCGCGAACTGGGTACCTCGAAGATGAACAGCAGCATCTTTGGCGAGGCGGTGTTTGGAGTGATACGACTGAAATGGAACAGTTGGTTTAAAAAGTATCAGAAAGTAAAAAATTAACATCATAAACTACAGATAGTATGAAAAGAACTCTCATCCACAACGCTACGATTGTAAACGAAGGTCAGACCGTGGTAGGATCCATGGTGATAGAAGATGGAAAAATTGCAGAAATTCTAACAAACGGCAAGCCATTGTCGGCGCCTTGTGATGAAATGATTGATGCCACTGGATGTTATCTGATACCCGGCGTAATAGATGAACATGTGCACTTCCGTGACCCGGGACTGACACAGAAGGCGGACATCACCTCTGAAAGCTGTGCGGCAGCGGCCGGAGGGGTGACCTCGATTATGGATATGCCCAATACGCAGCCGCTCACCACTACGCTGGGAGCGCTGAACGAAAAACTGGAACTGATGAGCCAAAAGTGTGTGGTGAACTATGCCTGCTACTTTGGCGCAACCAATAATAATTACATGGATTTCGGACGGCTGGATAAGCACGGAGTATGTGGTATCAAGCTGTTCATGGGAGCCAGCACAGGAAATATGCTGGTAGACCGCATGAAAAGCCTGGTAAGAATCTTTACCGGAACAGACAGGCTGATAGCGGCGCACTGCGAAGACCAGCTCACTATTCAGGCCAACATCAATGCGTATCTGTCGTACACCGGCAATGAAGAGGTGCCGGTGCGCAAACATGCCGACATACGCTCGGAGAAGGCCTGCTTTGCTTCTACATCATTGGCGGTGAAGCTGGCGCTGGAGGCACAAGCCCGACTGCACGTGCTGCACTTGTCTACGGCCAAGGAGCTGCAGTTGTTTAGCAATCTGCCGCTCGAGGATAAGCGCATCACAGCCGAAGCATGTGTGGGACATCTGATGTTCAGCATCAAGGATTACCGCACACAGGGAGCACGCATCAAATGTAATCCGGCCATCAAGAAGCACAAGGATATGATGGCGCTGCGCGAGGCACTGAATTCCAACCGCATCGATACCATCGCTACCGACCATGCTCCGCACTTGCTGACCGATAAACAGGGAGGCGCACTGAAGGCTGCTTCGGGCATGCCCATGATTCAGTTCTCACTGGTAAGCATGCTGGAACTGGTAGACGAAGGGGTGATGAGTCTGCAGACACTGGTAGAGAAGATGTGTCATGCACCGGCCAAACTGTATGGCATACAGCGCAGGGGATTCTTACGCGAGGGATACCAGGCCGACCTGGTGCTGATTCGCCCGCAATCGCCCTGGACGGTGGACACAGACTGCATCTTGAGCAAGTGCAAATGGAGCCCGATGGAAGGACGTACCTTCGGATGGAAAGTGGAAAAAACGTTTGCCAACGGTCATCTGATTTTCGACGGCGAACACGTAGACGAGCAGTATCGTGGAGAAGCGCTGTATTTCAACTGACGGACGCCACGCGGTGTATGCGTATGCAGTGGAAGAGGTGGTACCTTACATCAACTGGGTGTACTTCTTTCATGCATGGGGCTTTCAACCGAGATTTGCTTCCATCGCCCACCTGCATGGATGCGATGCCTGCCGGGCCATGTGGCTGGCTTCGTTTGCCGAGGCCGACCGCGCAAAGGCAGCCGAAGCAATGCAGCTTCACAAAGAGGCGCTCCGACTGCTACGCACCGAGGGTAAGAACCTGCGCATAGAGGGCATCTTCCGACTGTGCCGGGCTCAGGCCGATGAGGATGATTTGTGGATAGAGGGAACGAGATTTCCGCTGCTCAGACAGCAGCTGCCCGACCCTACGGCGGGGGTATGCTTGTGCCTGAGCGACTTTATACGGCCGATAGACGACGCTCATCCCGACTGCATCGGGTTGTTTGCCGCTACCGTGAGGGGAGCGCTCAAAGAGGAGGAACTGAAGGAACACGACCCGTATGCGCATCTGCTGATGCAGACATTGTCGGACCGGCTGGCAGAAGCAGCTACCGAAAAAATGCACGAACAGATCCGGAAGGTGGACTGGGGCTATGCACCGCACGAGGATTTAACCATCCCCGACCTGCTACAGGAGAAATTTCAGGGCATACGACCAGCGGTGGGATACCCCTCCCTACCCGACCAGTCGGTAAATTTCATCTTGGACGAATTGCTGCAACTGAAGGAGGTAGGCATTACACTGACCGAACACGGAGCCATGCGGCCGCATGCATCGGTCTGCGGACTGATGATGGCGCATCCGGCAGCTCGCTATTTCAGCGTAGGGACTATCGGAGACGACCAACTGAAAGATTATGCCCACCGACGCGGACTGCCGGTAGAGGAACTGCGGAAGTTTCTCAGAATGTAGAAAACTGTTTTTTATGTATGTATTGATTTCTAAAGAATAAGAACCATGAAAGATTTTCTGAAATATACGCTAGCCACGGTGACAGGCCTCGTACTGACGGGGGTAGTCTTCTTTATTTTCGGCATAGTGGCCCTGCTGGGTATGACATTTTCCGAACCGGCCGCCACACAGGTGACCCCGCACTCGGTGATGATGCTGCAACTGAAGGGCTCGCTGACCGAACGCAGTCAGGAAGACCCGCTGGCTTTTCTCCTGGGCGATACATACCAGGGGTACGGACTGAACGATGTACTGGCGGCTATCCGCAAGGCTAAGGAACACCCGGATATAGAGGGTATTTATATTCAGGCAGGATACCTGAATGCAGGGTTTGCCTCGCTCGAGGAAATCAGAAATGCACTGCTCGACTTTAAGGAGTCGGGCAAAAGTATCGTGACATATGCCGATACGTATACACAGGGATTGTATTACCTGTCCAGCGTGGCCGACAAGGTGCTGCTCAATCCCAAGGGAATGATAGAATGGAAGGGACTGGCTGCCTCACCCGTATTCTATAAGGAACTGCTCGAAAAGGTGGGAGTAGAAATGCAGGTATTCAAGGTGGGCACGTATAAATCGGCCGTAGAGCCCTACATTGCCACAGAGATGAGCGACGCCAACCGGGAACAGGTGAGCATGTACATTCACTCTATCTGGCAGCATATGGTGAAACAAGTGGCAGAGGCTCGCCAACAGACTCCGCAGCGGCTAAACGAAGCGGCTGACGAGATGCTGATGTTTCAACCGGCAGAAAAGTGCCTGACGTACGGACTGGCGGATGCCTTGGTATATAAGGATGAGGTAGAGGACTTGCTGAAACAGCAGTGCGGACTGAGCGAAGACGACGAGGTGAACTACTTGAGTCTGGAAGCTATGAAGCATCTGCAAAACGCTCAACCAAAGGATAAAAGCGGACAAATTGTGGCGGTGTACTATGCCAGCGGTCAAATCGTGGATTATGCCGTAGAATCGCCACTGACGGCCGGCAACGAACCGATGATTGTGGCCAATAAGGTGATAGCCGACCTGAAGAAACTGCAAAAGAACGACGACGTAAAGGCGGTGGTGCTGCGCATAAATTCTCCGGGGGGCAGTGCGTATGCTTCTGAGCAAATCTGGCATGCGGTGAGCCAACTGAAGCGGGAAAAGCCGGTCATCGTGTCGATGGGCGACTATGCGGCATCGGGAGGCTATTACATGGCTTGCAACGCCGATACCATCGTGGCACAACCCACTACGCTGACGGGTTCGATCGGTATCTACGGTATGTTTCCCAATACGCAGAAGCTGACCGAGAAATTAGGGGTACACTTCGATGGGGTGAAGACCAATCGCTACGCCGACTTCGGAAGCTTCGGAAGAGGCCTGAACGAAGGAGAGAAAGGGCTGATGCAGAGGTATGTGAACGAGGGATACGACCTCTTCCTGACGCGCTGTGCCAACGGACGACTCATGACCAAAGAGGCGGTAGACAAGGTGGCGCAAGGACGTGTATGGACAGGGGCTGATGCCCTGGAGCGTGGCTTGGTGGATGTGCTGGGAGGACTAGACACGGCCATCGGCATCGCTGCCCGCAAGGCGCAGGTGGAGAGCTATACGCTGCAGGCTTTCCCGAAACAAAGCGGATTCCTGGAGGCTCTGCTCGAAATGAACCCCACCGTATATCTGCAACGGATGTACCTGGGCGGACAGGCTGCTGAACTGTACAGCACATTGCAACGGATAAACCATTGGGACTGCTACGACCCCATTCAGGCCATCGTGCCCTACGATTTATCTATTCACTAATTTTTTATCTACATTTTTTTGATGGTTCGCTATGACTGAGAAGAATTTCCGCATACACCGCTGCTTACTGCCGCTATCGGTACTCTATGGATGGGGAGTAAGCGTGCGAAACAAACTTTACGACTGGAACTGGAAGAAGACAAAATCTTTCGACCTGCCGGTAATCTGTATCGGCAATCTCAGCGTAGGTGGCACCGGGAAAACGCCGCATACAGAATACCTCATCCGACTGCTGCAGCAGGAGGGACTGCAGGTGGCTACACTGAGCCGTGGATATAAGAGGCATACCAAAGGGTATAAACTGGCCGACACACAAAGCACAGCGGCACAGATAGGCGACGAACCGTGCCAAATGAAACAGAAATTTCCGGAGGTAAGGGTGGCCGTGGACGAAAACCGATGCCACGGCATCGAACAGCTGATGCAGCTGAAACAACCGGAAGTCGATGTGGTGTTGCTCGATGATGCCTTTCAGCACCGCGCTGTGAAGGCAGGGCTGAACATCCTGCTGACGGATTATAACCGCTTGTTCTGCGACGACCGACTGCTGCCGGCCGGACGACTGAGAGAATCGGCAGATGGCATGCAACGGGCACAGCTGGTAGTGGTGACCAAGTGTCCGGAAGACATCAAACCGATAGATTTCAATATCATCGGCAAAAAACTGAACCTCTTTCCCTATCAGAAGTTGTTCTTCTCGACATTCCGCTACGGCGATCTACAGCCACTGCAGAAGGCCGCACAGCAGTCGTTCCGACCGCTGAAGCACTTTACCGGAGAAGAAGAGGTGCTGCTGGTAACCGGCATTGCCTCGCCCCAACCGCTGGTGGAAAAAGTGAAACGACACACCCCTCACGTAACGCTGATGGCTTTTGACGATCATCACGATTTTACTCCACGCGACCTGAAACAGATCACCGAACGGTTTCTGAACATGAAGGAGGGGAATCGATACCTCATCACCACAGAAAAAGATGCCGTGAGACTGACGGTACATCCGCATTTTAATGAAATACTAAAAGCCGGGAGCTATTTGCTCCCCATAGGAATAGAGATATTACAAAATCAACAAGAATTATTCAACCAAAACATTATTGGCTATGTTAGAGCGCATTCAAGAAACAGCAGCTTACCTCAGAAGTAAGATGCACACACAACCAGAAACAGCAATCATACTAGGTACCGGTCTGGGAAGTCTGGCCGGTGAGATTACGGAAAAGTATGAAATAAAGTATGAAGAGATTCCTAATTTCCCCGTATCTACCGTAGAAGGACACAGCGGAAAACTGATCTTCGGCAAACTGGGCAACAAGGATATCATGGCCATGCAGGGACGCTTTCACTACTACGAAGGATACTCCATGCAGGAAGTAACCTTTCCCGTACGCGTGATGCGCGAACTGGGCATCAAAACGCTCTTTGTATCGAACGCCAGCGGCGGTACCAACCCGGCTTTCGAAATAGGCGACCTGATGATTATCACCGACCATATCAACTATTTCCCCGAACATCCGCTGCGCGGCAAGAATATCCCCTATGGGCCGCGATTCCCGGACATGAGCGAGGCATACGACAAGGAACTGATCCGAAAGGCGGATGCCATCGCAGCCGAAAAGGGTATCAAAGTGCAGCACGGGGTATACATCGGTACGCAAGGACCTACCTTCGAAACTCCGGCGGAATATAAATTATTCCACATACTGGGAGCCGATGCAGTAGGCATGTCGACCGTACCGGAGGTAATCGTGGCCAACCACTGCGGTATCAAGGTATTCGGCGTGTCGGTGATTACCGACCTCGGCGTAGAGGGCAAAATCGTGGAAGTAAGTCACGAGGAGGTGCAGAAAGCGGCCGACGCTGCCCAGCCCAGAATGACGGAAATCATGCGTGAACTCATAAACCGTGCATAATAGATGAAGAGAACAGAAATAGCTACCCTCGGTGAATTTGGACTGATAAAGCACCTCACCGAGGGCCTGGAAACAAAACATTCCTCTACCCGCTACGGAGTGGGAGATGATTGTGCGGTACTGTCCTACCCTGCCGATAAGGAAGTACTGATTACTACCGATATGCTGCTCGAAGGGGTACATTTCGACTTGGTGTATGTACCGCTGAAGCACCTGGGATACAAAGCAGCAGTGGTGAATTTTTCGGATATCTATGCCATGAACGGTACGCCCCGACAGATTACCGTGTCACTGGGGGTATCGAAGAGATTCTGCATCGAAGAGATGGAGGAACTCTATGCCGGCATCCGCCTGGCTTGCGAAGAATATGGAGTAGATATCGTAGGTGGTGACACGTGCTCTTCGTACACCGGACTCACCATCAGCATTACATGCATAGGTGAAGTGGAAAAAGGGAAAGCCGTGTATCGAAACGGAGCCAAGGAAACCGATCTTATCTGCGTGACGGGCGATCTGGGGGCTGCCTACATGGGACTACAACTGCTGGAGCGCGAAAAAACGGCTCTCAAAGGGCAGGAAAAGGACGTACAGCCCGACTTTGCCGGCAAGGAGTATCTGCTGGAAAGACAACTGAAACCGGAGGCACGGAAGGATATCATCGAAAAACTGGCGGCGGCAGGCATCCAGCCTACGGCCATGATGGACGTGTCCGACGGACTGTCTTCTGAACTGCTGCACATCTGCTCGCAAAGCAAAATGGGCTGCCGGGTATACGAAGAACACATCCCTATTGATTATCAGACGGCAGTGATGGCCGAGGAATTCAATATGAACCTCACTACTTGTGCCCTGAACGGCGGAGAAGATTATGAACTACTGTTTACCGTTCCTATAGCCGACCACGAAAAAATCGCTGAAATGGAAGGGGTGAAACTGATAGGTCACATCACCAAACCTGAGCTGGGCTGTGCGCTTATCACACGAGACGGACAGGAATTCGAACTGAAAGCACAGGGATGGAATCCGCTGAAAGAAAAATAATCTCCAATAAAATACTGATATGTAAACACTTAGATGCATATCAGTATTTTTTTACGCCAAATAATTTGCAGATTAAAAAAAATACACTACCTTTGCAACCGCAAACGAAAAAACAAGGTGCCATAGCTCAGTTGGTAGAGCAAAGGACTGAAAATCCTTGTGTC
>CALADS010000074.1 GCA_937890825.1 uncultured Bacteroides sp. | reverse complement strand
TAAATTCTGATTTATCGCACGATTGATAGCGATTTTCTTCTCTAAACCTTGGAGAATAACTACAATATCGTTTGGGATGCTTTCACTAATATCTTCAATTGGTATAGCAGCAAAGGCTGCATCCAATTGGAGATTTTTTATATTTCAGTAAAAGAGTGTGCACAGACTCATGGATTGGCCAAACGTATAGTGCGAAATTATTATGCTCAAGGCAATATAGCAGGAGTCTGGAATAAAACGCAGTTATATGCATCGGCCTGTGCAAGCGTTTGCACAGGCTCATGCAAGCGCTTGCAAGGGCCGATGCAGCTAGTTGCGTGAAAAATTATCGGCGGGAAGTGATATGGAAGCATCCTTGCTTCAGCTCGTACTTGATGTAGCACAGATTGGCTTTCTTCACATCGCGCAGCACTTCCGAGAGCACCAGCTTCAGGGTATCGGCACTTACATCCTGCAGGGGGCGGCCGTCTTCATCTTCTACTTTCTCGAATCGCTTCCAACTAACATCAAAGGTGGTGCCGTAGGCGTGGGCAGAGTTGGCCGAGGCGTTGTAGTTGCGGCGGCGCAGACGCTTCACGTCTTCCTGGGTGCGCAGCACGGAAGTCACGATAATCTTGTTGGGGTTCAGCCCCTTGGAAGTCAGTGAGTCCAGAAAGTTTTGGCCGATGGTGTCCAGCAGGGCGGCAGCTCCGGGAATCAGGTAAGGGATGGAGTGCGTCAGCGAGTCCACGCTGTAGAGCGGATTGCTGGTGATGTGTTGCAGCTTGGCAGCCTGGGATTCGGCACTTTTCCGCGTCTGTAGCGGACGGATGCCGATGGCCTGGGCAATGTTCAGATGCTTTTCATTCAGGTCGCCGAACGAACGCCGATAACTGATGACTCCGCGGATATTTCGCGGCTCATTGAGTTTCAGAGACATATCTTTCTTTTTGCATCCGGTGAAGGCCGAGGTCAGCAGCGCGGTGCCCAGCAGCAGTAGGGGCAGGTAGTATTTCAGTTTCATCTTTATAGGTTTATCAGAACGACATTTTGTAAAAAAGTGGTGCAAAGATAGAGCATTCTTCTTGAAAAGCCTGCAGGGAGTTCGTTTTTTTGTAGCATTTGCACTATCTTTGCCGCTCAAAATAAACGACTAACAGATGCAGCGATATTTCATTTATTTGGCTTACGACGGTACGGCGTATCATGGCTGGCAGATTCAGCCCAACGGGGCCAGTGTACAAGAGTGTTTGATGAAAGCCCTTTCCACCTTGTTGCGTAAAGATGTGGAAGTGACGGGTGCTGGACGCACGGATGCCGGGGTACACGCTTCACTCATGGTGGCCCATTTCGACAGCGAGCATTCGCTCGATGAGGCTTTCATGGCCGATAAGTTGAACCGTCTGCTTCCGCCGGATATTTCGGTGTTCCGCCTCAGAGCGGTAAGGCCGGATGCCCATGCCCGCTTTGATGCCACAGCACGCAAGTACCGGTATTACGTCACCACGGCCAAGTGTCCTTTCCAGCGGCAGTACCGTTGCCGCCTGTTTCAGAAACCAGACTTTGAACGGATGAACGAGGCAGCCCGCAGGCTGTTCGATTATACCGACTTTACCAGTTTCAGCAAGCTGCATACGGATGTGAAGACCAATAACTGCCGGATTATGCAGGCCGAATGGACGCAGGTGGACGAGGTGACCTGGGTATTTACCATCCAGGCCGACCGCTTCTTGCGCAACATGGTGCGTGCCGTGGTGGGTACGTTGCTCGAAGTGGGGCGCGGCAAGCTTACGGTAGAAGGATTCTGCCGCATCATAGAGCAGAAGAACCGTTGTCTGGCCGGTACGTCGGTGCCCGGCAATGCTTTGTTTCTCACAGATGTAACTTATCCGGAAGAGCTGTTTCTGGCATAACATCCGGTAATTATCCCTTTAGAATTTTAACGTTCAATTTTTACAATTTATCTCCCAATGTGGTTGTTATTAGCTTTCCTTTCTGCTGCCTTATTAGGATTTTATGATGCCTTTAAGAAACACTCGCTGCGCGACAATGCCGTGCTGCCCGTACTCTTTCTGAACACGGTGTTCTCCAGTCTTGTCTTTCTGCCGTTTATCCTGGTGTCGGCTTTTGCGCCTTCGCTCCTGTCGCATTGCGAGTTGCTGTATGTTCCTATCTCCGGCTGGGAGGTACACAAGTTTATTCTGCTGAAATCGGCCATTGTACTTTCTTCCTGGATTTTCGGCTATTTCGGCATGAAGCATCTGCCGCTTACCATCGTGGGACCTATCAATGCCACCCGTCCGGTGATGGTGCTGCTGGGTGCCATGCTGCTGTTTGGCG
The DNA here is from genome assembly GCA_937890825.1 of uncultured Bacteroides sp. Taxonomy (GTDB): domain Bacteria; phylum Bacteroidota; class Bacteroidia; order Bacteroidales; family Bacteroidaceae; genus Bacteroides. The sequence continues at coordinate 271,405 of CALADS010000074.1, read as the reverse complement.
AACGGCTGAACCTCTACCAGTGGATAGGTGTGCTGCTGGCAGTCTTGTCTTTCTTTCTGCTGAGCCGTTCGGGCAAGAAAGAGGGCATCGACTTCAAGCACAACAAGTGGATTCTGTTCATTGTGCTGGCGGCAGTGACCGGAGCAGTGAGCGGACTGTACGACAAGTATCTGATGAAGCAACTGAATCCCATGCTGGTGCAGTCTTGGTACAATGTATACCAGGTATTCATCATGTGCCCCATCATTCTGCTGCTGTGGTACCCCAAGCGGAAGGAGAGTACCCCCTTTCATTGGAAATGGACCATTCTGGGCATTTCGCTGTTTCTCTGTGCGGCCGATTTTGTGTATTTCTATGCCTTGAGTCTGGACGACTCCATGATTTCCATCGTTTCGATGGTGCGTAGGGGCAGTGTGGTGGTGTCTTTCCTTTTCGGTGCCCTGTTCTTCCGTGAAAAGAATTTAAAAAGCAAGGCTGTAGACCTGCTTTTGGTATTGATTGGAATGTTCTTCTTATATTTGGGGAGCAGATAATAAATAATCGTTGTAAGATGATGTTCATGAAAAAGATAGGACTGTGCTTGCTGTTCATCGGTTGGCACAGCGTGTATGCACAGCAGGCCAAGACCTGTTTTACGCAGATGCCCGATTCGCTTTGTCCGCTGTTGACGGCGGTGAACCGGGCCGACTTTGTGGATTTTCTGGAGAGTAAAATGAAAGCAGAAGTGTCTAATCGCTTGGGCGGTAAATCGGAAATGACGCGGCTGACAGGGGATTTCATCGAAATCCGTACCTCTGCACAGAGCACCTGGCAGATGAAACTCTTGCCGCTGAACGACAGTACCCGGGTAATCTGCACCGTCTCTACGGTCAGCGCACCTGTAGCCGACAGCCACTTGAAGTTCTATACTACTGCTTGGAAAGAATTGCCTGCAGAAGGGTTTCTGCCGCAGCAGGCTGTGACTTTGGACGATTTCTTTCCTGCGCCTGCCGATACGGTAGACATCTACGATTATCAGGCAGCCCGCCGCCAGGCCGATATTTTGTTTCTGAAAGCTTCGCTGGATGAAAAAGAACCTACACTGACCTTTACGCTGACCACGCCGGACTATATGGACCGGGAAATGGCCGAAAAGCTGAAACCGTCTATGCGGCCTTCGCTGACTTATAGATGGCGAGGCGGGCGGTTTGTTTCATCTGATAAGCAGTGATGCTTTGGGCAGTGTCTGCACTTTCAGGTGAGCAGATTCTTGCCGCTGAAGTAGCGGGACAACTTCCATTTATCCATACACCAGGCTATGGCGAAACTGCCTAGAACAGCCGCTGTGGTAGCTGTCAGGGTGAAGAGCAGTCCGGTGGCATCGAATGCCAGCCAAGGAATCAAGGGCTTGGCCAGCATCGTGAAGATGGGCGAGAACAGCAGAATGGGCAGGGTGTTTCGCCCGATGAAGTGAGCCGCCTGCCGTACAGAGTGGCCCAGCCGGGGATAAACCGCCAGCAGCACGCTGAAAGTAAGGTAGGTAATCGTCATTCCGCCCAGCGTGAACCGGTCTAGGTTTTCCGGATACAGACACAGCAGACACAGAGGTATCAACGCATACAGGCTGCCCTGGAAGAAGCGGGTAAACGGTATCTGGCAGCGACGGATAGCCGTGCCCAGCAGAAAATAGACGGCATTGCCCGGCGACACCAGCTCTGCGCACGACAGCAGCCAGAGGGAGAGCCCCGACAGGATGATGACCGGCAGCGAATCGGCGCGGGGAAGCAGCCGGTGGACGGCATAGCAGCAGAGGCTGCATAGCATCCAGGTGTGCAGATACCAGTAAGGCCCCAAGGGATGCAGGAACAATTTATCGGCAAAGAGGCCCGCAGAGAGCGATTCTACCTGTTGGCGCACCGGCAGAATGGCCGACATGGTGATATATCCGCATTCCATAACTGCATAGGGCACAAAAATCCATCCGATAGTTTTCAGAAAGGTGGCGGGCCGCTTCTCGGTATTCAGCAGGTAGCCCGAAATAATCAGAAAGGCCGGCATATGAAAGGTGTAGACCAAGAGCTTGGCATAGGGATATTTGTCGCCGATATAGGCCAGATGGAAAATAACCATCAGAATGATATAGACCGACCTTAGGTAGTCGATATGGGCTAAGCGTTGTTTCATGTGTACAGTTCCTTATCTTTGCGGCAAAGATACTGTTTTTTTGCGTGATGCGTTCAATAGGAGAAGTAAGGATGCTTCACCTTGAAAAATATGTCATTTTGTTAGTGTCGAAATAAAAAAAAACTATTTTTGCTGCGTAAACGGGGAATTTGTTGAATGAATGTTTCTTATGACACCCTATTTACGCTGGATTAATTTTTTATAGCACATTGATAAGACAAGGAATCATGAGAAAACTGTATTTCCTGTTAGGTCTGCTGTGGGGATGGATGTCCTTGGGCAGCCTGGCCGCCCAGACCGTGAGCGGAAAGTTAGTAGATGAAAACAACCGGCCATTGCCCTATGCCAATGTAGTGGTGCTCTCGCTGCCAGACTCCGCATTTGTCAGCGGTACCGTGAGCGGCGAAGACGGAACTTTCGCCTTACCGGTTGCGGGAGAAAACCGGCTGGTGAAGATTTCCTCCATCGGCTATGTCACTGCCTACCGACCCGCCTTGCCGTCCGCTTTGGGGCTTGTGCAGATGGAAGCGGATGCACAATTGCTGGGCGAGGTAGTGGTGAAGGCAGACCTGCCTAAAGTGCAACTGAAAGGAGGTGCCGTGGTGACAACCGTGTCCGGCAGTGTGCTGGAAAAGGCGGGTACGGGAAATGACCTGCTCGACAAGATACCGGGAGTGTCGGCCAAAAAAGGAAAGGTCGATGTGTTCGGCTGCGGAGCAGCTGAAATTTATATCAACGGACGCAAGATGCGCAATGTTTCGGAACTGGATCAGCTTTCGTCGGACAATATCAAGCGTGTAGAGGTACTCCGTAACCCCGGAGCCCGCTATGATGCTTCCGTCAAGGCGGTGGTGCGTATCTTTACCAAGAAGCCGCAGGGTGAAGGATTCGGATTCAGTAACCGCACGTGCGCAGCTTATCAATACGACTGGAGCCTGCTGGAACAGTTTAACTTCAACTATCGCAGAGGCGGATTGGATCTAGGGGGGATGCTGTTGGGATTGGACAACCGCACCGAAGATAATAAGCTACTGGTGCAGAAGACGTATTTGGACAAGACTTGGGAACAGTATTCCAACATGGAGGGGCCGTATCACACTCGGAATGTGGCTGCACGCTGGTTGATGAACTATCAGTTCAACGACCGTCATATCATGGGTATGCAGTATGATTTCGACCGTTATCCGCAGATGAAGCAGCAGACAATATTACTGACTTCTCTACAGGTGGACAAGCAGTTGGATGAGGAGAGCGAAAGCCGGAGTTATTCCGCTGCCGACAAGAGTCAGCACAGCGTCAATGCGTATTATAATGGCGAGATAGGCGATTGGCAGCTTGACTTGAATGCCGATGCTATGTGGTCGGAGCGAGAAGAACCCAGCACCACCCGTGAAATTATCCGCGAAAACGAATCCTTGCCTACAGAGCATTCTATCCATACGTTTGAGCGCAGAGACAACCGCCTGTATGCAACCAAGCTGGTGATGGGGCATCCGCTGTGGGAAGGAGACTTTTCGATAGGTGGTGAATACAGCTATGCCTGCCGCAAAAACCGTTTCACCAATCAGGAAGGTATTTTGGACAACAATTTGGATGAGATTAAAGAAAATGCCGTATCGGCTTTTATAGAATATGCCCGCTCGTTTGGAAAACTACAGGCGCAGGCCGGTGTACGCTATGAGTATCTCCGTTCTAATTATTCTGAAGATAACGTCCGGGTGGATGAACAGAGCCGCACCTACAACAATGTTTTCCCGTCTTTGACTCTTTCTTATCCGATAGGTCAGGCGCAACTGATGCTGAGCTATGCCGGTACCATCTATCGCCCCAGCTATTACCAGCTTTCCGGCGGTGTGTCTTATGGCAACCGCTACACGTATGAAGGCGGTAATCCGTTGCTTCGTTCCTCCATTATCAATACCTTGTCGCTGAACACATCCTGGAAGTGGGTGTATCTGGATATTGCCTATAAGCACATAAAAGATATGCAGATACAGGTAAGTAGGGCTTATTCAGCAGAGAATCCGGCCATTTCTCTGCTTACCCATATCAATGCCCCTCATGCCGATTTGCTGAATGCCACCCTATCGCTGTCGCCCACCATCGGGTGCTGGTCGCCACAGTTCAATGCCATGCTCCGCCAGCAGTGGTTCAATGTGGATACGCCCGATGGCCGGATGAATTTCAGTAATCCGATGGGCATCTTCCAGTGGAACAATACATTCAGCCTGCCCAAAGGATTCCAGTTGGGCTTGAACATGGTGCTGAGTACACGCGGAGAAATGGAGACCGTCCGCATACTGAACACCACAAGTTCAGTAGATTTTTCCTTATACAAAGGATTCATGAACGACCGGCTGACGTTTCAGTTGCAAGCAGAAGACCTGTTCCATACCTCTGGGCAAGATGTAATCCTCTATAGCGGCAATCGCACGACCTATGTTTCCAGCGAGCCCCGTCGCAGTTTTACCTTGACCGTCCGCTATAAATTCAATGCAGCCAAGAGCAAGTACAGAGGTACCGGAGCCGGAGAAAGCCAGAAGAGCCGTATGTAGGCAGGAAGCATGGCTTCGGAAGCACAGTACCATGGATGGAGCAAAAAAACTCCATGGATTCAGTTTCGTAAACTTATTGTTTATGAAGTTGAATCCATGGAGAAAAATTCAGAAACCTATAGCTGAAATTTTCCCAAGCTAAAGGTTAATTTTCAGAAGGCTGTAGATGCATGCGAGTCTACCTATAGGTGAATGTTGGAAATATAGCCTGTGAAGGGTTCACCCATTTCCCCTTGATTATCAGTGGGTGAAGGGTGAAAGGTGAAATAGATAGGTTTAGCTTGTTTTACGCGTCAACCGTCACGTCAACCGCCATAGTTGCGAGAAATGCCTGAAAAGCAAAAAAAAAGCATCGACAATCTTTCGATTATCAATGCTTTTTTACCAGTCGGGGTGACTGGATTCGAACCAGCGACCACACGCCCCCCAGACGCGTACTCTAACCGGGCTGAGCTACACCCCGAATTGCGGATGCAAAGGTACGCCTTTTTTTTGAATCTGCAAGCGTTCGTGCATTTTTTTTCTGTCAATCGTGTATTTTTTAATTTCCCATACACTCTCTGAAGAAATCAAACATTTGAAATACAGTGTCTTTGTCTGTAGTCTGGTTTAAGGCAATACTACCTATATTTTTTAATAGGGTGAAGTTAATGATGCCGTCGGTATTCTTTTTATCATGCTTCATCAGTTCATAAAGCTGTTCATAGTGTTTGCACTCGAAGGGAAAGACACCGTAATTCTGGCGTACAAAGTGTATTACCTGCCGCAGAATGTCTTGGGGAAATCCTGTTTTCAGTACCGAGAGATAGAGTTCGCAAACGATTCCCCAGGCCACGGCATAGCCGTGAAGCACCGGACGCTGTTCTGCCAGAGCCAGGCTTTCAAAGGCATGGCCCACGGTATGCCCCAGATTCAGAGCCTTGCGGATGCCGTGTTCATGCGGGTCTTGCTGCACGATATTCTCTTTAATCTGTACCGATTGGCCTACCATAGCTTTCAGTTGGGCAAAGTTTATCTTTTCTGTATCGAAAGCTAAGAGTTCGTACAGATGTTCTTCAGTGCTGATAAGGCCGTGTTTCAGCATTTCGGCATAGCCCGAAAAGAAATTGTGGGCATCGAGTGTGCGGAGAAATTCCGTTTCAATCAATACGCAGGCGGCAGGCGAGAAGACTCCAATCTCATTCTTCAGCCCGTTAAAGTTGATGCCGGTTTTTCCGCCAACCGAGGCATCGACCATGGCCAGCAGGGTGGTGGGCAGGTTGATATAAGAGATACCTCGCTTAAAGGTGGAAGCTGCGAATCCGCCTAAATCGGTCACCATGCCACCGCCTATATTGATGAGCAGGGAATGCCGGCTGGCTCCTTGATGGCTGAGCGTTTGCCATACCTGCGCCAGTGTGTCCAGATTTTTATGTACATCTTCTGCACCAATGGTAATCTCTTCTGCATGGTTCAATGCCGGAATGTGTTGCACTAAGGGCATGCATAAGTGATGGGTATGTTCGTCGGTCAGAATGAAAAGTTTGTCGTGCGGACATTCACTGATGGCCTTTGTCAAGTTGTCGGCCAGATTATCGCAAAGGATTACTTTTTGTTTACTCATATGCGTATTTTTAATGATGGTTTCGATTCGGAGATTTTATCCAATGGCAAAGATAGTTCTTTCGGCAATAAATGTTACCTTTGCCTCTGAAAAATATATTGTATCATTTAAATTACTCATAGTCAGATGAAAGCTTTACTGCCTGTATATTGTCGCCCTTTGGGGTATTTTGTGATTGCACTCGCTCTGTTTTTGCCTTTTATCATGCTGCTGATGGGCCGGGTGACCGATGCTAACCTGTTGTTTTATAAGGAATGCTCCAAGCTGCTGATGATGGCAGGTGCCTTAATGATACTGTTTGCTCTGAATAAGAATGAAAGTAAGCAGATAGAACAGATTCGAAACTCGTCTACTAGAAATGCCATTTTTCTAACGGTACTGTTCGTTTTTGGCGGAATGCTCTATAGGGTGATGAAGGGCGATGTAACCTCGGTAGACACCTCGTCGTTTTTGATATTTCTTATCATCAATGTGCTATGCCTGGAATATGGCATTAAGAAAGCTGCTGTGGATTCCATGTTTAAGCATCGCAAAGGGTAAAAAACTGTTGGCTCATTAAACCTTTCTGTTCTATTTTAGTCAAACCAAGTAACAGTGTGACACAAACAGGGCACTGAGTTATAGATTAAGAATAGAATAGACATGAGAAAATGGATGTTGGGCATGATGCTGTTGCTGACAATGGCGTCCGCTGCCTTTTCGCAAACAAATGGAATCGTGGTGTCGGGCCGCGTGATGGAAGGAGATACCAAGGCTCCTGCCATGCAAGCCACCGTGCAGTTGTTGGCTCTACCGGACAGCAGTCAGGCTGCCGGAGTGGCAAGTTCTAATGACGGTTATTTTAAATTGCCTAGGGTGAAGCCCGGCAAGTATTTGCTGAAAGTTTCTTATATCGGTTATAAGAGCCGGCAGATTCCTATGTGGCTGGCCAAGGCCGTTCCTGTGAAAGATATTGGTACCTTAACGCTAGAATCCGACGCTGTGATGCTGGCCGAGGCCGTGGTAGTGGCCGAAGCACCGCAGGTGCAGGTGGTAGAAGATACCGTAGCCTTTAACTCCTCGGCTTATCGTACCCCTGAAGGTGCCATGCTGGAAGAGCTGGTCAAAAAATTGCCGGGAGCTGAAATCGATGAAGACGGCAATGTGAAAATCAACGGTAAGGAGGTGAAGAAAATCATGGTGGACGGCAAGGAGTTCTTCGGGGGCGATGTGAAGACCGGCTTGAAGAACCTGCCCGTGGAAATGATCAACAAGCTGAAGACGTATGATAAGAAGTCGGACCTGGCCCGCATTACCGGCATTGACGACGGGGAAGAGGAAACCGTGCTCGACCTCACTGTAAAGAAAGGCATGAACCGTGGGCTGTTTGGCAACGTGGATTTGGCTGCCGGTACGGAAGACCGCTACATAGGACGTGCCATGGTGAATTATTTCCAGGATAAGACACAGGTCACTTTGATAGCTGGTGCCAATAATGTGAACGACCAGGGATTCTCGGCCGGTGGAGGCGGACCGCGTTGGAGGCGTAGCAACGGTCTGACGGCTACCAAGGAGCTGGGATTGAACTTTGCCACTGAATCGGAAAAACTGGATCTGGGCGGAAGTGTGCAATATAACTATCGGGGAAATGATGCCAGCAGTACAGGGTATGCGGAAAACTTCCTGAATGCAGGGGCGTCTTCTTCGTTCTCTAATTCCAATTCTCTCTCAGCCAATACCTCGCAGTCGTTTCGGGCAGATTTTCGTCTGGAGTGGAAGCCGGATACGCTGACCAATATCATCTTCCGGCCTAATGTGTCCTACTCCAAGACCGAGAGCAGTTCGGCTTCCATGTCGGGCACATTCAGTCAAGACCCTTTCGGACTGGTAGCTAATCCGAACGATTATTTGGATTTGAAGAAACTGGCCGAGGCGGATTTGATGCAGGACGACCCGTTGAAGGATATTCGGGTAAATACCAGCAATTCTGAATCTTACTCGGATGGCCATTCGCTTTCGGCAAATGCTACCTTGCAGCTGAACCGCAAACTGAATGCCAGGGGACGGAACATTACACTGAGAGAGCATTTCAGCTACGGCGACAGTGATGACGACCAGTTCAGTTCGTCGGATATCTGGTATTTTCAGCAGCAGGAAGGCAGTGGCTTGTCCAAGGGAGACCCTATCCGCAGGTATATCACTTCGCCTAAGTCGAACTACAGCCTTACTACCGACCTTACTTACAGCGAGCCGATAGCCAAGGCCATCTTCCTGCAGTTTAAGTACCGCTTTAAGTATAGCTATAGCGAGAATGATAAGAGTACCTACGATCTGATACGCTCGGAAACCGGCTGGGAGATGGGGGATGAACTTCCTGCCGATTATGCAGACTATAAAGATAAGAATCAGAGCAAATATGCAGAATATAAGACGTATAATCATGAGGCCATGGTGGGGCTGCGTGTCATCCGTCCGCTGTATCAGTTGAATGCAGGTATGTCTTTCCAGCCGCAGAACACCCGGTTGACTTACCGGAAAGGAGAAACCGATACAGTATCTGTGCGCCATGTGTTCAACTTTTCTCCGAATATAGATTTACGGTTCCGTTTTTCGAAAGTCAGTCAGCTGCGTTTTATTTATCGGGGCAGTAGCAGCCAGCCCGGCATGGAGAACCTGTTGCCCATTACCGATAATTCTAATCCGCTGAATATCAGAGTGGGTAATCCTGATTTGAAGCCGTCATTCAGTCATAATATCCGGCTATTCTATAACAATTATTTGCCCGACAAACAACGTTCAGTCTTTACGCATGCTTCTTTTCAGACTACACGCAACAGTATAAGCAACAGCAGAGCGTATAACGAGGAAACGGGTGGATGGACGGTGACGCCGAAGAATATCAACGGTAACTGGAATGCTTTTGGCATGTTTGGCTTTAATACAGCTTTGAAGAATAAAAAATTCAATGTAGGTACACATACATTCGTGCGGTATGCTAATAATGTAGGCTTTCTTACATCGGGCAAAGGTGAAGAGGCTGTGGAGCAAAAGAATACTACTACTGACTTGAAGTTGAGCGAGCGGTTGAATGCCACTTTCCGTAACGATTGGTTAGAGTTGGGTGTGAATGGTTCGTTCTCTTACACCATAGAAAAGGATAAGCTGACACCTAAAAATAATCAGGAACCTTATGATTTCTCTTATGGTGCCTTTACTACGGTTACAGCACCTTGGAGCATGAGCCTGTCTACCAATATTTCCAATCAAAGTCGCCGCGGATTCTCGGATGCCAGTATGAACCGTAACGAACTTATCTGGAATGCGCAGCTTTCACAAACATTCTTGAAGGGAGCTGCTACCGTAAGTTTTGAAATGTATGATATTCTGAAGCAGCAGAGCAACATCAGCCGTTCGTTGACTTCCAGCGGTCGTTCCGTTTATCAATACAATGGTGTGAACAGTTATTGCATGGTTCATTTCATTTATCGGCTCAATATTTTTGGCGGTAAAAATGCTCAGAAAGGCATGCACGGTCCGGGTAGAGGATTCGGACCCGGTCATCGCGGCGGCTTTGGTCCTCGAAGGTTCTGACAGATAAAAATCAGGTCATAGCATTGTCTTTTCAACTCTTTTCCTTTATATTTGTTCTATATAAAGGAAGAGAGTTGTTATGATAGATTGGAATCTGCTTTTGAGTCAAATAGCAACAGTTGCATTCGATATACTTTATTTCGGTGCTATCATCGGTACGATTGTAGTAATCGTACTGGATAATCGTAATCCGGTGAAGACGTTGGCATGGATATTGGTGTTGATGTTTCTTCCTGTTGTAGGCCTTGTCTTCTATTTCTTCTTCGGACGCAGTCAGCGTAGGGAGCGGCTGATAGGGAAGAAACTCTATAGCCGGTTGATGAAGAAATCCATGCTGGCTTATCGTGGCCAGGAACTTTCTGATTTGCCGGCTCAGTACAAGGGGTTGATACATCTGTTTCAATATACTAATCAAGCTTATCCTTTTGAAGGAAATTCTGTGCAGGCTTTTACAGAGGGGAGTTCCATGCTTCAAGCTTTACTCTGTCATTTGCAGCAGGCCAAGCGGCATATTCATCTGGAATTTTATATATTCGAAGATGACGCGGTGGGCAGGATGGTGCGTGATGTGCTGATAGAAAAAGCACGTGCCGGTGTAGAAGTAAGGGTAATCTACGATGATGTGGGGTGCTGGCACGTTCCTCATGCTTTTTTCGAAACCATGCGTGAAGCCGGCATTGAGGTACGTAGTTTTTTAAAAGTTCGTTTTCCTCAGTTTACTAGCAAGGTCAATTATCGAAATCACCGGAAAATTGTGGTCATTGATGGTTGTATAGGCTTTGTAGGAGGGATGAATCTGGCAGAAAGGTATGTCAGGGGATTCTCTTGGGGCATTTGGCGCGATACGCATTTGCAGATTCAAGGAAAGGCTGTATATGGCTTGCAGACTGCTTTTCTGCTCGACTGGTATTTTGTAGACCGTACCTTGATAACATCGGCCTACTATTTTCCTGAAATAAAAGACTCTGGTATGGCATTGGCTCAGATAGTGACCAGTGAGCCTGTGGGACTTTGGCGAGAGATTATGTTCGGCTTGACAAAGGCTTTGCAGGGAGCTGAAAAATATTTTTATATGCAGACTCCTTATTTTCTTCCTACTGAATCCGTGCTTCAAGCCATGCAGCAGGCTGCACTGTCGGGCGTGGATGTGCGCTTGATGTTGCCTATGCGGGCCGATAGCCGCTTAACTCATTTGGCTTCTTGTTCTTATCTGGCCGATGTGTTGCGGGCAGGGGTGAAGGTATATTTTTATAAAAAGGGCTTTTTGCATTCTAAACTGATGGTATCGGACGATGCATTCTCTACAGTAGGTTCTACCAATATAGATTTCCGCAGTTTTGAGCATAATTTTGAGGTAAATGCTTTTATCTACGATGTAGAGACAGCATTGCAGTTGCGTGAAGTCTTTATACAAGATCAGCGAGAGGCCGTGCAGGTGTTACTGAAGAATTGGATTAAACGACCTTGGTATAGAAAAGCGGCCGAGAGTCTGGTGCGACTCCTGGCGCCTTTGCTATAAATGATGAAATACGGTTGCTGTTTATCGGAAGAACGAGAAATTCACACTTCCGTAGACTCTTTTTTCAATAAAATGCGGATGGGATTCAAAATTGTTTTTCTTGCCATGTTCTAGTACAAACAGACCGTTTTCTTTTAAGAGGTGGTTGTCAAATACCAGATCTGGAATTGTTTCCAAACCGTTCAGTTCATAGGGTGGGTCGGCAAAGATAAAATCAAATTGCTCCTTGCCTCCCTGCAAATACTTGAATACATCGCCCCGTATAGGTATACATTTGTCGGTCTTCACTTCTTGCATAATCTTACAGATGAAGGCATGGTGGTCACGGTCTTTTTCCAGGCTGATTACCTGATCACATCCGCGTGATACCAATTCGATACTGATACTTCCTGTGCCTGCAAATAAATCCAGTGCACGTACTCCTTCTTCAAAGTCTATGTAGTTGGCCAATACGTTGAATAGGTTCTCTTTGGCGAAATCTGTTGTGGGGCGTGCTTTGAAGGTGCGCGGCACGTCAAATCGTCTTCGTTTATATATTCCACTGATTACTCGCATAAGGTAATAGTATGTTTTGTTTTTAAAGTTGTACACTTAATCACTCACCCAGACTGACAATGGCCTGCAAGTCAAGGTTCTCGGTGGGTGTCATGATAAATACTCTTCTGATATATTTCTTCAAACCATCCAATAATTGTTCTTTCCCTTGCAGATTTCCACAAAGATGCAGTTCATCTCTTTCCTGATTTAGATTTAACAAATTCCAGGTGTAAAGGATGTAATACAGGCTATCGGTGGTTTCTTTGCATTCGAACGAATTGCACAATAGTAAATGCCCCCGTTCATAACTGTATAGGTCTATGGCATGTGGATGTAAGTGCGCATAGAGCTTTTGGTTGTTGCCCAAGCGGCTCTTGGCCGAGAGATAGTCTATGAATGGGCTGACTTGTGCATAAAATCGTGCGTTAGGAAACTGCTCCGTCAGGAAAGTATGGCTACTTTTATCCATGCCAAACAGCACTACGATATTATTCTTATGCAGAATGTTATATTGTATCAGTTCATTGTCGCGCTGGCTGCAGTTATGATAAAAGATAGATTCTGCCTGCTCATCCTCGAAAAACTCTAATGGCATGAGGGTAAAGCGGCGGGTAGCTATCAGTATATTCACCTTTCGGAAGGTATGGTTTATCCATGTCAGTTCCCGAAACGTCTGTTTCAGATTGGCCGTAAGAGAAAGAGTTTCATCTATCGGATAGTCGATGGATGAAAGGGAATCATCGTTGTGAGGGTTGAACACAGAAAAAGAAAATCCATCCGTACTAAGACGGATGGATAAAGTATATTGTTCCGATTGGGAAAAATCTATGTCTTTCAAATTATTATTCCCAGTTACCGGCATTGTTGTTAGCAGTTTCCAAGCTACCGATCATCAGACCAGTGTACTTATTCATTTTGGTTTGCAAATCTTTCAGGTTGGCAATTTCTTGTTTGTCCAAACCGTTCAGATAGATGTCATAAGGAGCTTTTACTTCCAACAGACAGAACGGAGCACCAGACTTGGCTGTATCGTTCTTGATAGCCATTTCAAATTGAGCGCCATTACCGAAAGGAATGTAACGCATAGAATCCGGATTAAATCCTTTGGGGAAGATAGTATCCAAGATAGCTACCCACATAGTGTCACGTTTGAAGTTTTCCAAACCAAGTTTCTTCACTTCACTGAAGTTACCGGTTTTCTGAGCTTTTTCGATGATGCGCATAGCTTTCTTTTCAGTCATGCCTTCTTCCAACTGTTTGTCGGTCAGTTCTCCTTGTTTGAAGACGAACGGCAACTTCTGGTTCTTTACGAAGTCAATCAGTGTGTCGAAGTTGGCAGTGTATTGCTGATCGTTCATGTTACGATACTCAGCTTGTGCCTTACGGATATCCATTAGGCGAGCGATAACTGCAGCATCTCTGTGCTTTTTGGCATTCTCAAAATCGATAGGTCCCATAATGCTGGCATAGCAGATGTAAACCAATACCACTGCACATAAGCCTAAAACGATATTAAATACTGTTTTCATGATAAATATGTTTTTTAGTTATTATATTCGCACCGCAAAAATAAAAGAAATAAATTGAATAATAGCCGTTATCCGGACTTTTTTCTTTTACAAAAATGATAAATAACTATTTAGAAACGCAAATTAAGGAAAATTTTCCTTATCAGCCAACTTCTGAGCAGGAAATTGCTATAAAATTACTGGCTTCGTTCTTGACGGCAGGCAGTGCCGACGGTGTATTCATTCTCCGTGGGTATGCCGGTACTGGTAAGACTTCGCTGGTGGCAGCTTTGGTGCGTACGCTGGACCGTTTGCAGCAGAAGAACGTATTGTTGGCTCCTACAGGCAGGGCGGCCAAGGTGTTTTCTGCCTATGCCGGACATGCTGCTTTTACCATTCATAAGAAGATTTATCGGCAGCAGGCTTTTTCCAATGAGTTGGGTAATTTTTCACTCAGCGATAATCTCTCCACTCATACCCTGTTTATAGTAGATGAGGCATCGATGATTTCCAATGAGGGGTTGTCGGGGGCTTCCTTCGGCACCGGTCGTCTGCTCGACGATTTGGTGCAGTTTGTGTATGCCGGCCAGGGATGCCGTTTGCTGTTGATGGGTGATACGGCTCAGCTTCCCCCCGTGGGTGAAGAGCAGAGTCCGGCTCTATGGAGTGATGCTTTGCGTGGTTACGGCTTGGATGTAACAGAGGTAGATTTGACTCATGTGGTGAGGCAGGGATTAGATTCCGGTATTTTGTGGAATGCTACTCGATTGCGTCAAAAGCTTCAAGACGAAGAATGTTGGTCATTGCCAAAGATTAGGGTGACTGGCTTTGCTGATATAAAGGTGTTGCCAGGCAATGAATTGATTGATGCTTTGGAACAGTGTTACAGTCGCGACGGAATGGATGAAACGATTGTGATATGTCGTAGCAATAAAAGGGCGAATATTTATAATAAGGGTATTCGGGCTCAAATCTTGTGGCACGAAGAGGAATTGGAGTCGGGGGATTGGCTGATGGTGGCAAAAAACAGTTATTACTGGACGGAACGCTTGATAGCAGAACTGAAGAAAGATTCGCAAACTGCAGAGCAAGCTGAGTCTGTACCCGATTTTATAGCCAACGGAGAATTGGCTGTGGTAAAGCGTGTACGCCGTACTCGAGAACTTTACGGATTTCGTTTTGCCGATGTGTTGCTGGCTTTTCCTGATTGTCAAGAACTGGAGATGGAGGTAAACCTGCTGCTTGATACCCTGCATAGTGATGCTCCTGCTTTGCCTAAAGCTGATAACGACCGGCTGTTCTATCAAGTATTGGAAGATTATGCCGATATCCCGTTGAAACGTGAGCGAATGAAAAAAATGAAGGCTGATATTTACTACAATGCGGTTCAGGTGAAATATGCGTATGCTGTAACTTGCCACAAGGCACAAGGAGGACAATGGAAAAATGTGTTTCTGGATCAGGGGTATATGACTGATGAATACCTTACTCCTGATTATTTTCGTTGGTTGTATACGGCTTTTACCCGTGCCACGGGTACTCTGTATTTGGTGAATTATCCGCCGGAGCAGGTAGAGTAATTTTTACTCTACCTCAAAACCAATGCTTTCTATGGCTTGTACTATGGCAGTCTGGTCGGCTTTGCCATGGATTACCACTTGACCGCTGTTCAGGTTGGCTTCCGCTTGTGTTACGCCTTCTACTTTCAAGATAGCTTTTTCTACGTTGTTTTTGCAATGGTTGCAAGTCATCCCTTTTACAGTAATGGTCCATTTCTCCTTATCTTCTTCTTCAGAATGGCATGCACAGTGGTGTCCATGACAAGCGCAGGGGGCAGGTGTGCGATAACGCTGTATGAAGGCATTCATTAATAGAATGGCCAACAGAATGAAACTGCCCAGATGAAGGTAGTTGATGCCATCATGGTGACACGACTGCATTTGTGCCAGAGGGGCTGTAAACCATTCTCGCGGCAGCAGGTAGTCGATACCCAGTCCGAAGATGATGGCTCCGGAGATGATAGAGGTGAGGTATAGAGTCAGTGTTTTTTTACCCATCACTTTGCTGATGACCAGAATGGAGGCTGCATTGATAGCCGGGCCGGCCATCAGCAGCACCAATGCTGTGCCGGGCGACAATCCTTTCAGCATCAAAGCCACGGCAATAGGAATGGAGCCAGTAGCACAGAGATACATAGGAATGGCAAAGGCCAATACCAGCAACATACTGAGCAGGGGTTTATCTGCAAAAACAGCGAAGAAACTGTCGGGTACAAATACGGTAATCAGACCAGCTACTACCAAACCTACTACCAACCACTTGCCAATGTCTTGCATCATATCTACGAAGGCATAGTGAAGGGCTGTTTTCAGTTTCTCTCCAAAAGAGCGGTGAGGGGTGCCGGCGGTTGATTCTTCAGTTTCAGAGATAACCGTTTCATTCAGTGTGTTATCCAGCTTATTCACCAGGCAGCCGCCAAATAAAGCTGTGGCTAATGCCACTATGGGACGCACTACGGCGAAAGGAAGTCCCATGAGTGAGTAAGTGGCTATGATGGAATCTACACCGGTTTGGGGAGTGGCGATAAGGAATGATATGGTAGCTCCTTTCGAGGCTCCTTCTTTGCGGAGCGACATGGCAGTAGGAATCACTCCACACGAACAGAGTGGAAGCGGAATACCCAGCATGGCTGCATTGAATACAGATCGGAACGAGTTCTGCCCCACATAGCGGCGATAAAGGGTGTTGGGAACAAAAGCATGCATCAGTCCGGCCAATAAGAAGCCCAATATCAGATAGGGGGCCATGCCGTTAATCAGTTCAAATATTTCTTTCATCTTTGTGTATGTTTTTTCTGTTTACATTCGGGGCATAGACCTTTCATTACGCAGTTGATTTCTTCTACCTCAAAGTTTTTGGGGTAAGGAATCTGTGAGCTGTCAATGTTTTTGATGCAGAAGGTTTGTCCGCATGCTGTGCAAGTAAAGTGGATGTGTGAGTGATGCTGTAGGGAGTTGCATACGCATCTGCAATACAGTTTCGATCCACTGCCATTGTCCACTTCATGCAGCAATTTATGTTGCAAAAACAGCGTCAGTGTGCGGAAGAGGGTAGACGTATCCATTGTGTCCATCCGCTCTTCCATATCAGCTAATGTAAAGGTATGGTCTAGCTGCATGATTTCCCTTAATACGGCAATCCGTATGGCTGTGAGGTGTACGTGAGCCTCTTTCAGCAGCTTTTCTGCTTCTTCTATAGAAGGTTGGTTAAGGGTGGAATGTATCATGCTGTCTTGATTTATGCAGCAAAGATACAACAAAGAATTTGCAAGCTGATTGCATTTTTTGTTTTTTTATCTCAGACCTGTATGGTTCCGTCAAATCCAGGAATGCATGTGTTTTCTGATGGCATTTGACTCGCTCAGCAATCGGATAAACTGTTGGGCAGAGTGTTTTCGATAGGCATTTTCCAGCATGTGGATACATCCTTCCATATCATTTTCAGGTACGTCTAGAGGAATGGCCTTTACATCTTCTTCATCGTGTATCGTAGCCTCTGAAAGAATAGTTACCAATTCGCTTTGCCGCACCAGGTTCAGTAGGATATGTACCTCATTTAATTCTGCGCGTACTCTGAAATGTGGGCAGTAACGCGAGATGACTTGATCGAATGCGTTGCGTGCCTGCATGCCGTGTGCCGGCAGGGCGATATCGTATTTCTCAACTTCTGCCAGTGTCACCTTTTCTCTTCTGGCTAGCGGATGGTGTTTGTTGACGATGGCTGCCAGATGATTGTTGAACAATACGTGCGATTCGATACCGGCATAGCGGCGGCTGGGCTTAAAGGCCAGTACAAAATCTATTTCGTGGCGTCCCAGCATCTCCATCAGTTCTTCCATGGGCTTATAATAGATGTTGAGCTTCACCCGGGGATAGGCTTTCATGAAGGCCAGCAAAGTCTCGGTGAGCAGTGGACTGAAGGTAAAGGTTACGCCGATGTTTAGCGTACCGGTAAGTAGCTGTTTCAGGTCGTGCATACGTTCCGTGCAAGTTTCAGCTGCATAGAGTGTCTGCAGGGCAAAAGGCAACAGCTCCTCGCCGGCTTCGGTCAGATTTACCATGTGGCTGTTTCGCTGGAACAGTTGCATGTCTACTTCTTGTTCCAATTGTCTTATTTGCTGCGACAGCGTGCTTTGCGTGATGTTCAGCGCTTTGGCTGCCTCCGAGAAGTTCAGCGTTTCTGCTGCTTTTACGAAATATTTCAGTTGTCTAAATTCCATGCTTATTCGGTACATTGATTTACAAAGTTATGGATTTTACTTTATCGAGTGGCCTGGAAGGAGATTTTTTTCCAGAGGAACATAGGTACGGTGGCACCAATCACCATGCCAAGAATAATAAATACACAGGTTAATCCGTTATAGCTCAGTAGGTAAAAGTAATGTTCAAAGGTGGATTCATCCGATTGGAACAGACAGAGCAACAAGGCTTTTACACAGCGGTAGGCATACATACCGGGTATCATGGGCAGCAGGGCCGGAGCAAAGCACGATTCGGCCGGGCACTTCACTTTAGGGGCTAGTATCACGGCCAGTGTGCCGATGGTAAAGGCTGCCACGAAACTGGCAGGGATAATGTGGAGATTGTGCAGTCCGTTGTTCATCAGTAAATAACGGCAAGCATGACCCACAGCTGCTGTGAGTGCGCAGCAACCGTACACGCGACGGGGCGGATTACTGATGCTGGCAAAGCCGATAGCGGCAATTGCTGCAAAGAATCCGTCTTGGAGAAGGGAAAATATCATAGTCTGAGGATTAGATGTTTTTTATTAAAACCAACGTAAGTTCATCAGCAGAAGTCCGCCACACAATCCGGCCGACAGGCAGAAAGTAAGGATGGCAGCGTTCATAAAGCGGCTGAAAGAGCAGAGGTAGTGTCCGTCGAGCATATCGCTCACCGAATTGATATAGGGCACGCCTGGTATCAGATACAGTACACTGGTACCCAATGCGATGTCGGGTGTATTTCCCCAACCGAATACATAGCCTCCGGCTGCAATGACCGATGAGAAGAATGCCGAGCAGAAGAATGTGAGTCGCACGTCGTGTTTGTCTTCCAGCATCACTTGTTTCAAGAAGTAGCCGGCCACGGTGGCTATGAATACTATCAACATAGATACAGCATCTCCCTGAAACAGGCGGCAGAACGAAGCATTGGCCAGCGATGCCAATAGCAGCACTGTCCATCGTCCGGTGTGCTGGGGGTGTTCCACAATGCGTGACATTTCCAGTTGGGCGCCATTGAAGTCGGTCTTTCCGTCGGCTACCTCCCAACTCAGTTTGCTCAGTTGTGTGATGATATAGAAACTGATGCCCCCTTTGTGGTGGGCGCAGTTGTGGTGGATGGCTTCTGTGGGGCTGTTTTGCCATACCGACACAAATACGGTAGAGGGCATCAGGGCCAGGGTAAGGTGTACGTTGAACGCCTCGGCCATGCGTCGCACATTTTTTTCTATACGGATACAAGTAGCACCGCTGCCCAGCAGCCAGGCGGCATAGTCGGCCAGGAAAAAACCGATTTCAGACAGATGCTCGGTGTTATAGGTCGTCGGAATCTTCTTCATCTGCTATGTCTCCGGGGCAATAGATTAAACGGGCTTCTTTTTCCAACTCTACCAGGTGGTGTGCTTTTTCATCTGAATGAGTAGCCATGCGGAATCTCTCGATAGTTCTCAGGGCCAATGCCAGCAACAGAAAGCATACGGTTGCTGTCCATACCATCATTAATTGTGTCATAATCCTTTTGATTTTTAATTTTGCCGCAAAGGTAGAGGGTTGCTATCGGTATTGAAAGCAGTGGTTCACGGAAGTTTCGATAGCAGTTATCGGTAGAGCGAAAAGAGAGAACGGCATGCAGGTGTGAAAAAAACATTGATAGTATGCTTTACCCTTTGCTGCTGATGTGCGTACCGTTTTTTCATAAAAAGTGAATTGAGAGATAAGAAATTCTGCAATGGGTGTAACTGCCGCTATAAAACAAGAGTCCTAAAGAATTCGTAAAACTCTTTAGGACTCTTGTTTTATAGCAGTCTGATTAGATTATTCTATGGGTTGCCAAAGATTGACACTGCATAAGGCGATGGAAACCATATCTTTCAAGAGTGATTTCTTTACGTTGGGTAGTGAGTCTATTTTTGAATACACTTGTTTGGTGGTAGAAATCATTTCCTGCTTGCTGTTCAATACTAATATAGTTTCAAGATACTCATCAATAAAATCATATTCAGTTTTAGAAGATGGGAATTTTTTAGTAAATACATGTGTAACATCATTTGAGGATTTAAAGGCTGCTTTCCTTGTATTTGAATTTCTTCAAGGTTTTCTACATTCTCCTATTCTGTGGCAATATCATTAGAACAAGAACATATAAAAATTGCTAAAACAACAATTGGGCATTTAAAAATAGTTGTTGCTTTCATTTTTTGTATGTTTTGTTGTTAATATATTTGCAAATGTCTAAACATCTATTTGCTTATGAAAACTTTTTGCGTATATTTTTTATTAATTTTATTCTCTACCTGTATTCATGCGCAGTATTGCTGTATGAAAGAGGGGGCTGTCTTAATTTACGAGACGATAGATAAGAAGAACAACAGGGTATTAATAGACTCTGTAATCGTGGAAAAGGTGGTTCATAAAAACGATACTACCTTTGTAACCAAAGCATGGTATGGAGATAGTTACTCTCCTTCTGAAATTCGTGCCAAGACTAATATAGATGAGTATGAGTATTGCCATAAAGATAAGAAGACAGACAGAGTTATTATGGATTCTAAGAAAGAGAATGAAGAATCTTATAAATTTATTGCTTCCGGTTATAAAAATGGGAAAAAAGAGGATATAGAAAAGGAATGGAAAGAATATTCCAGACGTATTTATGCAGTAGGTAGGGTGTATGTACCTTTACCGGATAGCATTCCTCTTCATCTGTCTATGCCGGAGTCACATTATATGTATAAAGCATCTATTTATAAATTCAAAGCTTCTGTAAAAGGCGAATATTCAGGAGTTGAGGTGCTGGAAACTGAAGCAGGAAGATTTGAATGTGCCAAACTGAGTATGGAAGTCCGTAAGAGAGCTTGGTGGATGTCTAGCAAAGATAAGATAGTAGAATGGTACGCCAAAGGCATAGGGCTGGTGAAGTCGGAAACTTATAATAAGCGGGGAAAACTACAGGAAGTAACCACATTGAAAGCAGTCCGTGGATTTACGATAGGCGAAGAGGGCGCAGTGCGCTTTTAGCCTCGTTTTCCTTCGCCTTTGTAGAGGGGCTGCGCCGTATCTGCGGCGCAACAGGCAGGGAACACCTCCGTAGCTTTCCCACGCAGAAGTACCTCTGCACGGAGAAACTACGGGTTTGCTACGGAGCAGTTAGGGCTGAGAGGCGGGGAAGGTATAAAAAAAGCCCCATGCAGATACCTGCTATGAGGTAGGCAGGTACTTGCACGGGGCTTTGCAGTTAGTTGCGTCTGGCGGGATTAGATGCCTGCCAGTTCGATTACTTTATCTACGGCTGCGCTCAGTCCGTCGGGGTTCTTACCGCCGGCTGTGGCGAAGTGGGGCTGGCCACCGCCACCGCCCTGAATCAGGCGGGCAGCTTCTTTCACCAGCATACCTGCTTTCAGTCCGCCTGCCACGAGGTTATCGCTCAGCATTACGGTCAGCATGGGTTTGCCGTCGTGTACGGTGCCGGCTACAAAGAAGAGATTTTCGGTGATTTCGCCACGCAGTTGGAAAGCGATGTTCTTCACGGTTTCGGCGGGTACCGGAGCAGTGAACTTGATTACCTTCACACCGTTTACTTCTTTCACGCTTTGCAGCAGCTTTTCTTTCAGCTGGCTTTCTTTTTCTTTCATGAAGTCTTCCACCTGCTTCTTCAGTCCGGCATTCTCGTCAATGTATTTGCGGATAGCGGCTGTCAGGTCGGGAGCATTGTTGAAGAGGGCCTTCAAGTCGCGCATGGTGTCCTGGAAAGTATCTAGCATGGCTTCTACACGCGCTCCGGTAAAGGCCTCGATACGGCGCACACCGGCTGCTACCGAGCTTTCGCTCACAATCTTCACCATACCGATGTTTCCGGTGGCACTGACATGAGTACCGCCGCAGAACTCGATGGAGTTGCCAAACTGAATGACGCGTACATGGTCGCCGTATTTTTCGCCGAAGAGAGCGATGGCACCCAGTTCACGGGCTTCTTCGATGGGGATGTTGCGATATTCCTGCAAGGGAATGTTGGCACGAATCTTGGCATTTACAATGTGTTCCATCTGGCGAATCTGTTCGTCGGTCACTTTCTGGAAGTGAGAGAAGTCGAAACGCAGTGAATCGGGCGTTACCAGCGAGCCCTTCTGTTCTACGTGGTCGCCTAATACTTCGCGCAGGGCAGCATCCAACAAGTGTGTACACGAGTGGTTGGCTGCACAAGCGGCGCGCTTATCGGTATCAACGCATGCCATCATCGGTGCTTCCAAATGTTCGGGCAATTTTTTGGTGATGTGGATAGGCAGGTTGTTCTCTTTCTTGGTATCGATTACTTCGATGGTCTCGAATTCGTTGACCAAAACACCGGTGTCGCCCACCTGGCCACCGCTTTCAGCATAGAACGGGGTCTTGTCCAGTACAATCTGATACAAGGTCTGATTCTTCTGCTTAATCTGGCGATAGCGCAAGATACTGGTTTCATATTCGGTATAGTCGTAGCCTACAAATTCAGTAGTTCCTTCCTGCAGCGTCACCCAGTCGCCGGTCTCCACAGCAGCTGCGTTGCGGGCACGCTGTTTCTGTTGCTGCATTTCTGCATCAAACTCTTTCAGGTCGGCCGTCATACCGTTTTCGCGGAGAATCAGTTCAGTCAGGTCGAGCGGGAATCCGAAGGTATCATACAGCGTAAAGGCATCCTTTCCGCTGATTTCGGTCTTTCCGGCTGCTTTGGCATCGGCCATGGTCTTGTCCAGCAGGCGGATACCGGTCTCCAATGTGCGGAGGAATGATTCTTCTTCTTCCTTGATAACCTTGGCTATGAGTTCTTTCTGTGCATTCAGTTCCGGATAAGCACCTCCCATGTTTTCTATCAGTACGGGCAGCAGTCTGTACATAAAGGCCTGCTTCTGGCCCAAGAATGTGTAGCCATAGCGCACAGCACGGCGCAAGATGCGGCGAATTACATAACCGGCCTTGGCATTGCTGGGTAGCTGTCCATCGGTGATAGAGAAGGCGATGGTACGGATGTGGTCGGCTATCACACGCATGGCAATATCGTCTTGTTCGTTGTCTCCATACTTCTTTCCGGTCATGTTGGCAATGGCTGTCAAGATGGGTTGGAACACGTCGGTATCATAGTTGGATGTTTTGCCTTGCAAGGTGCGCACCAGTCGTTCAAAGCCCATACCGGTGTCAATCACCTTGGCAGGCAGTCCTTCCAGTGAGCCGTCGGCCTTGCGGTTGAACTGCATGAACACAAGGTTCCAGATTTCGATGACTTGCGGATGGTCCTTGTTCACCAGTTCCCGACCGGGTACCAATGCTTTCTCTTCTTCCGAACGGGAGTCGATGTGGATTTCCGAGCAAGGGCCGCAGGGACCTGTATCGCCCATTTCCCAGAAGTTATCATGCTTGTTGCCGTTCAGAATATGGTCCTTCGGCAAGAACTGTCCCCAGTAAGACGCGGCTTCGTTGTCGCGTTCCAAACCTTCTTCAGCGCTGCCTTCGAATACGGTAGCATAGAGGTCTTTCGGGTCGATTTTCAGTACATCTACCAGGTATTCCCATGCCCAGGAAATGGCTTCCTTCTTAAAATAGTCGCCAAACGACCAGTTTCCCAACATTTCGAACATGGTATGGTGGTACGTATCATGGCCTACTTCCTCCAGGTCGTTGTGCTTGCCGCTTACACGCAGGCACTTTTGTGAGTCGGCCACCCGTTTGAACTTGGCAGGGTGATTTCCCAAGATAATATCCTTGAACTGGTTCATACCTGCATTGGTAAACATCAAGGTAGGGTCGTCCTTGATGACCATCGGTGCAGAAGGTACAATCTGATGTCCTTTGCTTTCAAAGAAACTCTTGAATGAGTCTCTGATTTCATTTGCTGTCAACATAAATGTTTATCTTTCTGATTTATTGTTTCCGATAGTACGCTCGTTTAATTTGAGAAAATACGGGCCATTGATATTTCTTATAAAACATAAATCGTCCCTCATAAATCTTATATTTCTCAAAAAAACCTCGCAAAGATAGCTTGTTTTTCCTATATTTGCCGCATTGATAATGAAATATTTACTGCCAATGCGCAAAGTTTACTATATCTATAATCCTCAGACACAGACTTACGACCGTATCTATCCTACCGTTCGGCAGCGGATAATGAGCTATTTGCGTAGGCTCTTTATCGGTATGGGCTTTGGGGCTGGCAGCTTTCTGGTGCTGCTGTTCATCTTTGGCTCTCCTTCCGAGAAAGAACTTCGCAAGGAGAACAGTCGTCTGCAGGCTCAATACAATGTGCTTTCTCGTCGTTTAGACGAAGCTATGGGAGTGCTGCAAGACATTCAGCAGCGCGATGATAATCTGTATAGAGTGATTTTCCAGGCCGATCCTATTCCCTCTGCTATCCGTCAGGCGGGTTATGGCAGTACTAACCGTTATGAACATCTGATGGATTTGGCTGATGCCGAATTGGTGATTAATACCACACAGAAATTGGATATGCTTACCAAGCAACTGTATATACAGTCGAACTCGTTTGATGATGTGGTGGAAATGTGTAAGAATCACGATGAAATGTTGAAATGTATTCCAGCCATCCAGCCTATTGCCAATAAGAATTTGAAAAAGACAGCATCGGGCTATGGTACTCGTATCGATCCGATTTATGGTACGACTCGTTTTCATGCAGGTATGGATTTTTCGGCAAATCCAGGTACTGATGTCTATGCCACGGGCGACGGTAAGGTAGTGAAGATGGGTTGGCAGACTGGATATGGCAATATGATTATTGTGGATCATGGATTCGGTTATCAGACCGTGTATGCGCATCTGAAGGACTTCCGTACTAAATTGGGTAAAAAAGTAGTGCGTGGAGAGGTAATCGGAGGTGTAGGAAACACCGGCAAAAGCACAGGCCCGCATCTGCATTATGAGGTACATGTGAAAGGGAAAGTGGTGAATCCGGTAAATTATTATTTTATGGATCTGAGCGCTGAAGATTATGACCGTATGATTCAGATAGCCGAGAATCAAGGTAAGATGTTGGATTAAGGTGATTAGGGGTGTTATGCATTATTCAGACAAAAAAATGAAATTATACTATTCCATCAGTGAAGTGGCTCGTATGTTCGATTTGCAGGAATCTACATTGCGGTATTGGGAGAAGGAATTTCCACAAATCCACCCGAAGAAAGCGGGTAGGGGAGTGCGTCAGTATCGGAAAGAGGATATCGAAATCATCAAACGAATTCATTTGCTGGTAAAGGAACGTGGCATGACTTTAGAAGGGGCGCGGAAGCAGATGAAAGTCAGTCCGGAGAGAACAGCTCGAAATTTTGAATTAGTGGAGCGGCTGAAGTCTATCCGCAGTGAACTGATAGGTATGCGTGATGCACTCGATGCATTTACCTATCAGCAAGTGGATGAACTGAAAAAAAACCTACAGCATATGCAACCTTAGTCTTCTATGCGGGTTACTTGTTTAATGTTTTGAATCAACTTCAGGTTATTACAGATGGTGCGCACATCGTCTACATCATGTACATAGAGTTGGATGCGTCCTTCGAAAATGCCATCATTGGTTTCTATGTTCAGGTTGCGGATATTTACATTCAGTTGGCGAGAGATAACCTGTGTCACCTCATTCAGCAGTCCGATACCGTCTATACCTTTCAGATAGATGGTCACTACAAAAGATAGTTCTTTATGCGTATCCCATTCTGTGGCAATGATACGGTTTCCGTAACTGCTTTTCAGTCGTGCAGCAATGGAGCATTGACGTTTGTGTATGATGATGCGGTTTTGCTCATCAATATATCCCAGTACATCATCTCCAGGAATGGGATGACAACATTCAGCCATAATGTAATTTTTCTGAATAGCCTCTTCTGTAAGTTTCAGAATCTGCTTGGTGTTAATCTTTTCCTGCTTGGCAACTTTTTCTTGTGGCTGTTCGCTCTCTTTATTCTCTTTGTATCCGAACGAAAATTTCAGCAGTTTTTTCCAGGCTGCATTAGGCTTTTCTTTCAATAGATTTTTTTCAGCTTCTCCCAATACCAGTTTTTTGCTTCCAATGGCTATAAAGAGTTCATCGTGAGTGTGGAATTTATGAAAGCGCATCAGCTTGTTAAGTGTATCGTCGTTCAGTTGGATGTCTTCTTTTTCAAAAAACTCCGTCAGCAGTGCTTCGCCTGTCTTTTGATTGGCTTTGGCTTCTTTTCGTAGGATGGCAGCTATTTTGCTTTTGGCACGTGCCGTTGTGGCATATGATTCCCATTCAGGCTGTACGCGTTGCGATTTGGAGGTAAGGATTTCCACTTGGTCACCACTTTCCAGTTTGTGGCTAAGGGGTACCAGTTTATGGTTTACCTTGGCACCGATGCAATGGCTTCCTATATCGGTATGTAGTAGAAAGGCAAAATCCAGTGCCGTGGCATTCTGTGGCATGGTTTTCAAATCACCTTTCGGTGTGAAGACAAAAATCTCCGAAGCAAAGAGGTTCAGTTTGATGGTGTCCAGAAAATCGATAGCATCGGGTTGCGGGTCATCCAGAATTTCTTTGATGGTTCTGAGCCATTTTTCCAATTCTCCTTCATCCTCGCTTCCTCCGCCTTCCTTATATTTCCAGTGTGCGGCAAATCCCTGTTCGGCTACATCGTTCATGCGCTCACTGCGTATCTGTACCTCAATCCATTGTCCGTTGTTGCTCATTAAGGTGACGTGTAGTGCTTGATACCCGTTTGCCTTGGGATGGCTTATCCAGTCGCGTAAGCGGTCGGGATGAGGCTTGTAGATTTTAGAAATAGCCACATAGATATTAAAGCAATCGTTCAGTTCCTCTTCCATATGTTGGGGGGTGAATACGATGCGCACTGCCAGCAAATCATAAATCTCTTCGAAGGGTACGTGCTTGGTCTGCATTTTGTTCCAAATGGAATAGATGGATTTGACACGGGCCAGTATGTGGTATTTCATTCCCATCTTATCCAGTTGTGCCTTTATGGGAGCTGTAAATTGCTGGAATACCTCTTCGCGCTCTGCGGCAGTGGCTGCCAGTTTGGTTTCTATTTCCTGGTATTTTTCCGGATGCTCATACTTGAAGCTAAGATTTTCCAGTTCAGTTTTGATTTTGTACAGTCCCAGACGGTT
Organism: uncultured Bacteroides sp.; assembly: GCA_937890825.1. Taxonomy (GTDB): domain Bacteria; phylum Bacteroidota; class Bacteroidia; order Bacteroidales; family Bacteroidaceae; genus Bacteroides. Next base: position 244,542 of record CALADS010000074.1, on the reverse strand, counting down.
GGCCAGTGGGGCATAGATATACAGGGTTTCTCCAGCTATTTTATACTGTTTGTTGGGGAGCATGGATCCCAGGGTGCGCATATTGTGCAGGCGGTCGGCTATTTTAATAAGAATCACCCGGATGTCATTCGACATGGTGAGCAGCAGTTTCTTGAAGTTTTCTGCCTGTGCTGAAACTTGGTCGCCAAAGATTCCTCGCGAAATTTTGGTCAGTCCATCTACGATTTGCGACACTTTAGGGCCGAAGATATTCTCAATATCCTCTACGGTATAGTCTGTATCTTCTACTACATCGTGTAGCAGGGCGGCACAGATGGAAGTAGATCCCAAGCCGATTTCATTGCATACTATTTTGGCCACCGCTATGGGGTGCATGATATACGGTTCGCCAGAGCGTCTCTTTATGCCTTTATGTGCCTGATTGGCAAAATTGAAGGCTTTGGTAATAATCTCTATGCGTTTACGGTGTTTGGTAGCCAGATAGTCATCTAACAATTCACGGAAGGCCTGTTCTATCATTTCTTCTTCCGCTCTTTCTTTCTCTTTTAGGCTGGTATTCTCTTCCATGTCTGTAGTGTCTATTTTTACTTTATTTGCAAAAATAGATAATTTCCCGTATTGCGCAAGTCTTTGTGGCTTATTTGTAGATTTTCAGTCGTTTCCCAGCTGAGATTCGAGTGCTTGACATTCCGTTCCACCGTTGAATCTGTTTGACAGATACTCCATATTTACGGGCTATGCTACCTAAATTTTCGCCACTTCTGATGCGGTGATAAATCAAGTCTCCAGATCCGGTAGAGCCCTTGCTGTATGAACGGTCGGATACAGAAACGATTCGTCTGTTTTTAAATAGTTCTGTTTTGCGGTGTTCATAAATCGTATCTTGGCGGTCGATGAAGGTACTGATGGCCTGAATGGGCAGCCGCAAGGTTTGTGGTTGGCTTTCGCCGGGAATGATGTATTTTTTGTATTGCGGGTTCAAACTTTTGATTTCATCCATCTCCGTGCCGCATATATCAGCGATTTGCTGAAAATGCAGATTCTTGCTCACCTGTACTGTATCTGTGGCATGGGGTATGTTGGTTTCCATCGGGCAAATGTTGTGTTTGCAATAGTAAGTCATTACATAATTGGCTGCGATAAATGCCGGTACATACCCTCTGGTTTCTTTGGGTAGGTAGTTGTATATTTCCCAATAGTCGGTTTTTCCGCCAGAGCGTCGGATGGCCTTGTTGATGGTACCCGGTCCGCAGTTATAGGCAGCAATCACCAGGTTCCAGTCTTTATAGATGTTGTACATATCTTTCAGGTAGCGTGCTGCTGCCCATGTAGCCTTGATGGGGTCGCGTCGCTCGTCTACCAGACTATTGCTTTGCAGTCCGTAGAGTTTGCCGGTGGCCAGCATGAATTGCCACAGTCCGGAAGCTCCGGCACGTGATACAGCCGATGGATTGAGTGCCGATTCTATGATGGGAAGGTTTCGTAGTTCCAACGGTAGTCCGTAAGCATCAAGAGCTTCTTCAAAGATGGGCATATAGAAGTTGCAGGCGCTTAGCATGAATGATACCTGATTTCGTAATTTGCCAGTATAAAGGTCGATAAATTTGCGGATAATTTCGTTGTAAGGCATTTCCATGATAGTCGGCATGCGGCTCAGTCGGTCTATGTACACAGAATCGCTGAAAGTGGGATTGATGTGCGAAGTGCTGCAATCCTTTCCTAAGTCTATATAGTTTTTGGCTTTCCAGTCGTTCAGCAGACTGTCTACAGAGTATGTCATGCTTTTGGGCAGGTCAATTGTCTCTTGGCGTTCGCCGTCTTTCTCGTGAATCACTACCTGTACGCTTTCTTGCGCATATGCTTGTTCTCCCAGTGATAAGGCACAGAGCACGAAAGAGGGATAGAAGAATAGTTTTCGGATGTAAGTATAAATGGTATTTCTCATTTTCTGTGAGTCAATTAGGTTGGTTTGTTAAAAGCGGAAACTGCACTGCACCCCTACCGATTTGCTGGAAGAGTGAGTGGGCGAATTATTCAGAACGGCAGGTTCCACACGCATACTGAGGTCTGGACTGATGTCGAAATTAGAGAGTTCTGCATCCACATAAGCATCTACCACTGAAAGCAGATATACCCCGATAAAGGCAAAGATACTTAAATCGCGGTATCTCCGGTAGGTGTCCTTGCGTTTGCGGAGGGTCTCGGTTAGTTGGGTGGTAGAAACGCGGTCGGTATATCCCGGTGGAAGCAGGTCTTGTATGCTACTCGATTGCCAATTACCGCGAACAGCATCTTTATATGCATTTGAGTAATCTTTATACATTTTACTGTTCCAAGTCAGCGCATAGGCGCAGCCTGCAAATCCACCGTAAAAGATAGGTAATTTCCAGTATTTCCGGTTGTAGATTTGTCCACCTCCTGGTATAACCAATGCCAACCAAGTAGCTTTGGTAGGATTGGGTACCCATGCCTTTTTAGGGATAGTCGGTGTAAGAGTATCCGTTGCGGCAGTGACAGACTTCAAGGTGGGGTCGGCCGTAAGTTCCAACATCTTTTTCTTATTGTCAGCTGCAATACTGTCTGCTACAGCAATACTGTCGTTTGAATCGGTAAACTTTTGGAATATGTGTTTTTCCAAAGTTGTTTGAGGCAGTGTATCCGTGAATTGTGCATCCTTTATATGTTGGTATGTAAGTGCAGTGTCCATGTTTTGCACTGCGCCTCTCTTATGGGCAGCCTTCGGACTGTCTTGTGCAAAAACAACCATTCCTGCCAATTGCAATAAGCAGCACAGCAGGATGGTCAGAATGCGATATGTATGCTTTGTTTTTTTCATTGATTCTTCAGTGTGTCTAGGATGCCAATGATGCGTTCCAATTCTTCTTCATTGCTGAAAGGAATACTGATTTTCCCTTTTCCTTTTTCCGAACAGGTGAGTTGTACTTTGGTATTGAAGAAGCCGGACAACTGTTCCTTGAGTATATTGAATTCTTCGGGCAGTTTGGCACGTTTAGGAGCTATTTTTCGCTTTCCGCTCAGGATGCTTTCTCCTTCGGTCAGCGATTTTACCAATTCTTCCACTTTGCGTACAGAATAGCCGTGTTCCAGAATTTCTTCAAACACTTTCATTTGCAGCTGTGGATCCCCCAATGTTACCAAAGCTCTGGCATGTCCCATATCTATTTGTTTGTTCTGCAGTCCTATTTGTATGGGAGCCGGTAATTTTAACAGACGCAGGTAATTGGCTATGGTAGTGCGTTTTTTTCCCACGCGTTCACTGAGCCGTTCCTGAGTGAGTCCATATTGTTCCAGCAGGTGTTGGTAGGCCAAGGCTATTTCTACTGAGTTCAGGTCTTCGCGCTGAATATTTTCGATGAGTGCCATTTCCATGACATTCTCGTCGTCTGCTGTACGTATGTAGGCTGGAATGGTAGTCTTTCCGGCTAGTTGTGAAGCCCGGAAGCGCCGTTCGCCAGCTATAATCTGGTATTCATCGTCAGCAAGTTTCCGCAAGGTAATGGGTTGGATGATGCCTATTTCGGCTATAGAATCGGCCAATTCCTGCAGTGCTGTTTGGTCGAACTCCCTACGTGGCTGGTTGGGATTTACGACAATTTTCGACAGTTCTATTTCATTAATAGACGAAGAGCCTTCTGTCTGCACCTCATCCATTGAGAGCAGGGCATCCAATCCTCGTCCTAATGCATTTCTTTTTTGCGCCATGGTTCTTTTCTATTCTAACATTTTTTAAGATAGGCTGTTGTGGCCTATCAGTTCTTTGGCTAATGCCATGTGGTTTTTGGCTCCTGTAGATTCTGCATCATATAGAATGGTGGGCAGTCCGTAGCTGGGAGCTTCGCTTAATTTTACGTTACGCTGAATAACGGTGTTGAACACCAATTCCTGAAAATGTCTCTTCACTTCATCATAGATTTGGTTGGCTTGTCTCAACCGAGAATCATACATGGTCAACAAGAATCCTTCAATTTCCAGTTTCGGGTTCAGCTTTGATTTGATAATTTTAATGGTATTCAGTAGTTTGCTGATACCTTCCAATGCAAAGTATTCTGCCTGTACAGGGATGATAACAGAATCGGCTGCAGTCAGTGCATTGATGGTAATCAATCCCAACGAAGGAGAACAGTCTATCAGAATGTAGTCGAATTCATCTTTTAGCGGAGCCAATACTTCTTTTAGGATTTTCTCCCGGTTAGTCAAATTGAGCATTTCTATCTCTGCACCTACCAGATTGATGTGAGAAGAAATCACTTTTAAGGTTTCTATCTCTGTGTCATGAATGGCTTTTTGTACGTCTATTTTGTCTATAATACACTCGTAGATAGTACATTCCGCTTGCTTGATGTCTACGCCTAATCCAGAAGAAGCATTAGCCTGGGGGTCAGCGTCTACTACTAGCACTTTTTTTTCCAATGTAGCTAGTGAGGCTGCGAGGTTAATCGTAGTCGTTGTTTTTCCTACACCACCTTTTTGGTTTGCCAAAGCAATAATTTTTCCCATAATCTAGTTGTTTATCGGCAGCGAAATAAGTGATAATTTCGTATAGTGCCTATTAAAAAAGAGAAAGAATGCAAAAACGGTTGATAAGTCACTAGTTTTGTTAATAACTTCCAGTGAGCAGGTTCCGCAGGTTGTTTCCTTATCTCTGATTTATCGACAGCAAAGATACATAAATCTATCGAATAGTACTCCTGCATGCAACCTCACTTGCAGAAGATTAAGTTTTTATAAGATGCAGACTTGTTTGCTTGTATCAGAAGAGTGGTTTGAAAAATTGCCAGATGAAATATCCTGTGAGTATACATTTCAGCACAGTACCTGCTAGTAAGCCTACTATTGACCCTACTCCTGATTTTAAGGCTTGTGAATGATCGTTTCCTCCGAGCAGTTCACCGATGAATGCTCCTAGAAATGGCCCCAGTATAATGCCCCACGGAAGGAAGAAGAGACCCATGAGGGTACCTGCCAGGCAGCCACGCGTTCCCCAACGACTGCTGCCGCTGTATTTGCTGCCCAACAAAGGGACCAGATAGTCCAATACTTGTGCTGCAATCACTAGCAATAGCCATAGAACCAGTTGATTAGTTGTAAATTCAACTTCACTGGTGAAGTGCAATAATATGAGTCCCAAGTAAGCTAAGGGAGGGCCGGGTAGCATGGGCAGCAGGCAGCCCGTAAGTCCTGTAAGTAGGCATAGAATGCCTGCTATGATTAAAATTATATCCATAAATGAGTAACGATGATGAATAGATGGTTATCTGTGTGCAAAGATACGAAAAGAAGGCTGTTATGACGATAAAAATGCAATATTTCGGGTTAATCTATATTATATATGGCCCAGTTTCGTTATTTTTGTGCTATCAATAGGCAGACGGTTTACACACAGTCTGTCCATAAACAGCTAAAGATATGGAAAATCAAAGACCTTTGATACTGATTTCCAATGATGATGGAGTTATCTCAAAAGGAATCAGCGAATTGATAAAGTTTCTTCGTCCTTTGGGCGAAATAGTAGTTATGGCCCCCGATGCTCCACGCTCTGGTACAGCTTGCGCACTCACGGTAACGGAGCCTATTCATTATCAGCTAGTACGTAAAGATGTAGGACTGACTGTCTATAAATGTTCGGGTACACCTACTGATTGCGTTAAACTGGCTTTGCACACGGTATTAGACCGAAAGCCAGACTTGGTGGTAGGAGGTATCAATCATGGCGACAATTCAGCCACCAATGTTCATTATTCCGGCACTATGGGCGTGGTGATTGAAGGTTGCTTGAAGGGAATTCCCTCTATCGGATTTTCTCTTTGCAGCCACGAGCCCAATGCTAATTTCGAAGCTGCAGGCCCCTATGTACGTGCCATTGCCCGTCAAGTGTTAGAAAGAGGACTTCCGCCGTTGACGTGCCTCAATGTTAATTTCCCCGATTCTCGTGATTTGAAGGGGGTACGCATTTGTCAGCAGGCCAGAGGAGAATGGACCAATGAGTGGGAAAACTTTGCTCATAGAGGCGATGCTCATTATTATTGGCTCACGGGAGAGTTTGTAGATACTGATGCCGGCAATGAAAGTAACGATCATTGGGCATTGGCCAATGGCTATGTGGCCATAACCCCCACTACAGTAGACGTAACTGCTTATGGATTTATCGATGAATTAAAATCCTGGTTTTAAGTAGATGAAGTATTATCTAATAGTAGGAGAGGCTTCGGGTGACCTGCATGCTTCGCATCTGATGGCAGCCTTGAAGGAAGAAGACCCACGGGCCGAATTCCGTTTTTTTGGTGGCGATCTGATGGCAGCGGTAGGAGGAACCTTGGTGAAGCACTATAAAGAATTGGCTTATATGGGCTTTATACCGGTGTTGCTTCATCTACGTACCATCTTTGCCAATATGAAACGCTGCAAGCAAGACATTGTGGCGTGGCATCCTGATGTCCTTATTTTAGTAGATTACCCCGGATTCAATCTAAAGATAGCTCAGTATGTGCATGCACATACACAGATTCCGATATATTATTATATCTCTCCCAAGATCTGGGCGTGGAAGGAATATCGCATCAAGAATATACGGCGTGATATAGATCAGCTCTTTTCTATTTTACCGTTTGAGGTAGATTTTTTTGAGGGCAAGCATCAGTATCCCATACATTATGTAGGCAATCCTACGGTAGACGAGGTGGCGGCTTTTCGCGCTTGCTACACCGAGAGCAAGGCGGCATTTTTGCAACGCAACGGACTTTCCAGCAAGCCGATTATCGCGCTACTGGCTGGTAGCCGCAAGCAAGAGATTAAGGATAATCTGCCTAAGATGATTCAGGCAGCCTCTTCGTTCACGGATTATCAACTGGTATTGGCGGGTGCTCCGGGTATTTCTCCTGATTACTACAAACAGTATGTGGGACAATCTGGGCTGACCATTCTTTACAATCAAACTTACCCTTTGTTATCTCATGCCACAGCTGCATTGGTAACTTCGGGTACTGCCACCTTGGAAACCGCTCTTTTCCGAGTTCCGCAGGCTGTCTGTTATCACACACCTATCGGGAAGGTTATCGCTTTTCTGAAGCGCCACATTTTACAAGTGAAATACATTTCACTGGTGAATCTGATAGCAGGCAGAGAAGTAGTGCGTGAGTTGGTTGCTGATCTGATGACGATAGACCATATGCAGCAAGAGTTGAAGGCTTTGTTGTACGATGAGGATTACCGCCGATGTATGCTTTCGGGTTATGAAGAGGTGGCCGCCAAGTTGGGAGAAGCAGGCGCACCGCATCGGGCAGCTCGTCAGATGCAAATGTTGCTTCAAAAATAGTCTGATAATCAACGAATTTCTGTTAAAAAATACAGGAGGGGATGCAGTAAAAGCATTACTCCTGTATTTTTTTGTACAGTGATTAAAAAGAAAATTATAATTTCTAATGAGGCTTTGATTATGAGAAAATTACATGGATTCTGGTGGGTGATGTATATGGTACTACTTCCGTTTCTTACTTCATGCGATGACGATGAAGGATATTCAGTAGGCGATTTCACTCCTCCTTTGTGGGCTACGGTGCGCACCACAGGCAATGCGTTTTATTTAGAATGTGATTCATGGGGTACAGTGTGGCCTGTTAATACGAATCTGGGATGGTATGAAGCCGTAGACGGTCAGCGGGTAATTGTCTCATTCAATCCACTGTCCGATAACTATGGTAACTATGATCATGCAGGTAAGATCTTGGATTTGCAAAACGTGCTGACAAAACCTTTGGAAGTGCTTACCGAAGCTACAGAAGAAGAGTTTGGCGATGATGCCTTGCGTGTGTTGAAGAACGGTACTGGCATCAGTGGCGGATACTTCAACGTATGGTTTCAGCAGAATTTGCCGATTGATGGTGTAAAGCATCGCATCAGTTTGGTACGTCCGGAAAAAGAGGAAGACTTAGTGGGAGATGACCATTACTTGCACTTACAATTGCGCTATAATGATTATGATAAAGTTTCTAATATCTATAATCCTTATCCTAGTCCGGTGTCTTTCAGTCTGAAAGATTTGGATATTCCCCAGCAGACTAAGGGTATCAAAATACGTCTTAAGTCTGAAGTAAACGGTCCTGTAGTGCTTACCTATGATTTCAAATCATCGCAGGTATTATCTATATCTACTGACCTATGGGCAGAAAACGCTTCTTCTACTCTTGAGTAAAAAAACAGTTTAATTATTATTCAGAAAGTTTTTTATGTAGTTTTTTTTAGAGTTTGTTTTTGGCCTTTTTCTGCAATGTTCCTTGTTATACTTCTCAAAACATAACAGATAATCCTAAAATAACTTTCAACAAAAGTAGGAATAATATTAAAACAGTTTTTAAGACGTTATAAGTTGGAAAGATTGTTAAATATCATTCTCCTTTCACAGGTTAATAAACAGTGTGAAAGGAGAATGCTTTTAGAAGGGCTATTAGATGGATTTGTGTTAGAAGAAATTCATAGGAATCAGTCGTACTACGCTGTTTAATCCAGCAGGCATGGGAGTCCAATGCGCATAATGTGCAGGGCGGTAGTTTAAATCTACCATATTGATTTCTTTAAATTTTCTCCATACTATTTCCTGCCTGTCCATTTCGGAAATCCGGTTGGCTGGCAGGTTGGTTACTGCTATTGCGATGGTATTTTTCCCTGGTTTCAGGTATTGTCCTACGCTGAGTCTGAAGGGTACAGCCCATGCGCAGCCGACATCTTGTCCGTTGATATGTACGCGGGCACTTTCGCGCACATCTCCTAAATCCAGTACCCAGTCATCGGCAGGAATTTCAGGCAGGTCTACTTCCACTGTATAGATGCCGGTTCCCATATTTACGGTGGTAGCTTGGTGTGGAATTGTGTTCCAAGGTATTGTTCTGTCAATGCAAAAAGTATCTTCGATGGCAGGTTCGCTTTGTGCAAAGTGCAGTTTCCATCCATGTTCCAGTTGCAGACTGATGGGCTGTTCTTTTTTATACCTCCACGGTTTGCTGTCTTTTAATGGCTGTTTATAAGTTTGCAAGATGATAGACTCGCCCGATTTTAGTTGTAGATATACCTGTGTTTTCCCCTGATGTTTCCGTACTTTAGCCTCTCCGCATTCGCCGTTCATGGGGTTGAATAGTGCTGCTGTTTCGGCAGTTCTTCCCAAGGTTATCCAGCCCTCCACGTCTTTTGCTTGTAGCGAAGAAATGAAGTAATGGTGTCCGTTGTCATTTACTCTGCGTATGGCCTGTAGTCCGAAGCTAGTTTTCATTTCTTCTGCGGGTATGTGGCATTGGGCCAATGTTTGCGCATAGTCGGTTCCGGTAATGATTTTCCCTTTTCCCAGGGTATTCACCATTGTCTTGTCAAAGGTCACTTCGGGTAGTTGCTTCCTGATTTGTTGGTAGTGTTTTTGTTTTTGCTTCAACTGTCCGTAGCCGGGTACATCTTCGGGATAGTTCTCTAGAAATACAACGGTTGCCCCTTGTTTGGTAAGTTTCACTAGATGTTCCAGCACATCGGCGGGCATCAGGTGGGTGGCAGGAACTATCAGAGCCTTGTAGTGCGCACCGCCTGAGGTTACGATATGGTCGTTTTCAAAGCGAGTGCCCCGGATAAACTCATCGGAAATATAGTCGCCGTCATATCCGCTGCTGCTGATTTTATGGATGGCACTGATGAATTTGGGTGCCAGTTTATCCATGTGGTGAATGGTGAACAGTAGCAGTCTGCCGGGCTGCTCGTTCCACATATCATACATAGGCAGGTAGATAAGGAAGTCATTGTCCGGCTGTCCCATTTGCAAGAAACTTTGGCAGCGTGTAATGTATTGGAAGAAAGCGGGTGCATCTTGCCAAATGCTGTTGGTGGGATTCATATTGACAGAGGCATAGAACATCCATCCCGGCCAGGCAGCTTCTTTAGGCGAATAAGGAGTGCCATGAAAGAACATATGGTTTACTCCCGATACGAACATCAAGTCCATATCAGGTTTGCATTGCGACAGGGAAGTGCGGAAATGGTCTGTCAGCCAGGTGAAGGTTTCCGATGAAGTGTACGGCTTTCCTGCAATGTGCGCTGCCGATGAGGCATATTTCAGCATAGACAAGTCGGAATCGTTCTTCCGGGTCAGTGAGTCTTGTCGCAGTCCGTTGATGTGAAACTGCGACAATCCGAATCCTTCGCATTCGGGTATGTCTACCGCTGCATAGATGTCGATCAGGTTGCCGGGCGAGCCGTGTGCCTGGTTGCGGGTAATGCTGCCGTTGCGGTGAGCCCAGTCGGTCCATTGTCGGGTAAAGTTTTGCAGCAGCAGTTCCCCGATGGTTTCCCGGTAGTCAGACACGATGCGTCGAGTGGTTTCCGGCCGGGTGTCATCTAAGAATTCCGGGAAATGGTCTTCCAGTCTATACCCCCTTCTTTGTGCAAATTCTTTCAACAGGTTGGGTGTCCAATCCGCCTGATATACTTCATAAGAATCATTAAAGAAAGTATGAGGGTAAGAAGTGCGGTTCTTCTTGAATGCCTCATCAAAACGCGAAAGATATTTCTTTACCGCCTGGGGCGAAAAATGGTCGATTACATACCCTTCTCCTCCCGGTGCAGCCCGTTTCACCTTTTGGCGGGTTTTTCCCAGGTACAGTGCCACCACCTTCCATGTTCCTGCCGGTGCCTGCCAGGTCAGTATTCCTTCCTTCACATGCGAAGTCAGTCGGATGCTTTTCCCTTGTTTGCTATAAGCCATAACACAGTGTAAGGACGCATAGGGAGCTTCCTTGGCATTTTTTACGGCGATGTCCGTACATACTTCCTTTCCCCCTTCTAGTTCATATGTCTGAAAAATAGCTTTGCAGGCCGCATCTTCCAATGCGATGTGAGGTCCGCCGAAGGGCCATCCGGTACCTGCATTCATATCAATTTCTATGCCGGTTCGTTGGCCTTCCGCTTCTGTGTGCGCCAGCATTTCCATCCATTTCGATGACAGAAAAGGAATTTCATTGGCATCGTTCCCCTGTACGCCATAGATGGGAGTGATTTCCAGAGCCCCCAGTCCAGCCCTTGCATATTCTTCCAGGTTATAACTCAGGTTTTCTTTATCTACGGCACTTCCCAGCCACCACCAGCGGCTTCCGGGCCGTGCTTCTGCAGAGACGGCCGGCCATTGTTGAGCTTGCAGGTTTCCTGCTGCTGCCAGTAATCCCAGCAGTATCCATTGTTTCTTTTTCATTATTTTTCAGGTGTATGATAAAAAGTTATATGTTGCGTATCGTCGGTTACAAACAAAGGTCTGTCGTCCGGTTTTTCAAAATGAAATGTCACTCCGTCGAAGGTAATGTTTCGTGCATGGCGTATAAAGAATCCTTTGGCGGGTATCGTGCCGAACATCCACGGTTCCGGATAGGTTTTTTCTTGTTCCGGAGGCATTTGTACGGCTCCTTCGTTGCGGTAGCCGCCTTTGTAATACAGGTGGATGTTTTTGAAAGTAACATCTTCTATGCAGGCACCGGGAATGCCGCTGATGATAGAGGCGTACCGGCTGTCGGCATTCCATACATTGACGTTGCTGATAAGAATACGTTTCATGCTTCCCGCGGTTGTTCCCTGAGGGCTGCGCAGCCGTGCCCCCAATCTTAGAAAGATGGGAGAGTTTACGATGTTCCTCATGGTGATGTTGCTGATTACCACATCTTCTAATTTTCCTCCATCCACCGTTTCCAGTGCCAGTCCCCGGCAATGTTCAAAGATACAGTTAGTGATACTGATATTTTTGAATCCGCCGCTGCTTTCCGTGCCGAATTTGATGCGTCCGGTGCGGTAGCCGTGGTCGGGTGCTTGCGGTTCATCCAGTTGCCAGGTACCGTCCATCATGCTTCCTTGGTCGAATCCGCTTACATAACAGTCGCTGATGGTCACATTTTCGGTATCTTGAAATTTTCCCAGTGCATACGAGGCTTTCAGTACGATGGCATCATCCCAAGGAGAGTTTACCGAACATTGACTGATACGTACATTTCTGCAGCAGTCAATATCAAATCCGTCCCGGTTGGTATCTACTTTCAGGTTGTGTAGAGTCAGGTGGTCCACTCCGGTAGCTAGCACGGCAAAGTGTCCGCAGCGCAGCATGGAGATATCCCGGATGGTTACGTTCTTGCAGTTTTTCAGGCTGATAGCTTTGTTCCCTACCCCCGGTAGGCGGCTTTCTTCCCTGGTCAGTCCTTTCCCGTAAATCATGCCGTAACCGCTAATGGCGATATTCTCCAATCCTATACCCCAAATCAGCGAATTCTTCCAATGGCTGTGCCCGAAGTCCTGATAAGCGTTATGCTCGTTGGGTTCAGCCAGGTCATATCCGCTGTCTTTCAGCGGAAAGGCAGCTATGATGCGTGCCCCTGGTTCTAGATAGAGGTGAATATTGCTTTTCAGTCGGATGGAATAGCACGCATAGTCGCCTGCCGGCAGCACCACGGTGCCGCCTCCCTGCCGGCTAGCCTCTTCTATAGCCTGATTGATGGCCGGCGAGTCAATTGTGGTTCCATCCGCCTTGGCACCGAAGTCTTTCACGTTATAAAGGGCAGCAAAGGCTTGGATATATCCTGCCAGTAAAAGGTATGCTATCAAATAGGTCTGTTTCATTGCTTGTCTGTTTGGTTAAAGAGTTCCGGCAGCATATAATAGTTATAGTCTGCCTGTTTGTTTTGTTCATAGAAGCAGAAGTACAGCGGGGTATGCGCATCGAGGGCACAACGTCCGGCCAGCACCGGGTGGCGTGTTTTTTTGCCCGAAACATATAAGGCCAGCGGTGTGTAGGCCTGGGTACCGTCGCTCAGGCGTATATCCTCAGAGGGGGTAATGGCCTGCACGGTTCTCAGTTTCATGCTTTCCCCATAGTAACAGGTGAATGCTTTGCCTTCTATGCTGAATACATTGATGTCGGCATCCGGCTGGCAGTCTCCAAAGCTCCAATATACTGCATCGGCCTGTACCGATGCGTCTGTAGCGACTTTTAAAATAAATCCGCGGGAGTGGGGCAGGAATTTCCATTCCAATTCCATCCCTTTGATTTTTTCTCCCTCTTTCAGCCAATGGCTTTCCGTGCCTTGGGCAATGCCCAGTCTGAATGTTCCTGCCGGCGGTGTCAAGTGCTGTGCAGGCACATTAGCGCACAGCATTCCCAGCAGGGTCAGTATGAATATTCGTTTCAGCATATTCTATTTTAATATTACATTGTTCATTATGGTTCAGCAGGACAGAATCCTTGTTGCTTACATTTAACCGTATGTTCGATGCATGGAAGTTCTTTGCATACATTATTTTACCGGCCTGTCCGGTTTGCGCTTTAATGTTGTAAAGATAGAAATTTTCCAGTCGCAATGCATCGTTCCATCCCGATGCTGCCACAAATTTTTGTACGTTGCTTGCTTTTATATGCGACAGGTAGACGTTTCTGAAATGCGGATACCCCTTTTCTGCGGGTTTCACAGGAGTCAGCATAGCTTTCCAATGCGCAGGAATTTCCCGGTTGTTATATTCTTCCGGTAATTGGCTGTAGCTGTAGGCCGGGTTCCAGTTCAAGTCGGCTGTCAGTACACTTCCCACGTGGTATGCTCGGATGCGGTTCATATAGATGTTTTCTATGACGCCTCCTCTGGTCAGTGCGCTTTTCAGTCTCAATACAGAAGCGGTGCCATGCGCTTCTAGGTCATGCCCCAGTACGTTTCGTATGCAGCCCGATGTTTCGCTGCCGCAGGTAATAAGCCCGGCACCTTTCCGTGCTATGCAGTGGCGTATCACCACATTCTCTGTAGGGCGGTTCACCCGCAGGCCGTCGGCATCCCGTCCGGCTTTCAGGCAGATGTTGTCGTCGTTGCAGTCTATGTTGCAGTATTCTATAAGAATATTGCGCGACGAATCTATGTCAATCCCGTCTGTGCTGGGGCCATGGCCACCCAAATTATTGTTGATGATTATACTGCGCAGGGTGCAGTGCTGTGAGTAGAGTACTTGGCAAGCCCAAAAGCCGGTACGGAGCAGGGTGAATCCTTCCAGAGTAACATCTGAACTTCCTTGCACCAAGATGCCGCGCACGCGTTTGCAGTCATAATCCACAATCCATCGCAGTCCTTTGGCCTCGTATTCTTTTCGCATTTTCCAGTACCTGTCCCAATGTCCGTTTCCGCGGCAGTCCAATGTGCCTTCGCCGCTGACTGATGTATTTTTTTCATGGATGATATTGATGACGGCAGCCGGCCACACCATTTCTATACCGGCTATTCTGGAATGGAATTCCGGGTACTCGTGCATATCCGTGCTGGCCAGCAGCGTCACTCCCCGGTCGATTTTCAGGTGGACATTGCTCTTTAAGAACAAGGCTCCTGTCTGATAACAGCCCGGTTTCAGTGTTACCATTCCTCCCCCTGTTTCATGGCAGTAGTCTATGGCTTTTTGTATCCCTTCTGTGCTGATTACCATGCTGTCTGCCACAGCCCCGAAGTCATTGGCACTTACCACCGTTCCTGCCTGTGTCATCTGCCGGCTTCCCACACTGTCGGCCCAGGAAATATCGGGCTGTTGGGTGGCTTTTCCCCAATCAAACACCGGCTTGGAGTTTTGCTTCTCTGTGTTGCAAGCCCATAGCGTCATACCGGTAAGCAGCATAGTGGCTATCCTGTAAAGTTTCATCTTAAATCTTTTAGAAATTACTTCATGCATCATTAATTACCGTCCGGCTTTTCTATTTCCGTAAAGGGTGACTCATCCCATCGGAATGTGTTCACATCGTCCGGATGTGCAGGGTCATACGTTACGATTGTTTTCAGGTAACTGGCCAATTCGGGTACAGCTTTTTTTATGCCTTCCAAGACACATTGTGCTATCTGATAGGCACCATAAGGGTTGAAGTGTGTATTGTCTGCAAACGCCTTGACCTGTCCGGGATAGGTACCCGCAGGGTAGTGTACGAATGCTTTTTTCGAAGTTTCCTTGCCTAGTGCCTCATAGAGGGTGCGCGTCATTTCATTCAAGTCTATCAAAGGCACATTCTCTTTGGCAGCCAGCCATCTCATAGCCTCGGGATAGTCTTCATGAGTATCGCGTATACGACCGTTTTCATCGAAACTTCTTCGTTGGGTGGGAGTAACCAATACCGGAAATGCTCCCCGCATTCTCGCTTCGTCTATAAAAGTTTTCAGACTGGTTAAAAAAGAGTAGTAGGCACCTTTTCCGGGACCTTTCTGCTTCTGGTCATTGTGTCCGAATTCCATAAACAGGTAGTCTCCTTTCTTGATTTGCGTCAATGCTTTTTTCAGACGTTTCGCAGCAATGAACGTATTGGCCGATTCGCCGGATTCTGCATAATTGGCTATGCAAACCTGCTCGTTGAAGAAATAGGGAATCATCTGCCCCCAACTAGCCCAAGGCTCATTGTCTTGGTCTACCACCGTACTGTTTCCACATAAGAATACGGTTATCGCCGATGTATCTGCCGGTTCTATGCGGATGCTTTTGCATACCGGAGCTTCTCCGTTGAACTCCAGCGTCAGTTTGTTGTCCCAATTGAGTTTGGACTTTTCCCGGGGCTTGATATGTACGGATTCAGTGGCGGAAATTTGAGGGTTCCGTTTGTTCACCAGAAAAGACTGTTCAATGAACTCTCCTTTTTTGGTATGTAGCCGTTGCACGAACAGACGGCGTGACTCCCCCCTCACTGTGGTGATGCCCGCTTTCTTCTTGTCTCCTATGCATACGGTTACTTTATAGTTGCCATCGGGCACCTTTACGGAGAAGAAGAACGGTCTTTTATCACCTTTCTGAGGCGTTGCTGTAAGGTCATATCCATAGCCCGACTCTTCGCTGTATCTCGGTGCGTCTGTTAGGCAGTATGTCTTAGATGGAGACTCCTGACAGTTAACGGCAGTTGCAGTTCCTATAAGCATCAAACTGATGATGGCATTTTTTATTGAATGTACATTCATGTGTCAATTAGGTTATAAGTGATTATTCTATAATTTAATTGGTTGCTAAATTAGCCATTCTCCTATATTTAATAAATAGAATTCAGTACACTTCCCTAGAATATCGTATTCACAGATGGTTTCTACTGTAGTTTCCGTACAAAACTCCATGCATTAGTCAGATTCTCCATGCTTCTTTCCTTGTGTCATCAAAATTGAATACATACATTTGCATAAATTGATTTATAATCTTGACTGATCATTATGAAAAACTTATTTGTAACACTGTTTTTTTGCCTTTCTTCTCTGATGTCTATGGCCACAAGCAAGGCATATTTATTCTCGTATTTTGTAGGCAACAGCACAGATGGGCTTCATTTGGCATATAGTTATGATGGTTTGAATTGGAAACCCTTGAGGGACGGTGCCTCTTTTCTTACTCCAATAATAGGCAAAGATAAACTAATGCGCGATCCCAGTATCTGTCAGGGACCGGATGGTACATTCCACATGGTGTGGACTTCTAGTTGGACCGACCGCATCATAGGCTATGCCTCGTCGCGCGATTTGGTGAACTGGAGCGAACAGCGTGCCATTCCGGTGATGATGCACGAACCGCAGGCCCATAACTGCTGGGCACCAGAACTCTTTTACGACGAAGCATCCCGTACCTTTTACATCTTTTGGGCCACTACCATTCCGGGGCGGCACAAGGAAGTACCCACCAGCCCCAGCGAAAAAGGGCTGAACCACCGCATCTATTATGTCACTACGAAAGATTTTCAGACGTTCTCGGACACCGGGATGTTCTTTAATCCCGATTTCAGCGTCATCGATGCAGCCATTGTGAAAGACCCCAAGCATAAAGACCTGATTATGGTGCTGAAAAACGAGAACTCCAATCCGCCAGAGAAAAACTTGCGGGTGACGCGCGTAAAGAAGCTCTCGCAGGGATTCCCTACCCAGGTGTCTGCACCCATTACCGGAAAGTATTGGGCCGAGGGACCCGCACCGCTTTTTGTGGGCGACACGCTGTATGTGTATTTTGATAAGTATCGCGACCATCGCTATGGAGCGGTGCGCTCGCTAGACCATGGACAGACCTGGGAGGATATTTCCGATAAAGTATCTTTTCCGCAGGGCATCCGTCACGGCACCGCTTTTCAGGTAGACGCTTCGGTAGTAGAGGGCTTGAAGAGAAACGCCTGGTTTGCCGACCGCGACCTGACCGTGACAGGAGCTTATTATTATCCCGAACATTGGGATGAGAGCCAATGGGAACGGGATTTCCGCAAGATGCGCGAAATGGGCTTTGAGTTTACCCATTTTGCAGAATTCGCTTGGGCACAGTTGGAACCCGAAGAAGGCCGTTATGATTTCTCCTGGCTGGATAGGGCGGTGGAACTGGCAGCCAAGTATGATTTAAAGGTGATTATGTGTACTTCTACGGCCACACCCCCTGTGTGGCTGAGCCGTAAATATCCGGAAATCTTGTTGAAAAACGAAGATGGCACGGTATTGGATCACGGCGCACGCCAACACGCTTCTTTTTCATCGCCGCTCTACCGTAAGTTGTCATACCGCATGATAGAGCAACTGGCCAAGCATTATGGCAATGACCCCCGCATCATCGGCTGGCAGCTTGATAACGAGCCTGCCGTGCAGTTCGACTATAATGCTGCTGCCCAACAGGGATTCCGCGATTTTCTTCGGAGGAAGTATACCGGCAACATCCGTCTGCTGAACGAGGCCTGGGGCACTTCTTTCTGGAGCGAGGTATATGCTTCGTTTGATGAAATCACCCTTCCCAAGCGGGCGCAAATGTTTATGAACCATCATCAGATATTGGATTACCGGCGTTTTGCAGCCTCGCAGACCAATGAATTTCTGGATGAACAGTGCAAGCTGATTAAGAAATATGCCGTGAATCAATGGGTAACTACCAATTATATCCCTAACTATGAAGAGGGACATATCGGCGGCAGCCCTTCCATGGATTTCCAGAGCTATACGCGCTATATGGTGTATGGCGACAACGAAGGAATTGGCCGCAGGGGCTACCGGGTGGGCAATCCCTTGCGCATAGCTTGGGCTAATGATTTCTTCCGTCCCATTCAGGGCAGTTACGGGGTTATGGAGCTTCAGCCCGGACAGGTAAACTGGGGAAGCATCAATCCTCAGCCGCTTCCCGGTGCGGTGCGTCTGTGGCTGTGGAGTGTGTTTGCAGGTGGCAGTGATTTTATCTGCACGTATCGGTTCAGACAGCCTCTGTATGGCACCGAACAGTATCATTACGGCATTGTGGGCACCGACGGGGTGACGGTGACTCCCGGCGGACGGGAATTTGCGACCTTTATGGAAGAAATTCGTGCTTTACGTTCGCTGTCGGCACCGCGCGAACATAAACCGGCCGACTATAAGGCGCGCCGTACGGCCATTCTCTTCAATCACGAGAATAGCTGGAGCATCGAACGGCAGAAGCAAAACCATACCTGGAACACCTTGGGGCATATTGAGAAGTATTACCGTGCGTTGAAATCGTTCGGGGCTCCGGTCGACTTTATATCCGAATCTAAAAACTTCTCTGATTATCCTGTGGTGATAGCTCCGGCTTATCAGATGGCCGATTCTGCATTGGTAAATCGCTGGATAGCTTATGTAAAGCAGGGGGGGAATCTGGTATTGACCTGCCGCACGGCCCAGAAAGACCGTTACGGGCGGTTGCCGGAAATTCCTTTCGGGGCTATGCTGGCCCCGCTCACAGGCAATGCCCTGGACTTTTATGACCTGCTGCTGCCCGAAAATCCGGGAAAGATGGTGATGAAAGATAAGACCTATATCTGGAACACGTGGGGAGAAGTGCTGAAACCGGCTTCCGATGCTCAGGTGTGGGCCACCTATACCGATGAGTTCTATGAAGGGG
Source organism: uncultured Bacteroides sp. (assembly GCA_937890825.1). GTDB lineage: Bacteria > Bacteroidota > Bacteroidia > Bacteroidales > Bacteroidaceae > Bacteroides. Next base: position 225,660 of record CALADS010000074.1, on the reverse strand, counting down.
CACCGGCAGTCACTTTCCGCCGCTTGGGGCAAGGCACCATAACGTATGTAGGAGTGGACAGCCGCGAAGGGGACTTTGAAAAAGATTTACTGAAAAGGCTATATGCCGAATGGAACATCCCGGTAATGGATTTGCCCTATGGGGTGACTTTGGAGTATCGCAACGGCCTAGGCATTGTGCTGAACTACGGCGACTCGCCTTATACTTTCTCTTTGCCCAAAGGTGCCCAAGTGCTGATAGGCACTCCTAAGATACCTACGGCAGGCGTGTTGGTATTCCGCCTTTAAGGCACCCTCTCCTAATCTCATACCGAGCTGTTGCGCTTCTATTGCCTTTCAGATGCGTTTCCGACCCCTCTGGCAGGCTGTAAAAAGGGAAAAATAAATGGAATTTCGTGCAAGGTGTTAGTTTTTCCATGTTTGTGTACGATATTTTAGGCGCTTTTTTAACACCTGTTATTATATTTGCCAAATAATTAATAAGGGAATCGGGCGGAGAAAGGTTCCCTGTATGCAGTTTTTTGTGTAACCAGAAAAATGAAATACGTGATGGAAAACAACTTATTTTTTTTATCAGTGATGCCGGAACAGAGTATGATTCCGGCTTTGTCGTTTTGTGGTTGAATGAATTATCCAAACTAAAAATAAATGTACGTTTAACTTTAAAAGACATGGTATGAAAAAGAACTATGTAACCGCTGCAGTTGCCTTATTATTGTTGGCAGGATGTAGCAATGAACTGAAAGAGTCTGACATCAAATTTGAGGGTGATGCCGGAGCGAAGGTTTCTTTCAGTGCAGTGATTAACAATCATGAGAGTAGCGAGCTTTTGACTCGTGCCACGGAAACTGCTTGGGAAGTGGGTGATTCAGTAGGTATCACTTGCGGAGACAATCAGACGAATGTGAATTACCTTTATAAAGGAGAAGGTAGTTTTGAAGCTAAGGAAGGCACCCTTAGAGAGATCTGGGTATTGGGCTCAGCCGAGTACGATGTAGTGGCTTATGCTCCGTTCCGGGGAAATTCCGGCGAAGAGTTGTCGCCGGTAGAGGTATCTACAGCCAGTCCGTTCCAGGCCACTGCCAAAGACCGCGCGCAGATAGATTATCTGTATGCCACGGGCAAGGCCACTTCACAGAATCCCAATGTAAAGCTGGCTTTCAATCATGTGATGAGCCGCATTAAAATCCAGTTCCAGGCAGGCGAGGGGGTAGAACTGAACGACATTACCTGCTACCTGATTGGTGTGAAGAATCAGGGTACCTTTAATCCTGCTACCGGAGAAACTACCGTAAGCGAAGAACCGGTGACTGCCGAGGACGATATCTTGTGGGAAAATGTGGGCGAGGCCGACAACTACACCATCCAGGCTATTCTGCTGCCTCAGCAGGTGCAGGATAAGGTAACCATCCAGGCTCGCATGAACGGTTACTTGTATGAAGCAGAATTTGCCAACCTCACTGAATTGAAATCCGGCTATTCTTATAATTACATCATCAAAGCCAATAAGTATACCGATAACAAATATCAGCTGACTATTACAGAAGAAACCCAGATTAACGGCTGGAACAACCAGGATAACGACCCCATGACGTCCGACCCGGGCTTGGCCGATACCGGAACCGATGTAGGTAATCCCGACTGGAACATTACCGAAGAGACCATTACCCCGAAACCGGCAGGTAAATAAAAGGCTAATTTTTATACAGATTGATTGCTAATATTAAAAACAGAATTTTTATGAAAGTGAATAACTATATATCCATGTTCTTCCTGGCCGGAGCCGCATTGCTGGCTTCTTGTTCTCAGGATGAGGAAGCAGCCTTGGACAACCAGGATGCTCTGAAAGGATTCCAGATCAGTGTAACCGATGAAGGTTTTACCCATGCCGACGGTGCTACCCGTGCGGTGGAATCGGGCTATGCCACCCGCTTTACCAACGGTGACGAAATCGGTATCTTTGCCGTGCGTGGCGATGCGGTGGTTTCTGACATCAATAACCGCAAGTTCACCCTGCAGGATGGTGTGTGGGAACTGACCGACGACGGCGACCCCATCGAATACAAGGGTTCTCAGTTCCAGAAAATGCAGTTCTATGCTTATTATCCCTACAACAAGAATGTACAGTTCGATGCTACCAGTGCCAAGCCTTTTGAAGCTTACGTGGCTAAGTGGACGGTGGGTGCTAATCAGGGAGAAGGCGACTATACCAAGTACGACTTGATGACCAGTGTGGGTACTGTGAAAGGCGACCGTCTGAAAGGACAGATAGCTTTCGACATGAAACACGAAATGGCATTGGCTGTGGTAAAGATGCCGAAACTGACGTATCACTTTACCAATGTGGAAGTGGCCGATTATCAGTTGCCGCTAAAGGCCGGTTCCTTTACGCTGAACAATGCCGCTGCCACTGCCTACTATCAGGAATCTACCGATACCTACCGCTTCCTGGTAAATCCGAACAAGGAATTCACCATTAAGGGTACATACACCGGAGTAGGTGAAATGGAATACGAAGCCAAAGGTACGCTGGAATCGGGAACGGCCAAGCTGTACACTATCAAGGATGAAAGCAAGATAGAACACGCTTTGCAGGTGGGCGACTATTTCTGTGCCGACGGCAAGCTGGTGTCTAAAGATGCCGAAACAGCCCCGGAAAATGCCATCGGTATTGTATGCCATGTAGGCAATCCTCAGCCCTCGGTTACGCATCCAGGTAACAATACCGAAGCCAATGATGCCTTGCGTCGCGATTATCCGGCTTGTGTACACGGATTGGTATTGTCATTGAAAAACTCCGTAGTGGAGGGTTATGCTACGCATATGTTCCACTCGGGTAAGGAGGGAAATTATTCAGATTGGTTTACGAAAGAAGAAGCTTGGATGGACAAGTTTGTGGGCTGTAATACGGAACGCGATGCCAATAAGAATGATGCGTCTAAAGTATTCCCTGCATTGATGGGTTATAACAATACACAACTGCTGACCATGTGTTATGAAGGCATGGGCCAGCCGGCTACTTGCGACTGGGCCTATAAGCATATCATGGCTTATCGTGAAGAAGTACCTGTACCGGCTGTTACCACTCCTTGGTATCTGCCTTCTATCATGTGCTGGGATACTGTGGCCAAGGCATTGGGCGTTATCAATCCTAATTTGTTGAAAGTTTCGGGCGATGAAATGACTTCTGTAGACGCTAATGCTCTTACTAATCATTTTTGGAGCAGCACACAGCGTTCTGCTACGTTCCAGTGGACACACGGTATGGATGGTGGACGTTATACCATTATTTGTGAACGTGGTTCCAGAGCCGGCTATTTCCGTATGATGCTCGCATTTTAATCAGTAGGTAGTATAAGTCTCATTCTATTACTTATACATGAAAAACTAACAATATGAATAAGAGAAATTTTATAAAAGGAGTCACATTGCCAGCCGTGCTGTTTCTCTCTTTTTCTATGGTACCTGCCTTCAATGGCCAGAGCCAGGCAGTGGCAGCCGTTGAAACGGTGCAGCAGCAGGGTATCATCAAGGGAGTAGTGGTAGATGAAACAGGCGAGCCGGTAATTGGTGCCAATGTATTGGTAGAGGGTACCACAATAGGTACCATCACCGATATAGACGGTGTGTTTAAACTGAATGCCAAGGCTGGAGCGAAACTGAAGGTGTCTTTCATTGGATACGCCGATCAGGTGGTGACAGCCAAAAACAATATGAAAGTAGTTCTGCAGGAAGATGCCACCCTTCTGCAGGAAGTGGAAATCGTGGCCTATGGTGTGCAGAAGAAAGTAACGATGACCGGTGCAGTGGCCAGTGTGAAGAATGAAGCGTTGACCCGTACTTCCATCGGTTCTGTATCGAATGTGCTGGGAGGTCAGATGGCCGGTCTGACCACGGTACAGACATCCGGTGAGCCGGGTGCCGATGCCGCCGAAATCTATATCCGCGGTAAGGCCACTTGGGGTGATGCCAAGCCGCTGGTGCAGGTAGACGGTGTGGAGCGCAGCATGAATGATATTGACCCGAACGAAATCGAGTCTATCTCTATCTTGAAAGATGCTTCGGCTACGGCTGTATTCGGTGTGCGGGGTGCCAACGGTGTTATCCTGATTACTACCAAGCGTGGCCAGGAAGGCAAGGCACATATTTCGTTCACCACATCGGCTTCTGTACAGATGCCTACCAAGATGATTGAGACTGCCAATTCTTACGAGTATGCCATGTTTCATAACCAGATGAAGCGCAATGATGGTAAGACTCCGGAATTCGACGATAGGGTGGTACAGAAATTCAAGGACGGTTCCGACCCCATCCGTTTCCCCAGTCACGACTGGGTGGATTATATCTTGGGGGATGCCACCCTGCAGACACAGCACAACTTGAATATATCCGGTGGTACAGAGAAGGTACGTTACTTCATTTCGGCCGGTGCCTATACCCAGGGAGGTCTGTTCAATGAATTCAACCTTCCTTATAAGAGCAGCTATCAGTACAACCGTTTCAACTACCGCAGTAACTTGGATATTGATGTGACCAAGACCACTACGCTTTCATTGAACGTGGCCGGTAATGTCAATACTTCTCAAAGTCCTAAGACAAGTCAGAAATCCAGCGGTCTGATTAGAAACATCTATTACGCCACTCCGTTCAGAAGTGCCGGATTTATCGATAACAAACTGGTGTACAGCACCACGGAAGCACAGTCCGACGGTTTGAACCTGCCGTTTGTGGGCGATACCGACCCTTTTACCTATTACGGTGGCGGTGCAAGGCATAACAACAACAACTCGCTGAATGCCGACCTTATCTTGAGCCAGAAGCTGGACTTCATCACGAAGGGACTTTCGTTCAAGATTAAAGGGTCTTATAACAGCTCGTTCTCGGTCTATAAGACTTTATCGGGCGGTACGGATATAACCTATACTCCTGTGCTGCAGGATGATGGTAGTGTAGGCTTGCGTCCGATAGACGGCAGCAAATATACCAACGTAAGCTACAGCGTATCTCGCGGAAAAGCCCGTAACTGGTACATGGAAGCCGGCTTGAACTATAACCGCACGTTTGGCGACCACACGGTGGGTGCCTTGCTGCTCTATAACCAGTCTAAGGAGTATTACCCCAGCACGTATTCCGATATTCCCCGTGGCTACGTGGGTTTGGTGGGCCGTGTGACGTATGACTGGAAGAACCGCTACCTGGTAGAGGCCAACATGGGTTATAACGGTTCCGAAAACTTTGCCCCCGACAAACGCTTCGCCTTGTTCCCGGCTGCATCAGTGGGCTGGGTGATGAGTGAGGAAAGCTGGTTCAAACCGCTGAAACCGTGGGTTACCTTCCTAAAACTGCGTGCCTCTTTCGGTCTGGTGGGTAACGACAAAATCGGCGGAAGCCGCTTTATGTATACCGCCAATCCGTATGTGCCCAACAGCGACGGCGGCGTAAGCAACTCCGGTTATGGCAACAACAGAGTAGACTCCAGTTACGGTTACATCTTCGGTGCGGGCGGTACGGTATCTACCATCAGCAAGGGTGCCCATGAGAAAGCCATCAACAATGCTTCGGTGACTTGGGAAAAGGCCTTCAAGCAGAACTATGGTATCGACATCAACTTCCTGGACGATCGTCTGTCGGCCACCGTAGAGTATTACCGCGAAAACCGTTGGGACATTCTGCTGCAAGACGGCATGGCACCCGGCATCCTGGGTTTTGCCCAGCCTTATTCCAATATGGGTGAGGTAAACAACTGGGGTTGGGAACTCTCCATGAAATGGAACGACAAGATTGGCAATGACTTCCGCTATTGGGTAAGTGCCAACCTCTCTTATAACCAGAATGAAATCGTAGAGAAGCGCGAAGCTCCCCAACTGTGGAATTACCTGTATGAAAAAGGACACCGCATCGGCGCACGCAGCCAATACGTGTTCTGGCGTTACTACGATGAGCAGACACCGGCCTTGTATGAACAGACTTTCCACCGTCCGTTCCCCGAACACTCTGTGGCCTTGAAGAACGGTGATGCCGTGTTTGTCGACCTGAACGGTGACCGTAAAATCGACTCCAACGATATGAGCCGTGACTATGGCTATACTGACGACCCGGAATACATGGTGGGTCTGAACCTGGGCTTCTCCTGGAAGAATCTGGAAGTGAATACCCAATGGACCGGTGCCTGGAACGTGAGCCGTATGATTTCAGATGTGTTCCGCCGGCCGTTCGTTTCCAGTGCCGGCAACAATGCCGGTGGTTTGCTGGCCTATCACCTGGACAACACCTGGACGGAAGACAATCCTTCCCAGAGTGCCAAATATCCTCGTGCCACGCAAGACCATGCCGACAACAACTACGCCACTTGTACGCTGTATGAACAGGATGCCAAGTATTTGCGTCTGAAGACATTGACCATCTCCTATAACTTCCAGTTCCCCTGGATGAAGAAGTTGGGTATGAAGACGTGTCAGTTGTCATTGAGTGGCTATAACCTGCTGACTTTCACTCCGTATTTGTGGGGCGACCCTGAGGCCAGAGCCAGCAATGCACCGTCTTACCCCTTGTCCAAGACGTATACCTTGGGTTTGAAAGTAGGATTTTAAAACAGATTTAAAGACAGATTACAGTTATGAAACAAAGATATAAATGGATGGTCGGTGCCCTGATGGGCGGAGCACTCTGCCTGGGAACTTCTTCTTGCGTAGACGAGATTAAGTTCGGCAACAGCTTTTTGGAAAAGGCTCCGGGTGGTACGGCTACACAAGATACCATCTTCAACAGTGCCATCTATACCCGCCAGTTCCTGGCTACCTGCTACAGCCGTCAGTATTACGGCTTGCCTTATGTAAATGCCGATTTGGATGATTTTCCCGATTCATCCAACCCCTATACGGGTAAGTTCGATGCGCTGACCGATTGCTGGCAGCTGCACTATTCGGCTACCACTATCTATAACAGCTATTACAGCGGTACGCACACGGCCAACTATGGGAAACGTGGCGATATCTTCGGCTATACGCGCGAAGTGGTGTGGCAAACGGTTCGCTGGTGCTGGTTGTTGCTGGAGAATATCGACCGCGTACCCGGTATGGGCGAGGAAGAAAAGGCACAGATGAAGGCCGAGGCCAAGTGTCTGATTGCTGCCCGTTATTTCGATATGTTCCGCCATTACGGCGGTCTGCCGCTGGTTACTTCATCGTTCACCGGTACAGAAGGCAGTTACAATCTGCCGCGTGCCACGGTAGAAGAAACCGTGAATTTCATGGATAAGTTGCTGGAAGAGGCTATCAATTCCGGTGCTTTGAAGTGGGCTTACCAAGGGGCTGACTTTACCTCCGACAGCGGTCACTGGACGCTGGCCGGTGCCATGGCCTTGCGCTGTAAGTTATGGCAGTTTGCCGCTTCTCCGCTGTTCAACGATACCAAGGGCTATGCCGGCGGACACAGTGAAGCCGAGCAGAACCATCTGGTGTGGTATGGCGGCAAGCGCGATGAGTTGTGGGCTACTTGCCTGAAGCATTGCCGCACCCTTTTCCAGGCCATTGAGTCTAAAGGCTTCTACGACTTGAACTATGCAGAATCCAACAACCCTACACCTACCGAGTATCGTTATGCTTATCGAATGGGGTACATTAATCTGGATAGTCCCGAGGTATTGCATTCCGTTCGCGTGGCTGGATACGAACGGCCGGGTGGTTCTACTACCTACATCTGGCGTACCTGGTGCGATAACGGACGTAACTCTTACACCCCGACCCAGGAGTATGTGGAAATGTTCCCCTGGAAAGACGGCCGTCCGTTTAATTGGGATGAAACAGAATCAGAAGGCCGCCTGAATGAGATGTTCCTCAAAGGCTCTCTGGCCGACGACGGTCAGTCATTGGTGAACTTCGATTTGACGCGCGACCCTCGTCTGTATGAATCGGTGATTGTGAACAACATACCCGAAAACTTGGGATGGTCTTCACCCAATATGAGCGGTGATAGCTATGAATTGTGGGTAGGCGGTTCGGATGCCGGTACCAATTCCAAACTGGAAAACGGACGCTATGCCACCGGTTATGAAAATATGAAATACTACCTCAGCGCCAGCGACTACCAGCGTCAGCCCATCCATTGGGTAGCGTTGCGTCTGTCCGACCTTTATCTGACTTATGCCGAAGCATTGCTGCAAGCAGAAAACAATTTCTCGCTTGCACTGGAGTGGGTGAACAAAGTCCGCGCTCGTGTAGGCTTGGGCAAATTGGAAACGTTCTGTCCGGAAGCTGCCGCCAACAAGGAGGTATTGCTGGAAGAAATTTTGCGCGAACGTGCCTGTGAATTGGGACTGGAAGACAGCCGTTACTTCGACCTGATTCGCTACAAACGCGCCGACCGCTTTGAAACTCCGTTGCACGGTCTGTTGATTTATCGTCTGGCTGCCGACGGTTCGCGTCTGGAGAAACCCTGGAGAGAAGGTACCGATGAAAATGGTAAAAACAAAGGTGCCGTTCAGCCCTCTGAGTTTGAATATGAAAAGTTCAGACTTCACAACCGCGAGCGTGTATGGTGGACCCGTGGATTTGATCCCAAATGGTATTTGTCACCTTTCCCGCAGACAGAAGTCAATAAGGGATATGGACTGGTTCAGAATCCCGGTTGGTAATGTGAACATGAGTATAATAGACATTAGTACACTGATATGAAAAATAATAAACTATGGGTATTGGCTCTGATGGCAGCTTTCGGTATGCCGTCGGTCGCCCAAAACATAAATGATAACGGAAAACTGGCCCAGGATTCAGCTACGGTGGATGTAGGCGTGCAACGCCTCTTTTCCCGCCATGAATCCACGGCTTCCATTTCTACCGTAAACAATGAGGAGTTCAGTAACCGGACTTCTAAAAACATTTCCAATACGTTGTTTGGACAAGGAGTGGGCTTGATGACCCTGCAGAATGCCGGCAATTATTCCAGCACCGACCCTACTTTCTACATTCGCGGATTGCAGAGCCTTTCCAGCAGTTCTCCGCTGGTGTTGGTAGACGGTCTGGAGCGCGACATGAGTCTGGTATCGCCGGAAGAAGTGGCTTCTGTATCTGTATTGAAAGATGCGGCTGCCGTAGCTTTGTATGGATATAAAGCTATCAACGGTGCCATCCTGATTACTACGAAGCGAGGCAAGTACAACAGCAGTGAAATCAACTTCTCTTACGACCATGTGATTAATTTCCAGTCGCGCCGTCCGGAGTTTGTAGATGCGGCTGTGTATGCAGAAGCCATGAACGAAGCACGTGGTTATGAAGGGTTGTCACCGCGCTATACGCAGAATGAGATTGATGCCTTCCGCTACGGCAGAGTAGACGGTGTGGCCCATAATGTCAATAACATGTTGCCTTATCTGTATCCGAATGTAGATTGGATTGATGAGACTTTCCGTAATCATGGAGTGTCTAATCGCTACAACATAGAGTTTATCGGTGGCAGACAGAAATTCCGCTATTACGCCATGCTGGGATTGCTTACCGATAAAGGTTTTGTAGCAAACACCGGTATGAATGATGGCTACTCCACACAGGATAAATACTCCAGTGCCAATCTGCGCACCAACCTGGATATCGACCTGACCAGTACCACCAAGTTGAAACTTAATTTGCTAGGTACGCTTTCTGAATCGAGCCGTCCGGCCACTTCCAGCATTGATTTATGGGATTTGGTCTATTCGCTTCCTTCGGCTGCTTTTCCGGTTCGCACGGAAGACGGTACTTGGGGAGGCAGCACTACTTGGGCAGGCACCATGAACCCGGTGGCCTTGTCGCAGGGTGCAGCCTACAGTAAAGGGCATACCCGCAGCTTGTTGGCTGATTTAACATTGTCGCAAGATCTGTCCGGTTTGCTGAAGGGATTGGGTGCCCATTTCCGTTTGGCCTACGATAACTACTCTTCCATTTGGGAAGACCACAGCCGTACGTTCCCCTATAAAGGCTATACAGCCAACTGGCAGGATGCCAGTGCAGGAGGTCCTACCTATACGGTGGTAACCGGAGGTACGCAGGGCGAAATGGCTACAGGTGCCGACATCAACCAGTGGGCCCGTCAGTTTAATTTCTCCGGAGGATTTGACTATACCCGTAGTTTCGGCAAGCACGACGTATATTCACAGTTGAAGTGGGAGTACGAGTTCAAAGACAGCTATGGAGTCAATACCTCCATCTACCGCCAGAATGTATCGTGGTTTGCCCACTACGGATACAACCGCCGCTATTACGCAGATTTGGCCTTGGTAGGTTCGGCTTCTAATCTGTTGGCTCCGGGACACAAGTGGTCTTTCTCTCCTACACTGTCTGCCGCTTGGGTATTGTCGGAAGAACAGTTCATGGAGAATGTCAACTGGATTGATTTTCTGAAACTGCGTGCTTCGTTCGGTGTCATCAATGCCGATTATCTGCCTAAGGACGGCAGCAACAATGTATATAATTACTGGGAACAAATCTATACCACCACAGGTAGCCGTTACCTGTTCGATGCCGGCTATGAATCTTCTTTCGGAAGCACTTACATCAATCGTCTGGCTTCTTACAATTCTACGCACGAGAAAGCTTTCAAGTACAACGTAGGTCTGGACGCTACTCTGTTCAAGAGCCTGGATGTGAATGTGGAAGGATTCTATCAGCGCAGAAAAGACATCTGGGTGGCTACCGACGGACTGTATTCTTCTGTATTGGGTATGGATGCTCCGTACGAGAATGCAGGTATCGTAGACAGTTGGGGTGTGGAAATGGGATTGAACTACACCAAGCGGATAGGTGACTGGAAACTGAATGCAGGTACCAACTTCCTTTTCACTCGCAATGAAATCAAGGAACAGATGGAAGAACCTCGCCTGTACGGTAACTTGCGTCGTACGGGTCATCGCCTGAATCAGATTTTCGGTCTGGTATCCGACGGACTCTTTGCCGACAAAGCAGAGGTGGAAGCCAGCTATCCGCAGAATTTCTCTACTGTAGTGCCGGGCGACATCAAGTATGTGGATGTGAATGGAGATAAGGTGATCAATGGCAACGACGTTACCGCCATCGGCTACAGTGCCACGGCCCCCGAAATCTATTATTCCTTCCACCTGGGAGCTGAATGGAAAGGCTTGGGCGTGGATGCCATGTTCCAGGGAACCGGTCGTTATTCGGCTATCTTGAACACCAAGAGCATGTTCTGGCCTTTGATTAACAACACCAACCTTTCTACGCATTATTACGAAAACCGTTGGACTGAGAATACCCCGGATGCCCGTTATCCGAGACTGAGCTCTCAGAGCAATGCCAACAACTATCAGAACAGTACGTTGTGGCTGGCCGACCGTTCTTTCCTGAAACTGCGTAATGTGGAATTGTATTATAAGTTCCCCGAACAGCTGGTGAAGAAAACGAAGGTGCTGGGAAGCGCTACGCTCTATGTGCGCGGTACAGACTTGCTTTGCTTCGATCACATCGATGTGGCCGATCCCGAGGCTTTGGGAACCACCAACCCTCTGACCAAGAGTGTAGTGGTAGGTGTGAAGATTGGTTTTTAATCATGTAAATAAACTATTTGAAGAATGAAACTGAATAAATTGATATACGGCGTCCTGGGCATTTGCGCATTGTCTGCCTGTGCCGATCAAATGGACTATTCGGAATATAATCCTTACGATGCCGACTATGTGAAACGTACTTTCTATGACGTGGGCGGTCTGGTATCTAATATCTATCAGTCGCTGGATGCCGATTTTGGCAATTACAGCGGTGCTGTGATGGGTTCTGCCACCGATGAATCGCAATATGCCTATACCGGAAATTCCATCGAGTATTTCTACAACGGTGTGTGGAGTCCGGTGAATGCGCAAAGCAGTGTGTGGAATGCCAGCTATAAGGCCATTGCCAACTGCAACGATTATCTGGAGAACTTCACCGGATTGGAGTTTAAAGAATACGAGCAGCTGTCCGACTATAAGGCAGAAATGAACCGCTACAACAATTATCAGTACGAAGTTCGTTTCCTGCGCGCTTATTTCTATTTCAATCTGGCGCGTCAGTATGGCGATATTCCTTTTACCGACCACCTGCTTTCTGCTTCTGAAGCCAATACATTGACCCGCAAGCCTGTGCAGGAAGTGTTCGACTGGATTATCGGTGAGTGCGATGCCATCAAAGATCTCATTATTCCCGACTATAATGATTTGGGCACCTTGCTTCCGTCGGGTGAGGCTGCTGAAACAGGACGTGCCAACAAGCGGGCAGTGCTGGCACTGAAGGCTCGTACGGCACTTTATGCCGCCAGTCCGCTGTTCAATCCTCATTCTGAGGGCTCAGAAGGCTATAAAGACCTGTGGCACCGCGCTGCCCAGGCTCATAAGGAACTGATTGAAGTGTGCGAGGCTGCGCGCATGAAATTGATTGATAAATATGAGATGTTGTGGGCTGCCGACAGCTATAAGAAAGCCATCGACGAGATTATCTTTGCCTGCCGTGCCAATCGTGCCAACAATTCCTTTGAGAAGAACAACTTCCCCATCGGTTTAGAAAACTGCAAGGGAGGCAACTGCCCCACGCAGACGTTGGTGGATGCGTATGAATTCCAGAAAACCGGTGAACGTCCAGACAAAAACGACGAACAACCTAATTATGAAGGTCGCGACCCGCGTTTCTACGCCACCATTGCCAAGAACGGCGATGTCAAGTGGCCCAATTGGAATACCGATGAAGGCGGGTTGCAGATTTATCAGGGAGGTGCCAACGCAGAGCCGCTGCCAGGAGGTACGCCTACCGGCTATTACCTGAAGAAGTATTGCCAGAGTGCCATCAATACTACGAATGCACAACCCACTACGGCTTACCATACTTGGATTACGTATCGTATGGGAGAATTCTACCTGAACTATGCGGAAGCCCTGTTTAGATACTTCGGCAACGATGCCTACAAGAATGATAGTGAATTCCCGCAACCGGCCAATACCTTTGTGAACAAGACCCGCCAACGCAGTAAGATGCCTGACTTTCCGGCAGGTATGGACTCAGAAAAATGGTGGGCCAAATACCAGAACGAGCGGATGGTGGAACTGGCTTTCGAAGGCCATCGCTTCTGGGATGTGCGCCGCTGGAAAGAAGGGGATAAATTCTTTACTTCTATCGACCAGATGAAGATTACGATGAATCCCGACAAGTCCTTCTCTTACACCCGTGTATCGGTGCCTCGCCAGTGGAACGACAAAATGTATCTTTTCCCGATTCCTCAGACCGAATGCGCCAAGAATCCTAACCTGACACAGAATCCGGGATGGTAATTATGTATGGTAACAATTAAAAGAATCCTATCCATGAGAAAATATACGAACTATTTATATGCAGCCTGCATCATGGCAGGTATGCTGGCCTGCTCAGACAACGATGAATTGATTGATAATCCCGGCGAGGGTGGGGGTGCTCAGACAGAGCAGCCCCTGCCCGAGCTCCCCACTGCACAGGACTATAAAGACCGCGCCATGTGGGTAAGCTACGATGCCCAATGGAAATCTGATGCCCACAATGCTTCCGGTATCTCGGCCGCTTTAATCAGCTGGCGTATGTTCCTTACCGACCCCGACAATATAGCTTTCAATATCTATAAGTCGGAAGATGGGGGAGCTGAAGTAAAATTGAATGAACAGCCCATTACGAACGCTTCCTGCTGGTCGGATGCCACTATCAATCCGCAAGTCAGCAACCGTTACCGGGTTACATCGGTAGGTGCCAACGGGGCGGAAGAAGAACTTTGCGAGTATACGTTTACGGCAGAGATGGCACAGAAATTCTACCGAGAAATTAAGTTGAACACCAATGTGCCCGACCCTTCGCTGCTTTATAAGGCAGACGATGCCCAGTTGGGCGATTTGGACGGCGACGGCCAGCTGGAAATCGTGCTGAAACGTGAACCGTACGACGGTGCCAACCAAGGGGGCTGGCACAACGGAACCACGCTGCTGGAGGCTTACCGGCTGGACGGTACGTTCTTGTGGCAGATAGACCTGGGGGTAAATATCCGTTCGGGCTCACATTACACTTCTTTTGTGTTGTATGATTTTGATGGTGACGGCCTCTGTGAACTCGCTTTCCGTAGTTCAGAAGGTACCAAGTTTGCCGACGGTAAGGTAATTACCGATGCCAATGGCCATGTAAACGATTACCGCACCCGTGAACAGGGTACCGGTGGTTGGTATTCGGGTGCCAGCATCAACTCTATCGCCGGATTGATATTCGAAGGCCCTGAATATATATCCATCTGTAGAGGTTTCGACGGTAGGGAAATCACCCGCACTCCGAACATTCCGCGTGGCGAGGAAGATAAATCCAAGTTGGAACGGGCACAGTATTGGGCTACTTATTGGGGCGATGACTACGGTAACCGTATGGATCGTTTCTTTATCGGTGTGGCTTATCTGGATGGTGTACCCGATGCCGCTACCGGAATCAGAACTTCCAATCCCAGTCTGATTATTACCCGCGGTGTGTATAAGAACTGGCAGGTATGGGCACTGGATCTCAAAAATAATCAATTGGAAGTGCGTTGGAAATTCGATACCGTAGAACATGACCCTAAGTGGCTGGCCATGTGTTCGCATGCCTTCCGGGTGGCCGATTTGGATGGCGATGGCAAAGACGAGATTTTGTATGGTTCGGCTGCCATCGACCATGATGGTAAAGAACTTTGGTGTACGGGCAACGGTCATGGCGACTGTCTGTATGTAGGTAAGTTTATTAAAGACCGTGCAGGATTGCAGATTGTGGCTTGTTTTGAAGAAGAGAATACCTATGCGCTGCAAGGGTTGGGATATGCCTGTCAGGTAATTGATGCAGCTACCGGTACGTTGATTGCCGGTCATGGTCAGGGATTGAACGGTGATGTGGGCCGTTGTATCGTGGCCGATGTAGACCCCGAAAACAAGGATTTTGAATACTGGTCGTCGTTGCAGTCGGGCATGTACGGCTGTAACACCGGAGCTAAGGTTTCCGATAAATATCCTACAGGTATCGGTGGCGGTGTGATGTATAATGCTGCTATCTACTGGAGCGGACAATCCACGCGCGAAATGTACGACCGTGCCAGTGTGGCCAGCTATAGGGAGAATCCGGATGTGGAAAAGAGCAACAAGAACCGCTTGGTTTATTTCGGACTTTACGGTGCTAACGATGGTAATCACAGCACGAAGTACAATCCTTGTTATTATGGCGACTTCCTGGGTGACTACCGTGAGGAAATAATCCTCGGTTCGGCAGACAATCAGTCTCTTTACATCTTCTCTACCAATCATCCTACTACGCACCGTCTTCGTCACTTGATGACCGACCATACGTATGATATGTCGCAGGCGATGCAGAATATCGGTTATAACCAAGGTACCAACTTGGGTTATTACGTAGGAGCTGAGACGATGAAGTAATCAGATAGGATTTATCTGTATGGATAATGTGCGGGTAATGTGGCGGATGCTGCATTACCCGCTTTGTTTTTACCGGTGAAAGGAGTGGTGAATACTGGTTTTGCGAGTAAGTATAAGAAAGCCTGACTGCTTCAGGATTATGCAGCAGATGGCTTTAGAAAGTTGTGAAACCTGCTGATAAACTCCGGAATAGAAGGTGGAAACTATAAACGGCGGTGCCGTTTATACAAGCAGCGGTGCCGTTTATACAAACGGCGCTGTCGTTTATACAAGCGGCACTGCCGTTTATAGTTCTTATATAGGGTGAATGCTTTTTTATACTTGAACAGCTATGAAAGCAACCGGGGCAGATGCCTTATAATGACATCTGCCCCGGTTCTGGTGGTTAGAATGTATCAAGAATTTCAGAGTCTGCTTATTTCAGATAATCTTTCAGCGGACAATTGGTCTCTTTCAGTCCTTTGGCTATGCTTTCGGCATTCATGTGCGCTCCTTTCAAGGAAGTATGTGTATGGTCTCTGTTATAATAAGCTGCCGCTTTCTTCATTCCCTTCTTTTCCAGCTTATCGGCACTTATCTTGTTAAGGTCGATAAAGTAAGCACCGGTGGCCTCTGCCGCTTCGCGCGTCCATTTGCCGAACGATTCTGTATTGCGTTCTATCCGTCCGTCTTTCCATTTGTTGCGCGGTGTGTGGCTCAGTACGATGGGAGTTGCCCCTTTTTCCTGTACGTCTCTGATGAATTTCCGCAGATACCATCCGAAGGTATAGATTACCTGATATTTGCCGGTTTTTTCCATGAGAAACACCTTGCTCTCTTCACCGCTTCCGCTCAGTTCGGCCCGTGCCTTTCCGGTATTGATGGCTCCGGCATCGTTGTGTCCAAACTGTATGAGAACGAAATCTCCCGGCTGCAAGGCATTGTATACTTTATCCCAGCGTCCTTCGTCCAGATAAGTTCTGGCACTTCTTCCGGCCATGGCATGATTCTCTACCGAGATTTTCTTCAAGTTAAATTCATCGGCAATGACGCTTCCCCAGCCCCACATTCCGTTTTTGTCTTTGTCTTCGTTGCGCACGGTACTGTCGCCAATGGTAAACAGCACCGGTTGTCCTTTTTTACGTGAAGCACCGGTTACCGTGTCTTGGGGAATGGGCTTCAGGTAATTGGCTAGTTCCAGTCCGGGATAGTTGCGTATTCCTTCGGCAGCCGATTCGGCATTTACCCTGGCACCGAATGCGCTGGTGTGTATGCGGTCCAGATAGAACATGTATTTTACCTTTTCCTTGCCGAATTTTTCGAACTTGCGGGCAGTGATGTCGTTCAAGTCGATGAACGGTATGTGTTGTTCGTCGGCTATTTGCTTGGCCCACAGGCCGAAGGTGCGGTTTACTCTCGTTACGATGGTACTGTCCTTGTCTTCCCATGCATTACGTGGGGTAAGCGACATGAGGATAGGATGGGCATTTTTAGCTTTCACCTCGCGTATAAAGCGGCGCATGTATTCGCCGTAGGTGTACACAGTCTCTTTTACGCCTGTCTCTTTGATGGTGACGTTCAAGGAATCCTTGCCGATACCGGGAATAGAGGCACGGGCACGTCCGCTATCATAAGGCCCGTTGTCGTTGTGTCCCAATTCTATGATTACCCAGTCTCCGGGACGTACCCCTTGGATTACTTCCGGCCAGAGTCTGTTGTAGAATGTACGGCTGCTGGTGCCTCCCAAGGCATGGTTTTCCACGGTAATTTGTTCGTCGTCGAAATATTCTCCGGCATAATAGCCCCATCCCCATTGGCCGTTGTTTCCGTTGCCCAGAGTTCCTGTACGCATCGTAGAATTACCTACGAGGAACAGTACCGGATGGTTTCCCTTACGGCTGGAACCGGCTATCGGGCGTGCGGTACGTGCTTTGTTGAGGCTGTCCAACGTATTGTCTATAACCATATTGACATCCTTCATGGGAGCGGATATCTTGTTTTGTGCCTGTAAGGGCATTCCGCATGCGAGTATGGCCATTCCGCATGCATACTTCATCAATTTGCTTTTCATCGTTCTTGCTGTTTTTTTTCTTTAATGGAGAAGGGTGTGTTACCTACACACCCTTCTCTTTCTGCTAACTAACTCTAACTTTACTTAAAATGGTATTGATATATATAAATCCTAATTGAAAACTGCTTGTTTAGTTGAGTTTATAGATTTCTGTACCGGCCAGCAGGAAGCATCCTACCCCGTAATCTTCAAAATCGGGTACACTGTTGTAAGTTACCGGCTGTCCGTCTTTGGGTTCTTTGCCCGTGCCCTGTACATATCCTAGAAATCCGTTGGTGTGTACGGCATCTTTTACCATGGCATTCCATGCTTTCAGTGCGATTGGTAAGTATTCGTTGCGGTCTAGCAATCCCTGGCGTATTCCCCATACCATACCATATACAAAGAGTGCGGTGCCCGATGTTTCTTTTCCGCCGAAGTTGGTTTCATCGTGTAGGCTTACATTCCAGAAACCGTCTTTACGCTGGCATTTTTTCAGGGCTTTGCTCATGGCCAGGAAGTCGTTGATGTAATCTTGGCGGTGTGTTTCATTGGCGGGAATGTCTTGCAACACGCGTACCAGAGCTGCATATACCCATCCGTTACCGCGGCTCCAATAGCAGTTCTTGCCGTTAGGCTCTTTGTAGGGAGGATCGAAATCCTTGTCGCGCCACCAAAGTCCGTCTTTGGGATTGTACATGCCTTTTTCTCCTTCCACATTGCGTGTATAGGCATACATTTCCCACATCTTATCGAAGTATTTCTGTTCGCCGGTCAGTTTTCCTAGTTTGGAGAATACGGGCATTCCCATCTGAATGGCATCAATCCACCACCAATCGTTTACTTGCGGTGTGTTTACTACCATGTCGATACTTGCCTTGATGTTGCGTATCATATTGGGGTCTGACGGACAAATATTGTATAAATCGATATAAGTCTGTCCGCAGCAGTGGTCATCGGCATTGCGGGTAGTATTTCCGTTTCGCATACCCCATCGGTGGAAGTTGGCCCAATCGTAGGCATAGCGGTAATAATCTTCATGTGGATAGATGCTATAGAGTGCCATCAGTCCTTCATAATACACTCCGCGAGTCCAGATATTGCTGGGGCGTACACGTCCGTAAAAGCTGGGTATGGTATAGTCGGCATATTTCTTCATGAAATATTTATTTACCTTCACCAGCGTATTCAAGGTTTCTTTTCTGTCGGGCAGTTCCTGTGCGCGGACAGCTTGAACTGAGAGGCAGCCTGCCAGAATGGCGGCGATGAAAAAGAATAGATTTTTTTTCTTCATGGTGCGTTAGTTATTAGTTTGATTATAATTGATTCGCAAAGATTTCTTTGTTGTTTCCGCTGCAAATGTAAAGAAGACCGGGCATTCTAACCATGGAAAATTGTGCATATCTATTTATAATTGTTCGTTTTTTGTTGTTTAAGGGGGTGGATTCCGTTTTATCCATGTATCTGTACGATATTCTATTCTGTTTTGTACACGAATAGGGTATTTTTGTGCATTGATTTTAATACTGATTGAAAAAATAACATGAAAAGATTTTTAATCCAGCTTGTATGTCTATGTATGGCATATTGGGCGAATGCCTATGAACCGGTCTTTTCCACCGCCGGTTTTTTTCGTTTACCCGATACGGGACGTGAAGTATTTTCCATGAATCCGGCATGGCGTTTTTACAAAGGCGGCATGGAAGGGGCAGAAGCCTGCGGTTTCGACGACCGTTCGTGGCAGGTGGTTTCCTTGCCCAATGGAATAGAATATCTGCCTACCGAATCCAGTGGTTGCATCAATTATCAGGGCGAGGTGTGGTATCGCAAGCATTTTACCCCGGCAGAAACATTGAAGGGCAAAAAGCTGTTCCTGCACTTTGAGGCTATCATGGGGAAAAGTAAAATCTATGTGAACGGACGTTTGCTGGCCGAACATTACGGTGGATATTTGCCAGTATCGGTAGATATGACGCAGGTCGTGAAGTGGGGAGAAGATAATGTGATAGCTGTATGGGCCGATAATCGTGATGATGCTACTTATGCTCCAGGTAAACCTCAGGATGTGTTGGATTATACGTATTTCGGAGGTATTTACCGCGACTGTTGGCTGATAGCCCATAACCAAGTGTTTATTACCGATCCTAATTATGAGAATCAGAAGGCGGGTGGAGGTCTGTTGGTGGCTTTTGACCGGGTGTCGGATACCTCGGCCGATATCTTGCTGCAAACACATGTTCGTAATGATGGTGTCCGTAGTTTTTCCGGTAGGGTAGTGTATACATTGGTAGACAGTGTCGGACGTGAGGTGGCCACCACTCAATCCAAATTGTCGGTCGGACGGGGAACGGCGGTGACCTCTCGGGGAAAGATGAAGGTGAAACAACCTCAGTTGTGGACACCTGCCGCACCTTATTTATATAAATTGAAGGTGCTGATTCACGATGCCGACGGTCGCGTAGTGGATGGATATTACCGGCGCGTAGGCATCCGCAGTATAGAGTTCAAAGGTAAGGATGGCTTTTGGCTGAACGGCAAACCTTATGGTAAGCCGTTGATAGGAGCCAACCGCCATCAAGACTATGCGGTGGTAGGCAATGCAGTGGCCAACAGTATTCACTGGCGCGATGCCAAGAAACTGAAAGACCTTGGGCTGGAGGTGATTCGCAATGCACACTGTCCGCAAGACCCAGCATTTATGGATGCCTGCGATGAATTGGGACTGTTTGTAATAGTGAACACACCGGGCTGGCAGTTCTGGAACGAAGCTCCTATTTTTGCAGAACGTGTCTATAGCGATATCCGTCAGATGGTGCGTCGCGACCGTAATCATCCTTGCGTATGGTTATGGGAACCGATTCTGAATGAAACGTGGTATCCGGCCGATTTTGCCGGTCGTGCCAAGGAGATAGTAGAAGAAGAGTTTCCTTATGGCTCTTCTTATTCCGGATGCGATACACGGGCGCGCGGAGCACAGTATTTTCCGGTGCAGTTCAATCACCCGATGGAGGTATCCAAGCGTCGTCCTGATATTACTTATTTTACACGAGAATGGGGCGACAATGTAGATGACTGGAATTCTCATAACTCACCCAGCCGTGTGGCGCGCAACTGGGGCGAACAGCCCATGCTGATACAGGCTGCTCATTACGCTTCTCCTTATTATGATTATACGTGCTACGACGGCTTGTACAAGGAGTCTCCCTGGCATGTAGGCGGTTGCCTATGGCATTCATTCGACCATCAGCGTGGTTATCATCCCGATCCTTTCTATGGCGGATTGGCCGACGTGTTCCGTCAGCCCAAATATGCCTATTATATGTTTATGGCACAGCGTTCGCCGGAAGCCGTTCATCCGTTGGCCGACAGTGGTCCTATGGTATATATTGCCCATGAAATGACTCCTTTCTCCAGCCGCGATGTCACCGTCTATTCCAATTGCGAAGAGGTGCGTCTCACGGTAAATAAAGGCGGAAAAGTATATACTTACCGTAAAGATAAGGATAGAGTAGGTATGCCTTCGCCCATTATTACCTTTACGGATGCTTTCGATTTTATGGAAGACAAAAAATTGTCCGGTAAGAAAAGAACGGATGAAGTGTTTCTGCTGGCTGAAGGGTTGATGGATGGCAAGGTGGTGGCTGCTCACAAGGTTTGTCCGGCACGTCGTCCGGCGCAGATTCGCTTGCGGGTAGACCATGAAGGCATGAAGTTGCGTGCTGATGGGTCGGATTTTGTAACAGTAGTGGCCGAAGTGACCGACAAGAACGGCAACGTGAAACACTTGAACAACTACTTCATTCAATTCTCGGTAGAAGGAGAAGGGCGTATCTTGGGTGATACCCGTATATTGGCCAATCCAGCACCGGTAAAGTGGGGTGCTGCTCCGGTTCTGATACAGTCTACAACCGTGCCGGGTAGAATCAAGGTCAAAGCCCGTGTGCTGTATGAAGGTTCTCAGATGCCACTCAGTGGAGAATTGGAATTGACCACTGTTTCTCCCATGTATCCTTTGCTGTTTCATCCCGCAGAAGAGGCTTTGATGAAAGGGCAGGCTTCACAGCCAGAGACAGAGCGGAGGTCTTCTGCCACCCTGGAACAAGAACGTAGCAGCAAAGTAGCCAACGAACAGAAACTGAAAGAGGTGGAACGTCAGCAAACAGACTTTGGCGAAACGAGAGACTAATCTCACCTGTTCATGCTCCGGAAAATTGTTTTTCCGGAGCATGAACAGGTGAGAAGGATAATCAATGTGCATCATTTGCCCCCAAATATGGGATGGAATGTGCATTTTGATTTATCCTCCTTTCGTTTTTTTACCGAACTTGTTTACCTTTGTATCTTGATTAAATAATCTGTGTCTAATTATGAAGATAAAACACTTCTTGTTTCTCTTTTTAGGATTGATTGCCGTGTTGGATGTCCATGCTGCATTGGAACTCCGTTCTGTTCAGATGCGTACCAGTGACGGACTGCCCAATAACAATATCCGATCAATTTATCAAGATAAGAAAGGCTTTCTTTGGTTTGCCACTTTGAACGGTCTGTCTCGTTACGATGGAAATTCGTTTCTGAATTTTCAGCCCCAGCCGGAGAAAGAAGTATCGCTGAAAGATAACCGCATATCGTATCTTACGGAAGACCGTAACGGTTTTCTGTGGATTTACACCACCCCCGAACTTTACAGTTGCTATGATTTGCAGCGGGCTCGTCTGGTGGATTACACAGGTACCGGTGAATTGAATCAAAACTATTCTTCTATTTTTATGGCCAAGAATGGAGATGTATGGCTTTTTCATTCGGGCAATGGATGCCGCAGGGTGGAGCATCTGGCCGATGGAAAGATGGCTTCACAAGTGTTTAAGGTGGAGCGTGGCAATTTACCCAGCGACCAGGTGGAATTTGTGAATGAAGATGTCGACGGAAGAATTTGGATTGGAACTCAGGCAGGACTGACTTCCTTTTATAAGGGACAGTATCAGATAGTAGACCGTAAATTGTCTTTTTATTCTTCCTTGCTGTATAAGGGGCAGATGTATTTCTTTACCCATCATGGAGAACTTTGCCGTTATGAGGCAGATACGAAAAAGTTTTCAGTCCTGGCCTCTCTTCCAGACAAGACAGCCAAGCTGACCATTACCGGACAGTTTTTCTTGAACGGACGCTGGATGATTCTGACCAGTCGGGGCATCTTTGCCTATGATTTTCAGGCTGGAAAACTAGAGCTGGACGAACGCCTGGCTATTCAGAACGGCCAGGTGATCTGCGATAATCGGGGCAATTTCTGGATATTCAATCATACAGGCAGCATTACGTATGTCACTGCTGATACGGAGCAGGTGAAACAGTTCCAGCTTATACCCGAAGACAAGATGGGATATATCGATTATGAACGTTATCACATTGTACACGATTCGCGTAATCTCATATGGATTTCTACCTATGGAAACGGACTGTTTGTATATAATCCTCAGGAAGACAAACTGGAGCATTTTGTAGCCAATACCAACGACCGCAGCCATATCAGTTCCGATTTTTTGCTGTATGTAATGGAAGACCGCAGCGGTGCCATTTGGGTGGCTTCCGAGTTTTCCGGTCTGTCTCGCATCACTGTATTGAATGAAGGTACCTCCCGCATTTATCCCGAGAACAAGGAATTGTTCGACCGTTCCAATGCCATCCGTATGCTGACCAAGCTCTCTAACGGAGACATTTGTGTAGGAACCCGTACCGGCGGACTCTATACCTATGATGCCCGCTTACTGACGAAAAAATCCAGCCAGCATTTTCATTCCAATATATATGCCCTTGAGGAAGATGCACAGGGTAAGATATGGTATGGCACGCGCGGTCATGGGTTGAAGGTGGGGGATACCTGGTATCGCTCACACGCTTCTGATGCGCATTCACTGTCCAACAACCATATTTTCTCCTTTTGCTGTGACCGTAAAGGGCGTATGTGGATCGGTACTTTTGGCGGTGGGTTAGATTTGGCTCAACCTATGCCCGACGGTACTTACCATTTTCGTCATTTCTTGCAGCAAACCTATGGCTTGCGTATGGTGCGCATTATAGAAGAAGATGCCAACGGTATGATTTGGGCGGGCACCAGTGAAGGTATCTGCATTTTTCATCCAGATTCCTTAATAGCTGATGCCGACAATTATCATTTGTTCAGTTATACTAATGGTAAATTCTGCAGCAATGAGATAAAGTGTATTTACCGTGATGCGGAAGGTAGAATGTGGGTAGGTACATCCGGTTCTGGGCTGAATCTATGCGAGCCGCAAGATAATTACCGTTCGTTGAAGTATATGCATTATGGCACTTCCATAGGAATGGTAGGTGATATCGTTCAATCTATCCAGGGAGATAAAAACGGGTATTTATGGGTGGCTACCGAGTATGGTATATCTAAACTTAATCCCGACAGCCGTCTTTCGGAGAGCTATTTCTTCTCACCCTATACTTTGGGCAATGTTTATGGTGAAAACAGTTCCTGTATGGGCGCAGACGGAACTTTGCTTTTTGGAACCAATTACGGGTTGGTGGTTATCGACCCCGATAATATATCGAGCATGCATCCATCACATTCTGTGGTTTTTACCAGTTTATATATCAACGGTACACAGGTGTCTCCACAAATGAAAGACTCCCCCTTGACACGTTCGCTGGCTTATAGTGATGAAATTCGATTGAAGCACTATCAGAATTCCTTTTTGATAGATTTCTCCACGTTCGACTATGCCAACGGCGGTCATACCAAGTATACTTATTGGTTAGAGAACTACGACAAGGAGTGGAGCAATCCTTCTTCTTTGAACTTTGCCACTTTTAAATACCTGACGCCAGGCACCTATGTACTGCATGTAAAGTCTTGCAGCGAAACGGGCAGTTGGAATGCAGACGAAACCCAACTGAAGATTGTTGTCGAACCACCGTTTTGGAAGACCACCTGGGCTATGCTGGTCTATCTGTTATTGCTCTTGACGGGTTTACACTTTGCTTTCCGTATTGTGCGCAATATGAACAGTTTGCGAAATCGTATCAAGGTTGAGAAGCAACTCACGGAATATAAACTGGTATTCTTCACAAACATATCTCATGAATTTCGTACTCCGCTTACGCTGATACAGGGGGCACTGGAGAAAATCAAGGGAGTAACTGACATTCCCAAGGAATTGGCGCATCCGCTGAATACGATGGATAAGAGTACACAGCGTATGCTGCGGTTGATTAATCAGTTGCTGGAGTTTCGCAAGATGCAAAATAATAAGTTGGCCCTGTCGCTCGAAGAGGCCGATGTCATCTCTTTCCTCTACGAAATTTTTCTGAGTTTCAATGATGTAGCCGAACAGAAAAAAATGAATTTCCGCTTTATTTCTTCTGCCCCATCGTATAAAATGTTTATTGATAAAGGGTATTTAGATAAGGTAACCTATAATTTACTGTCGAATGCATTTAAGTATACTCCTTCTGGTGGCACCATCCTCCTTTCTGTGGAGATAGATGAACAGAAGAAGGTTCTACAGATGCAGGTTTCTGATACCGGTGTGGGCATTCCGAAGGAAAAGCAAGGCGAATTGTTTAAGCGCTTCATGCAGAGCAGTTTCTCGGGCGATAGCATCGGTGTAGGCTTGCATTTGAGCCAGGAGTTGGTGCAAGTGCATAAAGGTACTATTGCCTATCATGAAAATGCAGGCGGAGGTTCCGTATTCACAGTTTGCCTTCCTACCGATAAGGGCGTATATGAAGAGAAGGACTTTCTGATTCCAGGCAATGCGTTGCTGACAGATGCTGCCCATGAGCCACATCATTTGCTGCAACTTACTGAAGATACTCCTGCATTGGAAACTTCCGACACTGTGTCTTCCTTGAACAAACGCAAGGTGCTGATAGTAGAAGACGATTATGATATACGAGAATTCTTACGTGAAGAGGTGGGGCGCTTTTTTGATGTAGCTGTAGCAGCCAATGGCAGGGAAGGACTCGAAACAGCCAAGACATTCGATGCAGACTTGATAATCAGTGATGTGCTTATGCCTGGAATGACTGGATTCGAATTGACCAAGAAGTTGAAGAGTGATTTTCATACTAGCCACATTCCCATCATTCTGCTCACGGCATTGAGTGCTTCGGACAAGCATCTGGAGGGAATCGAGATGGGTGCTGATGCTTACATAACCAAACCTTTCAGTGTGAAGTTATTGTTGACTCGTGTGTTTCGACTGATAGAGCAGCGCGATAAGTTGCGTGAAAAGTATTCCAGTGAGCCTGGTATTGTGCGTCCGGCTATTTGCGTAACCGACCGCGACAAGGAATTTGCCGACCGCCTATCAGTGGTTCTTGAACAAAATCTGTCCAAAGCCGAATTTACGGTCGATGAGTTTGCTCAGTTGATGAAGCTGGGGCGCACGGTGTTTTATAAAAAACTGCGTGGAGTAACCGGTTATTCACCGAATGAGTATTTGCGTGTGATGCGGCTGAAAAAGGCGGCAGAACTGCTGCTTTCAGAAGAGCATCTCACAGTGTCCGAAGTGTCGTATAGAGTAGGGATTAACGATCCGTTCTATTTCAGCAAATGTTTCAAGACTCAGTTTGGAGTAGCTCCTTCGGTCTATCAGCGGGGCGCGAATGCCGAGGAAACAGCGGATGCCTCTGATGCCAAAGCCGGAGAATGACAGAACGGTTCGTTTCCCCCTGTTGCTGTCTGATGAAGAAGTCATAAGCGGTGCAGTAGGGGGGAACTTTTTTACTCCTCTCTTCCGTAAGACCGGTATTCTGAAGGAGTGAGTCCAGTATGTTTTTTGAAGAAGGCAAAGAAATATTCGGCCGACTGGAAATTCAGTAAATAAGAAATTTCCTTTACCGATTGTGAGGTGCTTACGAGCATCTGTTTGGCTTTGCGCAGTTTGAGTTCCTGAAAATATTTAGTGGGGGCATAACCGGTATATTCTTTGAAGATGCGTCGGAACCAGGAATAGCTGATATTCAGTCGCATGGCTAGTTCTTCCGGGTCAATGGACCCGTACACATTTTCATTCATGATAACTTTGGCTTGCTCTATTTTCTGGTCAATGTCGCTCATCTCGAATATTTTGTTTTTCGAGATAGAGAGCACCATACCAATCATGTGGAGCACTATGCCCGACAGATATTGCTGCGCAGAAGTCTTGTCGGTTTCGGCAATTATCAGTGCCCTTCTGAAGAGCGATACCAATTCTTCCTGAATGCCCACTTCCAGAATCTGTTGTTCTTTCGATAAGAATGCATTGCCCACGATGGCATCGATCGAGGGGCCTTCGAATCCTATGTAGTATTCCGTCCATCCCGTTTGTTGCAGTGGGCGATATGTGTGCCACTGTCCGGGAAACAGTACCATCAGTCTGCCTTTGCAGACCTGCTTTTCTGCAGTAGATTCCGAGGAAAACAATCCTCTTCCCTGCGTGATGTATACCAGCTGATATTCACGTAAGATTCTTCCTTTGTCGGCATTGAAAAAGTATCCCGAAGGGTGTTCTTTGAGCGGGTAGGGTGAATTAGGAGGAATAGACTGATACCCCACTGTATTGACCCATAGACCGAATTTTCGATCCATATCATTTACAATCAGGTATTTAAATTCTAATCCGTTGTTGTTCTCCTTATTCATACCTCAGCATCTCTAAGCATATATTTCTACAAAAATAGAGAATTATTCTTAGATAATGCTGAGGTGTTGACTAAAAAAAACAAAACGGTCGTTCTTATTTAGGCAGATGGAAGGCTACTGTCATTTCCTGCATCTGTTCCTGGCTCATGCCATCGGGTTCGAAGCCCATATTCTTGGCAGCGATGTAAATCAAGGCCGATTTGTTCAGCACATCAATTTGGTCGAAAGCCTGCATCACGTCGCAGTCTACGGCAAACACACCGTGTTTTTCCCACATCACCACGTCATAGTCTTGCAGTTCCTGGATGGTAGCTTCTGCCAATTCTATAGAGCTGGGTAATTTATACGGAATGATGCCCAATCCGCGCGGACAGAAAGCCTTGGTTTCGGGTATCATGCTCCACAGCAGGTTGGTAGCTACGTCTTTTTGCAAGAATTTAGGACTGTGCGACATGGCTATCAGTTCGATGGGATGCGTATGTACCGAAGCCTTGTAGGGAGAATTCTTCTTCAGCAAGTCGTTGTGTACACTTAGGTGAGAAGGCAATTCCGAGGTAGGTGCTACCGGTTGGTCGGCTATGATGACGTAGCTGGCACAGTCGTCCAGAATTCGGATTACCGAGCCGTTCTCCATGGGGTGGCGTGCCAAGTCGCGCATGCGTTTGTTCGTACCTTTGCAGTAGAAGTAACACCCCTTCAGGTAAGGCAGGGTAGCGCCGATGGGTTTCACCTCACTGATGGCAGGCATCTGTCGGATTTCATCGTCCACATATTCGGTAATGTTGACTGTAATGTTGCCGCCATTTCGTTCGGCCCAGCCTTTTTGCCACAAGTATCCGGCCACTTCGGCCACTTTGTCTATTTCTTTGGTCAGTGCCGGACGATTTTCTAAAATTGATTTCATACGATTCTGTTTATTTGTTCTTTTTTTTGTTTAAAACAAATTGGGGAATACCAATGAGAAAATCAGTATAGCCAGTCCGGTGATTAACACGCCGATGGTTTTGGCCGATACCTCTTTCCATTCTTTCAGCACGATTCCCCAGATATTGCTGAAGGTAACGTTCAGTGCCATGAGTATGCACCACGAGAAAGCCAGCAGTACGGGGCTTTCTGTGAGGAAACTTTTGCCTACCTCCAGTCCGAAAAACTGCATGTACCACAAGATTCCGGCCAATGCGCAGAACACCAGGTTATTGGTCCACACACCCTTTTGTTTATAATCGCGCAAGGTATGGTTGGCCAGATTCTGCTGAATGCAGTATGCGGCATTGGTCAGAAAGCCACCTAAAGTTACCAGAAAGATAACCGGCAGACCGGCATACAATCCTTCTACACCGCCGGCCAATGCAGCCTCCTTTATCGGTGTTCCGGCATCCAGTCCCAGGGCAAAACAGGCACTCATCACACCCGCCAGCAGAGCTACCAGTAGTCCTTTGGTCAGGGCAAATTCCTGTACGGCAGCCCGCTTCTCATTTTTGCTCATATCTGTGGCGCGCAGGCTTCCGGCATATCCTATTACGGCGATGCCTGCCAGGGTGACGCATACCCCTGAGAGAAGAATCAGTCCGTTACCTTGCAGCAGGTTGGTGCCCGCAAAGATAGCTGGCAGCAGGGTACCGAATCCGGCACAAGTACCCAGCGAGATGCTTTGTCCCAGTGCCACGCCCAGATAGCGCATAGACAAGCCGAATGTCAGGCCTCCCACGCCCCATAAGATACCATAGAGAATGCTCATGCCCGCTCCGCCTGCACTCCACAGTTCTGTCAGGCTACCTTCATGAGGAACGCCCAGCAGCGAGCCCAGCAGCGGAAATACCAGCCAGGCAAATACGCCTTGTATCAGCCAGAAGCTTTCCCAGCTCCAGTCTTTCACCTTTTTGATAGGCACATAAGAACTGGACTGGCAAAAGCTTCCGCATGCTATTACTAGAAGACCAATCAGTGCATTCATTTGCTTAGCGTTTGGAAGTTACTTCGGCTTCGTATTTTTCGATTTCTGCTATGAAATCCTCGCCCACCGGCACGTTGTTTTTCAGGCAGAACATATCCCATACAGCGTTCCAGGGCAGTGCTTTGGCTTCTTCGAGCAAAGCCAGCCGTTGGAAGCCCTGTCCGTTTGCTTCGTAGGCGCGTAAGAGAGCAATCGGCTCCAGCAGGGCGCGTATCATGCATTTCTGAGCGGCGCGGCTGCCGATAACATACGCTCCGATGCGGTTGATGGAAGCATCGAAATAATCCAGTCCGTAGTGTACGCGGTCCAGTGCACCGCAGCGTACGATTTCGCTGAACAGTTCTTGGGTGGGGTCGTCCATGATGGTTACGTGGTCAGAGTCCCAACGTACAGGGCGGCTGACGTGCAACATCAGTTCGGGCACATACAGCAACAGCGAAGACACCTTGTCGGCTACGCTTTCTGTGGGGTGGAAGTGTCCGGTATCCAGTGTTATCATCTTGTTGTGAGAAGCACCGTAGCCTATATAGAAGTCGTTAGAGCCTACGGTATAGCTTTCCAGACCGATACCAAATACTTTGGATTCGATGCAATCCTTCATGTTGGCATATTCGGTAGCGAAGATTTGGTCGAGCGAATCCTTCAGCAGTTCACGATATTTCATGCGGTTTACGGTGATGTCCTTGCTACCGTCGTGTACCCAGAGATTCATGATACAGGGGTCGTTCTGTGCCTTACCCATGGCTTCGGCCACGGCACGGCAGCGTTTGGTGTGCTCTATCCAGAACTGGCGGATACCTTCATCGGGGTTCGATAGAGAGAGGTCGCCCGATTTGGGATGAGAGAAAGATGTAGAGTTGAAGTCTAACTTCATGTTATGTTCTTTACCCCAGTCTATCCAGCTTTGGAAATGTTCGGGTTCCACTTGGTCACGGTCTACCACTTTGCCTTGGAAGTCGCCATAGATTTCGTGCAAGTTCAGTCGGTGTGTGCCCGGTATATACGAAGCAGCTTTCAGAATATCGGCGCGCAGTTCGTCGATGTTGCGTGCTTTGCCGGGATAATTACCGGTGGCCTGTATGCCGCCTGTCAGCGAGCCTGCCTGCACCTCAAAGCCTGTTACGTCATCGGCCTGCCAGCAGTGGAGCGACAGATGAAAGTCTTGCATGATTTTCAATACGTCTTCAGTATTCACACCTACAGCAGCATATCTCTCCTGAGCTATCTGATAGGCTTTCTGTACCATTTCTTCTTTTTTCATGATATTTCTTTTTTTAAATTAGGGATATAAGTTTTTTTATTTGATTCTCGTTGTTATTTTTAAGCTTGGGTAATTTGCAGAAAATGAGTATAAGCAGCGGCCCAGGTTTCTGCATCTTGCGGTTCATACCGTTTCAGTGGAATGGACTTGCTGATATTCTGCCTCATGGTTGCCACACTGTCGGCCTGTCCGGCGGCGATGCTCTGCATCAGAATGTTGCCCATGGCAGTGGCTTCGGATGGACCGGCTATCACGGGTATGCCGATGGCATTGGCCGTAAACTGGTTCAGCAGGTCGTTGCGGCTACCTCCGCCTATTACGTGCAGTGTATCAATGGGGTTGGGTGCCAGTGAGCGCAGATTCTCTAGCACTTGGCGGTAGCGCAGGGCCAGGCTTTCGAAGATGCAGCGCACCACCTGACCGCGTGTTTCGGGCACAGGCTGTCCGGTCTTCCGGGCATACTCACGGATGGTATTTTCCATATCGGCGGGATTGGCAAAGCAGGGGTCATCGGGGTTGATCAGACTGCGGAATGCCTGGCAGGCATTGGCTTCTGCAATGAGTTCCGGATAGCTGGTATTGCCCCAGTTCAGCCGGCACCGCTCCAGCAACCACATGCCGCAGATATTTTTCAGCAGGCGGATGCTGCCTTCCACACCGCCTTCGTTGGTAAAATTCAGTTTTTCCGTTTCGGCATTGATTACCGGGTGCGGGGTTTCTACTCCCATCAGCGACCACGTGCCGCTGCTTAGGTATGCAAAATTCGGGTTTACTGCCGGTACGGCAGCCACGGCCGAACCCGTATCATGTCCGGCCACTGCTATCACCGGTACCGCTCCCAGTCCGGTAATCCGCTGCACCTCTTCGGTCAGCACTCCGATTTTCTCGCCCGGATATACAAAGCGTCCGAAATGCTCTTCGGTCAGTCCTACCGCCTGCAGCAGTTCGGGGTCCAGACGCCGTTTTTGTGCATCTACCAGCTGTCCGGTCGATGCAATGGTATATTCAGTCACCATCTCGCCCGTGAGCATATAGCTCAGTGCGTCGGGCACAAACAGAATCTTGTGACATGCCTCCAGCGCGCTGTCACGGTGTCGGCGCAGGGTGTCGAGCTGGAAGAGTGTATTAAAGTTCATTACCTGTATGCCCGTTTTGGCATACACCTCGCTGCGCGACACACGGCTGAAGAAAGCTTCGGGTGCTCCGTCGGTATGAGGGTCGCGGTAGGCATAAGGCTGTCTCAGCAGCTGTCCGTCTTTTCCCAGACATACAAAGTCTACCCCCCAGGTATCGATACCGATAGAAGTGATGGGTTCGTCCGCTTGTGCGGCCAGCTTCAGTCCCTCTATGATGTGATGATATAACGCGTAGATATCCCAGTAGAAATGGCCTCCTACTTCGATGAGATGATTCGGAAATCGGTTGATTTCTTTCAAACTTATGCCTTCTTCTGTAAAAGAGCCCAGAATGGTGCGTCCGCTGGTGGCTCCCAGGTCCACCGCAAAAAAGTTCTGTTTCATGGTATCCTTTCTATTTTTCTTCTTTTTAAGGTAGTACAATAATCTGTAGGCAAAAATAAAAGAAAGATTTAGGCTGCGGCTTACAGATTTTGATAGAAAGGATATACTTTTTGATAATATTCGGGTGAGAGGATGCGGTTACAAGTCGCGCACAAAGAGCGGAAAGTCCGGTTCTCCCAAGTGTGGCTGATACGTAAAGCCTTCGTAGCAGAAAGCCGTCAGTTCTTGGGGTGAAGTGCAGCGGTGTGTCAGCAAAAAGCGTGTCAGTGCCCCTCGGCAGCTCTTGGCCCATACCGCCTGCACCTTCATCTGTCCGTTCTTCCGCACATAGAATAGTGGCTGCACCACGCGTACCTCTTGCTTCACCCGTTTCCAGTCGAACAGATGCTCATATTCTTCGGTAGAGAGGTGCACCAGCACCCCGTCATCGGCCTTCACTTGTTCTATCAGTACATCGGTCAGCAGCGGTTTCCAGAAGCGGTTTATCGGCTTGAAGCCGGTAAGTGGCAGCTTCACGCAGTGCTCCATGCGGTAGGGTACGATGGCATCTAGCGGCCGTAACAGTCCGTAGAGGAAACATGTAATCCATAGATGCTGCTGTGCATACTCTAATGCTTCTTCATCTAGCGTACCAGCCTTCAGATGCTTGTATGCCTGTCCATTATATGCCAACACAGCCGGCAGTTTCGGTGTACAGAAGAAGTCTTGATACCGCTGCCAGTTTTCTGCTGCCAATGCCCGGCTGCAGTCTAGCTCTTTGGCTAGCTCTTCTATTGATAAGGCCGACATCTCTGCCGCCAATGCATGGGCTGTAGATTGAAACAAGGGTTCGCTCAGCGGCTCACGCTGTGCTTCAGTGTACATGATTTTGGCATTTGCTAAAAGTATCTGCATAAAAAAACTGTTTTCTTTTGCGGCAAAGTTACACAGATTTCCGTATTTTTGTATTTTACCTTGTCTATAAAATATTCGAACAGAGATGAAAGAATTGAAATGCCCCCATTGCGGAAGCGTGTTTTCGGTCGATGAGGCCGACTACGCTTCAATAGTAAGCCAAGTGAAGACTGTGGAGTTTGAAGCTGAAATTACCCGTCGCCTGACTGAACTGCACCGGCGATACCAAGCCGAGCGAGAATTGGCGCAGAATAAGGTAGAGCAGGAGTTTAGGCAACGAATGATTCAGAAGGAACGTGAGCTGGGCTCGAAGGAGGTAGAGATAGATCGCCTAAAGCATCAGAAGGAAGCCGAACTTTCCGTTTTGCGCAGTGAGAAAGACACGGCACTTTCATCTCTGCGTACCGAAAAGGAAGCTGAACTTTCTGCTCTGCGCAGCGAAAAAGAGTCTGAGATACAGCAACTGAAAACGCAATTGGAGAATATGGAGCGGCAGAAGCAGAACGAACTGTTGCTGGCGCTGGTGCAGAAAGACCAGGACATTGCTCAGTTGAAGGCTGTGATAGCCCAGCATCAGAACCAGTTACAGTTGGCTGTGCTTGAAGTGAAGAATCAGGCTCAGAAGCAGGTGCAGACCCAAGAGACCGAAATCAACCGCCTGCGTACGGCCGTAGAGTTGGAGAAACGAGAGGCACAGCTTCACGAAGCAGCTTTGCTGAAACGGCACGAAGACGAGTTGCGCATGAAGCAGGAACAGGTGGATTATTATAAGGATTTGAAGACGCGCATGTCTACTAAGATGGTGGGCGAAACCTTGGAGCAGCATTGCAGCATCGAGTTCGAGCGATACATTCGTCCCATGATGCCCGAGGCTTATTTTGACAAGGATAACGACGCCACCGACGGCACTAAGGGTGATTTTATCTTCCGCGATTCAGAAGATGGCACCGAGTACATCTCTATCATGTTCGAGATGAAGAATGAAATGGATACTACTGTTACCAAGCATAAGAACGACGACTTCCTGAAAAAACTCGACGATGACCGCCGCAAGAAAGGCTGCGAGTTTGCCGTATTGGTGAGTCTATTGGAAGCCGACAATGATCTCTACAACAGTGGCATCGTGAATAAATCTCACCTTTATCCCAAGATGTACGTCATCCGTCCGCAGTTCTTCGTGCCCTTTATCAATCTGCTGGTGCAGGCCTCTAAAAAGAGTCTGGAGTATAAGAAGCAGCTTATTCTGGCGCAGAGCAAGGAAGTAGACGTAACCAATTTCGAACATAAACTGGAAGATTTTAAGACCAAGTTCGGGCGTCATTACGAGTTGGCTAGCCGTAAGTTTGATGATGCTATCAAGCAGATAGACGATACCATAGCCAAACTGCTGAAGATAAAGGATAACCTTTTGGGCTCAGAAAATAATCTCCGCTTGGCGCAGCAAGACACTGAAGACCTCACCATCCGGAAACTGACCTATAAGAACCCCACCATGAAGCAGAAGTTCAGTGAGGCGAGGGAAGGGAAAATTATAGAGGGATAACCTCTCTGTGATTTCTCACACTAAACTGACAAACTGACGAACTGACAAACGAAAATGAACCCTTTAGTGTTTACTGATTGTTGGAATATTTCCTGTATAGATAATTTACTATATATATAAATATATATATATTTATATATATAGTAATCTCTAAATAAAGGGGAGGGTGAAGTAAGTGGTATACCTGATTTTTAATTGTCAGTTCGTCAGTTTGTCAGTTCGTCAGTTGCCGGTGGGTGAAATTCCTGTGCGGTGATGCGCTCGCCTCCTGCGGGTTCTTCCGGATGAAAGGATAACTTTCCGCCCCGGATACATAGTGTTTGCCGGAAGGAAAGCTTAGCGCGGGGGAGAAGAGAATTTGGGCCATCAATACCGGATGATGCCCGTGAGGATTCTGCCCGACCGGATGCCCAGGCGGCGTGCCGAGAAAAAATCGTGATATTGGCTGTAGGTGCAGATGCCACATGATTCTGTCTGACAGTCAGGAATGCCGAAATCCTGTAATTGCAGGCGGACGGCTGCCCAAAGGTCGATGTGATATTTGTGCGTGGAGGCTTTCCATTGGCTGATGTACTCCATAGGGAAACCTGCTGTTCGAAAGGCTTCGTAGACTTCTTCTCCCACCTCGAAGGCTGGGAGTGAAATACCTGGACCGATGGCAGCTAGCAGGTCTGTTCCGCATGTGCCATATAACTGCTGCATGGTTTGCAGCGTGTGGGGAACTATGCCATTGACCGTTCCTCGCCAACCAGCATGGATGGCGGCTATTACCTGGTGGGTACGGTCGTAGAGTAGGACAGGGATACAGTCGGCTGTTGAGATGCAAAGGCAAAGGCCAGATAAGGGGGTCAGTACTGCATCTGTGTGTTGCAGAAATGTGTGGCGGCCGGCAGCACTGCTTTGCAGGAAAGTTTCATCGATTACAGCTGTACGGATACCGTGCGTCTGATAGGGAATGATAAATTCTTTGGGGGGATGTGGCAACCATGACCCTAGTAGATAGAGATTGTGTTGCACGCAATCAGGGTCATCGCCCGTATAGGGAGTGCAGTTTAATGAGGCGTAATTGCCGTGGCTCACACCTCCGTGGCGCGTAGTACTGAATGCGAAAATGTTGGAGCAGGCGTTCAGCAGGCCATACTCCAACAAATGATGTTGATTGATGTGGGAAGGATTATTTGTCATTTTCCCAATCTTCTTCTTCGTATTCAAAATCTTCCAAGTCTTCTATCTCATCATCCTCATCGATGTATTCATAAGCCAGATCTTCGTCTTCTCCTTCATCCTGTAATTCTTCTTTTAGGTGGCTCAAGTCTTTGGGGCGGTGGGCTATACTTTCTATCTTTCCTTCAATTTTGTTGCTTTCCTTGTTCAATTCTTCCCACAGTACATCTTTTAGCACAGATACGCCCATACCGGTGATGGCCGATATGAATACGTGGGGTACGTTGGGTGGCAGAGTGGGTTCTATCTCATCCATCAATTCCTGATCCAGCATATCGCACTTGGTGATAGCTAGCACTCGTTGTTTGTCTAGCATTTCAGGATTAAAGTTTCTCAACTCGCCTAGTAATATCTCATACTCGCGACGGATATCATCGCTGTCGGCAGGTACCATGAAAAGCAGCAGAGAGTTTCGTTCGATATGGCGCAGGAAGCGTAGCCCCAGTCCTCGGCCTTCGCTGGCTCCTTCTATGATACCGGGAATATCGGCCATGACGAACGATTGGTTATCGCGGTAGGGTACGATGCCCAGGTTGGGTTCCATGGTGGTGAATGGATAGTTGGCTATCTTTGGTTTAGCTGATGATACCGCTGAGAGCAGGGTAGACTTGCCCGCATTGGGAAATCCCACCAATCCTACGTCAGCCAATAGCTTTAATTCCATAATTACCGTCATCTCTTGCATGGGTTCGCCTGGTTGGGCAAAGCGCGGTGCTTGACGGGTAGCTGTCTTAAAGTGCCAGTTGCCCAGTCCGCCCCGTCCTCCTTTTAACAGGATTACCTCCTGTCCGTGTTCAGTGACGTCGCATATATATTCACCGGTTTCGGCATTGTATACTACGGTGCCGCAGGGTACTTCGATGACCTTGTCTTCACCATCCTTTCCGAAACTGCGGTTTTTGGAGCCGCTTTCGCCGTGTCCGGCCAAAATGTGGCGGTCGTAGCGCAGGTGCAGAAGGGTCCAGTAATTGCGGTTACCGCGTAGGATGATGTCTCCTCCGCGTCCGCCGTCTCCTCCGTCGGGGCCTCCGTTAGGCACGTACTTGGCACGGCGCATGTGTGTGGAACCTCGTCCGCCCTTGCCCGAGCGGCAATATATCTTCACATAGTCTACGAAATTGGATTCTGCCATAATAATCTTAGGGTTATATTCGTGGACAAAAATACATCAAAAATGTGAGATATGAAAAAAAAAGAGAGTATGCATCGTGCCTACTCTCTTTGAAAAACAAATTTCCGCGTCTTGTATTAAATGCGGTCTATAGCCGTACAAATCTCAGCCGTGATGGTCTCTAGGTCACCCAATCCATTGATGTGTTGATACAGACCTTCGTTCTTATACCAGTCTATCAGTGGAGCAGTTTGGTTATGGTACACGGTGAGGCGTTTCTTGATAGTCTCTTCATTGTCATCGGCACGTCCAGACTGCTGTCCGCGCAGTAAGAGGCGCTTCATCAGTTCGTCTTCGGGCACGTCGAGGTCTAGCATGATGCTTACCCCTTGTTGACGTTCGGCCAGCATCTTCTTCAGTGCTTCGGCCTGTGCTATGGTACGGGGAAAACCGTCGAAGATTACACCCTTGCTTTCTTTGAAACTGTCCAAAGTGCTGGCCAGGATGTCGATAATCAGTTCGTCGGGCAATAACTGACCTTGGTCAATGTAGCCCTTGGCAGTCTTTCCCAGTTCGGTACCGTTCTTGATTTCGGCACGGAGCACATCTCCGGTAGAAATGTGGTTGATGCCGTACTTTTCTACAATCTTCTCGCTTTGTGTTCCCTTACCTGAGCCGGGAGCACCGAAAATTACAATATTCAGCATGATTTTTTCTTTGTAATTATAAATAATTATGTTAATACCTATAGTTCTATTTCTGCCACTGTGTGCCTGTTATTCTACTACGGTGTAGATGTCAGGGTAATTTCGGCCGAAACCATCGTAATCCAGTCCATATCCCACGATAAAATCATTCGGAATGTTCATGGCTACGTATTCAATATTGAGGTCTACTTTCAGTTTATCAGGCTTTACCAGCAGTGAGGCAATGTGGATTTCTTTTGGTCCGCGAGTACCGAGTGTTTCCAGCAGACGTTGCATGGTTAGACCGGTATCTACGATATCTTCCACAATGACCAGCGTGCGGTCGGTAAGGTCTTCATTGATGCCGATTACCTCCTTGATGACACCGGTGGAAGACACGCCTTGGTACGAGGCTAGTTTTACGAACGAGATTTCACACGGAATGGTAATGCGTTTCATCAAGTCGGAAGTAAACATGAAAGAACCATTGAGCACGCTGAGAAACAGCGGATTCTTTCCGGCCAAATCTCGGTTGATTTCACCCGCCACACGGGATACTTCCTTTAAAATGTCCTGCTCCTTGATGGAGACGGTGAACTGTTTGTCTTTAATCTGTATGGTGTCCATAACAAGTTTAGGGTTTTTGATAATTGGTACAAAATTACAATTTTTATTTTATACCCTTGTATCATCTTCGGCAATTTTGCGGAATTTGTGTACTTTTGCAGGGAAAACATTAGATAGAGGATTAAAACGATGAAAATATTTTCTACGGTTAGCATCAAAGATTTGGATGCTAGAACAATGGAGGAAGAGGGAATCTCTTCTGTGGATTTAATGGAACGTGCGGCTACGGTGCTGACCGAGGCTGTGGTAAAGCGGTGGAGTAGTCTGGATACTCCTTTTACCTTGTTTGCAGGACCAGGTAACAACGGTGGTGATGCATTGGCCATGGCGCGTATGTTGGCTCAGCGGGGGTATCGAGTAGAGGTGTTCTTATTTAATATCACGGGGGAACTCTCGGAGGCTTGCGAACTTAATCGTCAACGGCTGGTCGAGTGCTCAGGGGTAGAGTTGCACGAGATAACCGCTCGTTTTACGCCGCCTATACTCACCGAAAGTCATGTAGTGATTGATGGACTTTTTGGTAGTGGGCTCAACAAACCCTTAAATGGAGGGTTTGCGGCAGTGGTACGTTATATCAATGCTTCGCCTGCACAGGTAGTGGCTATTGATTTGCCGTCGGGGCTGATGGGCGAGGATAATGCTGGAAATCTGCCGGCGCACATCATACGGGCTCAACTGACGCTTACACTGCAGACTCCAAAATTATCGTTCCTCTTTGCAGAAAATGCACCCTATGTGGGTGAATGGGAGGTGCTGGATATCGGGTTGAACGAGGAGGCAATGGAAGAGATGGCTACGAATTTCTACCTGACAGAACCCGAGGAAACTGACGGATGGGTGAAGCCACGGGAGAAGTTTGCACACAAGGGTGACTTTGGACGGGGGATGCTGATAGCGGGCTGCCAAGGTATGGCAGGCGCATCAGTGCTAGCTGCTAAGGCTGCCCTGCGTTCAGGTATCGGTCTGCTGAAGGTGCATGTACCTTTTTGTAATAATTTCATTGTGCAGACGGCGGTTCCTGAGGCTATGACGGAATTGGATTTCAGTGAGACGTGTTTTGCTACATCGACTGATGTGGATGATTATCAAGCTGTTGCTATTGGTCCAGGATTGGGTCAATCGCCTGAAACGGTCAATGCACTGCTGGAACAAATAGACTTATGTTCGATGCCGATGGTGGTGGATGCCGACGCTTTGAATTTGTTGGGCGAACACCGTACATACCTAGGACGTTTGCCTAAGGGTTCTATTTTGACGCCTCACCCTAAGGAATTGGAACGGCTTGTAGGCAGGTGTCAATCGTCGTACGACCGGCTGATGAAGGCACGCGAACTGGCTCAGAAGGCTCAAGTGTATATTGTGCTGAAGGGTGCTTATTCAGCGGTAATCACTCCGCAAGGCAAGTGTTTCTTTAATACTACGGGAAATCCGGGTATGGCCACGGCGGGCAGCGGCGATGTTCTGACGGGTATACTGCTAGCCTTGTTGTCACAAGGGTATCAGCCGGAATTAGCGGCTCGCTTGGGGGTATTTGTGCATGGATTGGCCGGAGATGCAGCTGCCCGGAAAAAAGGAATGATAGCCTTGACTGCCGGCGATTTGGTTAC
The DNA here is from genome assembly GCA_937890825.1 of uncultured Bacteroides sp. Taxonomy (GTDB): domain Bacteria; phylum Bacteroidota; class Bacteroidia; order Bacteroidales; family Bacteroidaceae; genus Bacteroides. The sequence goes on along the minus strand of CALADS010000074.1, from coordinate 186,138 downwards.
TTCGCTTCCGGCAGTGTGGAAGATGCTGGCTGAATAGTGAGCACTTCGTCCATGGCGATGTCGAAAGATTCGGCTGGCAGATGAGGCAGTAGTTGGTAAGGAAAACAAATGCCTAGCTTGTAAGCTTGTGGCAGGTGAGGTAACAGACGGTCGTAATACCCTTTACCCCTGCCCAACCGATATCCATGGTAGTCAAAGGCTACTCCAGGTACCACAATCAAGTCGATATCTGTATACGAGGAAATTGTTTTTCCAACAGGTTCTAGGATACCGTAACTACCTATGGTCAAGTCTTGCGGTCCGGTGTAGAGGCGTAGCTCTAGTTCTTCGCCTGCCACCACCGGAAGCAGGATTTTTTTTGTCGCGCTCCATGTACGGATAAAGGTATGGGTACATACTTCATCGGGCAGAGAGTGATAGAGCAATACGGTATGTGCCGCTTGGAAGACCGGATGGGCTTCCAAAGCGGTCATTATAGCAACCGACTGCTGCCCTGCTTCGGCTTGATGCTGTTTTTTCAGTAGGGCTATCTGTCTGCGCAGGGCTTTTTTCTGTTCTTTTAAAGAATCGGTCATATAAAGTATCTCATTAAATCTTTTTCATAAGATAGACTAAACTTTAGCCTTTAGTGCAGGTTCTGTTTTGTCGGCATGCTCTGTAGCAGGCATTGGTGCCGGTGGCTGGGGAAATGCTTCCCCGTTGTTCAGAATCTCCAAGGCTTTCAGTACGGTGGCATCGCTATGATTGATGTAGCGGATGTATTCCTGACGTCCCAATATGTTATAGATAATGTTGCCGTAGAGATTTCTTTCCAATAATTTGCGCGAACGATTGATCAGCAGATTGCGTCGCTTTACCCCTTTACTGTCGGCATAGCGGATAAACTGTTCTAATATGCCTTGTCTGCGCAGGTATTTCAGCATTTCGGTTTCGTCTTTGCATTCGCTTAACTTCTGGCGGTTTCGGTCGCTGTATTGGAAACTGAACTGTAGAATCAGTCCTTTATTGCTAACTTCTATCAGATAAGAAGATATACCGGTGGTGTCTTGCGGTACGAATACATCGGGCATGATGCCTCCACCGCCATATACGGTGCGGCCGAGAGAAGTGTAATATTTCAAGTTCTCGTTTAGCTTGATACTGTCTTTCGAGAAGAATTCACCGTGTTCATAACGCGTAATCCAATCCATTTCGTACTTTGCGTCTTTGCCGTTCTTGTAGGGGCGTTGGATGCATCGTCCCGATGGCGTGTGATAACGGGCAATAGTGAGTCGGATGGCCGAACCGTCGCTGAAGTCAATGGGCTGCTGCACCAATCCCTTGCCAAACGAACGGCGTCCTACTACGATGCCGCGGTCGTTGTCTTGTATGGCCCCGGCAAAGATTTCGCTGGCTGAAGCAGAACTTTCGTTTACCAATACTACGACGGGCATTTTCTGGCAACTTCCAGTGCCGTTGGCGTACTCTTCCATGCGTGGGTATTTGCGTCCTTGTGTGTAGACTATTAGCTTACCTTCTGACAAGAATTCATTGACCATACGGATGGCTGCTTCCATGTATCCTCCAGTATTGTCGCGTAGGTCTATTACCAGCCCTTGGCAATGTTGTCGGGTAAGTTCGGCAATGGCGGTAAGCAATTCTACATGTGTAGTACGTCCAAATTTACTGATTAAAATGTAGCCAAACTGGTTGTCTAGCATGTAGGCAGCATCGATGCTATTTTGTGGTATGTCACCCCGTACAATGGTAAAGCTCATCAGTTCCTTAATGCCTGTTCGTTTTATGCCTAACTTTACGGAACTTCCTTTGGGGCCTTTTAGATATTTCATCGCTTTTTCGTTGCTAAGTCCATCACCTACAAAGAGACTATCGTTCACTTGTACGATGCGGTCGCCTGCCATTAAACCCACTTTCTCAGATGGTCCTCCTGCAATGACACTGTTGATATGAATAGTGTCTTCTTGGATAGTGAACTGGACTCCGATGCCGCTAAAGCTACCTTCGAGTTCGGAATTTACAGCTTCTAGTTTCTGTGCTGGAATATAGGTGGAATGGGGATCGAGTTCTGCTAAAATCTGCGGCATGGCTTTCTCTACCAAATCATCCATTTTCACAGTGTCGACGTATTGGTCATCAATAACTCTTAATAAGGCATTTAGCTTATTAGACGAGCCGTTGATGATGCCTAATCGGTTGCCTCCATGGTGTTTGGCATAGAAGGTTCCTATCAAGATGCCTGTCACTACACTGACGGCAATAATGAGGGGAACAAAGCGGGAGGAGTTATTTGTACTCATAATGCTTAATCGTTATTATTGTTGTCTGTTACTTACTGTTAATCTGTTTTTCTCTTTCTGTTTTCAGTGTCGGAGATGTATTTTTTACTTTATTCACCTTTTTCTTCTGTCAGCGGAATGAAAATTACTTCGATGCCGGCTCGTTTCAGCAGTTCGATGCCATCTTCCAAACGGTATTTTTCAGAATATACTACACGCTTAATACCAGCTTGGATAATCAATTTGGAACATTCTATACAGGGAGAAGCGGTGACATACATGGTAGCTCCGTTACTACTATTGTTGGAGCGTGCAATCTTGGTAATAGCATTGGCCTCGGCATGCAATACATATGGTTTGGTAAGGTTGTGCTCGTCTTCGCATACGTTTTCAAAGCCCGAGGGGGTACCGTTGTACCCATCAGAAATTATCATTTTATCTTTTACAATGAGTGCTCCTACCTTGCGTCGCTGGCAGTAAGAATTCTCAGCCCAGATGTTGGCCATGCGTATATAGCGCAAGTCTAGGATTGCTTGCTTTTCTTTGTTTGCATTATCTTCCATTCTTCCTAGTCTGTTATTGTTTAAAGAAACCTACTTTGCGGGTTATATTTTGGTCATGCTTGTAGTAAAGGGTCAGTTGGTGTACATCGCCTTCATATTTGTACACGTTCTTCATGGCAGCCATGAATGCTTTAGCCAATGGGTCGATTTCCGCTCCTTCAGTTTTTTTTATCTGCAACTTCAACACATTATCTTTGCCGTTGGCAGTCCATGTACCTGTCATTTTTGATTGAATACCTTGTATAACGACTTGTGTACCATCTATTTCTCCGTTGATTTCTGTACCTTCGAAGGTTACGGTAAAATTGCCGTCACGATTTAGATATTCCATACTTTTCAGCTGTTCATTTTCGTTGTTCCAGATGCCTTTATAAAACTGAGGTGCATTATTCTCATTGTCGGTAAGGCGACTCATTTTCCAGGTTTTTCCGGTGAATATTTCTACTACATCATCTTCATTGTTGCAACTGCTTATGAGTGGAAGCAGGGTTATACATAGCAGCCATGTGATTAGTTGGGTTATTGTTTTCATTTTTTTATTCCGTTTCGAGTTAGTAATGCGTCAATTGTAGGAGCTTGTCCGCGGAAACGCTTGTATAAAGTCATAGGGTGTTCAGTACCACCTTTCGACAGAATATTCTCGCGGAAAGAGGCGGCTGTAGAAGTATCGAAAATGCCTCGTTGCTTAAACAGTGAGAAGGCGTCGGCATCCAATACTTCTGCCCATTTATAGCTGTAATATCCAGCGGCATAGCCTCCGGCAAAGATATGCGAGAATTGCGTACTCATACAAGTGCCCTCTATGGTGGGTAGCAGTTGGGCTTTTTCCCAGGCCTTCTTTTCGTAGGCTTCTACATCGCTTTCAAAGGGGGTGGTGCGGGTGTACCAGGCCATATCTAGTAATCCGAAACTTACTTGGCGCAGACAGGCGTAGGCTACGTTGAAATTGCTCGAATCTACAATACGCTGCACCAGTTCGTCGGGTATCAATTCTCCAGTTTGATAATGGCTGGCAAAGGTGTGGAGAAATTCTTTCTCTGTGGCAAAATTCTCCATAAACTGCGACGGCAATTCTACGAAGTCCCAATATACATTGGTACCGCTGAGGCTCTCGTAAGTAGTGTTGGCAAAGATGCCATGCAGGCTGTGGCCGAATTCGTGCAGGAAGGTTTCCACTTCACCGAAGGTCAGCAGAGCGGGCTTGTCTTGGGTGGGCTTGGTGAAATTCATCACTATGGACACGTGCGGACGGCTGTTGCCTTGTTCATCTTTCCACTGGCCTTTGAAACAGGTCATCCAGGCTCCTGAGCGCTTGCCCTCTCTTGGGTGAAAGTCGGTATATAGCACAGCTAAATAGGTGCCGTCTTTGTCGAATACCTCATAGGCTTCCACGTCCGGATGATAGACCGGTATTTCTGTGTTTTTATGAAATGTAATACCGTAGAGACGGGTAGCTAGTCCAAATATCCCTTGTTTAACCCGATTCAACTCAAAGTAAGGGCGTAACCTTTCATCATCTATCTGAAACTTCTTCTCTTTCAGTTTGTGTGAGTAATAACTCCAATCCCAAGGCATCAGTTCAAAATCATCGCCTTCCAACTGCTTGGCCAGTTGCGCTACGGCTTTGTATTCTTGGTGGGCAGTAGGGGTGTAGGCATCGAGCAGTTGGTTGAGTAACTGATACACAGCTTCACTGTTTTGCGCCATGCGTCTTTCTAACTTGTATGCAGCTAAAGTAGGGTAGCCCAGTAGTTTTGCAATGGCCAGTCGGGTATTGGCAATGCGCTTTACAATTTCCAGGTTATTGTATGCATTGTCATGGGTACACTTGGTGTTATAAGCCATATATAGTTTTTTCCTCAGTTCCCGGTTGTCTGCATACGTCAGAAATGGTGAGTAACTAGGGGCATGTAGGGTAAATGTCCACCCTTCTTGTCCTTTTTCACGCGCTGTTTCTGCTGCTATTTCCAGGGCGCTCTCAGGCAGTCCTGCCAATTGTTTAAGGTCGGTAATGTTCAGTTGATAACTATTGGTTTCCTTTAGATTGTTTTCGCTGAACTGTAGGGTTAGCAGGCTCAATTCCTTGCTTAACTGTCGGTAGCGTTCTCTATCCTCTCCTTGCAGATTAGCTCCGCTTCGCTTGAATCCATCGTAGATGTCCTCAGTCAGTTTGATTTGTTCGGGGGTAAGATTTTCCTGATTCATTTGTTGATATACGCTTTTTACCCTGGCAAACAGTTTTTCATTCAGATGAATATTGTTGGAGTGCTCATTCATGAGAGGCATCAAGGTTTTGGCCAATTCCTGTAATTCATCGTGGGTCTCTGCACTGAGCAGATTGCCGAAAATATTGGCGGTACGGTCCAATATTTCACCCGACTTTTCTAGCGGAAGAATGGTATTGTCAAATGTCGGTTGCTCCCGATTACTTATGATAGTTTCTATTTCTTCATTTTGACGCTTTATACCTTCGCGTATAGTCGGTTCGTAGTGCTCTGTTCTGATGAGGTGAAACGGTGCAGTGTGATGCGGAGTATGAAAGGGTTCCAAGAGTGGATTTTGAGCTTGTATCATATTCATAAAGCAAAGTATCATTATGGTTAGACTTCGTATTCTCATGATTTTAATGCAATTTATTGCAAATGTGCAAAAAATGCTGCTGATAATCCATTGAAATACTAAGATTTTAACAAAGAATATAGAAAGAGGTTCATTTTTAGATGAGCATGGATACAAAAAAAGCTGTCCGTAGTAATACGGACAGCTTTTTTTTATGATCGGTTTGCTAATTAGCAGTTTACAGATGCCATGTGAGCAATCAAGTCAAGAACCTTGTTAGAGTAACCGATTTCGTTGTCGTACCAAGATACAACCTTAACGAAAGTATCAGTCAAAGCGATACCAGCCTTAGCATCGAAGATAGAAGTGTGAGTGTCACCCAAGAAGTCAGAAGAAACAACTGCATCTTCAGTATAACCCAGAATACCCTTCAATTCACCTTCTGCAGCTTCCTTCATAGCAGCGCAGATTTCAGCGTAAGAAGCCGGCTTAGCCAAGTTTACAGTCAAGTCTACTACAGATACGTCCAAAGTCGGAACACGCATAGACATACCAGTCAACTTACCGTTCAGTTCAGGGATAACTTTACCTACTGCTTTAGCTGCACCAGTAGAAGAAGGAATGATGTTGCCAGAAGCAGCACGACCACCACGCCAGTCTTTCAAAGAAGGACCGTCTACAGTTTTCTGAGTAGCAGTAGTAGAGTGAACTGTAGTCATCAAACCGTCTGTGATACCCCATTTGTCGTTCAATACCTTAGCGATAGGAGCCAAGCAGTTAGTAGTACAAGAAGCGTTAGATACGAACTGAGTACCCTTAACGTAAGTCTTTTCGTTAACACCGCATACGAACATCGGAGTGTCATCCTTAGAAGGAGCAGACATAACTACATATTTTGCACCAGCTTCGAGGTGAGCTTGAGCTTTTTCTTTAGTCAAGAACAGACCTGTAGATTCTACTACGTATTCAGCACCTACAGCATCCCATTTCAAGTCAGCAGGGTTTCTTTCAGCTGTTACGCGGATTTCGTTACCGTTTACAATCAACTTGTTGTTTTCTACATCAGCTTCGATTGTACCGTCGAATTGTCCGTGCATAGTATCATACTTCAGCATGTAAGCCAAGTAGTCAACCGGGCAAAGGTCATTAATACCTACGATTTGGATATCGTTTCTTTTTTGAGCTGCGCGGAATACGAAACGTCCGATACGTCCGAATCCATTAATACCTACTTTAATCATTTTGTTTTAAACTTTTAAAGGTTTTATAATGTTTAAAAATAAAATTTCAATGTTTTGAAATGCTATTTCTTTTGAATTGCGGTGCAAAATTACGAAAATGTTTTTATATTCGTGCGTAAAATTACTATTAAATAATTGAAAAGATGGGAAAAAGTTCATTTTTGCAGGATTTTAAAGCTTTTGCCATGAAAGGCAATGTGATAGACATGGCGGTAGGAGTTATTATCGGTGGCGCATTCGGTAAAATAGTTTCTTCTATAGTAGCCGATATTATAATGCCTCCCATTGGTTTGCTGGTAGGCGGTGTTAATTTTACAGATTTAAAGTGGGTTTTGAAACCTGCTGTAATAGAAGATGGTAAAGAAGTTGCAGCGGCTGTTACTTTGAATTATGGTAATTTTCTACAAGTAACTTTTGATTTTATAGTAATCGCTTTTTCTATTTTTCTTTTTATTAAACTGCTTACCCGGCTTACTCAGAAGAAAGCAGAAGTACCTTCCCCTCCTGCAGCTCCTCCTGCTCCTTCTAAAGAAGAGTTATTACTTACGGAAATTCGTGATTTACTGAAAGATAGAAGGTAGTTCAGTTCTTTTGTTAGGATCTTGAGTAGAAGGATACTTGTCAATGCTCTGTTAAATAAACACCCCTGTCGCAGTTATCTGTGGCTGGGGTGTTTTCTTTATATCAACTTTTAAAAGTCTTTCTATTAATTATTAGAAGTTCTTTTTGAAGTAGCCTTTTGGGTGGCTGTTTTTTTACTTGTCGTTTTTTCGCCTTCTTCTTTAGCAAGTTTAGCCTTTACCTTTTTCAGTTCTTTGTTCAATTCTTCTATTTCATCACCTTGATTTTTGATGGTAGTGAGCAGTGCATTGAGTTCTTCATTATCGATATCTACAGGATAAAGTGAATCAACCCGTTTAATGAAGTCGCCCAATATATTCATATAGTTGGTGAAGGCATCGTAGGGTGATTCATAGATACCTCGATATAGGTTGGCACTAGAACTCTTGGTAGTCATGAAGCGGAAATTGTTACTGGCTTGCAAGTAATCCCAGTCTTGTTTAATTCGGCGATCCGTGCAGATGCGTACACGTTCAGCCACGCTATATAACTTGTTGAACGCTTCTCTCTGCATGGCATTGCCAAGCCAGCAACTGGTGTCTCTTTCTTCGTCTACCCAAGACATTGGATATGGTACATCTAATTGTGATACAGAATTTAATTTGGTAACAATTTCTGTAGGTGTTGAGAAAGTGATGCCTTTAGCTTTGGCACAAGCGGGTAAAGCTTTTAGGAATTCCAAAATATTGGAAGAAAGCGGTTGGTATACCCCTAGTGCACATAATTCCATAAAGATGTTGATAACTTGTTCTTCTTGTGGCAACGCATTAATCCAATCGATATAGGTATCTGCGAAGAGTGGGTATTCATTCCATTCTGAATTAGAAAATCTCAGACTGATATCGTCGGATAGTTTATAGTCGCGCAATAGCAGTTTTAGGCTAGGATTCATGTTGCAATGGTATACATAATGCGGACTCTTCCAACCTAAAATGTGTTTGGCTCCTTCTGTTAACATACCTTTAAAACCCATACTGGCTGCTACAGCACCGATTTCGTCGTTGTAAATAAGACTGGAGTTGCGTAGTACTTTGGGAGCTTTACCAAACATTTGTTTAATCTTGCAACTTTGGCGTTTTACCTCTTCCACAAAGCACTCTTCATCGGCTAGTGATGAAAGTCCATGTGAATAGGGTTCAGCCAAGAACTCACAACATCCTGTATCATTAAGCTGATGCAATAGTTCAATGACAGTTGGCGCATAAATTTCTAATTGCTCTAGAGCCACTCCAGAGATGGAAAGTGCCACTTTAAATGCCCCACCTGAATTTTTTACCATTTCAATTAGTGTATTCAGTGCAGGTATGTAAGACCGTTCAGCTACATCAGTGATGCTGCTTTCATTGGCATAATCATCGTAGTAATAATGATCGGTGCCTATATCAAAGAAACGATAACGTTTCAAATGAATGATTTGATGTATTTCGAAGTAAAGACAAATCGTTCTCATTGTTATTCAGTGTTTTAATGTTTACCATAGTTTTTTAATACTTCCTCATAGAGGGCGCGGATTCTTAGGCCAACCTTTTCCCAAGTGATGCCGTCTACTTCTTTTTTACCTTCCTCTTGTAAATATTTGAACAAAGAAGGATAGTTACAAAGTGCGTAAATTGCATCGGCCATAGCGTGGATATCCCAATAGTCGGTCTTGATTACCTTATCCAATATTTCTCCGCAACCCGACTGCTTGGAAATGATAGATGGTGTACCGCACTGCATAGCCTCCAAAGGTGCAATGCCAAAAGGCTCAGATACAGAAGGCATTACGAAAACATCGCTATTTTTGTATACCTCATATACTTGTTTGCCTTTCATGAAGCCAGGGAAGTGGAATCTATCAGCTATACCTCTTTCAGCTACCAAGTTAATCATGGCGTTCAGCATATCTCCTGAACCGGCCATTACAAATCGTATGTTTCTAGTACGTTTTAATACCATGGCTGCTGCTTCTACGAAATATTCCGGACCTTTTTGCATGGTAATACGCCCTAAGAAGGTGACAACTTTCTCTTTAGAATGATTCGGGCGGGGAATATCTTGATATTCTTGAGACAGAGGATATACCGCATTATGCATGGCAAATACCTTTCTTGGATCCTGATGGTATTCATTGATTACCGTACGGCGAGTCAGTTCAGATACACACATAATGCAGTCAGCATAATCCATACCATTTTTTTCGATAGAGTATACAGTTGGATTAACCTTACCGCGAGAGCGATCAAAGTCTGTAGCATGTACGTGTATACAGAGTGGTTTTCCACTCACCATTTTAGCATGTACGCCGGCTGGATAAGTTAGCCAGTCATGTGCATGGATGATATCAAATTCTTCTTTGCGGGCTACAACACCAGCAATGATAGAAAAATTGTTGATTTCTTCATGTAGATTACCAGGATATCCACCTGCAAACTCCATGCATCCCAAGTCGTTGACGTGCATGTATGAAAAATCTGCATAAATATGGTCACGGTATGCATAATAGTCTTCCGGTGTCATTTGGCCGGTCAGACGAGATTTTAGATAATCATGGCTTGCATCACGCCATACGATAGGTACTTGATTCATACCTACAATTTTTAGGAAATTTTCCTCATTACCTGTGGGTTTAGGCATGCAGAAGGTCGTTTCTACATCCCCTTGTAGGCTTAGTCCTTTAGTAATACCATAAGACGCTACTGCCAGACCACCGTATATCTTGGGAGGAAATTCCCAACCAAACATTAAAACTTTCATTTGCTTTCCTCCTCATATAAATTATACTTAGACAATAAATTCAGTATTCGCAGGATTTCTGCTACATTCATGGCGAAAGATACTGCACCACGTCCGGTAAATGGCGGATTGCCGTCAAACAGTTCGGGCAATGTGCCAATGCAGTGACAGGTCATTTGATCTTCCATTCCAATCAGATGGCGTTCTACAAATGAAACGCCGCTCATTTTATAAATGCGCAGATATGCTTCCATATAGAAGCCTAGTAACCATGGCCAAGCTGTGCCTTGGTGATAAGCATAATCTCTTTGAAGTTGAGACCCTACATAGTATGGGTTATAGCCGCCACTTTTAGGACTTAGTGTACGTAATCCTTTGGGCGTGAGTAATTCTTTTGTTACAATGTCCAATACTTGTTTTTTCTGCACTCTGTCTAGCGGAGAATAGTCAAAGGCAACTGCAAAAATCATGTTGGGGCGTACGCTCCAATCCATCATATACCCATCTACATAATCAAACAGATAACCATATTCATTGCGGAATACATCTACGAATGATTGACCTGTAATTTTTGCCTGATTATCTAGTTCGTCAGCCAGTGTTTGATTACCTTCTTCGCGTACCAATTCTGCTGTAAAGCGTAGGGCATTATACCACAATGCGTTAATTTCTACAATGTAGCCCGTGCGAGGAATTACCGGATGTCCGTTCGCTGTGGAATTCATCCAAGTAACCGCTTTATCGCGACCATTGGTATAGAGTAGCCCATTGTCATGCAAGAATAAATTATCGTGCTTGCGTGTACGGATATACTGCATGATATCTTTCAGCAAATGTCCATAATTATGTCTGCATTGTTCTTTGGAAGTTTCCTTCGCATATTGTTGTAAGGTCCATATAGCCCACAATAATATGTCTGGATGTTCCATTTCATAGATTTTGCAGGTAGAAGGCTCTTCATTCATAAATTCATAGATAGCCTTTTCTGCAGTTTTCATGACGTCCTCAAATTCTTCTTGTTCGCCTACTGCTAATGTTAAGCCAGGTAGAGAAATGAATAAATCTCGTGCACGGCATTTAAACCAAGGGTATCCAGCTAAAATATAATGTTTGTCTCCTTGTTTGTTATGGAACTGGTGGGCTGAATTGACTAGACAGTGATAAAAACTGTCACGTGGTGTTCGGTCGGCTACTTCATCTTCAAAAATCTTTTTTAAAGCTGAGGTGGATATCTCAGAAATGCCGGCCGAGAAGACAATGCTTTCACCTTTGTTTATTTCTACTTCAAAGTAGCCGGGAACATAAAGGTCTTCTTTAGAGTCGTATCCTCTTTCTTGTTCTTTGGCATATTCTATTCCTCTGTACCAATCCGGCTGAAAATGAAATTCGTTTTTCTTGTTCAGCTGCATAAATAGCTCCGGATAACCTGGATACATACAAGTCTTGATACCATTTTCCACGACTTGATAGTCTCTGTCTGCTTGAGCATTTTCATGCGTATATTCTCTGACGCTTCTGAAAGCTAAGAATGGTCGGAATCGAAGAGTAGTGGCGGAATGGGCGTCTACCAAGGTATAGCGAATCAAAATTCTGTTTTCATGATGTACAAAAATTTTCTCTTTGCGTAAAATGACGCCTCCTACACGGTAAGTTGTAGCTGGGATGTGTTCACAATCAAATTCACGGATATATTTATGTCCATTAGGACTATAACTGTTACCTTGATATTTATGCAATCCCAAGTTAAACTCTGCACCGTGCTGAATTACCGTTTCATCTAGAGAAGATAGTAGCACATGATTCTCATCGTCCAAATTCGGAACAGGAATTACCAACAGTCCGTGGTATTTGCGCGTGTTACAATCCACAATCGTTGTACAATGATAAGCTCCCGACTTATTTGTCCGAAGAATCTCCCTTGGCAAAGATTCTTCAAGATTAATCATGCGGGTCTTGTCAAATCGTAAATAACTCATAGTTGTGCATTATTTAAAGGTTAATTATTCAGGTTAATCAGCTTTATAAAATGTGTAAGCGATGCCCAAAATTACGAATTAAAGCCTATAAACAAAACAAAAGGTTCTTTTTTTTTTATTCATTTCTAAAAATAGGGTAGCTAGTGTACTAAAATGTCCCAAAATGTACAAAATATGACTTCTTTCGTTTATTTATATGACATTCCTTTCGATGTTGTTTCATTTCCTTTCTACCTTGTTTATTCTTATATTTAAGAAATAATAAAAAAATAAAAAGAAATCTTGTCTACTGCGCTACACCGATGAATATCGCTATTTTTGTATATAAAAAGTCAGTTATCTTTATGGATACAATGTTTGATACATTACTTCAACTACCCTTGTTTCAAGGGCTATCACAAGATGATTTTACCAGCATATTGGAAAAGGTAAAATTAGATTTTACCAAGTACAAATCTGGAGAAGTCATTGTTCGAACTGATACTGATTGCGATGGTCTTTTATTTATCCTTAAAGGGAAAATAAAAGCCCTTACCGTAGCTTCTGCTCTTCCTGTTACTGTAATTGAATGTATTCAGGCACCTTATTTGATTGAACCTTATTCACTTTTTGGAATGAATGTTAGGCATGTGTCTTCTTATGTTGCGGAAACAGAGGTGCATGTGGTACGTATTTCTAAATCTTATGTTTTGTCTGTACTTTTTGATTATGAAATTTTTCGCTTAAATTACTTGAATATACTCAGCAATAGAGTACAGATTTTAACTCAGAAACTTTGGAACATAGGTATTGTTGACCCAGAGAAACGTATTGCTATTTTCTTTTTGAATTGTTTTGAGCGTCTTACAGGAGAAAAAGTGGTAAAAATTAAAATGCAAGATTTAGCTTCATTGATGAATGAAACGCGTAGTAATGTATCTAAGGCTTTGAATACGTTGCAAGAAAAGGAACTTTTGATTTTGCATCGTGGAGAAGTGGTGATATCTGATGCTGCAGATTTATCGCATTTTTGTAACCAGTCAGATTAATAAATATATTACTGTGTAGAATTCAATACTGCATGCCATATAATTAAAAAAAAGAGAGGGGTTGTATTATACAACCCCTCTCTTTTTTTTAATTATTCCCACTCTATAGTAGAAGGTGGTTTAGAAGAGATATCGTAGCATACTCGATTCACTCCTTTTACCTTGTTGATTATTTCATTGGAAATTTTCCCTAAGAATTCATATGGTAAGTGTGCCCAATCGGCTGTCATGGCATCTGTAGATGTCACAGCGCGTAAGGCTACAGCTCTTTCGTAGGTTCTTTCGTCGCCCATTACGCCTACAGATTGTACCGGTAACAAGATGACACCAGCTTGCCATACTTTATGGTAAAGGGGTGTTTCTGTGCCATCTGTCTCTTTTACTTTCCATTCCCATAAACCGCGGATAAAGATTTCGTCTGCATCTTGTAGTATACGTACTTTTTCACGTGTTATGTCTCCTAAGATACGTACTGCTAGTCCAGGACCGGGGAAGGGGTGGCGACTGATGAGGTGGTCGGGTATGCCCAATTCGCGTCCCACTCGGCGAACTTCATCTTTAAATAGCCACTTTAAAGGTTCGCACAGCTGGAGATTCATCTCTTCTGGCAGACCACCCACATTGTGGTGGCTCTTGATTACTTTGCCTGTGATGTTTAGACTTTCTATGCGGTCTGGATAAATTGTTCCTTGCGCCAGCCAGCGTGCATCAGTTATCTTGTGAGCTTCTTCGTTGAATACTTCTACAAAGTTGCGTCCTATAATTTTTCTCTTTTGTTCAGGTTCAGTTATACCTTCCAAATCTTTGAAAAATTTTTCACTTGCATCTACTCCAATGACATTTAGCCCCAAGCATTCATAGTCATGCATTACGTTTTTGAATTCATCTTTACGCAGCAAGCCATGATCTACAAAGATGCAAGTCAGGTTTTTGCCGATGGCGCGGTTAAGCAATACGGCAGCTACCGAGGAATCCACGCCACCACTTAAGCCTAGTATTACCTTATCGTTGCCGATTTGTTCTTTCAACTCTGCTACTGTAGTGTCTACAAAAGATGCTGGGCTCCATGTCTGGTTACATCCGCAAGCTTCTACAACAAAGTTTTTTAGCATTTGTGTACCATCTTCACTGTGGAACACTTCCGGATGAAACTGCACACCCCACATCTTCTCTCCTTCTGCTTGGTAAGCAGCAATTCTGACTTTGTCGGTTGAAGCGATTACTTTGAAATTTTCAGGGATAGCGGTGATAGTGTCACCATGACTCATCCATACTTGTGAATGTTCCTTAATACCGTGAAACAATAAATTCTCTTTGTCGAATTCAGCTAAGTGTGCACGTCCATATTCACGTGTCCCTGCAGGTTCTACTTTCCCTCCGTTGCTGTAAGAAATAAACTGTGCGCCGTAGCAGATACCCAAAATTGGGTATTTCCCACGGATGTTGCTCAAATCTACTTTGAATGCACTTTCATCATACACAGAGTAAGGACTTCCTGAGAGGATTACACCTTTCACACTTTCATCTTCGTGCGGAAATTTATTGTAAGGCACGATTTCACAATAAACATTCAGTTCGCGTAAACGGCGGCCGATAAGCTGCGTAGTTTGTGAGCCGAAATCAAGAATGATAATTTTCTCTTGCATGTTGGTAGGTTGTGAATTATATATACCTTAATTATTTTCTTTACTTTTGAAACCTGGTGTAGGTTACCTGCATTTCCAGCTGTTGTGATTCCCCTCCTTGTAATTTGGCATAAGCTGGCTGTAAGTCATGCTGAATACCTATTAGGGTTCCGTTGCTGCTGGTATCAAATGTTGGTTTCACAGGAATCAGATATACTTTATCCCAATCTTTAGTTTTGGGATCGTTTTTCCATTTCTCTTCCCATTTCATTTCATTCCATTCGTTTCCAGCCTCTTCTTTAGCTTTTTGTTTGGCAGCATTCTTTTCGTTGATGCTGGTTGTTACCAAGCGAGCTAAGTTGCTGAATGTATATTGGTTTGTTCCTAAACTGTTATGGGCTACTGTATAAGAGGTTATATTATCCGGCAGTTGATTCTCAGAGAAGAACTTGTCATAGTCATATTTTCTCAGTAGCAGTACATTCTTTGGAGCTTGCATACTGAAAGGATAATCTTCTTGCTGGTGATAATTCGTAAATGTTAATTTTACTGCATTCAGCGTGTCATTTTTCAAATCATTATAAATGTCTTCGTAAGGAATTGTGGCTTGGGTAAAGATGCCAGCCGGTGATTTGATGTAGGTGCACGATTTATCTTTGATTTTCTCGTTTACTTTATCGTCAAAGTCAGATGCAAAGCTGTTTGCTTGGATAATCTCCTTGGTTGATGCCAGCACTGTTGTCCATCCATAGCCAATCGAATCTTCGCCTACTTCTCCCTTGTCGTCTTTAACTTTTTTCTTCAGTTTTACGCCTGTCTTTTCATCTGTGTAGTAGAATTTGAATTGCATTTGTAAATCCACTCTGTCTACATAGATGATAGTACCGTCGCCAAAGTCCGATTTTAGATAAATACCTCGAATTCCTTTTGTTGCCACTTCTGAATTAGGATCAGCATTTTTGTTTTCATAGTTAATAAATGATTCAGCACTATCGAATGCATGATTCTTTCCTTGGTGGTACTCTCTGTTCAATTTCAGAATTTTTGTACCGTATTTTTCGGCATCCAGCGAGAAAGTAACATTAGGGTAGAATGTTTTATTGCCGTAAGAGTCTTTAGCATTTCTCACTGAATCAGGAACAGATAAGTCGTAAGCAGAGTAAGCTTTACGTCCCACCTCATTTCCTTTATTAAAATACTTATTCACATCGATTGAATTGGTATAGCGATATTTTTCCGGGTCTTTCCGGTCATCCAGCCATTTGTCGTTTAATTCGTAGGCTGTCATGCGACAAGCATTCAAGGAGTCACCGAACCAACTGGAATAATAGACAACCAAGTTTACTTTAGTAATTTTATCTTCTACCATTACTCCTGTAGCCTTGGTAGGTGTTCCTTTCTCATCAGTTTCTGTTACCTTGTACACTTCTACGGGGAACTTATATCTGTCCGTACAGTTTAGTTCTGTTAAGAAACTAGTTTCATATTTACCAAATTCTGGATCAGTGAAGTTGCCTATATATCCCGTACTGGTTTTGGAATAGACATTTTCTGCAGCCACCGATTGAGTTGCTACATTATAAATCTTCATGTGAGCCGAAAGTCCGTCGGCAGAAGGAAGCATATCCATCCCTAAAGAATCGGTAGTGTCATCACATCCGGTGATAGTTAAGATAGCCATCAACAGTGTGGTAGCATATCTTACAAACTTTACTTTCATAATCGATGTTGTCAATAAATTGGACAATTATTCTTGGGAATTTTCCCATACTTGATCGTAGAAATTGTTACATGCTTCTGCAAAGTTATCGGGATCTTGAGGTTCTAGTATTAGTTTACCTGTTTCTTTGGCATAGTTTACCAATTTTTCATTCACCTTATCGCTCTGCAATACTACGCCGTCAGAGTAGTCAATAGCCAATTTACACAATTCCACATAATCAATAGGTGTTTTTAAGTTAGCCACATCTTTTTTAGCAATTCCCTTCAGCATCAGTTTGGTTGGAAATTCAGGCTGTAGAGCCTCTTTGAAATCTTCTTCATAAAGTGAGAATACCACTTTAGAGCCTCTGAATGAGGGTTCGTCCTTATAAGCTTTTTTGATGTATAGCGGGGCTAAGGCAGTCATCCATCCGTGGCAATGAATTACATCTGGACACCAGCGTAGCTTCTTTACGGTTTCCAATACACCACGTGCATAGAAGATAGCACGATCGTCATTGTCTTCATATTCTACACCGTTTTCATCAGTTACTTGCAGTCTGTTTTGAAAATAGTCGTCGTTGTCGATGAAGTACACCTGCATTCTAGCTGCTTGTATCGAAGCAACTTTGATAATGAGTGGGTGGTCTGTGTCATCAATAATCAGATTCATACCAGATAGGCGGATAACCTCATGCAATTGATTTCTCCGCTCGTTAATATTTCCCCATTTAGGCATAAAAGTTCTGATTTCTCTACCTTTCTCCTGAATGGCTTGCGGTAAGTTCCTACCAATTAACGACATCTCAGATTCTGAGACATAAGGGGTGATTTCTTGTGTAATAAATAAAACCTTGTTTGCTTTTGTCATAATAACAATGTTCTCAATTATTTTGCAAAGATAATAAAAAAAATGGGGATTAAAGCCAAAGGATGGTTCCTATAATTCCTTATGAATTGTTAACTAGTTGTATTTCAATGGTAAATTAGGTAGTTCATAGCTTCCTCCTCATGAAAAGTTTTGCATTAATTTACGATATTTCTTCGTTATGTGGTAAATAATAGCTTATTTTGCATCGTTTTTTCCAACAACTGAGTAATTATCTAATTAAATAGTGATGAATATAGTACATACTATCAAGGACTTGCAAGCTGCACTATCAGCCTTGAGAGCCCAAGGAAAGACGGTAGGGCTGGTGCCCACAATGGGTGCTTTGCATGCCGGTCATGCTTCGCTGGTAAAACGTAGTGTGGCCGAGAATGATGTCACCGTAGTGAGTGTTTTTGTAAATCCTACTCAATTTAATGACAAGAATGATCTCGTGAAATATCCGCGAACACTTGAAGCTGATTGTGTTTTGTTGGAATCTTGCGGTGCTTCATTTGCCTTTGCTCCTTCAGTAGAGGAAATGTATCCTGAACCGGATACTCGACAGTTTAGTTATGCGCCTTTGGATACAGTTATGGAGGGGGCCTTTCGTCCGGGGCATTTCAATGGTGTTTGTCAGATTGTAAGTAAATTGTTTGATGCGGTGAAGCCCGACCGAGCTTATTTCGGTGAGAAAGATTTTCAGCAGTTGGCCATTATTCGCGAGATGGTACGTCAGATGCAATTCCCGCTCGAAATAGTGGGTTGTCCGATAGTTCGTGAAGAAGATGGTTTGGCATTAAGTAGCCGTAATGCACGCTTATCGGGCGAAGAACGTCAGCAGGCCTTGCGTATTTCTCAAACATTGTTTGAAAGCCGCACTTTTGCAGCTGACCATACTGTAGAAGAAACTCAGCATTTTGTAGAAGAATCCATTGCCGCTGCTCCGGGCTTGCGTCTGGAATATTTTGAATTGGTAGACGGCACTACGCTGCAGAAGATTTCCCATTGGAGCGATACAGATTATGCAGTA
Organism: uncultured Bacteroides sp.; assembly: GCA_937890825.1. GTDB lineage: Bacteria > Bacteroidota > Bacteroidia > Bacteroidales > Bacteroidaceae > Bacteroides. Next base: position 167,932 of record CALADS010000074.1, on the reverse strand, counting down.
GGCTGTATTACTGTGTTCTGTGGCGAGGTACGTTTGATAGATAATATCAAATATTAAACGTAAAAATCAAGAAAAACAGAATAATTATGATGATTGAAGTATTGAAATCGAAAATTCATTGTGCCCGTGTGACGGAGGCCAACCTCAATTATATGGGAAGCATTACGATTGATGAGGATTTGATGGATGCTGCCAATATGATTGCCGGTGAAAAAGTGGCTATTGTAGATAATAATAACGGCGAGCGTTTTGAAACATACATTATCAAGGGTGAGCGTGGCAGCGGTAAGATTTGCCTCAATGGTGCAGCAGCCCGTAAGGTTCAGCCCGATGATATTGTTATCATTATGTCGTATGCTCTGATGGATTTCGATGAGGCCAAGACATTCAAGCCTACTGTAATTTTTCCGGATCCTGCTACCAATCGGGTGGTAAAATAAGGATTGGAAACAGTAGTTTTTATGGTATATAAAAACGGGAGTGCGTTTCGATGCGCTCCCGTTTTTTTGTATATAGATACGTTATTGGATTATTCACCAGCCAGTTGTTTATGCATGGCAGCGGCAGCTCGTCTGCCGTCACCCATTGCTAGAATCACTGTTGCTCCACCTCGTACGATGTCGCCGCCGGCAAATATCATTGGCAGGTTGCTTTGCATATCTTCGTTCACGGCAATGGTATTCTTTCTGCCCAGTTCCAATCCTTTTACAGAAGTGGGTACAATGGGGTTAGGTGATACTCCCACGGCTACGATTGCCATGTCAATATCCAGTGTTGTTGTTGCTCCCGGAATTGCTATTGGGCTACGTCTGCCACTGGCATCCGGTTCTCCCAACTCCATTTGTTGCAACACCACCTGTTTCACGGCTCCTTTCTCATCAGCGATGTATTCAATAGGATTGTGCAGAGTCAGAAATTCAATGCCTTCCTCTTTAGCATGTTTTACTTCCTCTAGTCTGGCAGGCATTTCAGCTTCACTGCGTCGGTATACAATGTATACCTTTTCAGCACCTAGACGTTTGGCTGTGCGGCAAGAGTCCATGGCAGTGTTACCTCCACCTACCACAATCACACTTTTGGCCGGGTTGATAGGTGTATCTGTTTCCGGATTGGAAGCATCCATCAGATTTACGCGAGTCAGATATTCATTGCTCGACATGATGTTTACACTGTTTTCTCCAGGTATGCCCATAAAGTTGGGTAGTCCGGCGCCGCTGGCAATGAACACACCTTTGAAACCTTCTTTCTGCAGTTCTTCTACGCTTTCCGTCTTACCGATGATACAGTCTTTCACGAAGTGTACTCCCATCTTTTCCAAGTTGTTGATTTCTACGTCTACAATTTTGTTGGGCAGACGGAATTCCGGAATGCCGTACTTTAGTACACCTCCTATTTCGTGCAGTGCTTCAAACACTGTTACCTCATATCCGTTTTTCACCATATCGCCGGCAAAACTCAAGCCGGCAGGACCAGAACCTACTACGGCTACTTTTATGCCATTTTTCGGTGCCAGTTCAGGTAACACGATGTTGCCGCTTTCTCGTTCATAGTCGGCTACAAAGCGTTCCAGGTTACCGATGGCTACAGCCGGTTCATTCATCTTTAAATGTATGCATTGGCTTTCGCATTGTTTTTCTTGTGGACACACACGTCCGCAGACAGCTGGTAATGAAGAAGTATGTTTCAGTACACGTGCTGCCTCTAGGAATTCTCCCCGTTCCACATTTTTGATGAACGAAGGGATGTTGATACTTACCGGGCATCCCTGCATACAAGTAGGGTTCGCGCAGTCTAAGCATCGTTTAGCCTCAGTTATGGCTTGTTCCTGCGTGTATCCAGTATTCACTTCTTCTATACGTGTAGTGGCACGGTATACCGGATCCAGTTCATTCATTGGACAGCGTGAAATAGCCGTGCGTTCTTTGGGTTTCATGCTTTTGCGCAGTGCTTCACGCCACCCAGCCTTTCTGTCTAGCAGTTCCTCTATAGGTGTCTGCTGAGTAGTTGCAGTCAGTAGAGTAGCTGCTGTAGCTGTTTCTTGTTCATTAATCTTTATATGGTCTATATGGCACTGGTAATTTTCCAGATGGCTCATTTCTTCTCTTTCCACATTTTTGAAAGATCCCATGCGTTTGAACATTTCATCCCAATCTACTTGGTGTCCGTCAAATTCAGGACCATCTACGCATACGAAGCGTGTTTTTCCTCCTACCGTGATACGGCAGGCGCCACACATACCAGTACCGTCTACCATAATCGTATTCAGTGATACGTCGGTAGGTATTTCATATTTTTGGGTAAGCAGACAGCAAAATTTCATCATGATAGCAGGTCCAATGGCAAAACATCTGTCTACTTTTTCGCGTTTGATGACGTTTTCGATGCCCTCTGTGACCAATCCTTTGTTGCCATAGCTTCCGTCATCAGTCATGATGATGACTTCGTCCGAAGATTCCTTCACCTCATCTTCCAGAATAATCAAATCTTTGCTTCGTCCGGCCAATACAGAGATAACCCGATTGCCGGCAGCTTTCAGTGCCTGAATGATAGGTAACATCGGTGCTACACCTACTCCGCCTCCCGCGCATACTACAGTGCCGAAATTCTCTATGTGTGTAGCTTGTCCAAGTGGACCTACCACATCGAGGATGTACTCACCTTCGTTCAGTTGACAAAGTTTGGTAGAAGATAAGCCTACCTCCTGTACTACCAGTGTGATGGTTCCTTTTTGTGTGTCTGCTCCGGCAATGGTTAGAGGCATACGTTCGCCTTTTTCATCTACGCGGACAATCACAAAGTGTCCGGCTTTGCGTGAGCGTGCTATAAGTGGCGCTTCTACTTCAAATTTGAACACTTTTTCAGAAAACTGTTTTTTGCTAATGATTTTGTTCATTACACGATGCTTTTTGTTGTTTCTATTGCGTAAATTCTTTCAGAATGATAGATTTTGCAAAGATAGTAGTTATTTATTAAACTCCCATCATTCTTGTTAAAATACTGTTTATCTTTTTGACAGACTTCCGTCGTTGTATTTAGATGTGACTGCTTTCTCCGGGGTATTATGAAACAAAAGTGGAAGCATACCGAAGTACACTTCCACTATATGATGTTGGTCATCGATAGTCAATTAGTCAATCATATCAAATCCTGTATATGGAATCAGAGCCTTAGGAATGCGTATGCCTTCTGGTGTCTGGTTGTTTTCCAGCAAGGCAGCCACTATGCGGGGTAATGCTAGTGCTGAGCCATTGAGTGTATGGCAGAGTTCAGTTTTCTTTTCCCCTGTGCGGTAGCGGCATTTCAAACGGTTAGCCTGGTACGTGTCGAAATTAGATACCGAACTTACTTCCAACCAACGTTTCTGTGCTTCAGAATATACTTCGAAGTCGAAGCAGAGAGCTGCTGTAAAACTCATGTCACCTCCACACAAACGCAGGATACGGTAGGGCAACTCCAACTTTTGCAGCAGGCCTTCTACGTGGTCCAGCATTTCCTGGTGTGACTGTTTGCTGTGTTCGGGTGTGTCAATACGTACTAATTCTACTTTTGAAAATTCGTGCAGGCGGTTCAAACCTCTTACATCTTTTCCGTAAGAACCAGCTTCGCGGCGGAAGCACTGTGTATAAGCACAGTTTTTGATAGGCAATTGCTTTTCGTCCAATATCACATCGCGATAAATGTTGGTTACAGGTACCTCTGCTGTAGGAATCAGATACAAGTCATCCACTTCGCAGTGATACATCTGTCCTTCTTTGTCAGGCAACTGTCCGGTGCCGTATCCAGAAGCAGCATTTACCACTGTAGGTGGCATGATTTCAGTATATCCCGATTTGCGTGCTTCATCCAGGAAGAAATTGATTAAAGCCCGTTGCAGTTGGGCACCTTTCCCTTTGTACACCGGGAATCCGGCACCGGTAATTTTTACACCCAAATCGAAATCAATCAAGTCATATTTCTTGGCCAGTTCCCAGTGGGGGAGGGCATCTTTGGGAAGTTCAGTTTCCATACCTCCCATTTTTTCCACTACGTTATCTTCTGCACCCACACCTTCCGGTACGCTGTCGTAGGGCACATTCGGAATGGTGTAGAGTAAGTTTTGCATATCAGTGGCAGCCTGATCCATTTCTGTCTGTAGATTCTTGTTTGCTTCTTTTAGTTCGGCTACGCGTGCCTTGGCAGTTTCAGCTTCCTCTTTCTTGCCTTCTTTCATCAGTTGTCCGATAGATTTGGATGTTGCGTTCACCTCTGCCAGGTTGCTATCTAATACAGCTTGTGTACTTTTTCTTTTGTTGTTGAAAGCCAAAACTTGCTCAATGGTCTCCTGAGCATTTTTAAAGTGCTTTTTTTCCAGTCCGCGGATAACCGCGTCTGTATTTTCTGTGATTTGTTTAATGGTAAGCATATCTTATAAAAATCTAAGTTCCTTGATTACAAAGCGCAAATATACGTAAAAAACGAATAGAGTGTAGTGTTTCTGTAAAAAAGAAAAGAGGGTATGTCCGATTGGCATACCCTCTTTTCTATAACTCTACTTCCCCAATTAATGATTCTGCGGCATACACATCACGGTGATAGGAAGGTCTACCAAGCCTTCTACCGTGGCACGTGTGCTTGTTCTGCCCTTCTTCGGTCCAGGTATCAGCGGACTGTATTCCAAGACGTGTCTCACTCGCTTACGCTGATCTGCAGTAAACTCGTCAGAGTAGCAGTAGGCATAGTCCATAATGTTATGAGCCTCGAACTGAGAATTGTCGCAGCAGGTACGTATAAATGCTTTTTTGAAGTTTTCCTCGGTGCGGTAGGCCGGATTATTTTGCCACTGCATTGCTATGTCATATAGTTGTCCTTCATATTCTTCCTTGTTGTAAGAGCGCGTATCCGTGCAATAGTCCGTGTCTTCGCAAGCTCCGTTTTGTGCTTCAGAGAATACGTGGCGCAATCCTAGATAGTGACCCAATTCATGTGCTAATGTATTGGCAATGCTGGTTTGCTGCAAATCCAATTCGGTAAATTCCGGGAACAGGTAGGGATTATCGCCTACATATGTATTGTTCACAGAAACACAGTAAGCAAATTTGATGTTTTCCAGTTTCAGATGGGTATATTGTATGGTTTCTGTGCCAGGCATGGGAGCAAACTTTGGAGAATACGGGAACGTAGAAACTCCCATTACACCTGCTATGGAAGGATCCTTTGATGAGTCGAACGTATACAGCAATACATTCACATACTCATTGGGATCCCACAGGAAATGGTTGTATTTGCGGTTGTTTCCAAACATCACATCTGTCATTTCCAGAGTGGATGTAACCCATTTCACGCGGTCGATGCCCGGTTCTGGCATCGGGTTGCCTTGCGGGTCTACCGTAGCGGGCACAAATTCCAGATTCATGTTTACACTACCTTGGCTGGATTGGTACGCGCGGTTTACGCTGGCTATTACGTCGTGCAGATACTTGGTGTCTGGATTCTGGCGCGGGTTGCTGGCATCGTTGTAAATCACGTGAATCACGATGGGTAACTTATAGTGTAGTTCTTCGCCTGCCGGAAGACCGTTTTGGTTGATGCTGATGGTGCGTGTGTCATTAGCCGTACGTAGCTCCACCTTGCACGAGCGGCTTCCTTCAATGTTGGCACGTACCTGCACCCGCAGTGTGCTTTGTCCGCGTCCTTCCGTAGCCGAAAGCTTCACCCAATCTGCCGGGCAACTGGCTGTCCAGCCATCGTAAGCCGTCAGCTCTACATTCAGTTCCTCTCCCTCGTGCGAGAGATTTGTAAATTCTGTCTGTGATAATTCGAATACCCCCTCGTTGGTGTAATCGTCTTCGCATGAGGTGAACAGTACACCCAGCGACAAGCAAATATAGAATGCAAAATTCTTCATAAATCAATGATATTAAAAGTAATTATTCTACAATCGTTACCGGTCCTTCATAACTCAGCTCCATGCTGGCTGCCTTTTGCCCAGTTTTGGCTGGGATCGTTTCAACTGCGATGTTGAAACGATAGTTCTCTCCTACCTTGATGGCTGTGATGGTGCCTTTCGATTTTGTCATGTATTGGCCGTTGGGGTCTTCCGGTGCAATGTATTGCGTCTGGAAATCTCCATAGTTCACTTTCCATCCCGGAGTGTCGGTCAAGTCGCCGTTTACTACGCCTAAAGCCTCTACATCTATGATTACCTCCAATAGAGACGGATAACCGCCGAATTCCTGCCATTCATCATATTTAAAGCCAAACCGGTGCTGCTTCTTCACTTCTTTATCCTGATAGATTTCTTCATACCGATAGATTACTTCGATAATTTTTTTATTCTCATTTTCTCCGTAGCTGCCCAGGTATGTATAGGCATTCTTGGCAGGCAAAATATCCATGTCGTCCACGTTTTGCAGCGTGCCGTAATAATCGCCCGTCACCGTGCTTCCGTCCGAAAGAGTGGCTTCAAACAAGAGATGCATCTTTTCATCGGTTGCCTTACCGGTGATGCGCATACGTCCTTCCGTCACTTCATTGGCATACGTCTTGTTCTCATTGTCTATCAGGTAGAACTGATAACCGTCAGCTTTCTTGAAGGTATGGTATTTTCCGTCGAAATGCTTCATCGGTGCCATGAACATCATGGTGTATTTCGCAGCCGACAATCCGTTGGGGGTGTCAGCCTCCGCCATTCCCACAGCAAAGGTCACCGTTCTCTTTTCACCCTTTGCCTTGGTGCGGAAAGCCGATACCAAGGCAGCCGTAGTCTTTTCGTCTCCCATGGGAGTGACGTTAGCCAAGTTTTCGCTGATTTGATGCAGGAACTTGCCTTCATACCGGCATTCTATTCCTTCGCCGGCTTCCACCTGCATTTCTATCTTGATATTATCCCCGTCGATGTCGATTCTCATGGGGCCGCTGGCACCTCTGCCCGATTTCAGCGTCAGGTTACTATACTCCACCTTCATACCTGTCTGGCTGAAATCAGTATTCAGTCCCAATCTGCCGATAGGCATGGATACTTTCAGATAATCATTAGCCTGATTCATGCCTGCCACATTCTGAATATTGGCTGTAGGCGACAGATAGAACACGGCGTTATAGCCTTGGTCGAAGCGCAGCACCGACAGAATATCCTTGATTTGATCTTGGCTGCTAAACTGGTTATTGAGGGCGATTGTTTCGCCCCCAGTTGTACCTGCATTCCCTTGTCCGTTGTCATCGTCATCATCCGAGCAAGCCGAGAATCCCAAGATTACAGACATTAACAAGATATTCACTAAATATATATATTTCTTCATGTTTTTTCTTATTTCTTGAGTTTATACACTTTTTCATACCATCCCTTCAGGAATGTATCCCGACTGTTTACAGGTTTGATAGTCTTAAACCCATCAATTTCGGGGTCGAAGGCACGAATCGGACCGGTCCAATTACCCGTAATCTTGTGTTGTCCGGGGGCATCGTCCACAAAGCTCCATTCAAATCTGTAATGGCCGTTTTCCTGTTTCTTCACGGTCACAGTACCTTCCTCGATGGCCGGTGCGTTGATGTCCATATTATAATAATAATCAAGGCTTGTTGTTTCATCCTGTCCTTCTTTAAAGTGGAAGTACCAGCAGCCTCTTTGTTTTCCGTCCCACAGATAGCCGGCTACAGCCGTAGAGGGAGTGAATCGTTCTGCCCAATGATGCGTATCAGTGGTATAAGTGCCGTCGGGTATTTGTCCATCCAATCCCAATTCAGTGGCAAATTCAAATGCCATGGCATCGCCTTGCGGAGCTTGCAGCCAGATAGACCATAGATCTAATTCTTTGCCCTCGGCACCGGTAACCGTACCTTTCCATGTCCAAGTACCCTCTTTTACTTTAGGTAGTTCAGTATGTACATCTGCCTCCAAGTTAGAGATAAAGGCTTTTCCTGAATCATCGGATTGGTTTTCGATATTCAGTTCTTTGATGATGGTACCTTTGATAGACTTCTTGTTGTCGGTCAGTAAATCATACTCAATGGTATATTCTTTGTCTTTCTTACTGATTTTTACCGTACCTTTTGTGATGAATCCTGTGCCCGAATAGCCGTCTTCATCCACCTTCATGGCATATGTACCAAACGGATTTCCGTTGACCAATTCACCACCCATGAGCGAGAATTTCGCACCGTATCCATTTACCAGCGGCACCACGCTATATTCTCCTTCTTTGATTTCGGCCTTGGCCGGATTGTTGGCTAAGTCAGAGAATAGGCATAATGCCAGCATGCTGCCAGGTTGCTTCATATTGTCGGCAAAGCCATCGGTATAGAAATACAGCATAAAGTTGCCCGTGTTGGTTTCAAACATATTGCCGTAGTATACTGCCCAGGTGTCGGTAAATTGGGTGTCGATCATGTCTACTTTCAGGGTAGATTTGCTGCCCCATGTATCCGTAATATCTTCAAAAGTCAGTTGTCCGTTAAAATGATATACGGTCACCTCGCCGCTGGCCAATTGCAGTTCGCAGCGCAAATCCGTGTTGCCATTCTCTCCTGGAGTCACCAGTATGGTTCCGCCCACTACTGCTTCATACTGAATTTTGGCTTCCGTATTGCGTACCACCATGGTGTTGTCCACATTGAATGTAAAGGGGTTATACTGATACCCCAATCTGTACTCACCTGCAGGAATGCTAGCCGTACTTCCATCGGATATAGTTGCATAGAGGTCCAGTACCACCATATCTCCATCCGTCACCGGTGTAGGAAACTCACGTTCATTCAGTTCGCAGGTAGCATTCGACAATACGAAATAGTAATTGGCTATGCCTTCACCGATGACGTTGCCACCCACATACATGCTGTAGTCTTCAGATTTCACGTCTACTACATAAGCTTCCACTTCTTCTTGTGCAGGAGGAGCAAGTGGAGTTGCCGGGTCGTTGTCAGAACAAGCAGTTACTCCCATAGTAAGAAGCGCTGCCAGTGCATACAGAATATTTTTTTTCTTCATATCTTTTCGTCTTTAGATAGTCATACAATAAATTATGGTTGGGCAATGCCTACTATAGGAAGATACCCGTTGAGGAAACTTGCAGTTTTGCTAGCCACATGCTCGTTGAAGTGAGCTGAACGGGTAGATTCGCTGAGTTTATCCGGATTGAATTCACCTGTGGATACCTGCGAAGCCAATACCAATGTAGATTCTTCGAAGGGTTTCAGTACGGCAGCCATCCACACGCAGTCGCCAATGCCTGCACTGATTTTGAAACCAATTTTTCTCGGACCCTTTATCAGCAGGTTTTCTGTAATTTCCTCCAGTGTCATGCCGTTGGCCTGCTGGCCGAATAGTGTCATAAAGATATCCTCTTTGCTAAATGACTGCAGTGCATTTTCATAAGAAGGTTTCGCCATCGCAGCAATGTACCAATACTCCGTGTCGACCGAAGGTTTCATGTCCAATACGATATTGCCGTTTTTCTTCTTCACACTTAAAGCTTCAATGGTGCAATCCACGGGCTCTACATAATGTGTTTGGAAAAAGTGGTGCGTTGATTTTTTGGCAGGTGTTACGCCCGATACGGCAAAAGCCACCAGTTCGTATATACTTCCGGGAGCCAGGTTCTTAAGTTCTACTTTCTGTGTCCCTTTTAAGGTAGCCGCAGCTACGAATGCTTCGAAGTCTGTTTTTTGCTCTTGCGCCTGTTTTTTCAAGCTGTTCATCAGAAATTCAGGCAGTTTTTCTTTGGAAATTTCTGTGAAAATGTCTTGTTTTACATACAGACATAGGTAAGGGGCTTTTTCGTCCGAAGGCTGTACATTGAACGAACAACTGGTAGAAGTGACCCCTTCTTCTGTAATGGTCAATTCTACATGCTCATATGGGTACAGAGGTACTAAAGGGGCTTCTTTTTCATCGGAACAAGAAGCAGATACTAATGCCATACCCAATAACAAACTAAATACTCTTAACAAATTCATAGGCATAAGTTTTAAATTATATCTTTTTATCTGGCAAAACTAAAAATAAAAAACATTGCGATATTTGTACTAGGTCAAAAATCGCAATGTTTTTTAGGAAAAACTATCATTGTTTGGCAGTTTTTCGCTTTTAGACGTATTTCGAATGAAGGATGAGTTTTTTTATTCCTGATTAATCAGTTTCTTCAGCCTGCTTAGATAGCTCTGTGTAATTCCCAAGTAGGAAGCTACAATGCCTAGCGGAACTTTTTCCAGAATATCCGGTCGGTTGTGTGCCAGCGACAGATATCGCTCTTTTGCATCTCCATTGATAATGTGATTCTTTTTTTCATAAGAATATAGTTGCCCATTGGCCATTTCCAGTGCCCAACGGGCAAATTCGTGCAATTCGGCCACCATATCGTCATAGTGCTTCTTGGGTATTTTTACTACTTTTGATGGGCAGCATGCTTCAATCTGGTAGAATACCGGGAGATGACAATAAAAAGAGTGCATGGAGATAATCATCGTGCCGGGCAGGGCGAATCCAAAAGTAACTTCACGCATACCGTCCATGTAAGAGAAGCGTAGAATGCCTTCTTCTACCACGTAGATATTAGTATCTACTACACCGGTCATTACTAATATTTCGTTTTTCTTTAGGAGAATCTCTTGTCCAGGAGCTAAAAAGCGCTCCATAACCTCTTCTGATAAGGGGTAGTTGCACTCATTCAATAATAATGTTTCTACTTTTTCCATGCTAGATTCTATGATTTGCCGTAATTGTCATGCTAAGATAATAATAATAACCTATACGGATTAGGTGTTTAGATAAAAAAAGAGGATGTATCGCTTTAAAAGTGATGCATCCTCTTTTTTTATTTAGTTATGTATGCGGAAACTTATGCTTCAGCGGGGATTACAGATACATAACGTCTGTCTTCTCTACCTACTTTGAACTGTACAGTTCCGTCTACCAAGGCGTAAAGCGTGTGGTCACTACCCATACCGATGTTGTTACCCGGGTGGAATTCAGTACCTCTTTGACGCACGATGATGTTGCCTGCCTTGCAAGCTTCGCCACCAAAAATCTTAACGCCTAATCTCTTACTTGCTGATTCGCGGCCGTTCTTAGAACTACCGACACCTTTTTTATGTGCCATTTCTTCTTACTTTTTTAAATTGATTAAGCTACTACTTCCTTGATTGTTAACTCTGTGAATTGTTGACGATGACCGTTCAACTTACGGTAACCTTTTCTTCTTTTCTTGTGGAAAACGAGAACTTTGTCACCTTTTACCAAAGCGGTAACTACTTCGCAAACTACCTTTGCGCCTTCTACAGTAGGAGCACCTACAGTGATGTTGCCGTCTTTGTCTACCAAAAGAACTTTTTCAAATTCTACTGTTGCACCAGCTTCAGCATTCTGCATGTGGTGTACGAACAGCTTCTTGCCAGCTTCTGCTTTGAACTGCTGACCGTTGATTTCTACAATTGCGTACATTGCTTATATAAATTGTATAAGTTAGCTCCGTCGGGTGGAATCCAATCTCTTGAAAATCACTTAATAGTACCCGTTTCGGAATAATCGGGCACAAAAGTACTTCATTTTCACGAACCTTGCAAATGTTTTACATGTTTTTATTTGTATTTTTCCGGATAAGGGGCAGGCGGGTCGGACTTTCGCCGCATCAGTAACGACCCTGATGCGGCGTAGGGCAGGTGAAATTTTCCGGTTTTACAGCAGAAACAGCAGTAGCGGTAGGTAGTCTTTCAGTTCAGTGCGCAGCAGTTTCAGTGCCTGGCTGATGCGGTAATTCACCGTTTGTGGAGAAATCCCCAGTTTATTGGCTATCTCTCGGTGAGTAAGGTGGTATTTCCGGTTCAGTTCAAATGCTTCGCGGAAGTCGGCCGGCATGTGAGCCAAAGCAGTGCGATAGAGCCGGAAGAGTTCTCCGTTCAGATAGAGATCGGGGTCTTCGAACGCTTCTTGAAAATTATCGATGATTTCCTGATGCACCTTTCTTCGTATATCTTGCCGGGTGAGCAGATTTAGCGATTTATTCTTTACCATGGTAAACAGCAGGCTTTTGATCGACAAATCGGGGTTGAGTGTTTCTTTATTTTCCCAAATCCACATCATGGTGTCCTGCACTATTTCTTCTGCCTCAGTTAGGGGTACATACTGGGCACTAAAGGCGCACAAGCCTTTGTAGTAGAAGCGGTAAAGTCTTTCAAAAGAACTTTGATCTCCTGCTTTTAATGTATGAATAGTATAAGCGTTATTGTCCATGAGTAATCTTCTGATACAAAATTAGGCATTTTATTTTAATTCCAAAGTTATTTGGCTTTAAAAAGGTTTCTGTGATATTGTTTTTTTTACTTATCTTTGTGTCCATGACACCTGATACAGATTTTCTATGCTGTAGGCCGGTGGTGGATAAACGGGAAGGCTACTGAAGAAAAAAATGTTAAATGTGTTCTTTTTACAATTATTCTTTAGTATGTTCATCCTTTCAGTTGTATTTATATATGGTATGACGTAAGAAAGTCATACGATATAGGTAAAAGTAAACACAGGTATTAGGAATTGATATGGATGAAGCACAGTTATTGGCTTACTTGAATGGAGAACTTTCCCCGCACGATGAGGAAGAGGTGGAAATTTGGGTGGCTCAGGCAGAAGAAAACCGACATCGTCTGGAACAAATTTATTATACGTCTCATTTGGCAAACTCTTTTGAAGCTTATGAAGAAGCAGATACGGAAGCTGCGTTAAGAAAATTCCGTAGTTCGGTGGAGTCTGAAAAAATGGGCTCCTTGCAGCGGGTCACTGTATCGAATCCACACCGTTCGTGGTGGAAGCGCTATGGTTATGTGGCTGCTGCTTTTCTCTCTGGTTTGATGTTGGCTTCTGGCATCTGGCTGGCTACGATGAGCGGTTCGTCTGTCTATGAGGTAAGCACATTGCCCAAGCAGCGTGCCCGCGTAATCTTGCCAGACGGTACGGCGGTATGGCTGAATTCTTCTACAGAACTTACTTATAAAGGTGGAAGTTTGTTTGGTGAGCGCGAGGCTTACTTGAAAGGTGAGGCTTACTTTGAAGTAAAGAAGAACACCCTTCGTCCGTTTGTAGTGAATGCACGGGGTGTGCGTACCAAGGTGTTAGGCACTAAATTTAATGTACGAGCTCGCAGCAGTGAAAAACAGGTAGTCACCACTTTGTTTCAAGGTAGTGTACAGATGTATCATCACTCCAATGATGAGCAAGGCACTCTTTTGTCTCCCGGACAGACTTTTTGTTTGGATGTAAAGTCGGGTAATAGTGGTATATATGCATTTAATCAACCCGAAGATGTGTTACTATGGATAAAGGGTGAGTTGCGCTTTACCGATGAGCCGTTGGCTAAGATTATGGACTGCTTGTCGAAAGTATATAATGTGAAGATAAGTTTCGCAGATTCATCTTTGAAAGAGCAGCGTTTTACATGCTTGTTTAAGACAGATAATTCATTGGAAGAAATATTAAGTACCTTATCGCTTACGCATCATTTTGACTATGAGGTGAGGGATGAAGGGGTACAGATTCGTTCCATGGAATGATTTTCTGGGTTAGAGTATAAATGTTTAAAGTAATAGACTGGCAAGCTGTAGGTGTAATAGAAGGCACCTGCAGCTTTTTTTGTATGGTGGCAAAAAAAAGTGGTTGATTGGTTTAGTATATGTTTCCCTTGCATTGTATACTTATTGTACAGCAATCAAAAATGCATTTTATTGTTAACTTAATGTGAAACGAATATTAAAATCTAACTAAGAAATGAAGCAATCACTGAAAAACAAATGCCTTTGTTTTCTGCTCTTTATGTTAGCTTTGCCTATGTCTATAATGGCATTTGCTCAGGAACAAAGAGTGAGCTTGGAGTATTCTAACGCTCCTTTAACCAAGGTCTTGGATGAAATCGGACGGCAGACTGCCATGTCCGTAGTCTATAATGTATCGGATATTGCCGACGTTAGTCAAGTGACAGTGTTGGCTAAAGACGAGAAGGTGGAAAATGTGCTGGCCCGTATGCTGAAAGGTACCTCTGTCTCGTATTCCATAGCCAATGGTCATATTGTGTTGTCTAAACAGAAAGGAAATGCTGCTTCTCCCAAGCAAACTGGCGCTACAGTTAATGTGACCGGTAATGTGAAAGATGCGGCTGGTGAACCGCTCATTGGTGTAAGTATCTTAGTGAAAGGTACTACCAATGGAGCTGTGACCGATATCGACGGAAACTTCACCTTGCAAGCTGCTAAGGGAGCTACTTTGGAAATCAGCTACATTGGTTATGCTACTCAGACTCTTACTGTAACAGGTGCTCCGCTGAACATTGTAATGAAAGAAGACAGTGAACAGCTGGAAGAAGTAGTAGTTACCGCTTTGGGTATCAAGCGTTCTGAAAAGGCTTTGTCTTATAATGTTCAGCAGGTGGGCGGTGATAAACTGACGGGTATCAAGGATGCTAACTTTATGAACAGTTTGAACGGTAAGGTAGCCGGTGTTACCATTAATTCCTCCAGTACGGCCGGTGGTGCATCTCGCGTGGTGATGCGTGGTGTGAAGTCTATTACATCCAACAACTTGGCCTTGTATGTAATCGATGGTGTGCCCATGTTTAATATGATGAACGGCGGCGACCAGGCATCTATCTACAGTACTCAGCCCGGTACGGATGGTGTAGCCGATATCAACCCTGAAGACATTGAGTCAATCTCTATGTTGACCGGTCCTTCTGCAGCTGCTTTGTATGGTAATGCAGCTGCTTCTGGTGTGGTGTTGATTACTACTAAGAAAGGTGCTGTGGGAAAGACTTCTGTTACGGTATCCAATAACACCACCTTCTCTAAAGTTTCTATGTTACCCGAAATGCAGAGTAAATATGGTAACGTACCTAATAGCAGCTCTAGCTGGGGGGAAATTGTGAATAGTAGTTATGATCCGAAAGACTTTTTCAGAACTGGTGCCAATATTATCAACAATGTGTCGCTTTCTACTGGTAATCAGAAAAATCAGACTTACTTCTCGGCTTCTACTACCAATACTACCAACATTCTGCCGAACAGTGGCTATAACCGCTATAACTTTACGTTGCGCAACACCACCAGCTTCCTGAACGACAAAATGACGCTCGATATGGGTGCCAGCTATATCATTCAGAACGATAAGAACATGGTATCTCAAGGATATTACAACAATCCGTTGCCTGCCGTTTACCGTTTCCCACGTAGTGAGAATTTTGATGATGTGCGTATGTATGAGCGCTATAACAGTTTGTATGACTTAATGGAGCAATACTGGCCTTACGGTGAAACCTCCAGCGGTTTGGCCAACCCTTACTGGATTCAGAACCGTCAGATCCGTGAGAACCACAAGACTCGTTACATGATTAATACTTCTCTGAAGTATAAGATTTTGGATTGGTTCGATGTTACCGGACGTGTGAAGATTGATAATTACGAGAATCGTTATACTTATAAAGCGTATGCTTCTACCGGTCAGTTGAGCAGTGGTGACCGTGGTTCTTATACTGATATTTGGTCTCAGTCAAAGAATATCTATGCCGACGTTATCGGTACGGTAAACAAGCGCATCAATGACTGGTCTATCAACGTCAACATGGGTGCATCTCTAAATGACAGTCGTTATGAAACCATTGGATACGACGGTGGTTTGAAGCAAGCCAACTTCTTTGCTGTACACAACATTAATTTCAAGGAAGCCTGGAAAGCCAAGCAATCCGGCTGGCATGATCAGACTAGAGCTTTATTTGTAAGTGCTGAATTGGGGTGGAAATCTATGCTATACCTTACTGCAACCGGTCGTAACGATTGGGATTCCAGATTGGCATTCTCAGATTACAAGAGTTTCTTCTATCCTTCTGTAGGTCTGTCTGCTATTCTTTCCGAAGCTATTTCCATGCCTAAATGGATTACTTATTTAAAAGTGCGTGGTTCTTATACCGAAGTTGGTAACGCTTATAGCCGTTTCATGACTACGGTGACGTATCCGTATGATGAACAATCTCAGTCTTGGAACAGTCTGGCTCGCTATCCGAACCTGAAACTGAAGCCCGAACGCACCAAATCCTGGGAAGTGGGTGTGGATGCCCGTTTCTTCAACGACTTCAGTGCCAACTTGACATACTATCGTTCCAATACTTATAACCAGACGTTTAATGCATCCTTGTCTGCTTCTTCCGGTTACTCCAGCATTCCTTTGCAGAGCGGTAACATCATGAATGAAGGTATAGAAATGACGTTGGGATATGACAAGCAATGGAAAGATTTCTCATTCAATACATCATACACCCTGACTTGGAACCGTAATGAAATCAAGGGTCTGGCAGATAATGTATTTAACTATGCAACGGGCACTTTGCTCAACTTCGACCAGTTGGAAGTGGCTGGCTACGGTAAGACCGACGCTCGCCTTATCTTGAAGGTGGGTGGCACCATGGGTGATGTATATGCCAGCCACTTGCTGAAACGCGACCTGAACGGTTACATTCTGAATGACCCGGATACCGGTCTGGATATCGAAAAGCAGAAAGAAGATTTCTATTTAGGTTCTATCCTGCCCAAGGTAAATATGGGTTGGAATCTGGGATTCGGTTACAAGGGTCTGAACTTGGGATTGACTTTCACAGCTCGTCTAGGCGGTATCGTAATCAGCGAAACGCAGTCTAACCTCGATGCAGTAGGTGTGTCTAAAGTAACAGCCGATGCCCGTGATGCCGGTGGTGTGCCCATCAACCAGACCCTGGTAGATGCCAAGGAATACTATACCACTGTTTCCGGTAATGCTTACTACTATACTTACAGTGCCGACAATGTGCGTTTGGGTGAATTGAGTTTGAACTATACACTTCCTAAGAAATGGTTTAATAATAAGCTGAACATGACCGTAGGTTTTGTAGGCAAGAACCTTTGGATGATTTATTGCAAGGCACCGTTCGATCCCGAACTGACCACTTCTGCAGGCTCTAATTTCTACCAGGGATTTGATGCCTATATGCTGCCAAGTACCAGAAACTTCGGTTTCAATGTTAAATTTCAATTTTAATTAGACAGAGATATGAAACTTACAAAATATATGGGCGTAGGTGCAGCTGTGATGCTGATGGCTAGCTGTACTACCAAGTTCGAAGAATACAATACCAATCCTTATGAGCCTGCTGCCATTCCGGCTGTCAGTTTGTTGTCTACCATGTTTCAGGTATATGCTTCTCCTCAGCAGAACGATTGTCAGATGAATAACACCATGTGGGCGTGTCACAGTGGTCAGGTGACGACTCCTACAGATTGGAAAAAAGGTGATCAGCTTTTTGCCTATTATAATCCGGTGGAAGCTTTCAACGGTGCCAGTTGGGGAACTTATTACGGAAAAATCTACACCAATCTTTTCCGTATTGAGACCTTAACCAAAAAGAAGGGGGTGATATATGCCATTGCGCAGATTACTCGTGTGTTTGCCATGATGCGTGTAGCTTGCTTGCAGGGTCCGCTGCCTTATACGCAGGTGAAACAGGGTGCTACCGAAGCTCCGTATGATGATGAACCTACGGCATGGCATGCCATGTTCGATGATTTGGATGCCAGCATCGCTTTGCTGAAAGAGGCCGGCGGTATAGTGCTTCCCGACTTGCTGAACGAAGACCAGTTCTTTGCCGGAAACACCGGTAAGTGGTTGCGTTTTGCCAATACCTTGAAGTTGCGCATGGCCATCCGTATTTCGGGTATTGAACCTGAGTTTGCCAAACAGAAAGCGGAAGAAGCCGTGCGCGACGGTGTGATGGAAACTGTGTCCGACAGTTCTTGGGACACCAACAACAGCAACCTGGGTGTGAATGGCTTCAACGTGGTGGACAGTTGGGGTGAAGTGAAAGCCAATGCCTGTCTGGTATCTTATATGAACGGATACAAAGATCCGCGTCGTGACAAATATTTCACCGCACAGTCGGTGAATAAAGACGGTGGATTTATCGGTGTTCGTTCCGGTAGTACGGAATTGCCCAACACGCAGGCTTATGCCAAGTATAGCGGTCTGCTAATCGCTACCAACAAGGCGGCTCCCCAGCCAGTGATGTATGCAGCCGAAGCCTATTTCCTGCGTGCCGAAGGTGCTTTGAAAGGTTGGAATATGCAGGGTACTCCCAAAGATTTATATGAGCAAGGTGTCCGCGTTAGCTTCGAAGAATTCAAGTCTTCCGGGGTAGATGCTTACTTGGCTGACGCTACTTCTGTGCCGGGTAACTACAAAGATCCCAGCGGAAAAACAGGAGATGACTATACTAACCTGTCCACTATCACTATCAAATGGAATGAAGGCGATTCTAACGCACAGAAGTTGGAACGAATCCTTACACAGAAGTGGATTGCCTGCTTCCTGGATCCAATGATGGGCTGGGCCGACTACCGCCGTACGGGTTATCCGCAGATTTTCCCGGCCACACACTCTGCCAACAGCACGTGTTCACCGGTTCGCGGACAACGCCGTCTGCATTTCGCAGAAAGTGAATATAACACCAATAAGGCTAATACCGAAGCTGCTGTGAAGTTCATCAACGGAGGTGCCGATACCAACGGAGCCGATTTGTGGTGGGCGATGAAAGCTAACGGACAATATTGATTATTTTAAAAAAGAAAGTATATGAAAGGATTATTATATGCAGCAGGGGCAGCATTGGGCATCATGATGTTTTCTCAATGCAGCGACTGGACAGAGATGGAAAACAAATTCGAGGATCCCTACAATAACAAGGGGGAAGCCTATTATCAGCAATTGCGCGCCTATAAGCAGTCTGAACATCCTGTGATGTTCGGCTGGTTCAGCGGATGGACCGGTGAAGGTGCTAATATGTACAACATGTTGCGCGGCATGCCCGACTCCATGGATATCGTTTCTTTGTGGGGCGGTTCTTTCAATCTTACCAAGGCTAAGTTGGAAGACTTGCGTGAAGTGCGTGAGGTGAAAGGTACGCGCATCTTGTATTGCCAGCACATCACAGACATAGGTCGCAGTGTTACTCCAGAAGAGGTGGAGAAAGACCACATTGTCAACGGTCAGCAATATGGCTCCCGTGAAGAGGCCTTGGCTGCTTATTGGGGTTGGTATGGCCAGTATGGCGATACATCTGCCGAAGGTGTGGAAGCTGCAATCCGCAAATATGCCCGTGTGATAGTAGATTCTATCGACAAGTACGATTACGATGGCTTTGATATAGACTATGAGCCCAACTTCGGTTACGGTGGTAACATCAGTAGTCATGCCGGACGCATGCACATTCTGCTCGATGAGCTCTCTAATTACCTGGGTCCTAAATCCGGTACTGGACGTATTCTGATGGTAGATGGCGAACCCCAGACCTTGAACTCTGAATCAGGTCCGCTGCTCGATTACTACACCATTCAGGCATATTACTGTACAGGAGATAATGATTTGGATAACCGTTTCCAAAAGTTGATTAATACATTTGCTGCTGTAACTCCGGGTGAAACCCCGCAGGAAAAGGAAGCCAATATCTTGAAGAAAACCATTTGGTGTGAGGATTTTGAGAAGCATAAAAGTGATGGTGGACCGAAGTTTACTTCTCGAGATAAAGTTCAGACTTATTCTTTGAAAGGTATGGCTATGTATTACCGTCCGGGTATTGACGCCCGCATCGGCGGTGCAGGAGCTTACCGTTTCGACCTTTGTCGTCCAGTAAACGATTATGCCATCATTCGGGAAGTAATCCAAACCATGAATCCCGCCCAGGCTCAACAATAATTGGTTAATCTTAAAAATGAATTGATAATTATGAAACTGAAATATTTTTCTTCTTGTTTGGCATTGGGGGCATTGGCATTCTTGGCTACTGCTTGCAACGATGCTGAATATACCGAGATAGACAACGGACTATACATAGCGGAAGCAAGTCCGATGAATGCTTTCAATCAGCAGATTGAAATGCAGTTGGTAGACGATTCTAACATAGAACGCAAATATACCGTGCGCATGGCTCGGCCAGTAGGCGAGGATGTAACGGTGAAGTTGGAGTTCGATGAATCAATGATTACGGCTTATAATGCCAAACATGCGACCGATTATCAGATGCTGCCGCAACAGTTCTTGGAAATGAACACGATGGAAGCCGTGATTCCTGCCGGAGAAACAGCAGCCGCCAGTTTGTTGCTTACCATTAAGCCGTATACCACTCCAAACCAAGAGCAATATGCAGTGCCTGTGAAAATTGCATCGGTATCGGGACCGATAGCCGTGACCGGACGTGGCGACCGCTTGCTGCTGTTGCTCACCATGCCCAACAAGCAAAAGAGTGTGGTATTGAAGAGCCCGCATCAGACAGTAACCACTTTCAAAGGTAATTATGCGCTTAACGAATGGACTTTTGAATATTGGCTGAAAGTAAACAATAAGACCAACAATCCTACTGATCCCTGGTATGGAGCTGGTGATGGTGTGAAGGATCATGACAAGAATATCTGGAAGAGACGTATGATATTCTCTGACGGCGCTGCACCCATCTATCTGGGTGGTACCGAAACAATGTTGTTGAGATACTGGGCCGATGGTGCCAAATGCTATGCACCTACGTTGCAATGTCAGTTGGATGGTGCATACTTCGATAGCGAAGAGTTTTGGTATCCAGATACTTGGTTCCATATCACCTACACGTATGATGGTTCAAAAATGATATTATACAAAGACGGCGTGAAGAACAAAGAGTTGGAAGTAAGCAAGAAATTTACTTTCAAACAACTGGTTTTGGCCGACAACATGGCAGGTACCATGGAAATTGAACTGGCTCAGATTCGTTTGTGGAACAAGTGCTTGCCTCCATCTTCTATTACAGAAGGCATGTCTCGTCAGTTGCCGGACGGTACAGACGGTTTGGTAGGCTACTGGCCGTGCGATGAGGGCGAAGGTACTGTATTGAAAGACCACAGTGGTAAGGGTAACGACATCGATTTCGGTGCCAAAACTCCGAATTGGAGCGAAACAGTCTATAATTTCGCTCATCCGAACGGCAAATAATCGGAATACAGAAGTAATTTTATTCTAATTTAAATAAAACGCCTCTGTCGCTGGCTTAGTGGCGGAGGCGTTTTTTTAATACCCTATTTATCATGCGTAAACACATTCCTCTTCTTTCTTTTTTATGCTACCTGTTCTGTGTGGCATGTTCTTCGGGGCCTGCCGTAGGCACAGCGCAGGCCGACTTTCAGGTGGTGCCTTTGCCTAAACAAATATACACTTTAGGACAAGGTTATTTTGAACTGACCGAACAGACCCGAATAGTCTATCCAGAAGGCAATGCTGAATTGCAGCGCAATGCTGAATTACTGGCTTGCTACATCCGCCAGCAAACCCAACTGGAACTACAGGTAACAGATGAGCCTAGTTCTATTTCGGATATTGTTTTGAATACTACGTTGGTTACCGATTCGAAAGAAGCCTATGAACTGAAGGTAACTCCGCATCAACTATCTATTAATGGCGCTTCAGGTAATGGATTGTTTTATGGAGTACAGACATTGAGAAAGGCTTTGCCTATACAGTCCACTGCGCGGATAGACATTCCGCTCGTAGAAGTAAAAGATACACCACGTTTTGCTTATCGGGGGGCTCATTTGGATGTTTCGCGCCATTTTTTTGCGGTAGACTCCATTAAACGTTATATTGATATGCTGGCTTTGCATCATATCAATCGCTTTCACTGGCATCTGACGGATGATCAAGGTTGGCGCATTGAAATCAAGTCTCATCCCAAACTGACAGAAATTGGGGCTTGGCGAACGGGTACTGTGGTAGGCCGTAACAGTGGAAAGTATGAGGAATCGCGCTATGGCGGTTACTATACCCAAGCAGAGATTCGTGATATTGTGCACTATGCGGCTCAACGTTACGTTACCATTATCCCGGAGATAGACCTTCCGGGACATATGCAGGCTGCATTGGCCGCTTACCCCGAGTTGGGCTGTACGGGCGGACCGTATGAGGTGTGGCGACAATGGGGCGTATCAGAAGACGTGCTATGTGCCGGTAACGACCAAGTTTATGCATTCCTTCAGGATGTATTGACCGAAGTGGTAGAATTGTTTCCCTCTGACTATATTCATATTGGTGGAGACGAATGCCCGAAAGTGCGTTGGGAAAAGTGTCCGAAGTGCCAGCAACGTATTCGTGAGCTGGGGTTGCAGGCCGATGGAAAGCACACAGCTGGACAGCGATTGCAGAGTTACGTTATTCATCGGGCAGAAGAAATGCTGAGTCGCATGGGGCGTAAGATGATAGGTTGGGACGAGACGTTGGAAGGTGGATTGGCTCCTCATGCCACGGTGATGTCATGGCGAGGCACAGAAGGTGCGGTGGAGGCTGCCCGTCTGGGTCATGATGCTATTATGACTCCCACTGCATTTATGTATTTTGATTATTACCAAACCTTGGATGTAAATGATGAACCGTTGGCTATCGGAGGATACGTGCCGTTGGAAAAGGTTTATAGCTTTGAACCCGTTCCCGATGGTTTGTCGCCAGAAGAGGCTGCCCATATCATTGGTGTGCAGGCCAATCTTTGGACAGAATACATTCCTACTTATCGTCAGGTGGAATATATGGAACTGCCTCGTATGGCTGCTTTGGCCGAGGTGCAGTGGAGACAACCTAATCAAAAGGATTATACTGATTTTCAAAAACGTTTGTCTGGTTTATTGCCTCTTTACAATTTGAACGGTTATAATTATGCACGCCATATTTATGATGTGACGCCTACTTATCAGGTAGATACATTGTCTCATACCATTCGAGTGACGCTTTCCACTTTCGATGAGGCTCCTATCTATTATACTTTGGATGGTAGTATACCCGATATTCATGCCACACGTTATCAAGAACCGTTACAGTTGAAAGAAAGTGCAGTATTGAAGGCTGTGGCCATTCGTAAGATTGGTAAGAGTCGTATGCTGGTGGAGCCCGTTACTTTCAACAAAGTCACAGCTAAACCTTTGACAGTGATTCAGCCGGTTTATGAAAAATACAAGTTTGGAGGCGTTAATACATTGGTAGACGGACTGAACGGTACGTTGAATTACCGTACCGGCCGTTGGATTGCTTTCTACAAGAATGACTTGGAAATTGTGGCAGATTTAAAGAAGCTGACTTCTATCCAGAAGGCATGGGTGCGTAATTATGTGGAAATCGGTGAAGAAATCTTGGATGCCAGAAAGTTTACAATTTTAGTATCTGAGGATGGACAACACTTCCGAGAAGTGAAATCGGCAGATTATCCACCTGTGACGCAGTCGGATACCAACGGTGCTTATCTGCATGAATTGACTTTTGAGCCTTTAGAAACTCGGTATGTGAAGTGGGTGGTAGCACCGGAATATCAGATTCCGTCCTGGCATTGGGGAAAAGGACGACCTGCTTTTATCTTTGTGGATGAAATAGGTGTAGAATAGCAGCAGTGCTTGGGGTTGTGGAGAAATTCCCCTATATTTGTATGCAATAGGAATCTTTCACAGCCTGTTTTATTATGATAATGTTATTTGTAAACCAACAGAAAAATAGAGAATGAAGCAATTTTTCTTAACTAAGTGTGTTCATTTGGCCAAACTCTTACTGGCCAGTCTGATATTAGGTGGATATGTACCGTCTGTATTGGCTGCCGAAGGCAGCACATTGCCGTATTGGCGCGATGTACAGGTTACTTCAGTGAATACGATACCTCCGCACGCTGCTTATATGACGTATGCCAATCGTGCGCAGGCATTGTCTGGTCGCTATGAAAACAGCTCGTACTACCAACTGTTGAATGGTACCTGGAAATTCTGGTATGCAGATTCTGAAGAACAGTTGCCGGCAGATGCAGTAGCAGCACAGGCCGATCTTAGCCGTTGGTCTGATATACAAGTACCTGGAAATTGGGAGATGCAGGGCTTCGGTACAGCCATTTATACCAACCAAAGTTATGAGTTCATGCCGCATGACCCTCAGCCTCCTTTACTGCCCGATCAGACACCGGTTGGAGTGTATCGCCGGGAACTTATCATTCCAGATGATTGGAAAGGAAGGGATTTGGTATTGCATATCGCAGGAGCCAAATCGGGTTGTTATGTGTATATCAACGGAAAAGAAGTAGGATACAGTGAAGATTCCAAGAATCCGGCAGAATATCTTATCAATGATTTTCTGAAGCCGGGTAAGAATGAATTAGCATTGAAAATCTTTCGCTGGAGTACAGGTTCATATTTGGAATGTCAAGACTTCTGGCGACTGAGCGGTATAGAACGCGATGTGTTTATCTATGCCCTACCCAAGGCTTCTATACAGGATTTTCGCATAACTTCCACATTGGATGATACGTACCGGAATGGTCTGTTTCATTTAGCTGTAGATTTGCGTAATCATCAGGTGGACGACGCAGCCTTACAGGTGCAATACGAATTATTGGATGCTGCCGGTAAACCGGTCATTACCGACCGTCAAGAGATAGTCGTAGAGCCCGGTAAAAAGCAGACGGTGGCATTCGATGCCGAGTTGCCCGATGTGCGCACCTGGACTTCTGAATCTCCACAATTGTATCAGTTACTGATGACGGTGTATCGCCAGGGTGGGGTGAGTGAAGTGATTCCTTATAAAGTAGGGTTCCGTCGCATAGAAATCAAGGAAGTAGATCAAAAAGGTCCCGACGGCAGGAACTATGTGTTGCTGCTGATTAATGGGAAACCCTTGAAGTTGAAAGGGGTGAATATTCATGAACACGATCCTAAAACCGGACATTATGTATCGGAAGAACTGATGCGGCGCGACTTTGAACTGATGAAGCGCGCTAATATTAATACGGTGCGTCTTTGTCATTATCCGCAAGACCGTCGTTTCTATGAGCTGTGCGATGAATACGGCTTCTATGTGTATGATGAGGCCAATATCGAATCGCACGGTATGTATTATAATCTGCGTAAGGGCGGTACGTTGGGCAACAATCCGGAGTGGCTGAAACCTCACTTGTATCGTACAATGAATATGTTTGAGCGCAACAAGAACTATCCTTCCCTGACTTTCTGGTCATTGGGCAATGAAGGCGGTAACGGCTATAATTTTTATCAGACTTATTTATGGCTGAAGCAGGCAGATAAAGAAGTGATGAATCGTCCGGTGAATTATGAACGTGCCGAGTGGGAGTGGAACACGGATATGATTGTGCCTCAGTACCCCAGTGCCCGTTGGCTGGAATCTATCGGTAAGAAGGGTAGCGACCGTCCGGTGGTGCCTTCGGAATATGCACATGCCATGGGAAATTCTACGGGTGGATTGAAACTGCAATGGGATGCCATTTATACTTATCCCAATCTTCAAGGAGGATACATTTGGGATTGGGTAGATCAAGGTATTCTGACGCAGGATGAGCAGGGCCGTCCGTTTTGGGCATACGGTGGCGACTTCGGTACAGATATGCCTAGCGACGGAAATTTCTGTTGCAACGGTATTGTGAATCCCGATCGCGTACCTCATCCAGCTTACAGTGAGGTGAAATACGTTCATCAGAATGTAGCCTTTGAAACTGTAGATGCATTGGCCGGGCAATTTAAGGTGACCAATCGCTTTTATTTCAAGAGCCTGAAGAATTATCAGATACATTATGCAGTGAAAGCTAATGAAAGAGTGATACGTAGTGGAAAATTGTCTATGGATATTGCTCCGCAGTGTAGTGATACGTTGCAAATCAAGGTGGCAGGACTGAAGCCTACGTCCGGTATAGAATATTTTGTGGATTTCAGCGTATTGAATATGGAAGAAGATCCACTGATACCTCAGGGGTATGAAGTGGCCAGAGAACAGATTCGCTTGCCGATTGAATCCTTGCCGCGGAGCTTCAAGACCAACGGACCGGCTTTAACCTGTAGAGAGGAGGGAGATTTATTGACGATACAGTCTTCCTGGGTAGACTTTGTTTTTAATAAGCTTACCGGTGTGGTAGAATCTTACCGTTATCGAGGTACTGAATACTTTAAAGACGGTTTTGGTATTCAGCCTAACTTTTGGCGTGCGCCCAATGACAATGATTACGGCAGTCGTATGCCGTTGCGGTTACAAGTGTGGAAGCAGGCCAGTCGTGATTTTCGGGTGACGGATGCCCACTTGGCCATGGATGGAAAGGATGCGCTGCTTACGATACAGTATGCTTTACCCGCCGGAAATGCCTACGAAGTGACTTATCGCATTCATCCTTCCGGTATCGTAGAGGCAGGATACCTCTTCACTCCGGTAGCTGGAGATTATCAGGCTGACCAAGCTCGTCTTCAAGTGCCGCGTGTAGGCATCCGTTTCCGTATGCCCGCCCCGATGAATCAAGTGTCTTATTTCGGTCGTGGGCCAGAGGAAAACTATACGGACCGGAATGCCGGAGTAGTGGTGGATGGCTTCCATACAACCGCTGACGCTTTATACTATCCGTATGTACGTCCGCAGGAAAACGGACATCACACCGATACCCGTTGGTTGTCTGTCAGTCAGAAAAACGGCAAGGGGCTGACAATTTATGCTGAGGATGTGATGGAATTTTCAGCGTTGCGTAATGCTGTGGAAGATTTCGATGCGGAAGAAGCTGTTCATAGAGACTACCAGTGGAACAACCGCAATGCGGAGGAGCGGAAACACGACGTAAGCACTGCGTATAATATCAAACCGCGGCATACACATATCAATGATATAACTCCGCGCGATTTTGTAGAGGTATGCATAGATGCCCGTCAGATGGGAGTAGGCGGTTATGACAGCTGGGGTTCCATGCCGGATGAACGTTATTTGTTGCCCGCTACTCAAAGCTATCGCCTGCAGTTGACGATAGTTCCAGATTAACAGCTATTCAGCGCCGACAAAGAATAGCTTGGCAAGGAAAAAAAGCATGGCTCGTAAGTGAAAAGTGGTAACTCGCTTTAGCTTCCGAGCCATTTTTATTTCAGCATTTCCATTCGAAATTCAAAGCCTGGCATGTTAATTGTTTGCCATAACTTCGTGGAAGGATTGGATAAGAATAGGCAGCAGCGGCAGATAATCTTTCAATTCTTCTTTCAGTAATTCCAGTGTCTTTTGCTTGTAGCGGTTGACCGATTTAACACTGACATTCAATTCTTCTGCTATCTCGGCATGTGTTTTTCCATTCAGACAACTCTCTATGAATACTTTGCGATAATTATCGGGTAGTTGCTGCAGAGTACTGTATAGCATCTGATAAAGTTCTTCCAAGGTATACACACTATCGGGTTCAGTTTCATAGACTGGAGCTTTTTGCTGGATATGTTCGGCATAGCTCCGTTCATACTCCTGATGCTTTAGATAATTCAGGCAACTGTTCTTGACGCACATCTTTATATATCCCACTGCTGTGCTGGAAAGGGGGTCGAAAGAGTTTTGATTCCATAGGCTGGCAAAGACATCAGATACGATGTCCTCACAGACATCTTTATCCTCAATGTATCTTCCGGCATATAAGCAAAAAGGTGCGTAATAGACTTCGAACAGCTGTTTGAAGTCTTTCTCCTTGCTATTGCTGAATAAAGATTTAATCATAGTCTATGGGGTTCTTTGTTCTTTTGGCAGAACAAAGATGCAAAATTCTTATTATTTTTCCACCATCCTTTTAATAAAAACATTTTTTTTCAAAAAAAAGTGTCTATGCCTGTCCCTTTTCAATCGGAGAATTGTATTATCTATGTAACGCAAGTTTCAAACAGGTTTTAGTACAGGTACAGAGATTGTAAGAGATATGGAAAAATTAGAGATAGGAAGATTGCTTCGCAAAGCCCAAGTATTGACTGATGATATCCGAGAGATGGAGTCGGTTGATGTGGAGAAGGCTTTTGAACGGATGCGCAAGAAAGCGAAAGCTGGTCAGCGAAAACAGCAGATGGAACAATTGATGCGCTATGCTGCTATGTTGGCTTTGCCGCTGCTGCTTACTACCTTGACCTTTGGCTATCTCTATTTTCATCAGCCGGAAGTACCGGTGCAGTATGCAGAAGTAACAGCATCGGCAGGTTCGGTAATACGTTACGAACTGCCCGACCGTTCGGTAGTGTGGCTCAATGCAGGTACTACTTTGCGTTATCCTACTACGTTCCGTGCGGAGAGCAGAGATGTGGAACTGAATGGAGAAGCTTTTTTTGAAGTGACGGCCGATAAGGAACATCCGTTCTATGTAGCTACTCCTGACGGCCCTACGGTATATGTGCATGGCACTCGATTCAACGTTTCGGCCTATGCCGATGATGCTTCGGTCTGCACGGTACTGGAGCGAGGAAAAGTTAATGTACAGATGTCAGCGCAAGAATCGGTAGCCTTGCATCCCGGAGAGCAGCTGGTGTACGAGAAAGCCGATGGCCGATGGACCAAGAATGAAGTGGATGTCTATGAAAAGATAGCGTGGAAAGACGGTAAACTTATTTTCCGCAATGCTACGCTGGAAGAAGTATTCAAACGTCTGTCCAGGCATTTCAATGTAGAAATTGATTTCCGCAACAGACAGAATAAAGAATTAAGATACCGAGCCACTTTCCGGCAAGAGACCTTGCCCCTGATATTGGATTACCTTTCCAAATCGGGCAATTTGAAGTGGCATGTAGAAGAGTCCGTTCAGCAAGAGGACGGCACACTTAGTAAGACGAAATATATAGTAGATTTATATTAATAACTTAAAAAAATAGATAGCCTATGAGATAATACCAGAAGAAAAACAAAAAAGGAAGAAAGCCGTCCCCACAGCCTCCTTCCAGAGAAAAACACTTATTTTCCCGATGATGAGTCTACCAAACTGAAAATCGGGAGAAAGTCAACCTAGTTCATTATAGTAATAAACTTTAGTTAACCGCAAATGTATGAAAAATAATCATTCATTTAATGCATTATGCCTTAAATATACCTTAAAATTAAAATTGCCTTTACCCATGAGGATAAGTCTGATACTATTATTTGCTGTCTTCTTGCAGTTGTCTGCTAATGACAGTTTTGCTCAGCGTGTGCGTACTTCTTTAGGTATTTCCAAAGCTACCGTAGAGCAAGTGTTGAATAAAATCGAATCTACTTCCGATTATGTGTTCCTTTACAATGACAATACCATTCAGACCGACAGAATGGTGACATTGAATGCCGCTTCTACCAAGATTACGGACATCCTGAATGAAGTGTTTGCAGGTACCAATGTGACGTATGCTATTGTAGATAAACAAATTATTTTGTCTACCAAAAAAGCTGCTCCTGAACAGAGTCAGCAAAAGGTGACCGGAAAGGTAAAAGACGCCAACGGTGAACCTTTAATCGGTGTAAGTATCTTGGTGAAAGGTACTACTAACGGTACTGTAACTGATATAGACGGTAACTTCTCATTGCAGGCCGACAAGGGAGCAGTGTTGGAAGTCAGCTATATCGGTTATGCCACTCAAACTGTTACCGTGACTGGTGCTCCGCTGAATCTAGTGATGAAAGAAGACAGTGAACAACTGGAAGAAGTGGTAGTAACAGCCCTCGGTATCAAGCGTGCCGAAAAAGCTTTGAGCTACAATGTTCAGAAAGTAGGTCAGGATGAATTGGTGCGCGTGAAAGATGCCAACTTTGTAAATTCGCTGAACGGTAAAATTGCCGGTGTAAGTATCAATAAGAGTGCTAGTGGTGTGGGTGGTGCTACTCGCGTAGTGATGCGTGGTGCCAAGTCAATCGAGGGTGACAATAACGCATTGTATGTTGTAGACGGTATTCCTTTGTTCAATACCAACATGGGTAATACGGACAGTGGTATCATGGGTGAAGGCCGTGCCGGATCGGAAGGTATCGCAGACTTTAACCCCGAAGACATTGAAAGCATCTCTGTATTGAGCGGTCCTTCAGCAGCAGCTCTTTATGGTAGTAGTGCAGCCAACGGTGTCATCTTGATTACTACCAAAAAAGGAAAAGAAGGAAAGTTGTCTATTTCCGTATCTTCTTCTACAGAATTTAGCAAGGCTTATATGACTCCGGAATTTCAGAATACGTATGGAAATGTGAAGGGATCTTACGAAAGTTGGGGAAATAAGTTGGCTACTCCTAGTTCTTATGACCCTAAGGATGATTTTTTCAATACAGGTACCAATTTCATCAATTCTGTTACGTTGACTACCGGTACGAAACAGAACCAAACATTTGCTTCTATTTCATCAACCAATTCAGCAGGTATTGTTCCAAACAATGAGTATAATCGTTTGAACTTTACAATCCGTAATACTACATCATTTTTGAACGATCGTTTGCAATTGGATTTGGGAGCTTCTTATGTGAAACAAGATGATAGCAATATGGTCTCTCAAGGTTTGTATTGGAATCCAATAGTAGCTGCTTATCTGTTCCCTAGAGGTGAGAATTTTACCGACATGAAGACTTTCGAGTATTTTGATGATTCGCGTAAGTTGCCTGTGCAGAATTGGCCTGTATCAGATGCCGTATATGCACCGCAGAATCCTTATTGGACTGCTTATCGTAATGTGGCTACTAATGAAAAGCATCGTTATATGTTCAATGTCGGTGCCACTTTTAAAATTACAGACTGGTTGAATATAGCTGCCCGTTATCGTATGGATCATTCTTATGTGCAGTTTGAACGTAAAATTTATGCCTCTTCTGATCAGGTATTTGCTGAAGGAAAGAAAGGTTTTTATGGGTATGAAAACTTTAATGACCATCAAGAATACGCTGATGCTATGCTGAATATTAATAAGAATATAATGGATTTTAGTATTTCTGCCAACTTAGGTTGGAGTTATTCAAATTATGGTTCGCTAACTAGAGGATATAAAGGTCCTTTGAAAGGGGTTCCTAATAAGTTTGCAGCAGCGAATATTGACCCAGCCAATGGTCGTATTTCAGAAAGTGGAGGAGAATCTCGTGTTCGTAATCATGCAGGATTTTTGAATGCTGAGTTGGGTTGGAGAAGCATGCTTTATTTAACTTTAACCGGTCGTTTAGATTGGAATTCTCGTTTGGTAAATACCGGTGAAAATCCATTCTTTTATCCTTCTGTTGGTCTCTCTGCGATTATTTCAGAAATGTGTACTTTACCTGAATTTATTTCTTATTTAAAAGTACGCGGTTCTTATACAGAAGTGGGTGCACCTATTTCTCGTTCAGGCTTGACACCGGGTACGGTAACTACTCCTATTGTTGGTGGCGCTTTAAAACCTACTGGCATTTATCCATTTACCGACTTCAAACCGGAAAAGACGAAGTCTTATGAATTTGGTTTGTCTGTACGTCTTTGGAAGAAGTTCAATGCAGAAGTTACCTATTATAAATCTAACACCTTTAATCAGACTTTCCAGGGTACTTTGCCTGAGTCTACTGGTTATACTTCCATTTATTTGCAGGCAGGTAATGTGGAAAATCGTGGTTGGGAAGCTTCTTTCAATTATTCCGATCAGTTGAAGTGTGGTTTGGGAATCTCTTCTACATTGACTTTCTCTAAGAATATCAATGAAATCAAGGAAATGGTGAATAACTATCATACTGATTTAATGGATGAGCCGATTAATATTCCTGAGGTCATGAAAGATAAGGGACGTACGATTTTGAAAGTAGGTGGTAGTATTCATGATATTTATGCAACTCGCTTCTTTAAAAAAGACAGTCAAGGCTTCGTGGATGTAAGCACTGATGGTAAGTTTGAAATGGAAGATGGCGAACCTGTGTATTTAGGTAAAGTCGCTCCGAAATTCAATATGGGTTGGAACAATTCTTTCTCTTATAAGGGATTTGGATTAAGTTTCTTGATTAATGCTCGTTTTGGTGGAGTAGTAACTTCTTCTACTGAGGCTATCATGGATCGTTTTGGCGTATCTAAGCGTAGTGGTGAAGCTCGTGATTTGGGAGGTGCTTTGTTCCCTAATCAAGGTAGGGTAGATGCTAAAGCCTATTATCAGATGGTGGGTACCGGTAACTATCAGACTTCAGCATACTATTTGTACAGCGCCACTAATGTGCGTTTGCAAGAATTAACTTTGAGTTATACGTTGCCAAATAAATGGTTTAAGAACATTTTGAAAGATGTAACTTTCTCGTTCATCGCAAACAATCCTTTGATGATTTATTGTGAGGCTCCTTTTGATCCTGAACTGACTCCTTCTACAGCAACGTTCGGTCAAGGTAACGATTACTTTATGCAACCCAGTGTTAGAAGTTTCGGTTTTGGTGTGAAATTTAAACTATAATTTGTCAGTATGAAACGATTAAATCAATATAAATTGGTAGCAATAGCCGTAGGCCTATTGGCTATGACATCATGTGATTTTGAGGATATTAATACGAATCCTTTTGAAATGACCGAGGAAGAGGGTCTGATGGATGGTTTTGCCATTGGAGGTTTGCTTACTTCCATGGAAAAATCAGTGTTCCCGATAGGTACTCAAGCGGAAGATACCGACCCGGTAAATGAATATCAGATAGCTTATAATCTGTCGGCTGATGCATGGTCCGGTTATTTCGGAATGAATAATTTCTTTGAAGGAGGTAACAGCCATTTGAATTATGTAATGGTAGATAGCTGGTTATCTGCTACGTTTAAGAATTCATATACGAATTTGTTAGACTCATGGAAGAAATTATCTGATTATGGTATGGCATACAATGCTCCTGAAATCGGAGCTTTGGCACAGATTTTGAAAATTTCAGGTTGGCACAAAATATTGGAGTCTTTCGGCCCTATACCTTATACACAAGCTGGTACCGGAGAAATCAATGTGCCTTATGATTCTGAAAAAGTGGTTTATACAGCGATGCTGAAAGATTTGGAAGAAGCTGTAAATACATTGACTCCTTTGGCAAACAGCGGTGTGAAAGTATTGCCGGATTACGATGTGGTGTATGAAGGAAATAGTACTAAGTGGGTGAAATATGCCAATTCGTTGATGCTTCGTTTATCCGTACGTCTGCGTGAAGCACGCGATGCTGAATTACAGTCTTTAGCCAAAGAGTATGCTAAAAAGGCAGTGGATCATAGTGTAGGTGTGATGACGGATGTTAATGATGCAGCCGGTGCAGGCCCGAGAGCTGGTGTACCGCTGCGTAATCCGATTTTTTGGATTTCTGATAATTACGACGATGCTCGTATAGGTACAACTATTTTAGCATATCTTAGGGGATATCATGATCCGCGCATCAGTGCCTATTGTTTGCCAGTGGATGCTTCCTGCACGGTAGGTGAACAGGCTTTCGATGGTAAGCAATATCAAGGTGTGCCGATGGGACATGATAAAAGTCGTAGTAAGCTTGGTGAACCGAAAAAGGATGCCTATTACTATTATTCCAAGCCAAATATTAAAGCCGATTCTCCTCTGGATTGGATGAAGGCATCTGAGGTTTATTTTTTGAGAGCAGAAGCTGCTCTGTTCTGGGGTGCTGACTTTGGGGATGCTTCTGAACTTTACAAGGCAGGTATCAGTATGTCGTTTGCAGAAAACGGTGTGCAAGTTTCATTGGATGACTACATGAATTCAGGCAGAAAACCGGCGGCTACGGTAAATAAAAGTCGTGAATTTGGTCATCCTTGCGATGCTCCTTGTGCTACTACCGTAAAATTTGAGGGAAGCAATGAACAGAAACTGGAAAAGATTATGATTCAAAAATACATTGCTATGTTCCCCAATGGGCAAGAAGCATGGACAGAATTCCGTAGAACCGGTTATCCTAAGCTTAATTCTATCATTCCTGGAGGAAATCATAACCAGAGTAATATAACTAATGATAGAGGAATCAGACGTATGATTTATCCGGTTAGCTTTAAAAATACAGAAGCCACAAAAAATCTGTATCAAGATGCTGTGCAAAAATTAGGTGGTCCGGATAAGGAATCTACAGATTTAATTTGGGCTAAACAGAATTAATGTAATAACTATTGATTTATAAATCTAGCAATAATATGAAGACATTAAAGAAATTATTTTATCTGCTTCCTCTTGTGGGTATGATGACTGTATCTTCTTGTACGGATGTAGAAAATATAGAAATAGAACATATCGGGGGAATGAATACCTCGAACGATGAAAAGAGTGAAGCTTATTATGCTGAGCTTCGCGCATACAAACAGAAAGCGGTGAATTATGGTCGTCCGGTTGCTTTCGGATGGTACTCTAACTGGGCGCCTGCAGGAGCTTACCGTCGCGGATACCTTACTTCTATGCCAGACAGCATGGACATTGTATCCATGTGGAGTGGAGCTCCCGGACGCTTTGAGATTACTCCTGAACAGAAAAAAGACAAGGAGTTTGTTCAGAAAGTAAAAGGAACTAAGTTGTTGGAGGTTACGCTGCTTTCGTATATCGGTAAGGGTAGAACACCAGCCTCTGTTTATGCTCCGGTAGAAAAGCAAGCAGATGAAGAGGGATGGTCGGAACAAAAGTTGAACGAAGAAAAGAAAAAAGCTCGCTGGAAATTCTGGGGGTATGAAGGTGTACCTGATACTCCGAATCATGAGGAAGCGTTAGCTCGTTTTGCCAAAGCTCTTTGTGACTCGCTGATTGTGAATGAATGGGACGGATATGATATTGACTGGGAAATTGGTTCCGGTGTATTTGATATGGATGGTTCTTTGAGTGAAGACCGTCATTTGGCATTCTTGATTAAGGAAATGAACAAATATATTGGTCCTAAAAGCGATCCGGAAGGAAAGGGGCATAAGTTGATTTGTATCGATGGTAATTTCCATTCTTTTGTAACCTCCATTCCAGAGTATGTAGATTATTTTATTATCCAGAGCTACGGTTTCTCTACTTCTTTGGATAGCTACGCTGAGCCTCATAAGTTTATCACTACCGAAAACTTTGAATCTTATTCTTTGTCTGGCGGTAGCTTGTTGAGACAGGCGGCTTATATGCCAGAACATGGTATGAAAGGTGGTGTGGGTGCTTTTCGTATGGATAATGACTACGATAATACACCGGATTATAAATGGATGCGTGAAGCTATCCGGATTAATCAGGAAGTGTTCAATGAATGGAAAGAAAAACAGGGAGCTGAAACTCCAGCTAAGTAAAACCTTTAAAATGAATCTAATATGAATAAATATATTTTATATTTCGGAATAGTAGGCTGCATGGGGCTGGTTAACAGTGCATGTAGCGACAGTGAAGGAGATCTTTTAGAGCCTAAAGTGTATTTTGAAAATAAGGAATATACCATTGATGTGGAAGATGATACACAAACTATGACTTTCGATTTGGCTGCTCGTCTTTCTACGATGACTTCTTCGCAAGTCAACGTGTCTTACTCTATTGCAGATGCCAGTGTAGTAGAGTCGTATAACCAGCAATACGGCACGGAATATCGAATGTTCGATCCCTCTAATGTAGAGTTGAGCAGTACCACTTCTGTTATTCCTGAGGGTAAACTGTATGCTGATAATGTTAAGATGAAGATTACCAATTTGGATGTTTTAGAAGAAGGTAAACCATTCATCTTGCCGGTGCGTGTAAACTCTTCTACTGAAACTTTGCCTGGCACTAGTATTGCTTACTTCCTTATTAACAAACCGTTGAAGATTAAGAAGGCCGGCAGATTCTTCAGCAGTAACATCTCGGTGCGTTTCCCTGCTGGTACTTTCTTCAAGTCATTTACTTATGAAGCACTAGTTTTCTTGAATAGATCGTCTTCTAATATTACGGTAATGGGTACAGAAGGTATAATGATTTTGCGTATAGGTGATGCGCCTGGTACACCGATGGGATGTCTTGAGGTTGCAGGTCAGCAGCACTATAATGTTACTGAACCTTTGAAGGTAGGTAAATGGTATCATGTGGCATTGACTTATGATCAGTCTTCAGGTAAGACGGCACTTTATGTGAATGGTGAGAAAAAAGCAGGTACTGATTGGTCTATAGCAGGTTTTGACCCTAATGCAGATCAAGGTTTCAATATTGGAAAAATTCCTGGTTTCCCTTGGGGTGAGCGTCCATTGATGGGGAATATGAGTGAAATTCGTGTGTGGAGTGTAGCTAGAACAGCCAATCAGTTAAAACAAAATATGTTGTCGGTAGATCCGAAGTCTGATGGATTGGAACTTTACTATAAGTTAAATGGTTCTGAAGAAATTAAGTCTGGAAAGATTACGGATAGCACGGGAAAAATTGTGGGTACTACTGCAGGAATGACTATTGAAGATTTGGATGTACCTATTGCTATAGAATAACTTAGTTGTACATTACTGTTTCCTAATGGTGAAACTGTTAAATTCTAGTCGGCAACTTTATGAGAAGTTTTCCATCTTCCTTAAAGTTGCCGACTTTTTTAAGTCTTATTTCTCTTTCTCTATGCTATTTGTGTATGATGATATTATACGCATATATTTGCGAACGTTTGTATCAAATCATTCATTTACAAAATTGAATCCATGGAAACAGCATCGTAATTCCATGGATTCAGTTTTATATAGTTATTGTTTACGAAGCTGAATCTATAGCTTTTATTCCGCCAACCTATAGTGAAATATCTGTTTACCTATAGCTGTAGACATCTTTCACCTTTCACCTTTCACCCGTTGATTATCAGTGTATAAGGGTGAATCCTTCACAGATTACCCAAGTAGCTATACTGCCTGCATTTTGTATGATTTTGCTCTATTGATGTATTTTTATGAACTTTTTTTCATCTGGCTTTGTTTTAATTTGCGCCTTAATTTTGAAATCTTTTTTTGCCCCTACGCAAAATCTTCCGGATAACCCGTTGCAAAAATGCAGCCGCTTGCATCGGGTCATGCAACCGGCTGCTATGAGGGATGCAACCGGCTGCTATGAGGGATGCAACCGCTTGCATTTTTTTCACCGGTTTGCCGATACCGGGCTGCCTTGCCCATATTCCGAAAATAAACGCTAACTTTGCGACACTGACGCGTCCATTCCTGCCCTTTCAGACGGGAGGACAGTTCTTGTATAAGCCGATGAATAATATGACTGAAAAACAACTGAAAACTGAAAAACAGTAGAAAGCAGCCGCTGAAGAGTTTGCTCGCAAATGGGAAGGCCGAGGCTATATTGAATCCACGCACGTGCTCATCGAGCAGAAGAGCTTGGATAAGGATTTGCTTAAACCTATCCGGCAGAGCGACGGTTCTCTGCTTACTCCCTGTCCGCAATTTCTCCGAGTCCGACTGCGTGGCCCGGCTGTTTCAGCTTTATGCAGAACTGAATGCGTCGAAAGGGGGAAAATAACCCGCTGAGAAGAGTTTTTTTGCCTGCCCTCCGTCTAAGTGTCGGTTAGACGTTGCCTAAGTACGGGTTAGATGCCGTCTAAGTACGGGTTGCTCTGAGCCTGCACGACTGCATGGCGGAAAATGGTGTTTTTGTATGATTTTGCTTTATTGATGTATTTTATGAACGTCTTTTCATCCGGCTTTGCCGTACATTTGCAACCTTGAATTAAGAAACTGTTTAAATCAATGCTATATTAACTGAAAAAACAACTTTTTTATGAAAAAAACTTGGATGAAAGGCTTGGGCCTTGTGATAAGCGGTGCATTGCTTATGAATCTTGCAGGCTGTTCCGATGATGAAACGAAGCCGGAATTTTCTACCGACCCCGAAATGGGGAAGCCGCAAGAACCGGATGAAACTTCTGATGTATGTACTACCTACCGTCAGTTTGTAGAAAATTCAGCAGAGAATGTACTGCACGATTTTTCGTATGCTGGTTATGAACATGCCGAAAAGGCTCCGGTTGAGGCCGATACCTGGATAGCGGATGGCTATTCGGTGTATAATGTATGTGATTATGGAGCGGTGCCTAATGATAAAAAGTCAGACCGCGAGGCTTTTTTCAAGACTTTGGAAGCTGCGGGGGCTGTGCGAAAGACATCGGGTAGCGGGCAGTTCAAGACTGTGCGCTTCCTGCCTAAAAAAGGGAATAAATTGAATGCGATAATTTATTTTCCCGAAGGAGAATTCTCCTTGCAAAGTGAAGCATCCGAGGTGGATGAATCTATTCATCTTACCATGGGAAACTTTATTATTCGTGGTGCCGGTCGTGACAAGACTGTCTTGACCATGGATCTTCAGAATAATGCGAAAGACCCCCAAAAGATGTGGAGCACACCTCATATGATAGAAATCAAGCATTACTCGGCTCCTAAAACCATTACTCAGGTAACGGAAGATGCTCCTCTGGGTAGTCACATCATAAAGGTGGCATCGACTTTGGAAGTGAAACCGGGCGATTGGGTGCTTCTCTATCTGAAGAATAATGATCCGGAGTTAGTGGCGCAGGAATTGGCTCCGCACGAGGTGTCCGACCTTATTCCTACAGCCAGTATTATTCAGCATGGGGTAGAGATTATGGATTATCATCAAGTGCAGTCGGTATCGGGTAATGAAGTAACCTTTGTAGAACCGCTGATGCATGCTGTGGAGGCAAAGTGGGAGTGGAAACTGCAGAAATATCCGCATTATGAACAGGTGGGGGTAGAAGATCTTACCTTACAAGGCAAGGCCAAGGAGAAATTCCAGCATCATGGTTCGGCTGCCGATGACGGCGGATTTAAGCTGATTAACATGACTCGTCTTACTAATTCCTGGATGCGTAGGGTGAATTTCGTGAGTGTAAGCGAGGCGATGTCGGTTATCAATTCGGCCAACGTGTCTGTGTATGACATCGATATCAGCGGAAATCGCGGGCATTCAGCAGTGCGTTCTCAGGGTTCTTCCAGGGTGTTCATTGGGAAGGTGCGTGACCATAGCGACGGGCATGAACTGAATGCTTCGGGTGGACATTCTATGGGAGGCTACATGACGAATGCCGGACAATATCATGCCTGTGGAGTGTCAAAGCATAGTATGGGGGCTGTAATCTGGAATGTACATTGGGGTGACGATTCTTGTTTTGAGTCGCATGCCACACAGCCGCGTGCCACGCTGATAGACCATTGTACCGGTGGATTCATGCAATGGAGAGAGGGAGGAGATAAGGATCAGCTTCCTAATCATTTGGATGGTTTGACCATTTGGAATATGAATGCCACAAAGGTGAAGACCGAAAATAATCCTTTCATTTGGTGGAGCAGCGGTGCTCATAACTGGTGGAAGAATATGCCTGTTATTGTAGTGGGCTTCCATGGTGTGCCTTTGGATTTTGATTCATCGGCCCAGCAAATGAAACGATTGGAAAGCAATGGTCAGGAGGTGAAGCCTGCATCGCTTTATGAAGCGCAGTTGGAGCGCCGTTTGGGCAGTGTTCCTGCCTGGCTTACTGCTCTGAAATAGTTTGAGGTGGTTACCTGTAAATTCGCCCCTGTCACTGATGGATGAAGTGACAGGGGCGAATGTATTCTATATTAGTGTTGTATTTCATTTGTAAATATAGCATCTTTTTCGAAAGTACGAACTATCGGCGGCCGTTTTATAAAATTGGTTTACCCAATAAAATTATATACCTTTGTAACAAGTTAAAGAAGATGTCGCAAAGAATCGGACAAAATAATAAAGACAAAAATATCATATTATGACTCAGCATAATGCCATCAAGCTTTTTGAAACCAAGAAAGTCCGTACCATTTGGGACGACAAAGAAGAAAAATGGTACTTTTCCATAGTGGATGTGGTGGCTGTCCTAACCGATAGCCCTAATCCTCGTAAATATTGGAGTGTCTTGAAAACACGTTTAAAAAAAGAAGGAAGTCAGTTGACTACAAATTGTAGTCAACTGAAAATGAAATCGGCTGATGGAAAGATGTATTTAACCGATGTCGCAGATACTCAGCAGCTTCTCCGTTTGATTCAGTCTATTCCATCGCCCAAAGCAGAACCGTTCAAGCAATGGATGGCACAAGTGGCGACTGAACGTCTTAACCAAATGCAAGACCCCGAACTCTCTATCAATCAAGCACTGGTGGACTATAAGCGGTTGGGGTATTCGGATAATTGGATTAATCAGCGTCTCAAATCCATAGAGATTCGTAAAGACCTCACGGATGAATGGAAGCGGCACGGATTGCAAGAGGGAGTGCAGTTTGCTACGCTGACCGATATTATTTATCAGACTTGGAGTGACATGACCGCCAAGGAATATAAGCAGTTCAAAGGTCTGAAAAAAGAGAACTTACGTGACAATATGACCAATAAGGAATTGGTGCTAAATATGTTGGCGGAACTTTCCACCAAAGAAATATCTGAAAGTAAAAATCCGGAGACATTTCGGGAACACATGGATGTGGCGGAAGCCGGTGGTGAGATTGCCCGCAATGCTCGTATGGAGTTGGAAGCCAAGACGGGCAAGGCAGTCATCAGTCCGCTGAACGCCAAGACTGGCATTGCGCTCAATTCATCTCCGGAAGAAGAAGACACAAAAGAATAATCCTAAAAAGTGAATCAATATCATGGAGACAACATTGCATACAGAATGGACTGTCGAAGACATCTGTAAAGGATTTACCTACAACGAACTGGAAGGTAAGGGTCTGTTTGGATTGGACGGATGATTTGAAATACTTGACGGGCAGCAACAAAAGATTATGCAATCCTCTCTGCTGGT
Organism: uncultured Bacteroides sp.; assembly: GCA_937890825.1. Classification (GTDB taxonomy): domain Bacteria; phylum Bacteroidota; class Bacteroidia; order Bacteroidales; family Bacteroidaceae; genus Bacteroides. The sequence goes on along the minus strand of CALADS010000074.1, from coordinate 127,452 downwards.
ACATGAATGCGAGGGTGAAGAAAAGGAAATAAAGGAATTGCTCAATGCCATCTATTCGGGCGAGTTCGTAAATGCAGCCAAGCGGATGTTTAGTAATAAAGTCAGCCAGCTGCATAGCTTTATGTAACCACTTGTAGTGGGCTATGCAGCCGGCTGACTGTCTACATCCCGAACGAGAAGAAACCGATACCTTCGTACACGGCGCTTACCAGGCTGAGCAGTACGATGCCCAGGGTACAGATGGCCAGGCTGGCACGGGTATAATTATCGCTGCGGAAGGTAGCGATGGGTTCTTCATTGGGATTGATGTACATTGCCTTTACTATTTTCAGATAATAGTAGAGGGAGATGACTGTATTGACCAATGCTATGAACACCAGCAGATGGAATCCGCTGTGGAAGGCAGCTGCAAAGATGAAGAACTTTGAGAAGAAACCTGCAAATGGCGGAATACCTGCCAATGAAAATAAGGCTAAGGTCATAAGAAAGGCCAGTTTGGGGTTTGTCCGATAGAGTCCGTTGTATTCATCCAGATTGAATTTATGCGAACGCAGTGCCACAATGGTAATGACTGTGAACACACTTAGATTGGCAAAGAGGTAGATAAGTACGTAATACACCAAAGCAGTCATACCTTGTGCAGTGCCACTGATTACACCCAGCATGATGTAACCGGCTTGTGAGATGCTGGAGAAGGCCATGAGGCGTTTCAGGTTTTCCTGGCGCACGGCAAACAAGTTGGCCAGTGTAATGGAAGCGATGATAACCCAGTAAAGAGCTTCCTGCCATTGCTCGGCCAATGGGGCGAATACCTTGAAGAGGATGGTCATCAGTACAAAGGCTGCCGCACCTTTGGATACTACGCTCAGGTAGGCAGTCACGGTACTGGGGGCACCTTGGTATACGTCGGCGGTCCAAAGGTGGAAGGGCACCAGCGAAATCTTGAATCCCATGCCGGCGAAGAAGAACACAAATCCCATGATTTGCAGGGGTTCTGCTTTCAGCAGGGCAGGCACATCGGCAAAGTAGAGAGTACCGGTAGCCCCGTAAATCAGTGAAATGCCATAGAGCAGCAGGCCGCTGGAGAATAGGGCACTGAGGATGTACTTGGCACCTGCTTCAGCCGAGTGGTGGCGGTACTTGTCGAAAGCCACCAGCGTTGCCATGGGTATACTGGCCGTTTCCAGTCCGATGAAGAACATCAGGAAGTGCCCGGCTGAAATCATGAAATACATACCCAGCAAGGTACAAAGGGTCAGGAAATAGAATTCTCCCTGCTTGATATGGGTATCGGGCAGTTTCATCCATTCGTGTGCCATCAGGAATACTATCAGTGTACCGATGCTGAGGATGGATTTCACAATGTGTTGGATGGGGGAATTATAGTACATACCGCCAAAGGCTTCGGCCACCGGACCCGGTACGATGGTTATCAGGGTGTGTATGCCCAGCAGCACCACAGGCAGCATGGTGTTCAGCACAGGCTTGCCGTTGTTCTTATGTGCATCGGGGCTCATAAAGAGGTCGGCTATGAAGAGTATCAAGATGACCAGCATCAGTGAAAGCTCTTCTTTCATGAGTAAGAATTGAGAATAATCCATTGTTGAATTAAGAATTGAGATTAAGAATTATAAATTACTTATGATGGGCAGTACACTTTCGCTAATCATTCCGCTAATCCACCAGGGAGCCAGTCCCAATGCAGCTACACAGACTATCAGAATAATAACAGCGGTACGTTCGTCCCAGGTGGCATCGGTCAGTGCCAGGTGGTGCGGATTGGTGCAAGTGCCATAAAGAATCTTACCCACCAGACGCAGAATGTACACAGCGGTTATCACAATGCTGCAGCAGGCTATTACAGTCCATACCCGGTGAAAGGTGTCGGCGTGTTGGAAGGCACCGTTGAAGATAGTCATTTCGGCTATGAATCCGCTCAGTCCAGGCAGACCGAGATTGGCCAGACCGGCAATGACATAGCACACCGATAAGAAAGGCATTACTTTCATCAGTCCGTTCAGCTCTCGTACATCACGTGTGTGGGTGCGGCCATAAATCATACCGATTAAGGCAAAGAACAGGGCAGTCATCAAACCGTGGCTCAACATCTGTAGCACGGCACCCGTGCAGGCGGTCTGATTCATCATCAACAGGGCAAACAGCACCAGGCCGCAGTGCGATACCGATGAATAGGCATTGATGTATTTCAAGTCGGTCTGTACGCAGGCCGAGAAGGCTCCATAGACCACTGATATGCCGGTGAGTACCAGGAATATCCAGCCTAGTTCTTGGGCTGCTTCGGGCATAAGGTACATGGCAATGCGGAAGCATCCGTAACCTCCCAGTTTCATCAACACACCGGCGTGGAGCATGGACACGGCTGTAGGAGCCGAGGCATGACCGTCGGGACTCCAGGTATGGAAGGGGAAGAGGGCACCCAGTACGCCAAATCCCAGGAAGGTAAGGGGAAACCAGATGCGTTGTTGTTCCACCGGAATGTTGTGCAGGGCGGCTATTTCTTGCAGGTTCATGGTAGTGGCTCCTGCACCGTAATAGATACCTAAGATACCAATCAGCAGGAAGGCCGAACCACCCATGAGCATCAAGGTAAGCTTCATGGCCGAATATTCCTTGCGACCGCTGCCCCATACACCGATGAGCAGGTACATCGGTATCAGAGCTACTTCATAGAACATGAACATGGTGAAGAGGTCGGTAGAAATGAAGAAGCCGAACACACCGAGTGATAATAAAGTGAACCATAAGAAGTATTCCTTGGTCAGGGGTTGCAGCCGCCACGAAGCGAATGTTCCTGTAAATACAATGATGGCAGAAAGCAGCAGCATGGCTACGGATATACCGTCTACTCCTACAGAGTAATGAATGTTCAGGGCCGGGTACCAGGGGATATCTGCACAATACAGCATATCGGCTGTATCACCTCCCTGACGGGCTTGTAGATAGAGTGCAGTAAGCAAGATGCTCAATGCCAGCAAGGCCGAAGCACCGGTCACCATCACTGCACGGATTTGTGCAATATTCCGGCTGAGCCACAAGCCCAGCAGCATCAGCAGTGGAATGAGAACGAATAAGGATAAGAAGTTCATATCTATAATATTTTAATTCTTGATTGATAAATCTTAGAACACGAGCAGCAGAATGAGTCCGAGGGCACCCAATAGGAATACAAAAGCGTATTGCTGCACGTGGCCGCTTTGCAAGCCTCGTATTTCCTCGCTGGTAGCTTCGGTGCTCCAGGCCAGAAAGTTGAAGAACCCGTCTACCACGTGGCGGTCCCACCAGGCAATGGGGCGGGATATGCAGCCGAAGATAATCTTATGGGTAATGAACTGATAGATTTCATCGATATAGAACCGGTGGTAGGCTGCGGTCCACAGGCCCCGGAAACGATGTGCCAGTGCATCGGCCACAGGCTGTTTGCTGCGGGCATAGATGAGAGTGGCCAGTGCAATGGCAATGAGGGCTACTGCGATGCTGGTTCCGGCTACGCTCCAGTCCAGGTGGATGTGGTAAGCTTGTCCGTTGGCTGATACCAGTTCGCCGAAAGGTATGAATCCGGCCACCAGGGTAACGGCTGCCAAAAACATCAGCGGGAAGGTCATGCTCAGCGGACTTTCATGAGGGGTATGTGCGGCATGCAGCGCTTTATTCTCTGTGCCCCAAAAGATGCCGAAGTAGAGGCGGAACATATAGTAGGCGGTCATGCCGGCAATGAAGGTCATCACCCAGCCCATTACGGGGCTGAACCGGAAGCAGGCTGCCAGTATCTCATCTTTCGAGAAGAAGCCCGAGAAGGGGGGAATACCGGCAATGGCCAGGCAAGCAATCAGGAAGGTCCAATGGGTGATGGGCATGTATTTTCGTAAGCCTCCCATGGCCGACATTTCATTGCTGTGTACGGCATGGATGATGCTGCCGGCACCCAAAAAGAGCAGGGCCTTGAACATGGCGTGGGTAAACAGATGGAACATACCGGCCATGTAGCCCAAACCGCCTGTATGAGGATCAGATGAAGTGCATACACCCAGTGCCACCATCATAAAGCCTATCTGTGAGATGGTAGAGAAAGCCAGCACGCGCTTGATGTCGCTCTGCACGCAGGCCACGCTGGCTGCATAGAAGGCTGTAAAGGCTCCTACATAGGCCACTATGTGCAATACCTCAGGGGCATAGCCGATAAACAGCGGAAACATACGGGCCACCAGGTAGACACCGGCCACCACCATGGTAGCGGCATGAATCAGGGCACTGACAGGGGTGGGGCCTTCCATGGCATCGGGCAACCAGATGTGCAAGGGGAACATGGCACTTTTACCGGCACCGCCGATAAACATCAGCCCCAGGGCCAATGGTATCAAGGCACTGTTTTTCATCAGCGTCATTTCATCGGGCGTAAAGGTATAGGTACCTGCATAGTAGCCGTATACCAAAATACCAATCAGAAAGCCCAGGTCGGCAAAACGGGTCACGATGAAAGCTTTCTTCGATGCTGCGATAGCTGTCGGCTTGGTGTAGTAGAATCCGATGAGCAGGTAAGAGGAAACGCCCACCAGCTCCCAAAACAGATACATCTGGAAAATGTTGGTAGCTACTACCAATCCCAGCATAGACATGGTGAACAGCGACAGGAAAGCATAGTAGCGCTGAAAACCTGTTTCCCCTTTCATATAGCCGAAAGAGTAGATATGTACCATCAAAGATACGGTGCTGATGACGATGAGCATCACCACGGAAATGGGGTCGAGCAGAATACCCAGGTCGATGCTCAAGGTATCGGTGAACGGCAACCAGGTGAAGTTATAAGGCATCAGGGTAGCATAGGTTCCGTCGGCCAGGCGAGGAGTGCCAAAGTAGGTGACAGCAGTTACATACGACAGCAGGGTAACGGCAGTCAGTACACCGGTACCGATGAGGCCTGCGGTGCGATGGCTCATCCATTTTCCTCCTAATCCTAGTAATAGGAAGGAAAGCAGAGGTAGCAATAAGATTAGTATAGTATATTCCATTTTTCTATTGAGAATTGAAAATTAATTAACTGATTGGACTAGTCTTTGTACACAGACTACCATTTCATTTCGTTCAGCTGGTTCACCTGAATACTGCGTATGTTGCGGTAAATGTTAATCATGATGGCAATAGCCACGGCTGTTTCGGCTGCCGAAATGGCAATGGAAAAGAGAGTGAAGAAGTATCCTTCCAATCCGTTGGGAAACAGGAAGCGGTTGAACACGGCAAAGTTGATGTCGGTGGCATTCAATATCAGTTCGATGGAAATCAGAATAGCCAGCGTATTGCGGCGTGTAAAGAACCCATAGATACCGGCAAAGAACATGATGGCCGATACAATGAGGTAATATTCCATGTGTATCATCTTATTCTTAATTGTTGGGGTTTTGAAATAAATGAATAATTATCGTTTTCTGGCTATCATCAATCCGCCCACGATGCAGGCCAATAGCAGGATGCTGACTGCTTCGAAGGGAAGCAGATAGCCGAATTTCTCGCCACTGAGCAACTGGTTGCCAATGGTATGGATGTTGATTTCTATGGGAGCCACTTCGGTAGTAGCCAGAAACCGGTGTTTCAGGGTGATAAATACCACGATGAGGGCACCGGCGGCTGTAGTGCCTATACCGGCCATAAAACGACTGAAGCGTAGTTTACGGGCAATGTCTCCTTCGCCGCTGGTAAGCAGGATGGAGAATACGTAGAGTACAACGATACCTCCGGCATACACCATAATCTGAACAGAGCCCAGAAAGGTGTATCCTAGTAAAAAATAGATGCCTGCAGTGCCAAAAAGTACAAACAGCAGATAGGTGGCTGAACGCACCATGCGGCTGGTAGTAACCGTCAGCAGAGAGAAGACGGTAATGAAGGCCGCTAAAAAGTAGAATACGACTGTTTCAAGAGTTAATTCCATATCTCATTTGTTTTTTTATCACCTGTAATTTATTTATTTTCTTTGTTCATCACCTTGCTTCCCGGATGGTTCAGGGTAAGAATCAGTTTGGAGCGGTCGAATACGGCATGTTCAAAGTCTTGGTCAAAGGTAATGGCATGATGCGGACAGGCATTGACGCACAGTTGGCAAAACATGCAAGACCCCAGGTTGTACTCATACCTTACCAGCCTTTTTTTCTTTTTGCCGTCATCGGTAGTAACGGTTTCGCTCACTACGTGGATGGTATCGTTGGGACAAGCCATCTGACACAGACCACAAGCTACACATTGGTGTTCATTGGCTTCATTGTGGGGCATGGTAAGCGTGCCGCGAAAGCGGTCGAACATTTTCAGTTCTTTACGGTTTTCCGGATATTGTTCGGTAATCTTTTTGGTGAAGAATTCTCTCATAGTGGTTTTCAACCCTATACAAAGGCTCTTGGTGCCCTTGAAGAATCCTCCGAAATAGCTGTTATTATCTTTCATATGATTGAGTCGTTATTAAAAATATAATCCGTAAGCCACCAGGATGCTCATCAGCAGCAGATTGACCATAGAGATGGGTACCAGGTATTTCCATTCCAGCGTCAGAATCTGGTCGATACGCAGACGGGGGAACGACCAGCGCATCCACATCATGAGGAATACTACGAAGAATGCTTTGCCAAAGAACCATACGAATCCGGGTATGTAGTCCATTACCCCATTGAATCCGTCTAATCCAGGTATGTGCAGGGGCATCCATCCACCCAGGAAGATGGTAGCGGCAATGGCTGCTACGATAAAGAGGTTCAGGTATTCTGCCAGGTAATAGAAGCCGAAGTGCATACCGCTGTATTCGGTATGGTAACCGGCTGTCAGTTCGCTTTCTGCTTCGGGAAGGTCGAACGGGCCGCGGTTACATTCGGCATTACCTGCTATCAGATAGATGATGAAGGCGATAAGTGCAGGCAGATGTCCTTTGAAGATGAGCCATCCGTCGGCTTGTCCGGCCACGATTTCCGATATTTGCAGGGTGCCGGTAAGTACCATCATGGTAAGAATGCTCATACCTACCGATAGCTCGTAGCTCACGATCTGGGCACCACTTCGCATGGCCCCAATCAGCGAGAATTTATTGTTGGAACTCCATCCTGCCAGCAGGATGCCTACTACTCCGATACTGCTGGCCGACAGGAGGAAGAAGATACCTACGTTGAAGTCGAGTACTTCCATACCTTTGTTCATAGGCAGGCAGGCAAAGGTCAGGAAAGAGGCTATCAGCACCATGAATGGTGCCAGATTATAGAGAAACTGGTCGGCTCCTTTAGGATTGAAAATTTCCTTGGTAAGCATCTTGAACACGTCGCAGATTACTTGCAGACTTCCAAACGGGCCTACTCGGTTGGGACCCAGACGGCATTGGAAGAATCCGCAGACTTTGCGTTCCATATAGATAAGTATGATGGCAAGAATGGCATACATCAATACGATGCACACTCCTATCACCACGCATTCCAAAAAAATGGCCAAGCCTTCGGGCATCACCGAAGTCAGCATCTGGTGTATCCAGCTGGTTATTATACTAAAGTCAAACATGCTGTTTAATTGAAAAATTAGAATCAAAAATTAATCATTTCACGCTTACAGGGTGTATTTACCGGTCGATGTCGGGCACTACATAGTCCAAAGTGCCGCCGATAGCTATAAGGTCAGCAATCTTGGCGCCTCGGGTAATGGTGTTGATGGTACCGACTAACGGCAGGCCGGTGGCACGGTAGTGCAGACGATACGGGGTTTTGTCGCCCCGGCTTTCCAGATAAACCCCGAATTCACCGCGGCTACCTTCTACTGCTGTGTACCACGATCCCTCGGGCACTCGGATGATGGGTTTCATTTTCTCTTGGTACGGGCCTTCCGGAATATTGTCAATCAGTTGCTCTATGATGTGCAGACTTTCCAGTATTTCATCCATGCGTACCATGTAACGGGCAAAACAGTCACCCTCGGTACGGATGATTTCCTGAAACTCTACTTTCCCGTAGGCTGCATAGGGCATACGCTTACGTACATCACAGGCCCAACCGCTGGCACGTCCGGTACCTCCGGTCGCACCGAAAGAAATGGCATCTTCACGGCTGAGGATACCAATACCTTTCAAGCGTTGCTGAGCGATGATGTTGCCGGTAAAGATGTCGTGGTATTCATGCAGGTTTTGGCGCAGGTAGGGTATTAATTCCTTTACGCGGCGCACAAAGTTGGGGTGGATGTCTGCTTGCACTCCTCCGATGGTGTTGTAGTTCAGAATTAATCGTCCGCCGCAAGTCTCTTCAAAGATATCAAGTATCTTTTCGCGGTCGCGGAAGCCATACAGGAAGGCGGTAGTAGCTCCTAGATCCTGGCACAGGCATGAGAAGAAGAGGATATGCGAATCAATCCGCTGTAATTCATCCATAATGGTTCGTATCACCTGTACGCGGTCGCTCACTTCGATACCCATGGCCTTTTCTATACACATGCAGAGTGCATGTCTGTTCTGCATGGCGCCCAAGTAATCCAGTCGGTCGGTCAGAGCCAGTGTCTGCGGATAGGTGAGGCTTTCATTCATTTTTTCAATGCCGCGGTGGATGTATCCGCAGTTTACGTCGATCTTGTGGATATTTTCTCCTTCGAGTGATACGCGAAAACGGAGTACACCATGCGTGGCCGGGTGTTGCGGACCGATATTGACTACATATTCATCATCGCCAAAAAGTACGTTTTCTTTTCCGCTAAGGCTTCCATCGTCTTTTTTTTCTATTTCATAGGTAGTGTCTAGAGTTTCTTCATTGGTCATGCGCAGCGGATTTTCTTTCGAAGGGTCGTTGTCTTTCCGTAAAGGATAACCTACCCAGTCGTTGCGCAAGAATAGGCGGCGCATATCCGGATGGCCTATAAAAAGGATTCCGAAGAAGTCGAATGCTTCCCGTTCGGGCAGTTCGGCTCCTTTCCAGATGTCTGTTACCGAAGGAATTTCGGGCAGTTCGCGGTTCAGGGTAGAGGTACGCACCGTTATCCGTTGTCCGCTGACGGTAGATTCCAGGTGATACACTACTCCCAAGCCGCGCAATGTATCGGGCGTATCAGTATCTGCTGGTATGCCCCAGTCCATACCGGTGAGGCTTTCCAGAAAGTCCATTTGTTCTTTGTTACGCAGGTGCTGCATCACTTCATGCAGTTCTTGCGGCTGTATATACATTATTTTTTCTTCCATATTACTGTTCTTCCGTTTGTTTTTCCTTGCGGTTCACACCTCCAAAGAATTTCTCCACTTTTACTTTGCGTTGCAGCTGCATCATGCCATACAGAAATGCTTCCGGACGGGGAGGGCAGCCCGGAATGTAGACGTCTACGGGTAATATTTGGTCTACCCCTTGCACCACGTGGTAGGATTTGCGGAATGGACCTCCACTTACGGCACATCCACCCACGGCCACCACGTATTTGGGGTCACCCATCTGGTCGTACAGTCGGCGTAATACCGGAGCCATCTTATGTGTAATGGTGCCACTCACTAAGATCACGTCTGCCTGTCGCGGACTGTTACGGGTTACTTCAAAGCCAAAGCGGGCAATGTCGTAACGGGCTGCACAAACCGACATGAATTCTATACCACAGCAGCTGGTGGCAAAGGTCAATGGCCACAAGGAGTTACTACGTCCCCAGTCGATAAGGTCGTCGAGTGCGCCTACGATTACATTCACTCCACCGGCATTCAATTCTTGTATAATCTGCTCCAGGGTTTCATTGTCTTTGAATTCCTCGTAGGGAATCGATTTGATTTTGGGTTTCTTGGTTATTTCCATTCCAATGCTCCTTTCCGCCAGGCATATGCCAAGCCCAGCACTAAAATAAAGAAGAAGAACGCTATGGCCAGCAAGGCTTGCGGCCCGGCCTCTTTCACGGTTACTGCCCAGGGAAAGAGGAATACGGTTTCTACTTCAAACATTAAAAAAAGAATGGCAAACAAGTAGTAGCCTACTTTGAATTGCATCCATGAACGGCCTCTGGTGGGGATACCGCATTCATAGGGTTCCATTTTTTGCGGATTGTACGAACGGGGAGAGATAGCCTTGGATATGGCAATCACTAACCCGACAAAACAGATGGCCGTCAGCAAGACGGTTACTAATAATGTAAAGTTCATGTATTGGAAATTATTGTATGATAGTTCTATGATACAAACATGCTGTTCCGATGAATTTATCGGAATAACATGCACACACCGTGGTATTTAATCTGGAAGACTAAATAACGATTTTTCGAAGTTCAAAGATGTAATAGTCCTGTGGATAGACACAAGGATGCGAAGTGGATTGAGATGTTTGATGCCATTCTGGTGTATCACTACCTCCTTCTACCAGCATGAATTTAGACCATAATTCAATGTATTTGGAATCGGGTACTCGCTTGTGGTCGGAATGATCCAAGCAAAGTGTCAACAAATTCAACTGGCGGTAAAACTCTTGAATGGCCTGCTGTGCCGTACTGGGAGCTTTGGATATGAAACAACATTCTGTATCACCTTGGGATGTAGGTGATGGAATGTTGTTATCGGGTGTTGCCACACCGTTGTGCAGTAACAATACCAATAACCATAGAAAGATATATTGAATGTACGGTTTCATGAGCAGACTCTCTTTTCGTCTGCAAAGGTAGAATAAATCCGCCACTCTTTGCTAAGCAGAGTTTACAAAAATGTGTTTTTTAGCACTTTTTTGACATTCATCAATTCTTTTTCCAAAAGTCGGGTGTGAAAAGAAGCAGTACAGTGAATAACTCCAGACGTCCTAGCAGCATAAGAAAAGAGAGCAGCCATTTGGCAGCAGCAGGTAGTGCATTCCAAGAGTAGGCAGGACCTGTTTCTCCTAAACCGGGTCCCATGTTGCCCATGGCAGAGATTACGCATCCCACTGACTCGGTAAACCCGACTCCCAATAGCATCATCGTTAAAATGCTGATTATACAGATAGCAAAATAGAGAAAACAAAAAGCCAGTACGGTAGAGATGATGGTGGGTGAGATAACTTGTTTGTTGGTTCTTACAGGCAATACGGCATTGGGATGCAGTATATGTTTGAATTCATTCTTGGATACCTTAGAGAGAATCACCATTCGGATGCACTTCATACCTCCGGTAGTACTGCCGGCACAGGCTCCTATAATCATCACTACAGTAAGCATGCCCCAAGTCACAGGTGCCCAAAGCGTATAATCGTCTGTGGCAAAGCCGGTAGAAGTGTGAAGGGTGATGACTTGAAAAAGCGACTTTCGGAATGACTCTTCTATGCCCATGGAGGTGGTGAAATATAAGACAGCGGCAATGCTGAGTGTGAAGCAGGTTACCGACCAGAAATACCATTTTAACTCGGCATCGTGAATCACTTTCTGGAATTTTCTTTGAGTGCAGAGAAGAATAAGGGTAAAGTTGATGCCCGATATGAACATAAACAAAGAGAGGATATATTCGATATAGGGAGAATGGTAATAGGCTACACTGGCCTGTTTGGTAGAAAAGCCACCGGTACTGGTAGTGGTAAAAGCATGACACACACTGTCGAATAGATTCATGCCACCCAGCATCAGTAGAATAATCAATAAAAGGGTGATACCTGAATAGATACTCCATATCCAGCGGGCTGTAATGCCGATGCGAGGATGTACTTTGTCGTGAGTAGGTCCGCTGGCTTCGGCTGCAAATACTTGGCTGCCACTGAATCCGAATATAGGCAGAACGGCAATGGTGAACATGATAATACCTAGTCCTCCTATCCATTGGGTCATGCTGCGCCAGAAGAGCAGTCCGTGGGGTAACTCTTCGATGTTGTCTAAAATGGTGGCTCCTGTGCTGCTGAATCCAGACATCGTTTCAAAAAAAGCATTAGTGATGCTGGGTATGTAACCGCTGATATAAAATGGAAGCATACCGAATATTGTAAAAGCAAGCCAGGCGAAACTGACCAATACATATCCGTCTCGTCGGGTCAGCTGCCTTTCACCGTTTTTGCCGAGAAAAGCCAGCAGCAAGCCTACTCCTGCAGTGATGGCTGCCGAAATCCAAAAATCGGTCAGGGCTTCATCCTGGTAATAGAAAGATATGCCCGAACAGCTGAGCAACATCAGGGTTAGCAATAGTAATAAGATACCGATAATACGGATTATGGTCTTAAAGTTTATCATCAGTTGAAGTATTTCTCTATTTTTTTAATCATCATGCTGAGGCAGAACACTACCACGTGATCGCCCGGCTGTATAAGCGTGTTACCCATAACCACCACTCCTTCTCCATTACGAATCAGACCTCCGATGGTGGTCCCTTTGGGCAGTCCTAAGTCTTTTACTGGATGCTTGGTGATGCGAGAGCCTGCTTTTACGGTGAATTCTGCTACGTCTGCATTGGCAAATGTCAGGCATTTTACATTGCTCACATCGGCATCCAGCATCATCTGATAGATATGGCTGGCTGTAATCAGTTTTTTGTTGATTACGGTACCAATGTCCAGACTTTCTGCCATGCCTATATAGTCGATGTTTTCTACCTCGGCTACCGTCTTGCTGACTCCCATTCGTTTGGCAGCCAGGCAGGCTAATATGTTAGTTTCAGAATTGCCGGTCAGGGCTACAAAAGCTTCTGTATTTTTCAGTCCTTCTTCGATGAGCAAATCCATATCTCGTCCGTCTCCGTTGATAATCATGGTTTTGTCATCCAGCAATTCTGTCAGACGGTTGCAGCGGTTCAAGTCGTTGTCTATGATTTTCACCTGCATATAATCGGGTACATACTGTGCGGTGCGTACTGCAATGCGGCTGCCTCCCATGATCATCACATTGCGCACATCGTTATAATCTTCTTTTCCGGCTATCTTCCGTATATAATCAATGTATTTCCGTGTAGTGGTGAAGTAGACAATGTCGTTCAGCTGTATGGAGTCATCTCCTCGGGGAATGAGTGTTTCGCCATTGCGCTTGATAGCCACCACATGATAGGGCAGGGTAGAACCTCCCAACTGATGCAAGGGAATATTTAGGATTTCTGCCTTCTCGCGCATTTTGGCACCTATCAGAATCAGTGCTCCGCCGCAGAACTCCCACCATTGCCTTACCCAACTCATTTTAATGGAGGATACGATTTCTTTGGCAGCCAGCATTTCTGGGTAGATAAGCGAGTCTACACCTAGTTTCTGGAAGAATTCTTTATGTTTGGGCAGCAGATACTCATAGTTGTCAATACGTGCTACAGTCTTTTGGGCTCCTAGATTGGTGGCCAACATACAAGCTGTCATGTTGCGGCTTTCATCCGGTGTAACAGCAATAAACAAATCGGCTTGGCCTACACTGACTTCTTGCAAGCCGTTGATAGAGGTAGGTGAGGCCGTTACCGTCATGAGATCGAAGTTAGACCCCAGGGCGTTCAATCGTTCTTCGCTTTCGTCCATTAAGATGATATCTTGTTTTTCTCGCGAAAGTAATTTGGCTAAATGAGTGCCTACTGCACCGGCACCGGCAATGATTATTTTCACTATCTTTTCCTATTTATATATATAATATAAGAATGAATGATTAGTTATTTTGTTCATCCTTACTTAAACCTTACTTTTTTTGCCATTTGCCAAAATGGCTTGGCAAATACTATCTTCATCCATGTGGCAGATTTGATATAACTGTTGCACGTTGCCATGCTCTATAAATTCGTCCGGTATACCGATGCGTTGTATATGTGGAGTATAGTTGTTATCGGCCATAAACTCTAAGATTGCACTGCCCATGCCTCCTTTCAAGACGCCGTCTTCTACCGTGATGATAGACGAAAAGCGTTTGCCTATCTCGTGTAGCATCTCTTCGTCCAATGGTTTTAGAAACCGCAGGTCGTAGTGTGCCACCGAGATGCTGCTTTCTTTTTCGGCCCGTGTCAAGGCACGTGCTACAGTGTTTCCGATGGGACCCAGAGAGATGACAGCTAAATCGGTACCTTCTTTCAGTTTCCGACCTTTTCCTACGGGAATTTCTTCCAGAGGGCATTTCCAGTCTACCAATACCCCCCTTCCTCGAGGGTAGCGAATGACGAATGCTCCTTTGCCAGGCAACTGAGCTGTATACATCAGCCTTCGAAGTTCGTGCTCATTCATAGGTGAGGAAATGGTCAAGTGAGGTACTGGACGAAAATAAGCCAAATCGAATACTCCGTGATGCGTGGGGCCGTCTTCACCCACCAACCCTGCACGATCCAAGCACAACACCACTGGCAGGTTCAGCAGGGCAATGTCGTGAATTACATGGTCGTAGGCGCGCTGCATAAAGCTAGAGTAGATGTTGCAGAACGGCTGCAACCCTTCTTTGGCCAGTCCGCCCGAGAAAGTGGCAGCATGTCCTTCGGCAATGCCCACATCGAAAGTGCGTTGAGGCATTTTCTCTTGCAACTTGTTCATGGAGCATCCGGTAGGCATGGCAGGGGTGATGCCCACAATGCGTGGATTCTTTTCGGCCAGTTCAACCAGTGTTTCGCCAAATACATCTTGAAAGAGTGGGGGAAGATGACTGGTATCTGCTGTGATGCGTTGTCCGGTTTCAGGATTAAACTTGCCTGGTGCATGCCAGATACCAGGTTCCTTTTCTGCCGGTTCGAATCCCTTTCCTTTCGTGGTATGTAGATGTAGAATCTTGGGGCCTTTGAGGTCTTTGATATCTTTCAAGACCCGAGCCAGGTTCTTTACATCATGCCCGTCTATTGGACCGAAATAGCGAATATTCATTCCCTCGAATATATTCTGCTGCTGCGCAGCCATTGATTTCAGACTATTGGCAAACCGTATCAGTGCTTTCCGTCTTTCTTCATTGAGCACCCCCATTTTAAAGAGCATTTTTGAGGTCTTGAACCGTAATTGGTTATATCGGTTAGAGGTGGTCAGGTTAAAAAGATATTGCTTCATACCTCCCACGCTGCGGTCTATCGACATATCATTATCGTTTAAGATGATGAGCAGGTTATTGGGGGTAGAAGAGCTATTGTTTAAGCCTTCGAAAGCTAAGCCTCCGCTCATGCTTCCATCACCTATTACAGCTACCACGTGGCGGTCGTTCTCTCCTTTCAATGCGGCGGCTACTGCCATACCTAGCGCTGCCGAGATAGAATTGGAAGCATGTCCGCAAGTAAACGTGTCGTATTCGCTTTCTTCGGGCGAAGGAAACGGACGGATGCCTTTCAGCTTACGGTTCGTATGAAAAATGTTTTTACGTCCGGTAAGTATCTTATGTCCATAAGCTTGATGGCCTACGTCCCATACAATGCGGTCGTAAGGAGTATTGAAGACATAATGCAAGGCAACAGTCAGTTCTACTGTACCTAGACTGGCGGCAAAGTGTCCGGGGTTACAAGACACTTCGTTGATAATATCCTGCCGTAACTCTTTGCAAATTTCAGGTAAGTCGTCGACACTCATTTTTCTGAGGTCATTCGGGTATGAAATAGTATTTAGCAAGTTATAGGTCTTCATTTCTATTTTTATCTCTATGCTGAGGGTTACACCTTGCAAATATACATGAATTTGTTTGATAACGGGTTAATTTTTGGTTGAATTTCGGATTTTGTTGCACTACAAGGGTATCTCCATCGGAACTCAGCCCGAGATGAAGCGCATTTCCTCCGTAACAAATCCACGTAGAGGTACCTCTGCACGGAGAAACTGCGGGGCTGTTACGGGGCAGTTGCGCTTCAGATGCGTAGAGGGTTCCTTTAAATACTGTTAAAATCGAAAAAAACTTTTTATTGAAGAGGGTATCTTCTGCCTCTCAGTTGTATTATACATGTGAATGAAACTGATTAGTTGGAACAAACTTAAATTACGAATGAAAAACATTACATCTGTATTGATGGGAGCAGGCCTTTTCCTGTGCAGTGCATGGCTGATGAGCGGCTGCAGTTCCCGTCCTACCAGCCAGCAAGATTATGCATCCTATGTAAATCCTTTTATAGGTACAGGTGGTCATGGACACACGTATCCAGGCGCTGTAGTACCCAACGGTATGATACAGCCCAGTCCAGATACCCGTATAGATGGATGGGATGCTTGTTCAGGATATTATTATGCGGATTCTACGATTAACGGATTCTCTCATACCCATGTCAGTGGTACCGGATGCTGCGACTACGGCGATGTGTTGCTGATGCCCACGGTGGGCCGGCAGGAATACCAGACGCTGGGTAAGGAAAGCCAGCGTCTGGCTTATGCTTCGACTTTCTGTCATGAACGCGAGCAGGCAGAGCCGGGCTATTATTCTGTGTTTTTGGATCGTTACGGTGTACAAGCCGAACTGACCTCTACCCAGCGTGCAGCCATTCATCGCTACACTTTTCCAGCTACCGATGAGGCGGGCTTTATTTTGGATTTGGACTATAGTCTGCAACGCCAAAAGAATGAAGACATGTGTATAGAAGTGCTTAGCGACACAGAAATCAGAGGTAGCAAGAAGACTGTGTATTGGGCATTTGATCAATATATTCATTTTTATGCAAAATTTTCCAAGCCTTTTACTTATACATTGGTTACCGATTCTGTGAAGATGGGTGAAGGAAGTGCTTTGCAGCCCACTGCCAAGGTGCTTTTGAATTTCTCTACCAAAAAGGGAGAACAGGTGCTGGTCAAAGTGGGCGTATCGGCAGTAGATAAGGATGGAGCCCAGCGAAATGTGGAAACAGAAATCCCGGCATGGGATTTCGATGCTGTGCGTGCCGCAGCCCGCCAATCATGGAATGAGTATCTGTCGAAAATAGATATTGAAACAGAAGATGCAGACCAGCGTACGATGTTTTATACCGCCTTGTATCACACCGGCATGCAGCCCAATCTGTTTACCGATGCAGACGGCCGCTACCTGGGTATGGACTTGAAGGTACACCAGAATCAGACGAATGAACCCCTGTATACAATCTTTTCTTTGTGGGATACATTCCGGGCTTATCATCCGCTGATGACCATTATACAGCCGGAGATGAACCAGGCATTTATCCGATCTTTGCTGCAGAAACAGCGTGAAGGAGGCATCTTCCCCATGTGGGAATTGGCCGGTAACTATACGGGTACGATGATTGGCTATCACGCAGCTTCTCTGATAGCTGATGCTTATACCAAGGGGTATCGTGATTTTGATGTAGAAGAAGCGTATCGGGCTTGTCTGCGTGCAGCAGAGTACGATACCACAGGTATACACTGTCCGGCTTTGGTGTTGCCTCATTTGATGCCTCAGGCCAAGTATTGGAAGAATAAGATAGGTTATGTGCCTTGTGATAAAGATAATGAAGCAGTGGCCAAGGCCTTGGAATATGCTTACGATGATTGGTGTATATCGGTATTGGCCAAAGCATTGGGCGATACGGTAAACCAACAGAAATACGAAGCCTTTGCCAAAGGTTACCAGAAGTACTTTGACCCTACTACCCGGTTTATGCGTGGAGTAGATAGTAAAGGTAATTGGAGAGAACCGTTCAATCCGCGCTCTTCAAATCATCGCAATGACGATTATTGCGAAGGAACAGCTTGGCAATGGACTTGGTTTGTGCCGCATGATGTAGAAGGACTGGTGGCACTGATGGGGGGTGAAGAGGCCTTTATCAGTAAGTTGGATTCACTTTTCACAGCCGAATCAGCTTTGGAAGGCGAATTGGTGTCGGCTGATATTTCCGGTTTGATAGGACAGTATGCACATGGTAATGAACCAAGCCATCACATCACTCATTTCTATAACTATGTAGGTCAGCCTTGGCGTACGCAAGAGTTGGTAGATGAAGTGTTGCATACCCTGTATGCTAATAATCCTGACGGATTATCTGGCAATGAAGATTGCGGGCAGATGTCGGCTTGGTACATCTTGAATGCTATGGGATTCTATCAGGTGTGTCCGGGTAAGCCTGTCTATTCTATTGGCAGACCCTTGTTTCATAATTCTGCCATTCATCTGGATAACGGTAAGGTATTTACTATAGTGGTGCATAACAATAGCCGAGTGAACAAGTACGTGCAAAAGATAGCATTGAATGGTAAGGAACTGAATGCTCCGTTCTTTACACACAATGATATCATGCAGGGAGGTACCTTGGAAATAACCATGGGTAGTGAACCTCTGAAAGCGTATGGAATAAACTAAATATAAATAGGTATGAATCAACATATGAAAAGCCCCATTTGGTGGGTACCTTCCGTTTATTTTGCCATGGGACTGCCTTTTATCGCAGTCAACCTGGTTTCCACGTTTATGTTTAAGGATTTGGGTATATCCGATACCGAAATAGCCTTTTGGACCTCGATTATCATGATGCCCTGGACGCTGAAATTCCTATGGAGCCCATTTCTGGAGATGTATCGTACGAAGAAGTTTTTTGTGGTGCTTACACAGCTGCTTAGCGGTCTGTTGTTTGGTATCGTAGCCTTCTCGTTGAAGTTCGATTATTTCTTTGCCATCAGTATATCTACTATGGCTGTGATAGCTCTGAGTGGTGCTACGCACGATATAGCTTGCGACGGTGTGTACATGGCAGAACTTTCTTCTGCCGACCAAGCAAAATATATTGGTGTGCAAGGCGCTTTCTATAACATAGCCAAACTGGTAGCCAATGGAGGATTAGTGGCAGTGGCTGGTATGCTGGCCGAAAGTTTTGGTGCCGTAGACGGCGCATCAGTCCAGCAGAATCTGCCGGCCTATAAAGAAGCATGGATGATTATCTTTCTTATCATTTCTGTATTGCTGCTGGTGCTGGGCCTCTATCATTCACGTATGTTACCGTGTACACAGACCCAGGCCTCGGTTCGGCGTTCCGGAGGCGATGTAATGAGAGAAATGTGGATGGTTATCAAGAACTTCTTTACCAAAAAACACATTTTCTATTACATCAGTTTTATTATCCTCTATCGGTTTGCCGAGGGATTTATCATGAAGATAGCTCCCCTGTTTCTACGTTCCTCACGCGAAATCGGTGGGTTGGGATTATCATTGACCGAAATCGGCACGTTGAATGGGGTATTCGGTTCCGGTGCTTTTGTGCTAGGCTCATTGTTGGCAGGCATCTATGTATCTAAAAGAGGTTTAAAGAAGACGCTCTTTACCCTTTGCTGCGTCTTCAACTTCCCGTTTGTAGCCTATACATTGTTAGCCGTGTTCCAGCCGGAAAATCTCTATCTGATAGGAGCTGGTATCGTGATAGAATACTTTGGCTACGGTTTTGGTTTCGTGGGGCTCACGCTCTTTATGATGCAACAGATAGCACCAGGTAAGCATCAGATGTCTCATTATGCTTTTGCTTCGGGTATCATGAATTTGGGTGTGATGCTGCCGGGAATGATGAGTGGCTTTGTAAGCGATTACTTGGGTTATGAGAAATTCTTTATCTATGTGTTGCTGGCTACTATTCCTTCACTGCTGATTACTTACTTTATTCCTTTTACCTATGATGATACCCAACAATCATCAGGTAAAAACTAAGCATTATATTCATAACATTATTAATAGACGAATTATGGAAAATAAAATCGCAATGCCCTGGGAAGACCGGCCGGCCGGATGTACCGACGTTATGTGGCGTTATTCACAGAATCCCGTGATTGACCGTTATCACATCCCTACCTCTAACAGTATTTTCAATAGTGCTGTAGTTCCTTTCAAAGATGGTTTTGCTGGCGTATTCCGTTGCGACAACAAGGCTGTACAGATGAATATTTTTGCCGGTTTCAGTAAAGACGGTATCCATTGGGATATAGAACATGAACCGATCCAGTTCAAGGCAGGCAATACTGAAATGATAGAATCAGAATATAAGTATGATCCACGCGTATGCTGGATAGAAGACCGCTATTGGATTACTTGGTGTAACGGATATTTCGGACCGACTATCGGCATTGCCTATACATTTGATTTTAAGGAGTTTTTTCAATGCGAGAATGCATTCCTGCCTTTTAATCGCAATGGGGTGCTGTTTCCGCAGAAAATCAATGGCAAGTTTGCCATGCTGAGCCGTCCGAGCGATAGCGGACATACACCTTTTGGTGATATTTATATCAGCTACAGTCCGGATATGAAATATTGGGGAGAACACCGTCATGTAATGGGCCCCACTCCATTTCCTGTCAGTGCATGGCAATGTACCAAGATTGGTGCCGGTTCAGTACCGTTCCTTACGGATGAAGGCTGGCTGATGTTCTACCATGGTGTAATTACCACATGTAACGGTTTCCGTTATTCTATGGGTGCTGCTATATTGGATAAAGACGATCCTTCTAAGGTGCTGTATCGTACACAGCCTTATTTGTTGGCGCCTGCAGCCCTGTATGAAATGACGGGTGACGTGCCCAATGTGGTATTCCCTTGCGCAGCTTTGCATGAAGGCGATAAGGTAGCTGTATATTATGGAGCTGCCGATACAGTAGTAGGCATGGCTTTTGGTTATATATCAGAAATTATAGAGTTTACAAAGAAGAACAGTGTAGTTTGATGAAGTTTGATTTCAAACTTCTAATTTTCAGTTAGTCATGATGTTGAAGGTGGGTAATCGGCTTTTTAGTCGGGTACCCACCTTATTTTATTAATCAGTGTATACTGCCGGCTGCTACATTTTGGGGGAATTTGGAACATTCTTTCCGTAAAACTGAACAGCAATGAATAGTTTTCTCTGCCTACCTTTGCCGTGGTTTTAGAAAGGTATGTAAACTAGATATTATGTTTTTGAGAATAAAGGTGTTGGGATGTTTCCTTTGGGCGCTCTTGTTTACCTTGCACGCTCAGTATAAGGTACAAGGCGAAGTGATTGATTCGCTTACGCGCGAACCGTTGCCTTATATCTCTGTCTATTTGAAAGGAACTTCTGAAGGAGGAATGACTGATAATAACGGGCGCTTTTCTTTTCAAACATATCGTGCTGAGGCACAACTGGTAATCTCGTCTGTAGGTTATGAAGAATATACCCGATTGATACATCCGGCCAAAGAACAGAACTTCAAAGTGTGTTTGGCACCTACCAGCTATGCGCTTACCGAGGTGGTGGTGAAGCCAGGCAGAGAACGTTATAAAAAGAAAGATAATCCTGCCGTGCGCTTTGTGAAAGGCATGATAGAGCATCGAGACGACTATTCTCCTGATAAACAGGAATTCTGGCAGCGTGAACGGTATGAGAAGATGACGTTTGCCATCAATAATTTCGACACTGCCAAGCAGCAGAAGTGGCTTTATAGAAAATTCAAGTTTTTGAAAAATTACGTGGATACTTCGGCCGTTACCGGTCAGCCGGTATTGGCTGTATCAAACCGAGAATTGCTGGCTACGGATTATTATCAGCGTTCACCTAAAAGAGAAAAACAGTGGGTGAAGGCTCGCAGACAAGCCGGTGTAGATGAAATGTTGTCGCAGCAAGGTATGGAGCAGGCCATCAGCGTGACCATGACCGATGTGGACATCTACGAGAATAACATCACTTTGTTTACCAATAAATTTGTCAGCCCTTTGTCGGCCCTAGGTCCTTCTTTCTATAAATATTACCTGATGGATACAGTATCGGTAGCAGGGAAGCCTTGTGTAGACTTGGCCTTTGTACCCTTTAATTCTGAATCGTTTGGTTTTACTGGGCACTTGTATGTCTTGCTAGACAGCACTTATTTTGTGCGTAGGGTCGTGATGAACTTTCCACAGAAAATCAATCTGAATTTTGTGGATTATATGCGCATCGACCAGCTATTTGATCGGGCACCCGATGGTACACGGCAGCTGTTGACGGAAAGCATTACTGCAGAATTTAAATTAGTAGAGAATAGCGATGGCATTTATGCCAAGCGAGATGTGTTTTATCGGAATTACTGCTATGAACCTACCGACTCGGCACAGATTGCTTTCGGACGTCCGGAAAAAGTAATAGAAGATGTGTCAGCCTCTGCCAAAACAGATGAATATTGGGCCGAAAATCGTCACGCTGATGTTAGTAAAAAAGAAACTTCTGTGGGCGATATGATGGCACAACTGCGCAGTTATCCGGCTTTTTACTGGACCGAGCAATTCCTGAAAGTAATGTTTACCGGTTATATACCTTTGCCTAATGATAAAAAGCCGCTTTTCTATTACGGTATGATGAATGCCACCATGAGCGGCAATGCCTTGGAAGGAGTGCGTATACGTGCTGGAGGAATGACGTCGGCCTGGCTTCATCCACATCTTTTCGGGCGTGGATTTATAGCATATGGCTTTCGCGACAAGCGTCCCAAGGGGCTGGCCGAGCTTGAGTGGTCGTTCAACCGAAAGAAAGAGTATGCTAACGAATTTCCGATACACTCTCTGAAGGTGCGTTATGAAAATGATGTCAACCAATATGGTCAGCATTATCTGTATACTAATAAAGATAATATGTTTTTGGCCTTGAAGCGTCAGAAAGATGATAGGATAGGGTATCTTCAAAAGGCGGAAGTGACATATACCAATGAATTCTATTCGGGATTGTCTTTGCAGTTGACTACCCGGTTGCGACGCGATGAGTCATCTTGCCTGATTCCCTTTATTCGGAAAGACGACCGGCAGCCGGTGAAAAGTATCCGGACGAGCGAACTGGAATTGAAATTGCGCTATGCTCCTGGCGAGAAGTTCTTTCAGACCCAGTGGAATCGTTTTCCTGTATCACTTGATGCACCTGTATTTACCTTGTCGCATACGGCAGCAGCTAAAGGAGTACTTGGCGGAGATTATACTTATCAATATACAGAAGCCGGATTTCAGAAACGATTCTGGTTCTCGGCATTTGGCTATACGGATGTAATCTTGAAAGCCGGAAAAGTGTGGAGCAAGGTGCCTTTTCCATTGTTGATTATTCCGAATGCCAATTTATCGTATACCATTCAGCCGGAGTCTTATTCTTTGATGAACGCCATGGAATTTATGAACGATGCCTATGCCTCTTGGGATGTAACGTATTTTATGAACGGATTTCTGCTGAATAGGGTGCCTTTGCTGAAGAAATTGAAATGGAGAGAAGTACTGTCTTGCAGAGGCTTATATGGACATCTGTCTGATAAGAATAATCCGGAATTAAGTGAAGGACTGTTTCAGTTTCCCTTAGGAGGGCAGTTGATGGGGCACAAGCCTTACGTGGAAGTAGGGGTGGGGATAGAAAATATTTTCAAAGTATTACGTTTGGATTATGTGTGGAGATTGACGTACCGCGATATGCCCCATATCGATAAATCGGGCTTGCGTATCAGTCTTCATATGACATTTTAACTTAAACATTGCTAATTTCAGATGAAAAAAATAAATACAGATTCTTCTATTCGAACAAAATGTCCTAAATTTGAGCAATTTTAATTTTAAATATTTTAGTGAATATGAAACAAGAAATTAAACCGGCAACAGGTCGTTTAGGCGTGCTGGTAGTCGGAGTAGGTGGTGCTGTGGCTACCACTATGATAACGGGTGTATTGGCATCTCGTAAAAATCTGGCTAAGCCTATCGGTTCAATCGCAGAAATGGCTACTATGCGAGTACAGAGCGGTGAGGAAAAACTCATCAAAGACATTGTGCCTTTGGTTAATTTGAACGATATAGTATTTGGCGGATGGGATATTTTCCCGGAAAATGCTTACGAAGCAGCTATGTATGCCGAGGTATTGAAGGAAAAGGATTTGAATCTGGTAAAGGATGAACTGGAACAAATCAAACCTATGCCGGCAGCTTTCGACCATAATTTTGCCAAACGTCTGAACGGTACGTATATCAAGAACGCAGCTACCCGCTGGGATATGGTAGAGCAGCTTCGCGAAGATATCCGCAACTTCAAGGCTGCCAACCAATGCGAACGTATCGCTGTGCTCTGGGCTGCCAGTACAGAAATCTTCGTTCCCCTGAGCGACGAACATATGTCTTTGGAGGCATTGGAAAAAGCTATGAAGGAGAACAATACAGAGGTAATCTCACCGAGTATGTGCTATGCTTATGCTGCCATCGCAGAAGGTGCTCCGTTTATTATGGGTGCTCCTAACTTGTGTGTGGATACTCCGGCTATGTGGGAATTCTCTAAGAAGATGAATGTGCCTATTTCCGGTAAAGACTTCAAGAGTGGTCAGACCTTGATGAAGACCGTATTGGCTCCCATGTTCAAGACTCGTATGCTGGGTGTAAGCGGATGGTTCTCTACCAATATCTTGGGTAACCGTGACGGTGAAGTACTTGATCAGCCTGAAAACTTCAAGACTAAGGAAGTAAGTAAACTTTCGGTTATCGATAACATCTTTGAGCCCGAAAAGTTCCCCGACCTCTATGGCGATGTATATCATAAAGTACGTATCAATTATTATCCGCCCCGCAAGGATAATAAGGAAGCTTGGGATAACATTGATATCTTCGGCTGGATGGGTTATCCGATGGAAATCAAGGTGAACTTCCTTTGCCGCGACTCTATCCTGGCTGCTCCGATTGCACTCGACCTGGTTATTTTCAGCGACTTGGCTGCCCGTGCCGGTATGTGCGGCATTCAGACTTGGCTGTCGTTCTTCTGCAAGAGCCCGATGCACGACTTCGAACATCAGCCGGTACACGACCTGTTCCAGCAGTGGCGTATGGTGAAGCAGACATTGCGCGAAATGATTGGCGAAACTGCTCCCAGCTACTTAGATTGATAAACAGCTGAGACGATTATAAAGTGATAAAGTGACGGATGAGAAACGTTTTGAAACTCAAGTCTGTCACTTTATCACTTTTTTTAGTATTTTTGCACTTGAAAAATACTTCAAGTAGCATACTTATTTAGATTATCAGTGTATGAATAAGCTTCCTATCATGTCGGTTATTATTGCCACCGGATTTGGTTCTGGTTTTTCACCGGTTGCTCCGGGTACGGCAGGCGCACTTCTGGCCACGGTTCTTTGGTATATCGGTGCTGGCTTGTTGTCGGCCTCCTGTCTATGGTGGCTGACCGTGGCATGTATTGTATTCTTTACGCTGGCGGGCATTTGGGCAGCCAACCGGCTGGAGCCTTTTTGGGGAGAAGACCCTTCCAAAGTGGTGGTGGATGAAATGGTGGGCGTGTGGATAGCTTTGCTGGCAGCACCGGCCGGGCATGTGGGCTATATGGTGGCGGCCTTTGCCTTGTTTCGTTTGCTAGATATTTGGAAACCGCTGGGTGTCCGTAAGATGGAACAGTTGCCCGGAGGGATAGGAGTGATGATGGACGATGTGTTGGCAGGTATTTACGGTTATCTGATTTTGATGGGATGGCAATGGCTGATGAAGTAAGCGGTGAGAATCATGGTTTTTTCCAGATGAATAATGTGTGGGTGTTCTTGAAGGCTCAGGCTTCTGCACAATTTGCCAGTTTGGTGGATTTTGTATCTACTTTGCTACTGGTAAAAATAATGGGTGTCTTTTATCTGTATGCTACCTTTGCAGGAGCTGTGGCAGGAGGCATCACTAATTGCATCATTAATTATAAATGGGTATTTGTGTCTACAGACTGCCCGAAGTCTCATGTGGCAGCCAAATATTTGTTTGTATGGGGAGGTAGCATTCTGCTGAATACCTGGGGCACCTTTGCCCTGACTGAATGGCTGACCGGGAAGCATTGGGTAAAAGATTGGCTGGGCTCCTATGTAGACGATTTGTTCATTATCTCAAAAATAGTGGTTGCCTTGCTGGTCTCTGTGTGCTGGAACTATCATTTGCAACGCACTTTTGTGTATCGTAATCATGACTTTAAGAACTTTTGGCAACAATATTTAAATAAATAATTAGATAGTATGAATTACAGAGATTTTTTGCAGCAGTTGATTTATAAGATTATCAATCCGCTGGTGAAGGGAATGATTCGGTTAGGTATTACTCCCAATTTTATTACCACCACGGGATTGCTCTTGAATATACTGGCTGCGTGTTTGTTTATTTATGCAGGAAAGACTACAGATGCTTCTGCCGGTGATCTGTCGCTGGTGGGATGGACGGGAGCTTTGATTCTGTTTGCAGGTCTGTTCGATATGATGGATGGGCGTGTGGCTCGTGTAGGAAATCTGGCTTCTACCTTTGGCGCTCTTTACGATTCCGTACTCGATCGTTACAGTGAGTTGTTTACACTCTTTGGCATTTCTTTTTATTTGAACCTGCAAGGTTATTTTTGGGGCTCTATCATAACCTTTATAGCTTTGATAGGATCACTCATGGTGAGCTATGTTCGTGCGCGTGCCGAAGGGCTAGGTTTGGAATGTAAAGTGGGATTGATGCAGCGTCCGGAACGCGTAGTGCTTACTAGCTTGGGAGCTTTATTCTGCGGTATTTTTAGCGATTGCCATGCTTTTGATCCGCTTCTTATTCTGATAACTCCGCTGTGTGTGATTGCAGTATTGGCTAATTGGACTGCTTTGGTTCGTCTGAATCACTGTCGTAAACTATTGAGTAAATGAAACAGTGGCAGTATCGTTTCCCTCCGTTTAAAGAAACGGTTGTGGTAGGAGCGTTTATCGTGCTCTTTCTTTTGCTTACCGGTCTGTGCATCGGACTTCGTCCCGAACATTTCTTGATGATAGGATTGTTTGGCGTCTTATTCTTTGCCAGTAGCGTTACCCGTAAGTTGGCAGTAGCGCTGTTACCTTTTGTTTTGTTTGGCATTTCATACGATTGGATGCGTATCTATCCGAATTATGAAGTGAATCCGATAGATGTGCAAGGGCTGTATGAGACAGAAAAAGCCTTGTTTGGGTTTATATCGGGTTCGCAGGTGGTAATACCTTGTGAATATTTTGCCCAGCATCATCATGCAGTGGCCGATGTATTTGCGGGCTTTTTTTATTTGTGCTGGGTTCCAGTGCCTATAGCATTCGGCTTATGGTTGTATTTAAAAGGTATGCGTGGTTTATATTTGCACTTTGCTTGTGTATTCCTGCTGGTTAATCTTTTAGGATTTGTGGGGTATTACATTCATCCTGCTGCTCCACCTTGGTATGCCATGAACTACGGTTTCGAGCCTGTATTGAATACTCCTGGCAATGTAGCTGGCTTGGGACGTTTTGACCAGTTGCTGGGTGTTTCGGTATTTGAAGGTATCTATGGCCGTAATGCCAATGTCTTTGCCGCAGTACCTTCCCTTCATGCTGCTTATATGGTAGTGGCACTGGCTTATGCTGTGCGTGCCAAATGCAGCCGCTTTATTACCCTTCCTTTTGCAATTATTATGGTGGGTATCTGGTGGACAGCTATCTATTCCGGGCATCATTATGTTATCGATGTGTTGCTGGGTATCTTGTGTGCTTTGTCGGGTATTGTATTGTTTGAAAAATGCTTCATGCGGTTCCGTGGCTTTCAGCATTTTATGGAATCCTATGTCCGTTACATCGAATAGTCAGGTTATCATCAGCCGGTGAAGAAGTATGGCTTTTTTTTCATCGGCAGGTTGTTTTTTTACAAACGGCACTTGCGTTTATAAATCTACCTGTAGGTTTTTTACAAACGCAAGTGCCGTTTGTAGCTATCTCTCTGTTCAAGTATCTTTTGTTTTTAAAAGGATTCTCTTTGCAGGAATCAATAAATTTTGCGAATATTGCATTACTATTTCCAAAAGAACTATTGGAAAAAATTACCTATGGTGTGTTAAAATATAACTTTTAAATAAGGTTTCAGCCTATGAATAATTTTGTTTTTTACAGTCCTACCGAATTTGTTTTCGGTAAAGATACAGAAAGTCAGACCGGTGTATTAGCACAAAAATATGGTGCTAAAAAAGTGATGTTGGTGTATGGTGGCGGTTCAGTGATTCGCAGCGGATTACTGGATAGAGTGAAACAATCACTCACGGAGGCAGGCGTTGCCTTTTGTGAGATGGGTGGTGTGCAACCTAATCCGGTGGATGCCAAAGTATATGAAGGGATAGAAATAGCCCGTAGAGAAGCGGTGGATATGATGTTGCCTGTAGGAGGTGGCTCGGTGATTGATACTGCCAAAGCCATAGCTGTAGGAGTACCTTATTCGGGCGATTTTTGGGATTTCTTTATCGGGAAGGCTACGATTACAGAGGCACTGAAAGTGGCCGTTGTGTTAACGATACCTGCTGCCGGTAGTGAAGGCTCTGGTAATGCTGTGATTACCAAGACAGATACTTTGCAGAAACTGGGTATACGTACCGATAAGCTACTTCGTCCGCTATTTGCTGTAATGAATCCGGAGCTGACGTATACTTTGCCGCTTTATCAGACCGCATGCGGTATTTCAGATATGATGGCCCATACGATGGAACGATATTTCTCGAACACAGAAGATGTAGAGGTAAGTGACCGTCTGTGCGAGGCTATCCTTATATCCGTAATCAAGGAATCATATCGGGTAAAACAGGATTCGAAGAATTACGGTGCGCGGGCCAATATTATGTGGTGTGGAACCATAGCGCATAATGGTACTTGTGGAGTAGGGCGTGCTGAAGACTGGTCTTCTCACTTCTTGGAACATGAAATCAGTGCCATTTATGATGTGGCTCATGGAGCCGGATTGTCTGTGATTTTCCCAGCTTGGATGACCTTTATGGCAGAGCATCATCCACAGAAGGTTGCTCAGTTTGCCAATCGTGTTTTTGGGGTGCCCGAGACAGATGATTTACAAGAAATGGCTTTGTCGGGGGTGGCTCGGTTAAAACATTTCTTCCGTTATCTGGAATTGCCGGTAACCTTTAAAGAACTAGGCATTGAGAATCCGGATATTGACCGGCTTATTGCAGGATTACAGCGTAATAAGGGTGAATTCATAGGTGGGTATTACCGTTTGTCTATGGAAGATTGTCGTAGTATTTACGAACTTGCTTTATAATTCTCCCGTATATTAACGAATAAAGCAGGAGATGCGTTTTTAGCATCTCCTGCTTTATTCGTTAGTAAGCTTTTCTTGTTCTTACTGTACAGGAATCTTTTCAATTCTTCGCACGTGGCGTCCACCCTCAAAATCGGTATGGAAGAATTGGTTCAGAATTTCGTCAGCTTCTTTTGTAGTTATGAATCGTCCTGGCATCACCAATACGTTGGCATCATTGTGTAGACGGGCCAGTTTGGCAATTTCTGCTGTCCAGCAAAGGGCACCGCGAATACCTTGGTGCTTGTTGATGGTCATGTTAATACCATTTCCGCTTCCGCAGATGGCAATTCCCGGATAGCATTCACCGGCTTCTATGGCAAGAGCCATGGGGTGGGCAAAATCAGGGTAATCACAGCTGTCGGTAGAGTAGGTCCCAAAATCCTTGTAAGTATAGCCGTTGGTTTCCAGCCACTGGCGTACATGTTGCTTTAGTTCAAAACCTGCGTGATCGGAGCAGATTCCTATAGTTTTCTTTTCCATAATAAATGAGAGTATGATTGTAAACAGAGGAAGGTGTGTCACTCTGTTTTGTATGACACACCTTCTATATTCATATCTTTACAAGATTCTTACAGCATGGCTTTTACCTGGTTGTATACGTTTTCTGCCGTGAAGCCCAGTTTTTCATCCAATACTTTGTAGGGAGCCGAGAAACCGAATGATTCCAATCCCCAGATTTTGCCATGAGCTCCTACCAAACCTTGCAGATTAACGGGAAGGCCGGCTGTCAGACCAAAGATTTTAGCCTCACCCGGCAATATGCTTTCCTGATAATCTGCGCTTTGGCTGCGGAACAAGCCTTCAGAAGGTGCAGATACGATACGCACCTTTACACCGTCCTTGCGAAGCAGTTCTGCACCTGCTACCAGCGTAGAAACTTCAGAACCGGATGCTACCAAGATAACATCGGGATTCTCTTCAGAACCGGCTACGATATAAGCACCTTTGGCCACTTGGGCATAATCATTTCCTGCCGGCAGATTGGTGATATTCTGTCGTGAGAAAATCAGTGCGGTAGGAGTGCTGGTGTTTTCTATAGCCAATTTCCATGCCATTGTAGTTTCTTCTACATCAGCCGGGCGAAGTACCAGCGTTGAGTTTTGACCTTTATGGTTTTTCAGTTTTTCCATCAGGCGGATTTGAGCTTCTTGTTCTACCGGTTCATGAGTAGGTCCGTCCTCACCTACACGGAAGGCATCGTGTGTCCAGATGAACTTCACGGGCACTTCCATCAAGGCAGCCATACGGATAGCCGGCTTCATGTAATCAGAGAATACAAAGAATGTGCCGCAAGCCGGAATTACACCGCCATGCAGTGCCATACCGATACAGCAGCAAGCCATAGTAAGTTCGGCTACACCGGCTTGGAAGAAGGCACCGCTGAAATCACCTTTGGTGAATGCGTGAGTCTTTTTCAAGAATCCGTCTGTCTTGTCAGAGTTTGACAAATCGGCAGAAGCTACAATCATGTTTTCTACCTGAGTGGCCAAAGCACTTAATACGGTAGCTGAGGCAGCGCGGGTAGCACCATCTGCTTTTTGCTCGATAGCCGCCCAGTTCACTTCGGGAGCCTTGCCAGAGAAGAAAGCTTCCAACTTGGCAGCCAATTCCGGATTAGCTTTGCTCCAAGCTTCTTTTTCTGCATATTTTTGCTTCATGATTTCCTTCAGTTCTGCTGTACGTTTGGCATACAGTTCTTCTACTTCCGGGAAAATCACAAAGGGGTTTTCAGGATCACCGTTCAGGTTCTTGATGGTATTGATATAAGCATCTCCACCCAGCGGGGCACCGTGTGTGGCACAGTTGGCTTCGTAGCTGCTTCCGTCGGCCTTGCGGGCACCCTTACCCATAATGGTATGTCCGATGATTAGCGTAGGACGTTCTGCTTCTGCCTTGGCTTCCTTTAAAGCAGCACGGATGGCTTCGGGGTCGTTGCCATTGATGGTAATGACTTTCCATCCCCAAGCTTCGTACTTTTTAGCGGTGTCTTCAGTTGTTACCTCTTTTGTTTCCGTAGATAACTGAATATCATTGGAATCGTAGAACATAATCAGGTTATCCAATCCCAAGGTACCTGCAATACGGCCGGCTCCCTGAGAGATTTCTTCCTGTACACCTCCGTCGGAAATGAAGGCGTAGATGGTTTGATTCATCACCTCTCCGAAGCGTGCCTTCAAGAACTTGGCAGCAATGGCAGCACCTACGGCATACACATGGCCTTGTCCTAGCGGACCTGAGGTGTTTTCTATGCCGCGCATGATGTCACGTTCCGGGTGTCCGGGTGTAGGGCTTCCCCATTGACGGAACTGTTTCAGCTCTTCCAGGGTGAATTTACCGGTAAGTGCCAACTGGGAATACAGCATCGGTGACATATGACCGGGGTCAAGGAAGAAACGGTCGCGTCCTTCCCATTGTGGGTTCTCCGGGTCATAAATCATAAATTCAGAATAAAGTACATTTACAAAGTCGGCACCACCCATGGCACCGCCCGGATGACCGGACTTGGCTTTTTCTACCATTGACGCAGCCAATATACGGATATTGTCGGCTGCACGGTTCATAAGTTTATTGTCATTCATATCAATAAATATTAATTATTATGCAAAAAATAAGATGGTGTGCGGGCGGAAGATTTGTCTCCGCCCGTACAAAGGTAATCCTTTATGCTTAAATAGCAATATGGATAGCCTTTCTTTTTCACTTTCCTATTTCTTTCTGTAGAAGTGTATTGCCTTGATTTATTGCAATTCCAGCGTTACGATAGATTTGGCTGGTAATTTGATTTTTAAGATGCCTTTTTTAATTTTGGCTTCTTTGAAAGGTGCGGTCTTTACCACTTCCGGGTTTTCGAAAGAGTTGAAATCGGTAAGTTTGGCAGAGGTCAGGATTTCACCTACAGCCTTTTGGGCTTTTACATCAGGCAGGTTGATAGTCACTTCCTGTTCATTTTCTACATCAATGTTGGAAATGGATAAATGGATTTTACCTGCTTGGTCTTTCGAGGCAGTTGCGCTGATTAAAGGCAACTTACGGTTATCTCTTACATCAATAATATCGCAGTTGATGTCTAAAGGAAGATAAGTGGCATCTTGATGCACTTTATACATTTTGAATACATAGTAGCTGGGAGTCAATACCATTTCTTTTCCTTTGGTCAGAATCATGGATTGCAGCACGTTGACTACTTGTGCGATATTGGCCATTTTTAGTCTGTCGGTATATTTGTGGAAAATATCCAATGACAGGGAAGCTACGAAGGCATCACGAAGTGTGTTCTGCTGGTAAAGATGTCCTTGTATGGTGCCCGGTTCTTCATCCCACCATGTTCCCCATTCGTCCAGCATCAGAGCCACGCGCTTTTTGGGGTCGTATTCATCCATGATGGCGCAATGCTTTTTAATAACATCTTCTATTTCACGGCATTTTCCCATGGTCCAATAGTAGTCTTCCGTATTGAATTGTGTGGCAGAACCTTTACTGCCGGTCCATCCGGTTACGGTATAGTAGTGTAAGGATAATCCGTTCATTAATCCACCGGCACGATCCATCAGTACCTTGGTCCAGTTATAGTCGTAATCACTGGCACCACTGGCAATTTTAAACAGACGGTTATTGTCGTAATTGCGGCAATATGTAGAGTAACGGCGGTATAAATCGGCGTAATATTCCGGACGCATACTTCCGCCGCATCCCCAGCTTTCGTTGCCTACTCCCAGGTATTTGATTTTCCACGCTTTATCCCTTCCATTTTTGCGGCGTAAGTTGGCCATAGGTGAATCTCCGTCCGAAGTCATATATTCTACCCATTTAGCCAGCTCTTCTACTGTGCCACTTCCTACGTTTCCGCTGATATACGGTTCACAGCCAAGCATTTCACATAGATTCAAGAACTCGTGAGTGCCGAAACTATTGTCTTCGATGGTGCCACCCCAGTTGTTGTTCACCATTTTAGGACGGTTTTCTTTTGGGCCGATACCATCCATCCAGTGATATTCATCGGCAAAGCATCCGCCGGGCCAACGAAGAACAGGCACCTGCAACTCTTTCAGTGCATTGAATACATCGGTTCGATACCCTTTGATGTTGGGAATTTCAGAGTCTTCTCCTACCCATAAACCTCCATAGATACAAGTTCCCAAGTGTTCGGCAAATTGTCCGTAAATTTCTTTAGGGATGATTTGTGAACCCTGCTCTGCATGAAGGGTGATAGTAGCATCGTTTTGTGCTGAGATAGACATAGAAGCAGCTAAGAACAAGCTGCTGACAAATAGTTTGTTCTTCATAATGTTTGTTTTGTTAAGATGTTAATAGTTTTATTTTAATACTCTTATTTCAAAAATAGCGGGTGTTTTATCTGTTCCATCAGGTATAAACTTTAACACCTGCTTCTCCGTATTCATAGTTTGGGTTAACGGATAAACATACGTGCTAAAACGATTGTCTTGGATCTCGCATGGTAAGTTTTTTCGTATTAGTTCTTTCCCATTGAGCAGCACCTTCATTTGTCCGCTATCCTGTTTGTTGACCATAATATATAAGGTATGCCCGTTTCCTTTATTATTCAGTTCATAGCTGAACCATCCTTTGGCACGTCTGAAATGCCGATCGTATAGGATGCCGGTTTCGGCATCATGGTATTGGATGTGGTGATCGGATTCAGGCTGTTGTTCGCCAGGAAAGATTAAGTCTACAGTTTGGTTGGCCAAATGTGAAGTGCGTAGTTCAGCTTCTTCCGTAGCTTTTTGGATATTCTTTATTTCAGCGGAATCTGTTTGTCTGAACTATAAAGCGTATCGTTCATCGTGCAGCCGGAAGAAAGGAATCAGTTTGAGTGGTTCTTTCCGAAACGGGTATACATTTCCCGGGTAGCTGAAAGATAAGTCTTTAACTTTTTCCTTTTGAACAGCTTGCTGTAATTCGGCTGGTGTTCCGCTTAGGATAGGCATATTTAATAAAGGTATTTGTTTCCCGTGTGCTATATGCCCGCCACGGCTGTCGTCTGCAAATAGTCCGTCGAGGTGTTCTTTCCCCATGGGAGATGCCAATGCAATGGGGCCATACATGAATGCATAATAGGGCTGTTGGTCGGGCAATGGTTCCAATGAAATTTTCATCGGCAGTTGGAGGGTTATTTCGTCGCCGGCCTTCCATTTGCGGTGGATTGCGATGTATTTATCTTGCCCTGCTTGCCATTTCACAGGTTTTCCGTTGATGCTCACCAAGGCATTTGAAGTCCATTGCGGACTTCTTAATTTGATGGTAAATTCTTTATGTTTACACTGAGTGATTTGTATACGGACAATGTCTTCATCAGGGAAGCGGGTATTTTGACAGATGGAAATACCTTTCTCTTTCCAGTTCAGTTTAGAAGGGATGAAGAGATTTACATAGAGTGTATCCGATTTATGTGCATAGATAAACTCACCGTATTTGGCATGATTTTCCAGTCCCGAACCTACACAGCACCACATGGAAGTCTCGGGTTGTGAATACACTCGATAATGTCCTGACCGGATGGGCGTAAAATAGACAAATCCTCCTTTCTCAGGATGTTGCGAAGACAAAATGTGATTATATAGTGCTCGTTCATAATAATCGGCCAGTTTTACTTCGGGTGTATTTTGATATAACATTTTTGTAAGCCGTAACATGTTGTAAGTATTGCAAGTTTCTGGTCCCTGCACATCTTGAAGCATGGGGCTGAAATCATGG
The DNA here is from genome assembly GCA_937890825.1 of uncultured Bacteroides sp. Taxonomy (GTDB): domain Bacteria; phylum Bacteroidota; class Bacteroidia; order Bacteroidales; family Bacteroidaceae; genus Bacteroides. Next base: position 92,922 of record CALADS010000074.1, on the reverse strand, counting down.
GAAGGGTGGAAATGTTCGCGTACACTGTTTCCTCCGATACATACGGTCCGGTGTTCTACTACTGTGTTCCAAAAGAAACGGGCAGCTTGTAACCATTCATAATTGCCTGTTAAATCTGCAATTCGTTTGAACCCTATGACTTTGGGTATTTGTGTATTTGCGTGTAATCCGGTCAGCTTATCCTCTTTGTTTAGCAGAGGGTTGAGTATAGATTGGTGCGAGAATCGTTTGGCCAATGTCAGATATTTCTCTTCTCCGGTAATCTCAGCCACATCGGCAAATATTTCATTCAGTCCACCATGTTCGCTTCGCAGCATATCCTGAATCTGTTCATCACTTAAGTTTTGCGTGACTTGGATCATCCAATCGCAGAGGGCTGTCAGCATATTTTTTGCCAAGTCACTGTGAGCATATAGATAGGCATCACGTAATCCGGCATAGGTTTTGTGGATATTATAGAGAGGTACCCATTTTCCATTTAAATCAAATCCACCGGCACGGATGTTGCCCTGCTTGATTTCCGCCCATAGTTGCAGGCTACCAGGAGTTCCTCCTAAGAATCCTGTGCCTATTTGTTTTTGTGCCCGGTGCAGTTCGTGGAGCATATAATCAAGTCGTTTCAGTAGGTCGGTATTGCCTGTTGAGGCATACATCAAAGACAGAGCCGAAAGGTAATGTCCGCCGATATGTCCGTCCAATCCTGTGTTTTCCCAATTCGTGTAGCTGGGGGCTTTGGGAGTAAGTCCCGCTTCCCGCAGGTAGGGAGCCAGCAGCCTGTCTGGGTTCATGGCCATGATATACTTCAAATCTGTTTGTTGAGCTTGTAAGAACGGACTTTCCAATAGCCTTACGTCTTCTAAATGAAAGTATGTCAAGGCTTGTCTGTTCTGAGCTTTTCCGGAACAGAACAGACTGCATAACATAATGCTGAATATAAGTGCAAATTTCATTATTTAGTGATTATAAATCCCCCTTGAGGTTGGATAGTTATACGTATGGTTGCCTCTTTCTTCATTTTCTCTTCTTTGCGAACAGGTAGCATTTCTTTGCCATCTGTATATAAGAATACTTTTTGTATACCTTTTAGCATTGGCAAATTCAATGTAAGCTGTAATGGCTTTTGGGTAGCATTTACTCCAGCTATATACCATTTATCTGCGTGTCTGCGAGCCAATACTACATATTTGCCAGGATATCCATCTATAAATAGGGTTTCATCCCAGGTTGTAGGTATTGTTTTCATAAAATCAATGCATAGCTGCGGGGCGTCGGTCAGGTTGTTCGGAGCTAAAGCAAAATTCTGTATCGGATTTTGGAAAAGGACCGTGGTGGCTAATTGAAAGACATCCGAAGTGCGTCGTCTGTTTCCACCATTGTTATCGCGGTTCATCCGTTGGTTCAGGAAGCACCCTCCATACTCCATACATCCTACCGTATTGCGAATAAAAGGATGTAAGCACGTATTGAAAGCTTCTTTATCGCAGAATTCCTGACTGAAAATCATATTCTCTGAAGCCAGTACAGCTTCGCTTCCTACATAATTCGGATATAAACGTTCCCATCCTCTAGGCAGGGTACATCCATGAAAGATTACCATGAGCCCATGATCATCGGCATCGCTTAAAATATCTTCGTACAGGCGCATGGTTTCTTGCTTGTCTCCTCCAAAGAAATCTACTTTTATCCCTTTTACACCGATTTCTTGTAGCCAGCGCATTTCTTTTTTGCGGATAATGGCGTTATCCATATGATTTACGGGACTTTGTGTGATGTCATTCCAATATCCGCTGGAACTATACCACAGAAATACATCTACGTTTTTGCTGTGTGCGTATTGGACGAGTTCTTTGATTTTCATACGTCCGATGTTTACATCCCACCAGTTGTCTACCAAAACGTATTCATAGCCCATGCTGGCTGCAAAATCTATATAGCTTTTTATATCTTTGTAGTTAATGCTATTGTCTTGCCATAGAATCCAGCTCCACGTACCGCGTCCCATTTTATACAGGTGTTTGCTTTCATATTTTGGCTCTACCACACTCCATGGTATGGTTGTTTCCACTATAGGCTTTAATGTCTCTCCCAATGTGATGGTTCTCCAGGGCGTGCTGCCTGGTAGACTGAAGGCAGGTTCTACTGTTCCATTTCCATTATTCTCTTCTGGCATAGGGAAATCAATGGTGTATATTCCTCCTTCACTGTGATGGTTGGTCTTATAATCGGATAAGTGCGAAGCGCAATAGCGGCTGTCTACTCCCGTTTCGCTAAGTAACACCCATCCCTTATTGCCTATTTTAAATAAGCAGGGAAACGTATAGCCGTGGCCATATTGAGATGGAGTATCCATAGGAGCATCTGCCTTATATACTTCTTCATAGCTGGGTTTGGTGCGTTTCCAGCCTATCATAGCATCACTTTGTGGAGTTAAGAAGGTAGTGGTGTAGGATGGAAATCTGAATCCTGTACATTCTTTCATTATTCTTACACTGCCGGCATCATCGTTTTTGGGCAGTGTGTATCTGAATGCTATATCATGATTACTTACCCTAAAGGTGATGTTTATAGGTTGTGCTTTAGCATTCTTGAGTGATACGGTCAGTTCATTAGCTTGGTAGTGTATGCTTGAAGTTTTAATTCTTGATTGTTTAAATGTTGTATCGATGGTTTGAGTCTCATGGTTAATCATTTCCAAGTTTTGTGAGAAATCTCCCATGTTGGTTTGCAAACCAAGCGGAGATTGTTCTATTAAGACTTGATGTTTGTAGCTTACAGCATAAGTTGGTTCTCCCTGAGCAGATAGTTTGAATAAAAGTTGTAGATTCTTATCAGGACTCACTATATTTTGAGCAGTAGTAAAGTTAGTAGCAATAATCCATAATAGGCTATTAGTGAATAGTCTTTTGATTAACTGGCTATATTGTCTGTGAATTTTCATGTTGTATTAGGTTTTAGAAGGAGAACAGAACTCTCATACTTTTAGCACCCAGAGAGTATTTTGAGAACTGTTCTCCTTGCTGATTTAATTTTTGAATTTCACGGCAGCTTCTTCTATCGGAAGAGCGCTCTTGTAATTTTCAATGTATCGCTCGAAGCCTGCTACTTCTTCGGCGGTAGGAGTAATTTCAATGCCGCTTTCACCGGCAAATACTTTTTCTTCCAAGAAATCAGCCAGTGACTGTTGCTCGTTCTTGTGTATCAAGTAAGATCCCAGTAGGGCAATTCCCCATGCGCCTCCTTCTCCGGCAGTTTTCATCACAGAGATGGGAGAATTCAGTGCAGCAGCTAGTACTCGTTGGCCTACGCTCTTTGTTTTGAACAGACCGCCATGGCCTGTAATTCTGTCTACTTTAATTTTCTCTTCGTTGAAGAGAATGTCGTTTCCGATTTTCAACACACCTACTGCACCATAGAGATGGGCGCGCATGAAATTGGCTAAGTTGAAAGTGTCGTTGGCAGAACGTATAAACATAGGTCTTCCTTCAGCCAGACCTGTAACAGGTTCTCCGGAAATATAGTTGTATGAAAGAAGTCCTCCACAATCAGTATTACCAGTCAATGCATGGTTATAGAGTGTTTCAAATAATTTATTCATGTCTACAGGAATTCCCAGCAATTCTTGATATTCCTTGAACAGACTTACCCATGCGTTGAGATCGGATGTACAGTTGTTGCAATGCACCATAGCCACCAGACTTCCGTCAGGAGTCGTAACCATATCAATCATTTCATAGGGTTTAGAAAGTTCTTTTTCCAATACAATCATAGAGAAAGAGGATGTCCCTGCCGAAACATTGCCGGTGCGTTGTTTTACAGCATTGGTTGCCACCATTCCTGTTCCTGCATCACCTTCCGGTGGGCAGAATGGTATGCCTGCTTTCAAATGTCCTGAAATGTCCAGTCTGCGTGCACCTTCTTCTGTTAAGTATCCGGCGTTTTCTCCAGCTACCAGCACTTTAGGTAGAATGTCGGTTAGTTTCCAATTGAATCCTTTCGGAGCAATCAATGTGTCAAATTTATCGACCATTTCTGCCGAGTAATTCTTGGTGCAGGAATCGATAGGGAGCATACCCGATGCATCACCGATTCCCAACACTTTTTCACCTGTTAATTGCCAATGGATATATCCAGCCAAGGTGGTGATAAAATCTATGTTTCCTACATGATTCTCTTGGTTAAGGATAGCCTGATATAGATGAGAGATGCTCCAGCGCAAAGGAATGTTATAGTTAAACAATTCCGACAATGTTGCTGCTGCTTCCGCCGTATTGGTATTTCTCCATGTACGGAACGGAACCTGTATTTCTTGTTCTTTATTGAATGCCATATAGCCATGCATCATAGCACTGATGCCGATGGCTGCCAATGACTCAAGTTCTACACCATACTGTTTCTTTACATCGGACCGGAGGTTGGAATAACAATCCTGCAAACCTTGCCAGATAGCTTCTATACTATATGTCCAAAGCCCATCTTCCAGCTGGTTTTCCCAGGTGTGGCTTCCTTGTGCAATAGGCATATTGTTGGAATCTATCAAAACGGCTTTAATCCGGGTAGAGCCGAACTCTATACCCAGGATTGCTTGGCCCGTTTCTATAGTTGATTTAGCGTTTGTGTTCATAGTCAGCAAAGTGCTTTGTTCAACATATAATATACTTCATTCATGCGCAATTCTTTTTTGAATTCGCTGATAGTAGTGTTTTCATCGATAACCACCATTTCAATGCCGGCCATTTCTGCAAAGTCTTCCCAATATTCTGTAGTCAGGTCGTAAGAGAAACTAGTATGATGAGTACCGCCTGCCAATATCCAAGCTGCTGCACCCACTTCTAAGTTAGGCATGGGAATCCACAATGCACTGGCCACCGGAAGTTTGGGCAGCGGTTTGCTCTTGATACATTCTACCTTGTTGACGATGAGGCGGAAGCGGTTGCCTAAATCTACAATTGTGGCAGCAACGCCAGAACCTTGCTTGCTGGTAAATACCAGACGAGCTGTTTCGCTGTCGATACCGATACTTAATCTGTGAACCTCCAGTTTGGGCTTTTCTTCAGAGATAAGCGGACAAACTTCTAGCATATGAGCTTGCAGAATAGCACTCTTTTCTCCGTCAAAGTTCAGCGTATAGTCTTCTAGGAAGGAGCATCCGTTGGGCATACCTTGACTCATGAACCAAGTGGTGCGATACAAAGCTGCAGTTTTCCAGTCACCTTCAGCACCAAAACCATACCCTTCAGCCATCAATCGTTGTGACGCCAGACCGGGGATTTGATCAAACTCACCCAAATCGTTGAAATTGGTAGTGAAGCCTTTGGCACCTGTCTCTTTCAATACGCGACGGATAGCAATTTCTGCTTTGGCAGAGTTCCATACTTTCTTATAAGCTTCTGTTCTTCCATCTTCCAGTTCTGGGGCATGGTCGTATAGCTGGAAATACTCGGTAACCAAAGCATGGACTTCCTCGTCGGACACCTCATTATAGTATTTCATTACGTCATTGATAGGATAGTAGTCTACGTGATAGCCCAAAACTTGTTCAGCACTTACTTTATCGCCATCGGTTACTGCAACATTATTCATTTGGTCGCCAAATCGGATGATAAGCATGTCTTGTGCATCTGCCCAGGCGGCAGCTACGCGCATCCATGCAGCAATTTGTTCTTGTGCTTTTGTATCTTGCCAATGTCCTACAACCACTTTGCGGTTCTTGCGCATACGGGTTACGATGTGTCCGAATTCACGGTCGCCGTGAGCAGATTGATTCAAGTTCATGAAGTCCATATCCATGGTATCCCAAGGAATTTCCTTATTGAATTGAGTGTGGAAGTGCAGCAGCGGTTTTTTCAGTTCCTGTAAGCCGTGTATCCACATTTTGGCCGGTGAGAAAGTGTGCATCCAGGTAATCACACCAATACATTTTTCATCATTGTTGGCAGCTTTGAAGGCAGCAGTTACTTCTTTGGCAGAGTTTACCGTACCTTTATATACCACTTTTACGGGAAGTTTGCCTGATTCGTTCAGACCTTTTACCATTTCGTTACTGTGTGCGTCAACTGCAATAACAGCGTCACCTCCGTACAGAAGCTGAGCACCTGTTACAAACCATACTTCATATTGTTCAAATGCTTTCATAATTTTATAGATAGATTTTAAATTAATTACTTATTTTGTCCATAATAGGCATTCGGCCCATGTTTGCGATTGAAATGCTTTTCCACGAGTAGGGGGTTCATGGTGAGATTAGGATTGACCATATAAGCGATGGAAGCCATTTTGGCTACTTGCTCCATGACTACGGCATTATGTACAGCATCGTGCGCATCTTTTCCCCATGAGAAAGGACCGTGGTTTTTCACTAAAACTCCCGGTGTATGAACGGGATTCAGTCCTTTAAAACGCTTTACTATAACATTGCCTGTTTCCAGTTCGTATGCTCCTTTTACCTCTTCCTCTGTCATGTCTTCTGTACAAGGAATAGCATCGTGGAAGTAGTCTGCATGAGTCGTTCCGATATTGGGAATGTCGCAGCCTGCTTGTGCCCAGGCGGTGGCATAGGTAGAATGCGTGTGTACCACTCCACCGATTTCCGGGAAAGCTTTGTATATTACCAAGTGGGTAGGTGTATCTGACGAAGGTTTCAGATTGCCTTCAACCACGTTTCCCTCCAGATCGACCACTACCATATCTTCTGCTTTCATTTCATCGTAATCTACTCCGCTGGGTTTTATGACAACCAGACCTGTTTCGCGGTCGATGGCCGAAACATTTCCCCATGTAAAAATTACCAGTCCATGTTTCACTAAATCTAAGTTGGCATGGAATACTTTTTCTTTCAGTGCTTCTAGCATACTATTTTAATATTATTATATTTTAAACTTAGGAGTCTTTAAGAATGTTTCCTCATTAAATTGATAAAGGGCAGCTCCTCTTTTAGAACCAGATTTATCAATCTTGTCTGTTTTTTCAATATAGTTCATTTCTGCTATTCTTCTTCTGAAATTTCTTTTGTCCAATGTTTCTCCATAAATGTTTTCATAGAGGTTCTGTAATTGGGTAAGCGTAAATAACTTTGGAAGCAGATTAAAAACAATTGGTTTCGTAGACATCTTTTTTTGTATTAACTCCCTTGCTTGTATAACCATTTCTTTATGGTCGAAAATCAGAGGGGGGAGTTCATTGATATCTATCCAATAGGCATTGTGTTGTTTTACAAGTTCCCTGTCAGACTCTTTGATGTTGATTAATGCAAAATAGGCGATGGAAATAACCCGTTCTCCAGGATCTCTGTCTACAGCTCCGAAAGTACCTACTTGCTCCATATATACTTGTTCTAATCCGGTAAGTTCTGTTAATACTCGCTGTGCTGCGTCATCTGTGCTTTCGTTTTCTTGTACGAATCCGCCCATTAATGACCATTCGCCCATTGCTGGCTGGAAATTTCTTTTTAGGAGTAACAGGTTTAGTTTTCCTTCGTTATAGCCAAAAATTATACAGTCTACTCCGACGTAGAATCTTGGATTTGAACTATAATATTTTTCCATAAAGACTAACTTTTACAATTTGGAGAAGATAAAATCCGTTTGCAGGTTCATGGATTTTATCTTCTGTATAATAGGAATTAATTACCAGAAATACCAATAGAATGCACCTGTGATTCCTAAAATAATCAGTGAGTGGATAACATCCCAGTGGTTCCAGCTTTCACGTGTAACAGCTTTTTGCTCGGAAGTAGAAGTGCCGAATACCAGTCCTTGAATTTTGGCAGCGTCAGGTGCCTCTGTCATCAGGCTTACTACGATAACTACGATGGTGCAGAACAAGAACATCCATCCACAGAAGAACAACCAGTTCAGGTCATAGAATACATATTTGAACAGATTGTCGGACACCTCTGTAACATTGCTATAATAAACTTTCGCTCCCAGACGGGTTAAACCGATAATCATACCTGAAATAAGACCCCACATACCGCCCTGTGCAGATGTTCTCTTCCAGCAGATGCCCAATAAGAATGCGGCAGCAATACCCGGAGCCAATACAGATTGCACGTCTTGCAGATAAGTGTAAAGCACATCACCTACGCTGCGCATGATGGGAATCCACAGAATACCTAAAATAACGATTACCACGGTGGCCATCTGTCCGATAGCTACCAATTTTTTCTCAGGTGTTTCAGGTTTGAAACGTTTATAAAAGTCGATGGTAAACAGCATGGCTGATGAATTAAACAAGGATGCCAATGAACTCATTAAAGCTGCCAGAATACCGCATACTACCAATCCTTTGACACCTGCAGGGAGTAACTTGGCTACCAGTGTGGGGAAAGCAGCGTCTGCATTTGGATTGCCGTTGGCTAGTAATGGTAAAAATCCTTCTCCGCCAGCACCGATATATTTTTGGTGAAGGGCAAATGCTATCATTCCTGGAATTAAAAATAAAAATACCGGAAGAAGCTTCAGGTAGGCACCAAAGATAGTACCGCGACGTGCTTCTTTTTCATTTTTACCAGATAATACGCGTTGCACGATGAACTGGTCGGTACACCAATACCAAAAACCGATGATGGCTGATCCAATCAGTGCCCCTAACCACGGGAAATTAGGATCGTTATTGCTACGAATCAATTCAGTCATGGTATTTCCATATTCATTTACTGTTACTGCACCGCAAATCTTCATCATTTCATTCCAACCACCTAATTCTTGGAAACCTAATACCAAAATAATCAGTGAGCCTAAAAGCAAGATAGGTGTTTGAAGCACAGAAGTATAAAGCACCGATTTCATACCACCGAAAATGGTGTAAAGAGCTGTAAGTACTACTAGTCCAATGGCTGCAATCCAGAAAAAGTCAATGCCCCACAGTTCCTTGATGCCAAATACCTGTTGGAATACCAATCCACCGGCATACACTGTTACAGCTACTTTAGTTAGTACGTAGCTAATGAGAGAGATAACAGACAGTATTGTACGTGATTGCGGATTATAGCGCCTTTCCAAAAATTCGGGCATGGTGTATACCATACTTCTAGAATAGAAAGGTACGAAAACCCATCCTAACAGCAGAATCATCCATCCCTGTATTTCCCAGTGCGCCATAGCCATACCACTTGAAGCTCCTGCACCAGCCAGGCCAATCAGATGTTCAGAACCGATATTGGATGCAAAAATAGATGCACCGATGGCAATCCAAGTAGCATCACGACCACCGAGAAAATAGTCGGCAGAGTCGTTTTGTTTTTGTTTTACTACCCAAATAATAATCCCAATCAAAGCCAAAAAGAAGGCTCCGATAACTAACCAATCTAATGTTTCCACAATATAAGTCTTTAAGTATTAATATTATTTTTCTACAGAAAATTTAAAGATACATTCGCTAGTGTAATTTTGTCCAGGTTCCAGCACTACAGAGGGCCATTCAGCCTTGTTGGGGCTATCTGGATAATGTTGCGTTTCCAGGCAGACAGAAGCTCTTTGATTATAAGTAATGTCTTTTTTCCCTTTTACTGTTCCATCCAAGAAGTTTCCTGTATATATTTGGATACCAGGCTCATTAGTGTATACTTCCAAGGTAATTCCTGTCTCTGGAGAAGTAAGCTTAGCAGCCACCTGGTTGATGTCTCCCTTGGTGTCCAGTACCCAATTATGGTCATATCCGTTACCGTTTTTCAGTTGTTCAAATTCATAGTTGTTGATGTCTCGACCTACAGTTTTAGGAGTCCTGAAATCCATTGGTGTATCTTTCACTTCTGCTATTTCACCGGTAGTCATGAATGTGCTGTCGACAGGGGTATAATTGCTTGCATTTACATAAAGGATATGATCTGTAGCAGCCTTTGCGGGATTACCAGATAAGTTGAAATAAGAATGGTTTGTCATGTTAACCACTGTTTTTTTATCTGTAGTGGCACTGTATTTTATGTCAATGGCATTCTCTTCAGTTAATTTGTAAATCACTTTAGCGGTCATGTTTCCTGGGAAGTTTTCGTCACCGTCAGGCGAGATACGTGTCAATTCCAGGGTTGTGTCATCTGTTTGCTTGGCATCATATACTTGGTATTGCCAACCTTTAGGTCCGCCGTGCAGGCAGTGTCCGAAGTTGTTTTGTGGAAGTTGGATGGTATCTCCGTCTAAAACGAACCGACCTTGGTTGATACGGTTTGCATAGCGTCCGATAGAAGCCCCAAAATCACTGGGTATATTGATATAGTCGTTTATGTTGTCGAATCCTAAGACCACATCTCGCATAGTTCCTGTTTTGTCTGGCACCATTATGGAAACAATTCGTCCGCCAAAATTGGTAATGCAAACTTCCATACCTGCTGTATTCTTTAATGTATAGAGTTGTGTCTTAGCCTGATTAACTTCTGTCTTGAAATTTTTAGGATTTAATCCGGAAATCGTGAGTGGTGAATCTTGTTTTTGTGCGCAGGAAGCCAATAGAAAAGTAGCTATACTAGCTGCAAGAAAGTAATTTTTCATGGTCTGTATGATTTGTGAATTAAAAGTTTATCTTGTTTACGGTGTAAAAGTAACACTTTTATATGGTGTGTAAAATACACTTTAGTATGTTTTGTAACATAAAATTAAAGAAACTGCTCGAAAACATATTTTCCAAGTAGTTTCTTTAATGAAGCAGGTTGTCCTATTTATCCTTTTATATCCCATATTATATTAAGGTGTTTAATATGCGTTTTTTCATACCGGTATTTTGCTTGATTTTTATCAAAGGTACTGTTCCATTTTGTGGCGTAACCAAAAGGTTTTTTTCGCAAAGTGATTTTTTATCCACCTTTTGCGTTCATTTGTCTACCTATACTATGTAGAAGTTTAGTATATTTGTATCGAAATAAATGTTTAACCAGATGTTATTATGAAGAATTCGATTTGTCGTTTGGCAGAATTAAATGTATTTTTATGGTTGTCTTGTACTTCCGGAGCATTTGCTCTCATTCTTTCCGCTGAAAAGTAACTACTCAATCTCACTTTTTGTGGAGAAGATATTTCCAATTTGATTATTTTTGCAGGACACGACTGGGAAAATGAAACAGAAACCATACTCTTTACCGGATTGGACAATTGAGGTCGTTCGGTATGGGGAAAACGGGTTAAATAATGAGATTATTCGATTTATTTTAATATTTATTTATTATTATGCTTAAAACAAAAGATTTATTGGCCGCAATGGCACTGGCTGTAGGAGTTTCCTTACAGGCACAAACCCATGAGTTCGTAATACAGACCAAGAAGCTGGGAGCTGAAATCCAACCTACTATGTATGGATTGTTTTTCGAAGATATTAATTATGCTGCAGACGGAGGCTTATATGCTGAGTTGGTGAAAAACCGTTCGTTTGAATTTCCTCAACACCTTATGGGATGGGATAGCTTTGGAAAGGTATCGGTACGGAATGACGGGCCATTTGAGAAAAATCCGCACTACGTACGGTTGGCTTATGCCGGGCATCCCCATAAACATACTGGGCTGGATAACAAGGGATTTTTTGGAATCGGTGTCAAACAGGGAGCTGAGTATCGATTTTCAGTTTGGGCAAGAATCCCCGATGGTGGTAAAAGTGGTAGAATCAGTGTGGAATTGGTAGATACCAAGTCTATGGGTGAAGCACAGGCTTTTGCTTCGCAGACTATTACGATTGACTCTAAAGAATGGAAAAAATACCAGATTGTATTGAAGGCGAATGTTACTGATCCGAAGGCTACGCTGCGTATTTTCTTGGATGCGCCTGTAACGGTAGATTTGGAGCATATTTCTTTATTCCCTGTAGATACTTGGAAAGGTCATGAAAATGGCTTGCGTAAGGATTTGGCACAAGCCCTGGCCGACTTAAAGCCGGGCGTATTCCGTTTCCCAGGTGGATGTATCGTAGAAGGAACCGATTTGGCTACCCGTTATAACTGGAAGAATTCTGTAGGGCCGGTAGAGAATCGTCCGTTGAATGAAAATCGCTGGCAGTACACGTTCCGGCATCGTTTTTATCCGGATTATTTTCAAAGTTACGGATTGGGCTTTTATGAGTTTTTCCTCTTGTCAGAGGAGATTGGTGCAGAACCTTTGCCGGTATTGAATTGCGGATTGGCTTGTCAGTATCAGAATAACGAAGAGAGTGCTCATGTGGCTGTTTGCGATTTGCAGGAGTATATTCAAGACGCACTCGATTTGATAGAGTTTGCCAATGGAGATGCCACTACCAAGTGGGGTAAGGTACGTGCCGATATGGGGCATCCGGCTCCCTTTGATATGAAATATATCGGTATCGGTAATGAGCAGTGGGGCAAGGAATATCCCGAACGTTTGGAACCTTTTATCAAAGCCATCCGTAAGGCCTATCCCGAAATTCAGATTGTGGGTAGTTCTGGACCAAACTCTGAAGGAGAACAGTTCGATTATCTATGGCCGGAAATGAAGCGCTTGAAAGCCGATTTGGTAGATGAGCATTTTTATCGTCCGGAATCATGGTTCTTGAGTCAAGGTGCTCGTTATGATAATTATGACCGTAAAGGACCTAAAGTGTTTGCCGGTGAATATGCTTGTCATGGAAAGGGTAAAAAATGGAATCATTTCCATGCTGCTTTGCTGGAGGCGGCTTTTATGACCGGACTAGAGCGCAATGCAGACATTGTACATATGGCCACTTACGCTCCGTTATTTGCGCATGTAGAGGGGTGGCAATGGCGTCCGGATATGATATGGTTCGATAATTTGAATTCTGTTCGTACGGTAAGTTATCATGTACAGCAACTGTATGCTTTGTATAAAGGTACTCATGTGCTTCCATTGACTATGGATAAGAAACCGGTTACCGGGGCTGAAGGACAAGAGGGATTGTTTGCCAGTGCGGTATTTGATAAAAATCAGAATGCTGTGATAATAAAAGTGGCCAATACTTCGGCTGATACGCAGTCTGTGAATTTAAAAGTAGCTGGTATGAAGAAGAATGAACAGTTCTCTGCTGCACGTTGCATTAAATTGTCTTCTTTAGAACTGGATAAAGATAATACCATTGAACAGCCTATGGCTATTGTTCCGCAAGAATCGGCTGTAGCCGTATCCGGACAGTCACTTAGCATTGAACTGGAACCTTATAGTTTTGCTGTATACATTTTAAATAAATAATCGTCTTATATGAGTGATTGGACTCAAAAGATTATTTGTGTAGGTTTTGTTGTGTTGGCAGCCCTTCAGGGGCTGTCAGCACAGACTGACACTACGTTTGTGGCTACTGGAAATCCGTTGGTAAAATATAAATATACAGCCGATCCCGGAGCCATGGTTTACGATGGAAAAATGTATATCTATACCGGTCATGACGAATGTCCTCCTCCAGCCGAGCATTATTTGTTGAATGAGTGGTGTGTATTTTCTTCTGAAGATTTAAAGACGTGGACCGAGCATCCAGTTCCTTTGCGGGCAAAGGATTTTTCTTGGGCCAAAGGAGAAGCATGGGCTAGTCAGGTGATTGAACGGAATGGGAAGTTTTATTGGTATGTTACCGTAGAGCATAAATCTGTGCAGGGGAAGGCGATTGGTGTAGCTGTGTCTGATTCACCTACCGGACCTTTTATTGATGCGCAGGGTTCTGCCTTAATAACCAATGCCATGACTACCGAACGTAGTAAGAGTTATTGGGACGACATAGATCCTACTGTATTGGGGTGACTGGTATTACTTATCCTATGCTTCAGAGTTTCCCGAAAAGATATGCTATGCTATGAGTCGCAGCATTACCGGTCCTTGGGAGTATAAAGGTGTGCTGAATGAATTGGCGGGTAATTCCAATACCAATCATCAGGCTATTGTAGAATTCAAGGGAAATTGGTATTTTATCTACCATAATGGTGGTATTAATCCTACAGGTGGCAGTTTTCGCCGTTCAGTTTGTATAGATCGTTTGCATTATAATGCAGATGGTACGATGAAGCGTGTACAGATGACTACGGAGGGTATTTGGTAGTGGCCAGTGTGCCAACTTATCAGGGCTTGTGCCCGAGTTTATGGTTGATAGTTACTGTGCAATCGTTGCAAATAAAAAGGATGAAAACTGATTGAAAGTTTTCATCCTTTTTATTTTAACATCACTGCCTTTGTCTCTTTCGGCAGCTATTGGTTGTCTGCAAGTTGCTTTTTATTCTAATCTGCGAGAACCGTCGCTGATTACTACATCGTAAATCTTTGGACTTCTGCCGAATTTTTTCTTGAATTCAGTTTTGGCTTTTTCTACAAATGTATCGTAAAGTTCTTCTTTTACCAGATTAATAGTACAGCCACCAAATCCACCGCCCATAACACGAGAACCTGTTACACCGCAGTCGAATGCCAAATCATTCAAGAAGTCGAGTTCTTCACAACTAACTTCGTAAAGTTTGCTCATACCTTGGTGTGTCTCATACATTTTTTGGCCTACTGTTTCGTAATCACCTTTACCCAACGCATCGCATACATCCAATACCCGTTGGATTTCTTCGATAACGTATTCTGCGCGCATGTAATCCTCTTCGCTGATTTCAGATTTGGATTCTTGTAGCATTTCTATGGTACAGTCGCGTAGGAATTCCACATTTGGGTGTTTCTTTTGGATAGCAGTTACTGCATTTTCGCAGCTCTGACGACGTTTATTGTAGGCTGATGAGGCTAATTCATGCTTCACTACAGAGTCTACCAGTACCAAGCGATAACCTTTCGGGTCGAACGGGAAGTATTGATATTCCAGAGAACGGCAGTCCAGACGAATTAAGTTATCCTTTTTACCGAAGACAGAAGCAAACTGATCCATAATACCGCATTTCACACCGCAATAGTTATGTTCAGTAGCTTGACCGATTTTGGCCAACTCAAATTTATCTATTTTGTTTTCACCGAATAAATCGTTCAGTGCAAAGGCATATGTACTTTCCAATGCAGCAGAAGAAGACATACCGGCACCTAAGGGAACATCACCGGCAAAAGCAGTGTTAAATCCTTTCACTTCTACTCCGCGTTTAATCATTTCACGGCAAACGCCGAAAATATATCTAGCCCAGCTTGCACGAGGAGCATCTTCTTCTTTTAATCCGAATTCTACATAATCTTTTAAGTCGATAGAATACGCTTTGACAATATCCGTGCCGTTTGGTTTGATTTCTGCAATCATACCTTTGTCTACAGCACCGGGGAAGACGAACCCACCGTTATAGTCTGTATGTTCTCCTATAAGATTGATACGACCAGGAGAAGTATATACTGCTCCTGTAGTTCCATCAAAATGCTTGATAAAGCGACTTCTTACGAATTCTATATCCATGATATTATAATTTTTAAGGTGAATAATATAATTACCTATATGCGCCCTTTAAATTAAAGGGCTCCATTAATCTACTTTGATATCTTTATTTACATTCTTGCATCCTATCTTGCTATAATACAAGATGTATGCTAGCATAGCTATGATAACCCAATAGCTAGTTATGGGGTCAGTTGCCTTAGCTATGAAGTCTTGGATAAGAGGCATGATGCCGCCACCAACTACCATCATCATAAACAGACCTGATGCAGCGGCTGTATATTTACCTAAGCCTTCTACAGCCAAGTTGAAGATACCTCCCCACATGATGGAAGTACACAGACCGCACATGGCAATGAAGAAACATTTTACAGGAATGTCATGGCCTCTAAAAGATACCACAATATCAGCTGGCATGAAGATAGCAGTCAATAGCAATACAATGGCTGTGATAGAAACAAATGCCATCTGAGTGGAGGTGGCTATTTTCCCACTGATTACACTGCTGGATGCACGTCCTATCAGCATAAGGAACCAATATGATGCAGCAAGTGTGCCACCTATGGCTGCAGAACCTTCGAATCCAAGTCCGGTAATGTAGAAATTTAGCTGTGCGGGAATACCGATTTCAATGCCTACATAGAAGAAGATAGCGATAATTCCTAATAGAGTGTGGCGGAAAGCCAATGGGCTATGTTCAAATTTTTCGCCAGAAGTATTGGATTGCGGTTCTGGAATAGTTACTGCCATGATGATAAAGAAAGAAATGGCAAATACACCCATACCGATGAAAAGCAACGGAGAAACATCGGTCATACTAGTGTTGGCGGTAACTTGACCGATTAATACTCCAACTAGCAGTGGAGTCAGTGTACCGGTTAGTGAATTTAGTGTACCACCGATCTGAATCAACTGATTACCCTTGTTGCCACCACCTCCGAGCATATTAAGCATCGGATTAACTACAGTGTTCAGCATACATACACAAAAGCCACAGATAAATGCTCCTAAAAGATAAATAATCAGATTGAGAGCAATAACTTGTCCGTTGTAGGTGAATGTAGCGATGTCAGCGCCAAATAAACTGGAAAGATATTGTACGAATAAACCGATAATACCTACTCCTAAGGCTACCAATGCTGTTTTCTTATAGCCGTATTTAACCAACATTTTGCCAGCAGGGATGCCCATAAATAGATAAGCTGCAAAATTCATCATATTACCCATCATACCAGCCCAGCTGTATGTATTTCCCCAAATGCTACCAAAGGGTGCAGCCATATTGGTGACAAATGAAATCATTGCAAACATGAAACACATCGTAATAATTGCGATGAGGTTACCATTCTTTTCTTTTTGTGTCATGGTTTTAATTTAAAATATAGGTTTATAATTAGGTTATTTATTTCTGTTTATTATTCGTTTATCCCAAATTTATAAATGGTGATTTGCTGATATTCGTCACCGGGCAGTAATACTGCTGATGGGAAATGGGCTTTATTAGGTGTATCAGGAAAGCATTGAGCTTCAAAACATACGGCACTTCTGGCGGGGAAAGTAGCTCCATGAGCACCTTCAAAGCCGTTCAGCCAATTGCCGGTATATAATTGTACTCCATTTTCTGTGGTATATACTTCCATGGTTCGGCCACTTTCGGGTTCCGTACACGTAGCTGCTAAACTCAATTCTCCCATTTCTGTTTTGTTGAGCACATAGCAGTGGTCATACCCTGTGCCGTTAATCAGTTGTTGGAAAGACTCGTTGATACGCTCTCCGATGGTATGTGGAGTGCGAAAATCCATAGGGGTATCGGCCACTTTGAGTATTTCTCCGGTAGGGATAGAAACTTCGTCAATAGGAATGTAGTAATCCGCATTGATGGTCAGGATGTTATTCAAAACATCTGGTGTAGGAGTAGCAATACCTGCCAAATTAAAGAAACCATGATTGGTCAGATTTACTACGGTGGCTTTATCTGTTGTAGCTCGATATTCAATAACCAGTGCATTGGTCTCATTCTCCAAGCGGTAGGTCATTTCAATTTCTAGATTTCCAGGGAAACCTTCTTCTCCGTCGGGTGAAGTGTAGGTAAATACTACGGTAGATTCATCTGGTTGTATAGCATCCCATACTTTGGTATGAAATCCGGTAGGTCCGCCATGAAGGGAATTGGGGCCATTGTTAATAGCTAGCTGATGTTCTTCTCCATACAATGTAAACTTACCTTTTGCTATTCTGTTACCATATCTGCCGATGGTCGTATTAAGAAAGGGTTCCGGACTGTTTATTACTTTATCTATACTGTCGTGTCCTAAAATCACATTGGCATATTGCCCGTTTTTGTCAGGTACCATGATGGATAGGATAGCGCATCCATAGTTAGTCACGGCTACTTCCATTCCCAATGAATTCTTTAGAATATATAGATCTGTTTTCTTGCCGTTAATTTCCTTTTGGAATTTTTTTCTGTCCAGTCCGGACAAGTTCTTCTCTATTTGGTCAGTGTTTATCATAAATCGGTATTATTTAATTTTCTTGCAAATAAAAAGAAATTCTTTTGTTCTCCCAAGGAAAAGGAAAGAAATGTATTGAATAATTTAGGAAAGTTTAGCGTTTAAGGAGAGTGTTTTGATTTGATATTTTTTGTATGTTTGCCGCTGTTATCTGTAAAATGTAACATTTTAATGAAAGTCTAACTATAATTAAAGATGTATCCTTTAAAATTTGAGCCTATTCTGAAGCAAACGCTTTGGGGAGGCGATAAGATTATTCCGTTCAAACATTTGAATGAATCTCTTTCTAACGTGGGAGAAAGCTGGGAAGTTTCTGCAGTGGAAGGCAGTGAATCTGTTGTGGCCAATGGTCCTGATAAAGGACTTACGTTACCTGAAATGGTACGTAAATACCGTGATGAACTGGTGGGCGAATCCAACTATGCACGTTTTGGCAATAAGTTTCCGTTGCTGATTAAGTTTATTGATGCAAAATTAGACTTGTCTATTCAGGTGCATCCTGGTGATGAATTGGCAAAGAAACGTCATAACAGTTTTGGCAAAAATGAAATGTGGTATGTGATAGCTGCCGATAAAGGAGCCAAACTTATTTCTGGATTTGCAGAAGAAATAACTCCCAAAGAGTACAAAGAAAGAGTTCATGATGGAACTTTTGCCGAGGTACTTCAAACGTGTGAGATTCAGCCGGGCGATGTATTTTATGTACCTGCCGGTCGTGTGCATGGTATCGGTGCCGGAGCTTTTGTTGCTGAAATTCAGCAGACCTCAGATATTACTTATCGCATATTCGACTATAATCGTAAGGATAAGGATGGCAAGACGCGCGAACTGCATACCAGTCAGGCATTGGATGCCATTAATTTTTCTGATGTGCAGGATGATTTCCGCACAGCGTACGATCGTGAGGAAAACGAGCCGGTAGAAATCGTGGCCAGTCCTTATTTTACTACTTCAGTATATGATATGACTGAAGAAATTTCATGCGATTATTCAGAGTTGGATTCATTTATCATTTTTATTTGTACAGAAGGTGCTTGTAAAATGATAGATGATGAAAAGAATGAAATATCTCTTATTGCAGGTGAAACAGTTCTGTTGCCAGCTACCACACAAGAAGTGACTATTATTCCAGAAGGTAGAGTGAAACTGCTGGAAACTTACGTGTGATACGTTTGGCACGCTATTATAAAAGAAATGCAGAGAAAAAACATAAATACTTTTCTCTGCATTTCTTTTTTTTGTAAGTGGGTTAGTGAAATAACTTACGCATCCTTTTGATAATTTTCAGTCCCAGCATAACTCCGTCAAAGGCTGCCATGCCTGTATTGAATGCTCTCATCATGAGGCCGGCCTTTCCAGTAGCAGGGGCTACAGGAGCTATAATCTCTTTGGCCAAGATGGTTATAGTGTCTTTTCGTTGCTGGATTTGTTGGCGTAGTTTCGCCTTTTGCTGAGCAATGCTTTCCAGCGTAATAGGTAAGTCAGACGTATCGTGAGTTTGGGTCATATTATTATGTATTGATTTCACTTGTTCAGAAATAGTTCGGCCAGAAATTTTACCATCGGATTGATAATCCACTTCCTTCTGAAGTATATGAGCAGGCTTATTAAGATAAGGTGAAAGCTGGCTATGATGCCAAAACTTACCATCAGCCCTCCAACGTATGGCTCCAAAATGTATGCCAACATGAATGAAGCATAAAACAAGGCTACCATGCTGAGCGTGACAACTAATAGAACCAAGATAAGAGTGGAGAGCAGAATGCTTAGTTTTTCTGTTATCTCTAGTTTGGTGTATTCCTTTTGCAGCTCTACATATTTTTTTACTTCCGTAAACAGCTGTTGGATGCGGTCTAAGCTATTATCGTCTGAGAACATGGTATCCTTGTTTTTTTCTTTGTAAAGTCTGATTTATTCAGCTGTATCTTTTCTGATTTCGCTGGCAATTTCATCCACAAGATCTTCCATCTCGTTACGACTAAGGCGAATGCCTTTTTCGCGCAAGATATCTGCTATTTTCTTCCGGGTATCTTCTCCTTTTTCTGGAGCAAATAATACACCTAGCGTTGCACCTACGGCTGCACCGCCCAAAAAGGCTGCCAATAAATTTAATCCTTTCATAATGATTCTCCTTTCTTAGTTAATTAGAGGTTTCTTTGCAAATCTAACAAAATAAATTGAATTCATGTTCATCTTAAAAAGATATTTTACGCCTTTTTTGTGCTTATTCTTTGATTAATGCTGATTTTTGTATTATTTTGCTCCCGAAAAGTAGAATGTTCATAGAAGAGCAATCCGTTAGTCTATAATTAAACTAAAATAATGGAATGATGAAAAAGTTAGCTTTATTAGGAATGGGAGTTTGTATTGCTTTTGCATTAACTTCCTGTAAGTCAAAAGAAAGTGCTTATAAAAAAGCTTATGAAAAGGCTAAACAAAAAGAATTGGCTGAAGCACAGCCCGAGGTAGCTACAGAAGAGGTTGTGGCTCCTGTAGTAACTGCTCCGGTAGAACAGCCTAAAGTGGTAGAATCTGCCCCTGCTGTTGATGTACGTCAGGAGAAGGTTACGGTGGTGACAGGTGCCAGCAATGGCTTGTTGGATTACAGTGTAGTTTGCGGTAGTTTTGGCGTGAAAGCAAATGCTGAGAATCTGAAAGCTTATCTTGATGGTGAGGGTTATAATTCCATGGTAGTGTTCAATGCAGAAAAGGCTATGTATCGTGTAGTTGTTAGCACTTTTGCTGACAAAGCTTCTGCTGCTGCTGCACGTGATGAATTTAAAGCTAAATATCCTAGCCGTCGGGATTTTCAAGGCTCTTGGTTGCTTTATCGTATAAAATAACCTTGTAATCCATTGATGTATAATTTGGATGAACTAGGGCTCTAAGTTTTTCAGCAGTTGCTGAGGAGCAGGCTTATTTAGTATGCTGGGGTATTTTGAAACGCCACAACTAGATAGGCCTGCTTTGTTTCTTTTATATGCTTTGCTTCGTTATGGATTCCTTTATGCAACCGTATGCTTTGCGATGTGCAACCGTATGCTTTGCGGTGTGCAACCGTATGCTTTGCAGTGTGCAACTGTATGCTTTGGTTCATGCAACTGCCTATTAGTTTAAAAGAAGTTATAAAACTCTACGCAAAACTTTTTCTATTGCAGAAGTTTTGTAAGTTTGCAACTTTGTAATCAGTGAGAAAATTAGTAAGATGGAATTAGATTATATGTTATGTGCGGTAGATGCCGCTTTGAATGCAGGTAAGCAAATCCTTTCTATTTACAATGATCCTGAATCGGATTTTGAGATAGAGCGTAAAGCCGATAATTCTCCTTTGACAATTGCAGATAGAAAAGCTCATGAGATTATTGTAGATGCTTTGAAATCTACGCCTTATCCTATTCTGAGTGAAGAGGGTAAGCATTTACCCTACGAGGTTCGTAAGGATTGGAAGCAATTGTGGGTAGTAGATCCGCTGGATGGTACGAAAGAGTTTATCAAGCGGAATGGTGAGTTTACGGTAAACATAGCATTGGTGTCCGATTCTGTGCCGGTAATGGGAGTTATCTACTTGCCTGTAAAGAAGGAATTGTATTTTGCTTTCTATGGTTGGGGCGCCTACAAGGTAACAGATATAGATAGTCGTAATGGCTGTACGTTAGATGAATTAGTAAGCAGAGCTGAAGTTTTGCCCCAAAAAGACGACAGAGATGCTTTTGTCATTGTAGCCTCTCGTTCGCATCTTACTCCGGAGACTGAAGCGTATATTCATAAAATGAAAGCTCAGCACGTGCGTGTGGAGTTGATTTCTTGTGGAAGTTCCATTAAGATTTGTAGGGTAGCCGAAGGAAAGGCTGATGTCTATCCTCGTTTTGCTCCTACTATGGAGTGGGATACAGCTGCCGGACATGCCATAGCCAAAGCTGCAGGTATGGAAATTTATCAGGCCGATAAGGAAGAGCCTTTACGATATAATAAAGAAGATTTGCTGAACCCCTGGTTTATAGTTGAGCCAAAGCACTAATCCAATAAGTAGGTGTGTATGACTTTTGAAATCTGTTTTGTGCTGTTGGCACTGGTGGGTATGGTAATTGCTCTGGTGCTGGATAAGATGAGGCCGGGCATGGTGCTATTCTCTGTAGTAGTACTGTTCTTGTGTGCAGGTATACTTACACCCCAGGAAATGCTGGAGGGATTCAGTAACAAGGGTATGATGACAGTAGCTTTGCTGTTTTTGGTCAGTGAGGGTATCCGTCAGTCAGGGGCATTGGGGCAACTGGTCAAGAAGCTTCTCCCTCAAGGCCAAACCACAGTTCTCAAAGCTCAGGTTAGAATCCTTCCGGTGGTATCATTTATTTCTGCCTTTTTGAATAATACACCGGTAGTAGTCATCTTTGCACCTATCATCAAGCGCTGGGCAGAATCTGTAAAACTGCCGTCTACTAAATTCTTGATTCCGCTTTCTTATGTTACTATTTTGGGTGGACTGTGTACGCTGATTGGCACTTCTACTAATCTGGTGGTGCATGGCATGATTCTGGATGCCGGATATGACGGATTTTCCATGTTTGAATTAGGTAAGGTCGGTATTTTTATTGCTTTGGTCGGTATAGTATATTTGTTCCTTTTTTCCTCTCGTTTGCTGCCGGATGTGCGGCAAGATGCCATGAAGGAAGACGATGAGGAAGAAGATTTGCATCACCGGCATCGGGTAGAGGCTGTGTTGGGTGCCCGATTTCCAGGTATTAATAAGAAACTGCGTGATTTTAATTTCAAGCGTCATTATGGTGCCGAAGTGAAAGAAATCAAGCGTAATGGCCAGAGCATTGTTTCTCATTTGGGCAATGAATATTTGCGCGAGGGAGATACGTTGGTCTTAATGGCCGATGATTTATTCCTTCAAACGTGGGGTGAATCTTCGGTTTTCGTCTTGTTGGCCAATGGAAAAGATAACGAACCGGTGCCCGGACGTAAGAAACGTTGGCTGGCCTTGGCATTGCTGGTCATGATGATAGTGGGAGCCACTGTCGGTGAGTTGCCATGGTTTAAAGAAACTTTTCCGTCGGTGCAGTTGGATATGTTCTTTTTTGTATCAGTTACCACCATTATCATGGCATGGACCAAAATATTTCCTGCCCGTAAATACACCAAATACATATCTTGGGATATTCTGATAACCATTGCCTGTGCTTTTGGCATCAGCAAGGCTATGGTCAATTCAGGAGTGGCAGATGCGTTGGCAGGCTATATAATCGGCATGACCGACCATTACGGGCCGCAGGTGTTGCTGGCTGTGATATTCATTATCACCAATCTGTTTACGGAGTTGGTAACCAATAATGCAGCTGCTGCATTGGCCTTTCCGCTGGCTCTTTCTATCTCGTCGCAGCTAGGAGTAGACCCCATGCCTTTCTTTGTGGTGATTTGCATGGCAGCTTCTGCCAGCTTTTCTACTCCGATAGGCTACCAGACCAACTTGATAGTTCAGGGTATAGGCAACTATAAATTTACCGATTTTGTTCGCGTGGGGTTGCCGCTGAATATCATTACTTTTTTGGTTTCAATATATCTAATTCCTATAATATGGCCTTTTTAAATGACAAAGAAGATGAATAACAGTGATAACCATATTTATCCAATCTTTGACCGAATGCTTTCGCGTTCTGATAAAGAAGATTTACTTCATCAGCATGGGCTGATGATTTGGTTTACCGGCTTGAGTGGTTCGGGTAAAAGTACCTTAGCTATTGCGTTGGAGCGCGAATTGCACCAGCGTGGAATTCTTTGCCGGATATTGGATGGAGACAATATCCGTAGCGGTATCAATAATAACTTAGGCTTTACAGAAGTAGACAGGGTGGAAAATATCCGTAGAATAGCCGAAGTATCCAAACTTTTTATTGATACAGGCATTGTTACGCTGGCTGCTTTTATCAGCCCCAATAATGACATTCGCGAAATGGCTGCCCGTATCATCGGTAAGGAAGATTTTCTGGAAGTTTATGTCAACACTCCGATAGAGGAATGCGAACGGAGGGATGTTAAAGGACTCTATGCCAAGGCACGCAAGGGAGAAATCAAGAATTTTACTGGCATTTCGGCTCCGTTCGAAGCTCCCGAGCATCCGGCTTTAAAGCTGGATACTTCTGTGCTGAGCCTGGAAGACTCTGTTCATCAGTTATTGGAAATTGTATTGCCCCGAATTCAGAAGAAATAATCAGATTATGAAAGAAGAATATAATTTAAGCCACTTGAAGGAACTCGAAGCCGAGTCTATACATATCATCCGCGAGGTGGCAGCGGAATTTGAGAATCCGGTAATGCTCTATAGTATAGGTAAGGATTCGTCAGTGATGGTGCGATTGGCCGAAAAGGCCTTTTATCCAGGCAAGGTACCTTTTCCATTGATGCATATTGATTCTAAGTGGAAGTTCAAGGAAATGATTCAGTTCCGTGACGAGTATGCCAAGAAGTATGGCTGGAATCTGATTGTGGAAAGTAATATGGAGGCTTTTCAGGCCGGTGTGGGACCGTTTACGCATGGAAGTAAGGTACATACGGATTTGATGAAGACACAGGCATTGCTTCATGCATTGGATAAATATAAGTTTGATGCAGCTTTCGGTGGTGCCCGTCGCGATGAAGAGAAATCACGTGCCAAAGAGCGTATATTTTCTTTCCGCGACCGTTTCCATCAGTGGGACCCGAAGAACCAACGTCCTGAATTGTGGGACATTTACAATGCTCGTGTACACAAGGGAGAAAGTATTCGTGTATTCCCTTTGAGTAACTGGACTGAGCTGGATATTTGGCAGTACATCCGTTTGGAGAATATCCCTATCGTACCTTTGTATTTTGCCAAAGAACGTCCGTGTGTGGAAATTGATGGTAATCTGATTATGGCCGATGATGACCGTCTGCCGGAACAATATCGCAATCAGATACAAATGCGTATGGTGCGTTTCCGTACCTTAGGCTGCTGGCCATTGACAGGTGCAGTGGAAAGCAATGCCGATACCATTGAAAAAATAGTGGAAGAAATGATGACTACTACCAAGAGCGAACGCACTACCCGTGTGATAGACTTCGACCAGGAAGCCAGCATGGAGCAGAAGAAGCGCGAGGGTTATTTCTAATCAGTTAAGAGAAGTAAGTATGAAAGATATGGAAGAATCAAGACTAGATATAAAGGCTTTTTTGGATAAGGATGAGCAAAAAGATTTGCTCCGTTTCCTTACAGCTGGTTCAGTGGACGATGGAAAGTCTACACTCATAGGTCGTTTGCTGTTCGATAGTAAAAAACTTTATGAAGACCAGCTGGATGCGTTGGAACGCGATAGCAAGCGTATGGGAAATGCAGGCGAGCACATTGATTATGCCCTGCTGCTCGATGGATTGAAAGCTGAGCGCGAACAGGGTATTACCATCGACGTGGCCTACCGTTATTTCTCTACCAACAATCGTAAGTTTATCATTGCCGATACTCCGGGACATGAACAGTATACCCGTAATATGGTAACAGGAGGTTCTACGGCCAATCTGGCCATCATCTTGGTAGATGCTCGTACCGGTGTTATTACGCAGACGCGCCGTCACACTTTCCTGGTATCCCTGTTGGGTATCAAGCATGTAGTGTTGGCTGTCAATAAGATGGACTTGGTAGATTTTTCAGAAGAAAGATTCAATGAAATAGTGGCTTCCTACCGTGAGTTCATTGCCCCCTTGCAGATACCCGATGTTACTTGCATTCCGCTCTCTGCACTCGATGGTGACAATGTGGTAGAAAAGTCGGCGCGTACACCGTGGTATCCGGGAGTATCTCTTTTGGAATACCTGGAAACAGTGCCTATCGACAACGATCATAATTTGTGCGATTTCCGTTTTCCGGTACAATATGTGTTACGCCCTAATCTTGATTTCCGCGGCTTTTGCGGTAAGGTGGCATCAGGTGTGGTGCGCAAGGGGGATGAAGTAATCGCTTTGCCTTCGGGTAAACGCTCACACATAAAGAGTATCGTGACCTACGATGGAGAATTGGACTATGCTTTCCCTCCGCAGTCTGTCACGCTGACATTGGAAGACGAAATCGACGTATCGCGCGGAGAAATGCTTGTTCATCCGGATAACTTGCCTATGACTGATAGAAATTTTGAGGCCATGGTAGTATGGATGGACGAAGAACCGATGGATATGAACAAGTCCTTCTTCATTAAGCAGACCACCAATATGAGTCGTACGCATATCAGCAGCATAAAGTATAAGGTGGATGTAAACACCATGGAGCAGTTATCGCTGGATAACGGCAAACTTTCGGCTGATGACTTGCCCATGCAGCTGAATCAGATAGCCCGGGTGGTATTTACTACAGCCAAGGAACTTTTCTTTGATGCTTATCGCGAGAATCATGCTACCGGAGCGTTTATCTTGATAGACCCGATTACCAATAATACTTCTGCAGTGGGTATGATAATCGACCGTGTGGCCGATAAAGAAATGCTTCAGACAGAAGACTTGCCGGTGCTTGATTTGAAGAAATTGGGAATTGAAGCCGGTCAGGTAGAAGTAGTGGAGAAACTGGTGAAGGAATTGAGCCGTCAGGGCATAGAAATTAAGGTAATTAAGTAAATAATCGACTATGGGATTGTTAGAATTCAATAAACTGCCTATCAATACACTGGTAGGAGCCGATTGGCAAACGTTTAAGGAGGTAACCAAGGGACGCCGGATAGATGCTGGCTATAAGGGGAAGTATCGGTTGACTAAAGCGGTAGACCGGATGCTCTCTTTGCTGGCTCCTCTGCAAGACCGTCGTTACGAAAAACTGCTGGCAGATAAGCCTTTGGAACACGACCCGGTGTTTATTTTAGGGCATTGGCGCAGCGGTACTACTTTTGTGCATAATGTGTTCTCGTGCGACAAGCATTTTGGTTATAATACTACGTACCAGACGGTTTTCCCGCATTTAATGATGTGGGGACAGCCCTTCTTTAAAAAGAATATGAGTTGGCTGATGCCTGATAAGCGTCCTACGGATAACATGGAGTTGGCGGTAGACTTGCCACAGGAAGAGGAATTTGCCTTGGCCAACATGATGCCTTATACCTATTATAACTTTTGGTTTTTCCCGAAACACCAGCAGGAATATGCAGAAAAATATCTGCTGTTCAATGATATTTCGGACGATGAACTGAAGAAATTCGAAGAGGTGTTTGTAAAGCTCATCAAGATTTCGCTTTGGAATACCAAGGGTACTCAATTCTTGAGTAAGAATCCGCCCCATACCGGCAGGGTAAAGGAATTGGTGAAGATGTTCCCCAATGCAAAATTCATCTACCTGATGCGTAACCCTTATACTGTTTTTGAGAGTACGCGCAGTTTCTTTACCAACACCATTCAGCCGCTGAAGCTGCAGGATATCAGCAACGAGGAATTAGAGAAAAACATCCTTTCCATCTACGCCAAGCTGTATCATAAATACGAAGCCGACAAGCATTTTATTCCGGAAGGCAATCTGATAGAAGTGAAATTCGAAGATTTCGAGGCCGATGCTATGGGAATGACCGAGCACATTTATGACGCACTTTCTATTCCGGGCTTTGCAGAGGCGCGTGCCGATATAGAAAAGTATGTGGGCGGCAAGAAGGGATACAAGAAAAATAAATATAAATACGATGACCGTACGGTGCAGTTGGTTCAGGAAAACTGGGGCTTTGCCTTAGACCAATGGAAGTATAGTCTGTAACAGGAGAACTGGGTATGAAAATGAAGAAAATTCGTCTGTGGGCCACGATGGCTGCATGGGGATGTAGTTCTATGCTTTGGGCTCAGCAGCCTACTGTAGAGGTTATTCCGTTTGGGGATATGAATCAGTGGGTAGACCGTCAGATTAAGGAATCTGGTATCATTGGAGGTGCCACCAAACATGTGTATGCCATTGGTCCCACCACTACTCTTACTCAGAACGAGGTATATCATAATATGGGAGGTTCTCCTTGGGCCACTTCGAATGTAATGGCTCGTGTAGCTGGCATTACCAAGACCAATACATCGCTTTTTCCAGAAAAGCGAGACGATGGCTTTTGCGCACGCATGGATACGCGGATGGAGAGTGTAAAGGTGTTCGGACTGGTAGATATTACTGTTTTAGCTGCAGGCTCCATGTTCTTGGGCTCGGTTCACGAACCAATCAAAGGCACCAAGAATCCACAGAAAATGTTGAATTGCGGTATTCCGTATACTAAAAAGCCAATAGCCATTCAGTTCGATTATAAGGTAAAGATGTCCGACCGGGCAAAGCGTATTCGCGCTACAGGATTTAGCCGTATCACAGATGTCGATGGAAAGGATTATCCGGAAGCAAACCTTTTCTTACAGCAGCGCTGGGAAGATAAAGATGGCAATATCTATGCCAAACGTATAGGTACTATGGTGGTGCGCTATGATTCTACTACTGTAGATTGGCATAATAATGCTACGTATTCCATCTTGTACGGTGATATTACCGGTTCGCCGGAGTACAAGCCTCATTTGATGAGGCTTCAGGTACAAGAACGTTATGCCGTAAACAGCAAGGGTGAAAGTGTGCCGGTAAGAGAAGTGGCTTGGGGTACAAAAGACGATGTTCCCACCCACTTGCTTCTTCAGTTTACTTCCAGTCATGGAGGTGCATACGTAGGTTCGCCCGGCAATTCATTTTGGATTGATAATGTAAAGTTAATCCATTGATGGATTAGGAGAAGGTTATCTATGGAGATATTTTCGGGAACCTATAGCTTGTGTTTTACCGAGCTGTAGGTATATTTTAGGAAACCTACAGATACATGCAGACCTATTGGTAAATGAGATATGTCCTGTGAAAGGTTCACCTGTTTCACCTTGATTATCAGTAGGTGAAAGGTGAAAGATGAAAGGTGAAAGAACTTCACCTTTCATCTTTTTATTAGACCCCACAGCGTGTAGAGGGTTATCCGTGATGGTTTTTTTAGAAACGGCTTGAATCCAGCCGATAAATTTTTTATAGAGATTCTTTGCTGTTTTTCAAAAATAAGAACAATACTTTGCTTTTTTGTCCTATTTCCTTTGCTGTTAATGAAATTGTATCTATTTTTGCATCGTTATTTTTGAATTGATAGATATTTGAAGATGAGAGATGTTAAGTCTAACATTGTAAGATGCTTGATTACGAGGGTTTTAGCGTTTCTTGTAGTGCTCTTGGTAGGCTGTTTACATCCATTGAAAGGATGGAGCCAAACAGGTGAAATAGTTGTAGATGCTCTCGTGAAAATGGGTTTTGAAAATGTTGGATATACAGATACCGAAGTGGAAAGAGTATTTGTACTGCAGAATGAAGCATATCGTCTGAATGGAGTGGGTATAGCCAAAGCTGTGGATGTGATTCAACAGATGGGATTGCCGGAAGGAAAACCTTGCCGCATTGTGGTGTTGGACAATAATGTTCCTCAAATTTCTCTTTATTATCACCCGGTAAAAGGTGATAGCATAGTAAAAGCTGAACGGGCAGACTGGAATGTAAGTTATGATTTAGGCGATTCCTGGCAGGAAGTGCGCAAGGTAAAGAGAAAAAATAGCTCTTTGTTCAAGGTTGATATTTTGGTTTATCCGCAGCTGTATTTTAAAAATGTGATAGTTACGCAGGTGTATCAGGCTTGTGTTGAATTGAGTCCGGCAGTGGAAATTTCTTTATGGAAGGGCTCCAAACTTACGGCGCAAGTGATATTCCCGGTGTATAATGATGGCTATTACCATGAGATGGAAAAAGTTCGTCCGGGTTATTTGACATTGGAACAGCAAGTGAGATTACCTTATAATATATGGCTAAAAGGTGTTGTAGGTGTTTTTGATACCCGAACGTACGGAGGAGAACTCAGTTTCTTTCATCCATTCAAGGATGAACGCTTTTCCGTGGAAGGAAAGGTAGGACTGGTAGGTATCGGCTATTTCGACGGCTTGGATTCCTTTGTTTATAACGGGCAGAAACGATGCTATTGGTCGGTGGGCGGTAATTTCTACTGGCCCATGTTTCAAACTCAGTTTAAAGTAAGGGCTGAACAATATCTACAGAAAGAGAAAGGTGTGAGGGTGGAAATGATTCGCCATTTTAAGTATTGCTCTATTGGATTCTATGCCATGAAGGCACAGCATGCTAAGAGTAATGGCGGATTTAAGATAGCAGTTTCTCTTCCGCCTTATAAATATAAACGAAGAGGATACATTCCGAGAGTGTCTACTTCGCCTGTTACGGGCATTTCTTACAATGCGGGTAATGAAGCCAAGTATTATAAGATGCCTTTTGTAACGGCCGATCAGACCCTAGTGAAGGAGAACCGATTTAACCCATATTACATAAAATCGCAAATTTTAGAGTGAATTTTAATTTTTAATAATTTAGACGAAAATGAAAAAAGTAAAAATGAATGCTAAATTGTTCATGGCAGTTGTTGCAATGACAGGTATTTCACTGACTAGTTGTGAAAAGGAAGATTTCACTGTAGATGTTCCTAATATTGAAATCACAAATCCGGAAGTGAGCTTTCCTGAAACTCCTAATGGTGTAATCTTTGTTCAGTTGAGTGCTTCTTCTAACAAGGGTGAATTGCTAGATGGCGTAGCTTATACTAACAAAAATGGTGAAGCTGTAGCAGAATTGATTCCTGTAACTGAGGCTACAGAATTGGAAATTACAGCAAAGAAAGAAGGATATATGACTTCTTCTAAAAAGATTTCTGTGCCTGCTCCGGTAAAAGGTACTATGATGACATTGCCTATCAACTTTGTATTGGCTGAAATCGTAGTAGACGAATCTACTAATGATGTGCAAGTGCAGGGCAAGCCTACTGAAACTGAAGAATTGAAAGATAAAGTTAATGCACAGACTCCGGTAGACGGCTGGAAGCAAGACGTACAATACACGACCAACGTTACCATTCCTGCTGCTAATCCTTATATGAGCTCTGAGCAGAAGGAAGCTCTTTACAAGGAAATTGAAACTAACTTGAAGACTTTGACAACTCGTGCTGCAGCAGCTGATGTTGAAGTGGCTAAGGCTAACCTGAAGGCTCAGGTGAAAGAATTTGCCAGCAAACCTGCTGACGGAACCATGCCGATTTCATTCACGCTGACTGAAGCTGCTGACGAAGTAGTTTTCAATATTTCTACAGAAGCTTATATTCAGCAAGCTCGTTTTAGCACTACTGTGAACGACGTGACTTATTACGTAGATGGTTCTTATACATTCTGTGGTATGAGTACAGTAACAGCTACTGCTGACGGTACGACTGTAGGTCACGGCCACGGTCACGGTAGCGACAACAACGCCGGTGGTGGTGTAGGTGGTAAGTAAACCATGTTTAGATAGATGAGGTGCTTATGCACCATTTGCTGATACTTCAAAAAAGAATAAGTAACAATGAATTATAGATTACTAACATTATCCCTTATCCTGGCTGGTGCTTCAATGGCACACGCTCAGGAAAAGGCTAAATTCTCCGATAATTTATTTGTCGGTGCGGGTGTGGGAACCATGGCTGTCTTCAACGATGGTTTAAACTCTCCTACATTCAATCTGAACGTACAGGTAGGTAAATATATCACTCCTACTTGGGGCGTAAGAGGTGTACTTGGCGGTGGATGGCAGAGTTTGGAAAAGCAGAATAACGGTTTCAGTGCGTATTGCAAGAAATTTGGTGAACTGAATCTGGATGCTATGATTAATCTGAACAGTCTGTTTGGCAACAAGAACGTAGAACGTGCCTTGGATGTATATCTGTTCGGTGGTCCTACTATCAATATTTCCTCTGCTGTATCTGGACAAGTAGTGTTTGAAGGACAAGGTGGTAATATGGAATGGGGACAGGATGAGTCTATTACGCTGACTCCCAAAAATCATTTTGTGTCTGATGATGCCAAAATACGCGTAGGTGCTACCGTAGGTCTGGGCTTGGCTTACAATTTCAATAAATATTGGGCCATTAATTTAGAAGCTCGTGCAGGTGTAGCTCCGTCTATATTTGGTATGGGTAGTGATTGCCAAAAGGCAGAAGCTACCGGACGTCTGAACTTAGGTGTAGCCTATACTTTCGGCGGTAAGAAGTTTGCTCCGGCTACTTCTCAGGCAGAGAAAGATGCCTTGAATGACGAAATCAACAAGTATCGCAGTGAGTTGGCGCAGACTCAGGCAGACTTGGCTCAGACCAGAAATGCTTTGGCTAACGCTGAAGGCAAGACAGTAGAAGTTACTAAGGAAGTGCAGACAGCTGGTATCCGTGCTATCTTCTTTAAGATTGGCAGTGCACAGCTCGACGATTACGGCAAGGTAAACATCAAACTGGCTGCTAAGACGCTGAAAGCTAACCCTGATAAGAAGTATAAAGTAGCTGGTTATGCCGATAAGGCTACCGGTAGCGCTGCCAGAAACCAGAAACTCTCTGAAATGCGTGCACAAGTGGTTTACGATGCACTCATCGCAGAAGGTGTAGACAAAGACCAATTGGAACTTGTAGGTTTCGGAGGTAAGGACAATATGTTCGAAAAGAACTTCTTGAACCGTGTGGTAATCTTGGAATAATTCCCAAATAACCTCACCGGGTATACAACCTATAATGAAAGGCATCCGTAATTTCGGATGCCTTTTTTTGTGTATCAAAGAATTATCCGTAATTTTGCAAACTGATATGAGTAGAATTTTAGCAATAGATTATGGACGAAAACGTACGGGAATAGCCGTTACGGACACTTTGCAGATGATTGCCAATGGGTTGACTACGGTGCCCACGCATACCCTGCTGGCCTTTCTTTCAGACTATATACAGAAAGAGCCGGTAGAGCGAATTGTGATAGGGCTGCCTAAGCAGATGAATAATGAGCAGTCGGAAAGTATGAAGTACATAGAGCCCTTTGTGCGTTCGCTCAAGAAAAAACTTCCTGATATGCCTGTGGAGTTTGTGGATGAACGCTTCACATCGGTGCTGGCGCACCGCACCATGCTGGAAGCCGGATTGAAGAAGAAAGACAGGCAGAACAAGGCTTTGGTAGACGAGATCAGTGCTACCATCATCCTGCAGAGCTATTTGGAAAATAAACGTTTTAATATATAAAGAAGAATGATTTTACCTGTTTATGTCTACGGACAACCTGTACTGAGAAAAGTGGCCGAGGATATTACTCCCGATTATCCGAATCTAAAGGAATTGATAGCTAATATGTATGAAACGATGGATCATGCAGATGGAGTGGGGCTGGCTGCTCCGCAAATCGGTTTGCCCATTCGCGTGGTTGTAGTTGATTTGGATGTTTTGTCTGAAGACTTTCCGGAATATAAAGGTTTCCGTAAGTGTTATATCAATGCCCACATACTGGAAGTAGGTGGAGAAGAAGTGTCTATGGAAGAAGGATGCTTGAGTTTGCCCGGAATTCACGAGTCTGTGAAGCGTGGCACCAAGATTCATGTGAAATACATGGACGAGAACTTTGTGGAACACGATGAAGTGGTGGAAGGCTATCTGGCACGTGTAATGCAGCATGAGTTCGACCACTTGGAAGGACACATGTTTATAGACCATCTTTCTGCCTTGCGCAAGCAAATGATTAAAGGCAAACTGAATGCCATGCTCAAGGGAAAGGCGCACTGTACTTATCGTGTCAAGACTGTCAGATAAGAATATAATAAGGTGTAAAAGGCTCAAAAAAATTAAAAAGTCTTCGCATAATCCTATGAAGTAAGCGAAAAGCGTTATTTTTGCTTTGTTTACTAGTATTTCGATGATTCCATGATGAAAAAGATATTGACAGCCTTGATGCTGCTACCCACGTTGCTCTTTGCGCAGATTAATACAGAGCGGGTGATGACTATTGCTCGTAATGCACTCTATTTTGAAGACTACGTGCTTTCCATTCAATACTTTAATCAAGTGATTAATGCGAAGCCTTATTTATTTGAGCCTTATTTTTTCAGAGGGTTGGCTAAAATCAACCTTGAGGACTTTCAGGGAGCAGAGTCGGATTGCGATGAGGCTATCCGTAGAAATCCTTTTGTAGTAGGGGCATATCAGATAAGAGGATTGGCACGTATCCGACAGGCGAAATTTGACGGGGCTATAGAAGATTATCAGATGGCATTGAAGTACGACCCCGAAAATCTGGTGCTGTGGCACAACCTTTCTTTGTGTCATATGCAAAAGGAGGATTATCTAGCTGCCAAAGAAGACTTGGGTAAATTGCTGGTAATAGCTCCGCGCTATACGCCGGCTTATCTGATGCGCGGCGAAGTGTATTTGAAGGAAAATGATACCATTCAGGCTTTACATGATTTTGATAAGGCTATAGAATTAGATAGATATAATGCCGATGGTTGGAATGCACGTGCCATCGTACGCATTCAGCAGGGTCTGTACAAGGAAGCGGAAGGCGATTTGAATCAGGCTATTCATCTGAGTGTGCGTAATTCCGGACTTTATGTCAACCGGGCTTTGGTGCGTTTTCATCAAGATAATCTGCGGGGGGCTATGAGTGATTACGACCTGGCATTGGATATAGATCCGAACAACTTTATAGGCCATTATAACCGGGGATTGCTTCGCGCCCGGGTGGGGGATGATAACCGGGCTATCGAAGATTTTGATTTTGTGCTGAAAATGGAACCGGATAATATGATGGCACTCTTCAATAGAGGAGTGTTGCGTGCGCAGACGGGAGATTATCGAGGAGCTATTCAAGATTATTCTAAAGTATTGGACGAATATCCGAATTTTGTAGCAGGTTATTATCATCGTGCCTCTGCATATAAGAAGATCGGCGACAAGAAAGGTGCCGACCGGGATGAGTATAAGCTATTGAAAATGCAATTAGATAAGCGCAACAATGCTTCAGCTTCAGGAACTAATAGTAGTAATCTCGTGGCTGACAACAAGAATACTCAAGATAACAAGGATGAGAAGACGCGCAAAAAATCAGATAAAAATGTAGAAAACTATCGGAAAATAGTTATAGCAGATGATTCGGAAATGTCTCAGCGATATACCAGTGATTATCGTGGAAGAGTACAAGACCGCAATGTGACGGTAAAACTGGAGCCAATGTATGCACTCAATTATTATGAAAAAGTGAGTGAGGTAAAACGTTTGGTTCATTTTCATAAATATATTGATGCCTTGAATCATGCAAAGGTATTTCCCAAAGTGTTGCGCATCACTAATATGGAAGCTCCTTTGACAGAAGAACAGGTGCGTTTTCATTTTGCTCTTATAGATGCTCATACCTCCGATATAGTAGCCGATGAAAAGAATGCGGTGAAGCGATTTATGCGTGGACTGGATTTCTATCTGGTGCAAGACTTTGATAGTTCGGTAGAGGATTTTACCAAGAGTATTCTATTGGATGATACGTTCTTTCCAGCTTATTTCATGAGGGCATTGGTGCGCTGCAAACAACTGGAATATTTAAAGGCCGAAACAGAAGCTCATGAAATGTCCGCAGGATCTGAAGTGAAGAAACAGCAGGTGAAAGCGGTAGATTACGACATCATAAAAAAAGATTTGGATCGGGTGGTTAATCTAGCTCCAGATTTTGTCTATGCATATTATAACCGAGGCAATGTGTCTGCCAATCTGAAGGATTATCGAGCAGCTTTGCAAGATTATGATAGGGCTATCGAACTGAATCCTAACTTTGCTGAAGCTTATTATAACAGGGGGCTGACGCATATCTTTTTAGGAGATAACAAACAAGGCTTGTCTGATTTAAGCAAAGCCGGTGAATTAGGGGTAGTGGCAGCCTATAATGTCATTAAGAGATTTACCGAGAGAAGATAATAACATTTTTTTGCTAAATACTAGATTATCAAAAAGATTTAGCTATTTTTGCGAGTTGTAAATAGAATATAAACATCAATAGTATGATAAAGATAACTTTTCCAGACGGCTCTGTTCGTGAATATAACGAAGGAGTAACGGGGCTGCAGATAGCAGAAAGCATCAGCTCACGTTTGGCACAGGATGTGCTGGCTTGTGGCGTGAACGGTGAAATTTATGATTTGGGGCGTCCTATTCAGCAGGATGCAGAAGTGGTTCTCTATAAATGGGAGGATGAACAAGGAAAGCATGCTTTTTGGCATACCAGTGCGCACTTGTTGGCCGAAGCCTTGCAGGAACTCTATCCCGGCATCCAGTTTGGTATCGGACCTGCCATTGAAAATGGTTTCTATTATGATGTAGACCCGGGAGAAACTCCGATAAAGGAAGCCGACCTGCCCGCCATTGAAAAGAAAATGGCTGAATTGGTGGCCAAGAAAGAGGCCGTGGTTCGACAGGATATTGCGAAGGAAGATGCCTTGAAAATGTTTGGCGACCGCGGTGAAACTTATAAGTGCGAATTGATTTCAGAACTGGAAGACGGTCATATCACTACCTATACGCAAGGTGCGTTTACGGATTTGTGCCGCGGCCCGCACTTGATGACCACGGCTCCTATCAAAGCTATCAAACTGACATCGGTAGCCGGTGCTTACTGGAGAGGCCAGGAAGACCGTAAGATGATGACTCGTATCTACGGTATTACCTTCCCTAAGAAAAAAATGCTGGATGAATACCTGGTGATGCTGGAAGAAGCCAAGAAGCGAGACCATCGCAAGATTGGTAAGGAAATGGACTTGTTCATGTTCTCTGATACAGTAGGTAAGGGATTGCCTATGTGGTTGCCGAAAGGTACAGCATTGCGTATCCGTCTGCAAGACTTCTTGCGTCGTATCCAGGCTCGCTATGACTATCAGGAAGTAATGTGTCCGCCTATCGGAAATAAATTGCTTTATATCACATCGGGTCACTATGCCAAGTATGGAAAAGATTCTTTCCAGCCTATTCAGACACCGGAAGAAGGAGAAGAGTACTTCTTGAAGCCGATGAACTGTCCGCACCACTGTATGATTTACAAGAATTCTCCGCGTTCATATAAAGATTTGCCTCTTCGTTTGGCTGAATTTGGTACTGTGTGCCGCTATGAGCAGAGTGGTGAGCTACACGGATTGACCCGTGTACGTAGCTTCACGCAAGACGATGCACACTTATTCTGTCGCCCGGATCAGGTGAAGGATGAATTCCTGCGCGTAATGGATATTATTTCCATCGTGTTCAAATCCATGAATTTCCAGAATTTTGAAGCACAGATTTCACTGCGCGATAAGGTGAACCGTGAAAAATATATCGGTAGCGACGAAAACTGGGAAAAGGCTGAACAGGCTATTATTGAAGCTTGCGAAGAAAAAGGATTGCCTGCAAAAATAGAATATGGCGAAGCTGCTTTCTATGGGCCGAAACTCGACTTTATGGTAAAAGATGCCATTGGTCGCCGTTGGCAGTTGGGTACCATCCAGGTGGATTACAACTTGCCCGAACGCTTCCAGTTGGAATATACGGGTGCTGACAACCAGAAACACCGTCCGGTAATGATTCACCGTGCGCCGTTTGGTTCAATGGAGCGTTTTGTAGCTGTGCTTATTGAGCATACAGCAGGAAAATTCCCCTTATGGCTTACTCCCGATCAGGTAGCTATTTTGCCTATTAGCGAAAAATTCAATGACTATGCCAATGAAGTGAAGGACCTCTTGAAGCGATACGATGTCCGTGCCATCGTTGATGAGCGTAATGAGAAAATCGGACGTAAGATTCGTGACAATGAGATGAAGCGTATTCCTTACATGCTGGTAGTAGGCGAAAAAGAAGCCGAAAACAAGGAAGTAGCTGTTCGTAAGCAGGGTGAAGGCGACCAAGGAACCTTAAAAATTGAGGACTTCGCAAAAAAAATACAAGAAGAAGTTCAAAATATGATAAATAAATGGTAACTTTGCAGCCAATTGTGGAAGCAGAACATACATTTATGCTTTAAAAGGTGCTTTTGCATAAATTGATAATAATTTGGTAGTAATAAATAAAAAACAAACTGGAAGTAAAGGTTATTTAATGAAGAATGACAACTTAAAAGGGCAACATCGGATTAATGAACAAATCCGTGCCAAGGAAGTCCGTATTGTGGGCGATGAAGTGGAATCAAAAGTGTATCCGATAGCTCAGGCCTTGAGATTGGCAGAAGAACATGAAGCGGATCTCGTGGAGATTTCTCCAAATGCACAACCCCCTGTTTGTCGTATAATTGATTACTCTAAATTTCTTTAT
This sequence comes from uncultured Bacteroides sp., assembly GCA_937890825.1. Lineage (GTDB taxonomy): Bacteria > Bacteroidota > Bacteroidia > Bacteroidales > Bacteroidaceae > Bacteroides. The sequence continues at coordinate 54,959 of CALADS010000074.1, read as the reverse complement.
CAGTTAAAGAAACGTCAGAAAGAACAAAAGGCAAAGCAGGTAAAAGTAAACGTGAAGGAAATTCGTTTCGGTCCTCAGACTGATGATCACGACTATAACTTCAAGTTGAAGCATGCAAAGGGATTCTTGGAAGATGGCGATAAAGTGAAGGCTTACGTATTCTTCAAAGGACGTTCTATCTTGTTTAAGGAACAGGGTGAAGTGTTGCTGCTTCGTTTTGCCAATGACTTGGAAGATTATGCCAGAGTAGATCAGATGCCGGTGCTCGAGGGAAAGAGAATGATTATTCAATTGTCTCCGAAAAAAGCGGCTGCGCCTAAGAAGACTGCTGCTCCGAAACCGAGTCAACCCGCTTCTAAAGAAGCACCTGAAACCGAAGAAGAATAAAAATGAGTAACGCCATAGGTATAGTGCGTTGCCATATATTTAATAATTTAAAAGTTTTAATAAGATGCCAAAGATCAAGACGAACTCCGGTGCTAAAAAGAGATTTACTCTTACCGGAACGGGTAAAATCAAAAGAAAGCACGCTTTTCATAGTCATATCTTGACTAAGAAAACTAAAAAGCAAAAAAGAAATCTGTGCCATTCTACACTTGTTGACATTACAAATGTAGGTCAGGTAAAAGAACTTTTAGCAATGAAGTAATCTTAAAGCGTACTAAAGTATTAAAGTTATTAACCGAATGTCTTAGCTTTAAGTCCGTGAATATAAACGGCGCTAACATTCAAAATCATGTAAAACTATGCCAAGATCAGTAAATCATGTTGCTTCTAGAGCAAGAAGAAAGAAAATTTTGAAATTGACCAGAGGTTACTTTGGTGCAAGAAAAAATGTTTGGACCGTTGCTAAAAATACTTGGGAAAAAGGTCTGACTTATGCTTACCGTGACCGTAAGAATAAGAAAAGAAACTTCCGTGCATTGTGGATTCAACGTATCAACGCTGCTGCAAGACTCGAAGGTTTGTCTTACTCTAAGTTGATGGGTGCTCTGCACAAAGCTGGTATCGAAATTAACCGTAAGGTATTGGCTGATTTAGCAATGAATCATCCGGAAGCTTTCAAGGCTATTGTTGCTAAAGCAAAAGCTGCATAAGCTCTTAGAAACGATAAGAATAAGATGTGCTGGTTACCTGAGGGTAGTCAGCACATCGTTTTTATTGGAAGGTGCATTTCTGAGTCAATTTGAATAAATCTATTTGAATTTCTTGCTTCTTTCGGAGAATCTTCTTATCTTTGTTTTAGAAAAAAATAGCCGCATTGGTTAGATTGGGAAACTCTTCAAATAATTATGAAATGCCGAGACTAGTTTTCCTTTTCAATGGCGGGCCACGCCCTTCGGGGTAACCTTGAGTCGGTGGATTACAAAGAAAAGGGAACACTCAAATCCTGTCTTTCGGAGTTTCATCTCATCACCAGTGCGGCTCCTTATACAAAAAGGAGAGTAATCATTTACTTGATTGCTCTCCTTTTTCGTCTATTTATTGGTTGTTTCGTAAATCTTTCACGCGGATTGCCTTTCCTTCACTCTGTGGTAGGGAGCCTTTTTTTACCAGTTTTACTTTTGGGGTGACAAGTATTTCATCCTTTAGTTGTCTGGTTATATCTTTGCGTATTTTTTCCAGTTCAATGTAATTATCTGTGCTAAGATCGCTTAATTCAACCTCAACTATCATTTCATCTTGATTGTTAATGGTATCCAGTGTGATCAGATAGTTGCTTCCTAAGGATGGAAATTGCAGTAGAATCTTTTCTACCTGCATGGGGAAGATATTGATCCCTTTGATAATAAACATATCATCGCTTCTGCCTTTTATACGGTCAATGCGCAGGTGTGTACGTCCGCAGGGGCAAGTTCCTGGCAGGATTCTGGTCAAATCACGTGTGCGGTAGCGTATTAAAGGCATCATTTCACGGTCTAGGGTCGTTAAGACCAATTCGCCGATTTCACCGTTTGGAACCTGTTTGCCTGTTTCCGGCTGCTGCAGGTACGGTCAGTGCTCCTAGCCGTTCTGCACCATATTGAAAGCCTAGTCCGCCGGTAAACATTCCGTATCCAGAACTGTTTTGAAAAACATCCGTTTTCCGAATACCTACCATGTATAGACATCTGGCTACCAAATTCGCCCAAGAATCCAAGTCATGCTGTGAGTGTACAATCACAGTGGGAGTTCCTGTAGTGCCGCTAGACGAGTGTATGCGTACGCCATCTTCTTTCAGGTTTCCAGCTACTAGCCCAAAGGGGTAGTTAGCTCTCATATCGGCTTTTGTAGTGAATGGCAGTTTCTGAATGTCATCGATAGTCTGAATAGTATCCGGAGTGATTCCATATTCTTCGAAAACTTTTTTATAATAAGGAGCATTGGCAGCCAGACGTATCGTTTTTTTCAGTCTATTAAGTTGCAAATGCCGCAGGTCTTCCTGCGGCATGGTTTCGATTTCCTCTTCCCAGTATTTGTTATTCATGGCTAGTGCGTTTTTTTCTATCTGTCCTGCATTAACTGTTCTGCAATTTCTTTGCCTGCAGCCAGTGCTTTGAGGTTCATTTCCACTACCGCTTCACCTTTACGTTGGAACAGTTCGCGGATGCTGTCTTGAATTTTAGCATAGTCAATGCCTAAGAAAGGAATGGTAGCGCCCAGTAGCACGATGTTAGCCACTCTGGGTGATCCTGCTTCCTTGGCAGCTTCATTTACATTGAGGATAATTTTGTGCGGTAACTTATTTAGTTCAGCATGAATATCTTCTTCTGCAGGGTAGTTAGGGATATTTATAAACGGCACTTGGTTGCTTACCAGCCATCCATCTTTGCTGAGATACGGTAAATAGCGTAGCGCTTCCATCGGTTCCAGTGAGATAATCAGGTCGCATTTCCCGGTAGGAATCAAATCAGAAGCTATAGGTTTATCACTGATACGCAGGTTTGACTGAACGTCTCCTCCTCGTTGGCTCATACCATGAACTTCCGCTTGCTTCATGTATAGACCGTCTTTGAGGGCTGCTTTACCGATAATAGCGGCGATAGAGAGGATACCTTGACCTCCTACGCCTGAAAGGATAATATCTTTTTTCATGGCTGTTACTTGTTTCGTTTTTTACGTGCTAATGTCTGAATGCATTCTCTTCTTGGAATGATGACTGAAACGCCCTTGTATTCGATTTCCTCACGAAGTATCTGTTTCATTTCTTCGTAGTTCTTCTTTAAGGGAATAACCACGCGGATATGTTCGGGGTTTACTCCAATTCCGCTGCAGATAGCTTCCAGACGTCCGGTTCCGGCCGAATCCTGTCCTCCTGTCATAGCGGTAGTTTCATTGTCGGATATGATTATGGTTATAGGTGTATTTTCATTGACACAATCCAGTAATCCAGTCATGCCAGAGTGTGTAAAGGTAGAATCTCCTATTACAGCAACGGCCGGATGTAGGCCTGCATCGGCTGCTCCCTTAGCCATTGTGATGGAGGCTCCCATGTCTACGCAAGAGTTTATGGCGTGGAATGGTGCACCGGCACCGAGTGTATAGCATCCAATGTCGCTGAATACTTTGTGTTCGGGATATTCTTCTTTCAACACCTGTGTCAATACGGTATACATATCCCGGTGTCCGCATCCTTCACATAAGGCAGGCGGTCGCATTTCCACTAGCGACGGAACAGAGAATGCAGCTTTATTTTCCATGCCTAAAGCTTTGGCTACGGAATCGGGGTTTAATTCACCGTCGTGTGATAAGGTTCCGTCCAGGCGCCCTTTCACACTGATACCTCTTCCTAAATACCCTTTCAGTTGTTTTTCCACAAAAGGTTGTCCGTCTTCCAGTACGAGCACTTCGTCGCACTCATCTATAAGTTTTAGCAGTTGTTTTTTTGGCAGCGGGTATTGTCCAATTTTTAGTACAGGGTATTCACATCCTTCCGGATAATTTTCCATCAGGTAGTTGTAGCCGATGCCACAAGCTACGATGCCTAGTTTTTTATTGGGGCCTTCTATGTATTGATTATAGGGTGAATTTTCAGAAGCTTCTACGAATGCGGCTTGCTTGGTGAGTAGGGCTTTGTAGCGTTTGCGAGCGATGCCCGGAAGTAAAACGAACTGTCTTGGGTCATCACTGAATGAAAGTTTGTTGGTGTCTTTCTGCGCTTTACGTTCCACTCCGGAACGTGAGTGGGCCAAGCGGGTCACCATGCGTATAAGTAAGGGTTCACCTGTTTGTTCTGAGAATTCGAACCCGTTATATACCATGTCGTAAGCTTCCTGCTGATTGCTTGGTTCATACATGGGTATCAGTGAAAAATCTCCGTAGAAGCGGCTGTCTTGTTCGTTTTGTGAAGAGTGCATACTGGGGTCATCGGCTGCGATGACAATCATGCCTCCATTTACTCCCGTTATGGCCGCATTGATAAAACAGTCTGCTGCTACATTCATACCTACATGTTTCATGCAGACCAGTGAACGCTTTCCGGCAAATGACATGCCAAGTGCAGCTTCCATGGCAGTTTTTTCGTTGGTGCACCACCGGTTATGAATCTGTCGTTCAGCTGTGATGGGCATCGACTGGATATACTCGGTAATTTCTGTTGAAGGAGTGCCGGGATAGGCATATACACCTGATAGTCCGGCATCTAATGCAGCTTGTGCGATGGCTTCGTCGCCAAGTAAGAGTTGTTTGCTCATATCGGATAGTTTAAGTGTTAACCTTTAGGTATTGTTTTTCTCGCTATCCGCAAATATAAGCTTTTGCTTTTACATTGTATCTTTTTTATTTAAAAATCTTTCTTCTATTGAGTGCATTCCAATATTTACGTGCATTGTTCATATGTGCAGTATAACTGGATGCAAAGTTATGTGTACCTGAAAAATCTTCTTTGGCACACATATATAGATAGGAGTGTTTTGTATAATTAAGAACGGCATCTATTCCGGCCGGAGTAGGAATACGTATAGGTCCGGGAGGAAGTCCGGGGTTCTGGTATGTATTGTAGGGTGAATCTGTTTGTAGCAGGTTCTGTGTAATTCTGCGCAGCCCGAAATCTTGCACCGCAAATTTGATGGTAGGATCAGCTTGTAAAGGCATTCCTTTGTGTAATCGGTTGATGTATAATCCTGCCACGATGGGTCTTTCGGTCTTGTTGTTGGTTTCTTCTTCTACGATAGAAGCCAGTGTACCCACTTCTTCGGGAGTCATTCCGATAGCTTTGGCTTTTTCCAGTCTGGACTGATTCCAAAAGCGTTCATGCTCTTTCTGTAGACGTTGAAAGAGAGCATCTACACTGATGTTCCAATACACTTCGTATGTATTGGGTATGAATAGGCAGGGCAATGACTCTTTCTGATAGCCTAGTTTCTGATAAAAGAGGCTATCGTTCATTTGCCGGGCTATTTCGGCAGAATCAATCATCAATTGTTTTCCCAAGCTCTTGGCCAGTTTGTCTAATGTGCGTACGCTTCCTATGGTAAGATTTATCGGTGTCTGATGTCCTCTGTATATTCTATGAAACACTTGGTATGCGTTATCTTGTGGGTAGATGGCATACCGGCCAGTTCGCATATGTTGGTCGTATTTTCTGTAGGAAGCCAGCCATTTAAATCCCGTCATATTATGTGCTTTTCCAATACGCTGCACTTGTTGGTAGACAGAAGTTGCCGAATCATGAGCACCTATGTAGATGTAAACAGTCTGTTGGGGGTAGAATTGCGAACTGAACAAAAAGTAATATAGGATACCGGCCAAAAATATAGCCATTACGGTGAGTGCTGTCAGACTTGCGATGATGGTTCGTAGGGTTCTTCGGCGCATAATTATTCTGGGATTGATAACACGGTTTAAGCAACAAAAGAGGTGTATCGTATATCACGATACACCTCTTTTGCAGAGAGCCGATAGCCGGACTTGAACCGGCGACCTACGCGTTACGAATGCGTTGCTCTACCAACTGAGCTATATCGGCGATAACCTTTGTTTAACGAGATGCAAAGGTACGCTTTTATTTGAAACGACAAAAGAATAGCCCAGTTTTTTTTATTTCAAGATTATTTTCCGGCTTGTGCCTCTTCAATCATTTGCTTGCTGGCATACATGTAGACTTCCACGCGGCGGTTCTGTTGAGCAGTCATGCTCTCGTCGTATTGGTCATAGCCTACACCTTCTACTTTTTTAAATTGAGCAGGTGATACACCGCAGTCCTGCAGATAGTTTTCTACAGCATAAGCGCGATTCTTAGACACTTTGATATTGGCTTCATAGGTACCTACTTTGTCAGTATGTCCGATGATGGCAATGTCGGTAGTCGGGTCATCTTTCAGAATCTGAGCCAGTTCTCTTAAAGAAGATTTAGAAGTGTTGTTCAAAGCAGAGGAATTGAATCCGAACAGAATGCCCGATTCAAAAGATACCTTGACGGCAGCCAATCCGTTGTTGTCGGTGACTTTTTCCACTTGCGCGCCTTCAATTTTAGCAGCTTCTGCGGCTTTTTTGTCCATTCTGTGACCGATGGCCGCTCCTGTGCCAGCTCCGACAATACCACCTACGGCAGCACCGATGGCCGCTCCTTTACCTTTACCGATAAGTCCACCTATAATGGCACCGGCTGCTGCTCCGGAACCTCCACCAATGGCAGTACCTTTGGCTGTATTATTCATAGTGCCACAACTTGCCAATAAAATAGCGCTACTCAGCACAATTGCAGAAATTTTCATTTGTTTCATATACAGATAAATTTAATGATGATTATCTTTTTGTTTGTAACAATTTAGTTCGATTAAAAGTTTTGCATTTTGCAGATTCCGTTTTGCCATACAGCGCGGACATTCAGTTCATTGTCTAAGATAAGAATGTCTGCGTCTTTATCTTTTTGCAGAGAGCCTTTACGGTCGAACACTCCCATGATGCGGGCCGGGGTTTCAGACGCCATGCGCAAGGCATCACCCAGCGGAACGCCGGCTTTTACCATGGTACGTACCAGTACATCACAGGTAGCGATGCTGCCAGCCAGTGCAGAACGGTCGGCTAACTTGCATACGCCATTTTCTATGATAACTTTTTCATTGCGGATTTCAGTATTTTCTCCGGCGGCATACGACAAGGCATCGGTTACCAGACAAGTGTGCTCTACGCCTTTCAGTTTGTAGGCCAGCTTCAGGATGGTGGCTGGTAAGTGGATGCCGTCGGCTATCAGTTCGATGGTCATGCCGTCGGTGAGGTAGACACTTTCCACGGTTCCTTCGTATTTATATTCTCTACGTTTATGGAATCCGGGCATGGCATTGTAGAAATGAGCAGCGTGTGTAAAGCCTGCTTCGTAAGCGGCTTTGATGTCATCATATTCAGCCTCGCTGTGTGACACGGCAGCAACGATACCTTTTTCTTTCAGGTAAGAAGCAAATGCCAAAGCTCCGGGTAATTCCGGTGAAGCATCCCACCGCTTGATGCAGTGCGTACTTTCCACTAAATCCTTGTACTCTTGTTCTTCAATTTCCTTTATCTGGTCGGCATATAATCCACCGGCCATCTTCGGATTCAAGTAGGGACCTTCGATGTGAAGCCCCAGTACCGGGCTGTCGGGTTCTTCCATTAATTGTTCGCAGATTTTTGCAGCCTGGTGCAGTTTGCTGAATGGCGAGGAAGAAAGAGTGGGGAAGAAACTCGTTGCTCCGTGTTGCAGGTGTACATCAATAATACTGCGGAATGCCTCTTCTGTACATTCCGTGAAGTCATGGCCACCGCCACCGTGTGCGTGCATGCATACAAAGCCAGGTACGATGTACATACCTTTGGCGTCAATCATTTTAGCACCAATCAGTGCTAAATCGCAGTTTGTCACTTCGAGAATTTTTCCGTCTCTTATCAACACAGAACCTTCGTTCAGCCAACCTTGGGGGGTAAATATGCGTCCGTTAATAATTTGAGTAAGCATCGTTTTTATTCGTTTTAGGGGTTATTTACATAATGCAAGAGCAAAAATAGATACTTCCCATGAAAAAAGAAAGACTTTTATTCTTTTACTTATTTAATTTTTGTTGCATTTGCCCGAAATCTTTGCTTTTATTTTTATTTATCCGTTGTGGTCTTTTCGTATTTTTCATCTATATTTGTGATACTTAAATAGTATAAGATCTAACGAAAAAATTGAAAAACATGAATGCTAGTAGAAGATTGAAGGTAGGTTTGGGAACTTGCTTATTATCATCTGTACTGATGGCACAGCAGGTTTGTGTATCCACTCCAGGAACTTCGCTTGTTCTCTTGGCCCCCGTTGGTGGAGAATTCAAGCAGTTGTATTACGGAGAGCGTTTATCAGAATCAGAGTTGCAGTGTATAGCAGAGGTAGAACCTGCTAAAAACGGTTTCCCCGTCTATGGTATGTCTTGTCCCGATGAAGCAGCATTGGCAGTAAAGCATGCCGATGGCAATATGACTTTGCAGATGGAGGTAGTAGACGTATCGACGAAGGAGGAAGATACCCGGGAAACGACCGTTATTCATTTGAAGGATAAAATCTATCCTTTTTATTTAGATATCTGTTACCGGGCCTATAAAGATGTAGATGTGATTGAGACCTGGACAGAAATCAAGCACCAGGAGAAAAAGCCGGTCATGCTGCATCAGTTTGCCTCGGCTTATTTGCCTGTTCGCAGAGGACAAGTATGGTTGTCGCATTTACACGGCGCCTGGGCCAATGAGGGCCAGGTAGTGCAAGAGCCTTTGTCGGCCGGAATGAAAGTGATTAAAAATAAAGATGGAGTGCGCAATGCTCAGACCGCCCATGCCGAGGTGATGTTCTCCTTGGATGGAAAGCCTCAGGAAAATACAGGCCGCGTAATCGGTGCAGCTCTTTGTTACAGCGGAAATTACAGATTGCGCATTGATACACGTGAAGATGAATACCATCATTTCTTTGCTGGTATCAACGAAGATAATTCCATGTATGCCTTGCAGAAGAACGAAGTGTTCACTACTCCTGCATTGGCGCTGACCTATAGCGCGGAGGGACTGAGCGGCTCAAGTCGTAATTTTCATAGATGGGCCAGACGATATAAATTGGCACATGGATCTGTGCCCCGTAAGATTCTGCTGAACAGCTGGGAAGGAGTCTACTTTGATATTAATCAGCAGGGGATGGAGCAAATGATGAGCGACATCTCTTCCATGGGGGGCGAACTGTTTGTGATGGATGATGGCTGGTTTGGTGATAAATACCCCAGAAAGAACGATACGTCTTCTTTAGGCGATTGGGTAGTAGATAAGACCAAACTGCCCGATGGCATAGAAGGGCTGCTGAGAGACGCTAAGAAGCATGGCATAAAATTAGGTATTTGGATAGAGCCGGAAATGGCCAATATATCGAGTGAACTGTATGAGAAGCATCCTGACTGGATTCTTCAGGCACCAAAGCGAGAACCGGTTTTAGGACGGGGCGGAACGCAGGTAGTGCTCGATTTGGCCAACCCTGAAGTACAAGACTTTGTAGTAAAAGTAGTAGACGACCTTATGACGGCTTATCCGGAATTGGATTATATCAAGTGGGATGCCAATATGTCTGTCATGAATCACGGGTCTCACTATTTGGCTGCCGATAAGCAAAGCCACCTGTATGTGGATTATCACAAAGGGCTGGAGAATATCTGCCGGCGTATTCGTGCCCGTTATCCCGATTTAACTATTCAGGCTTGTGCCAGTGGGGGCGGACGTGCCAATTATGGCTTATTGCCTTATTTCGACGAGTTTTGGGTAAGTGACAATACGGATGCTCTACAGCGGATTTATATGCAGTGGGGCACTTCCTATTTCTTTCCGGCTATAGCGATGGCTTCTCATATCAGTGCTGCCCCCAATCATCAGACAGGGCGTTCCATTCCACTGAAATACCGGATTGATGTGGCGATGAGTGGAAGGCTGGGTATGGAAATTCAGCCCAAGAATATGACTGATAAAGAAAAAGACTTTTGCAGAAAGGCGATAGCCGAATATAAGGCGATTCGTCCGGTGGTGCAGCTGGGGGATATATACCGTCTGGTATCTCCTTATGATCATTTAGGGCTGGCTTCCTTAATGTATGTGTCTGAGGATAAAGAGAAGGCCGTATTTTATTGGTGGAAGACGGAACATTTCTGTAATCAGCATTTGCCCAGAGTAAAGATGGCCGGACTGGATGCGCACAAGAACTACCGGGTGCGTGAATTGAATCGCATAGATTACGAGCCGTTGAAATATGAGGGTAAAATCTTCAGCGGTGCTTATCTGATGGCCAACGGATTGGAAATACCCTATGCGCACCGGGTGAATTATGACAGGCAGAATGATTACGCCAGCCGTGTGATTTATCTGGAAGAGGTAAAGTAAGTCTTTTTACTTACCTGCAAAGTTGCCCGAAGCTGAGAGAAAACTATAAACGGCACTGCCGCTTGTACAAACGACGATGCCGTTTATATAAACGCCGCTGTCGCTTTTATAAACGGCACTGCCGTTTATAAATCTTATGCAGTTGCCGGAAGTTTTTCTGCTGTTCATTCAGAAATATACAGCCGGTTGCATGGTTTGGGGCTGTTTTTTTTCGTATGGAACCATCAATTACCCCCAAACGGTTGATGTTTTATTATCAGCCGTTTGGGGGTAATTTTGCAGTAATAGTTATCTCTTTGTAGGAGATTGTAATCAGCTGGAATTTGGATAAGATACAAGAAAGCTTACTCTTTTACAGTGCTTTTTTCATCAAACGTCCGTTTGAAACAGAAACAGCATATCGCTTTCCTTCTTGTGTAGGAAATGATATAAGCTGGTCGTTATACCTAATCTGGCAGAAGACCCCTGCGTGTGATGTAACGGTAGCCTTTTGCAGCACTCCGCCTTTCCACTCCATATCTATTTCAAAGTTTCCGCGTGTACGCAATCCCTTTACCGACCCTTCCTGCCAACTGTCCGGCAGGGCCGGCAGTAACTGTATGAAGCCCATATGGCTTTGCAGCAACATCTCCGTAATGCCGGCCGTACCGCCAAAGTTGCCGTCTATCTGAAAGGGCGGATGTGTATCCCACAGATTATCCAATGTACCGTTTTTCAAGAGATTTTTAAAAAGCAGATAAGCATGATTGCCATCCATTAAGCGGGCCCATTGGTTCAATTTCCACCCCATGCTCCATCCTGTAGCACCGTCTCCCCGATGATTCAGAACTACTTTGGAAGCCTGCGCCAGTTCGGGGGTTGTGATGGGAGAGATGGTGTGTCCCGGATGAAGACCGAACAGATGGTTTACGTGTCTGTGTTCATCTTTGGGATCATCTATATCTGTCGACCATTCCAGCAGTTGCCCGTATCTGCCTATTCGGTAAGGTGCCAGTTTTTGCAGCACTTCCTGCCATTGTTTGCGTTCTTGGGTATCTACTTTAAGCACTTTGCTGGCATCGATGGCATTGTGCAATATTTCCCGTATCACGGCATGTACAAAAGTTGCCCCTTGGTCTATGGGGCCATGTTCGGGCGATGTAGATGGAGCCGCTGTGTACGTGCCATCGGGTTTGTGCCATAGATAATCCACTGCAAATTGCGCACTGCTCTTTATCAGTTCATAGCCTATATCTTTCAGGAATTGTTTGTTGCGTGTGTAGTCGTAATATTCCCAGACGTGGGTCGCCAGCCAGGGGCCGGCCATGGGATTAAAGTTCCACGACATATCTTCACTGCTGAGCGGTGCAGTAAAGCCGAAAATATTTCCGGAGATGGAGGCAGTCCATCCGCGCGCTCCGAAATAAGCCCGAGCCGTTTGTTCGCCGGGTTTCACCAGCGTACGTATAAAGTCTATCAAGGGCAGCATACATTCGTCCAGGTTGGTAGAGCAGGCTGGCCAGTAATTCATTTGCAGGTTGATGTTGTTATGATAATCCACCCGCCAAGGGCCATCCACATTGTTGTGCCAGATACCTTGGAGATTGGCCGGCAAGTTTCCGGGTCTGGAACTGGCTATCAGCAGGTAGCGTCCAAACTGGTAATAGAGTTGTTCCAGATAATAGTCAGGCTTTCCCTGCCGGTAGTTTTCCAGCCGCTTGTTTATGGGAAGGTCTGCCACCGGAACCTCCGGATTCAGATGTAACTGCACGCGCTTGAACAGGCGGCTGTAATCCCGGTAATGTGCTTCCAGCAGTTCTTCATACGTCATGGCGGCCGCTTTTTCCATCCATGCTTCCGTAGTTTTCATCGGTTCTTCGCCTACGTAGGTGCGCGGGTCTTTAAAATCCGGATGAAAGTTGATGCGGTAGTCCGTATCGGCCGTAATCAGAAACATAACTTCATCGGCCTGCGTTATCTGGAGTTTATTGTTCAGGTTATTGGATGTACCACCCCGATGAATGGCCCGTATGCGGACAGCAAAGTTCATTTGGTTATTTTTCAGTTTGCCCCGGTATACCAGTTCATTCTTTCCGATGGCTTCTATTTCACCTTCTGCTTCAGGATTAGGAGCATAGCTGAAAGTAAGGTTCTGTTGGCCCGGTTTGTCGGCCCGATACCGGACAACCATGATTTGATTCGGATAAGAGATAAAATAACTTCTGCTGTAATTTACCCGATCCTTTTTGAATTGCACATTGACCATGGCCGAATCCAGCGAAAGGGCTCTTCTGTACTGTTCCATTCCTATGGTGCTGAGCCCTGTCTCGATATAGAATTCTCCCATGGTAGTGAAATTGCCGAATCGGAATGCTTTTTCCTCCCGGGCCTCATAGGGAACTTCGCTGTTGAAATTCTTTCGGGTCAGCAAATCAACCTTATCAAGATTTCCATCCGTAAATGCTTGTCTGATTTCAGGCAGCAAGTGAGCCGATTGCTTGTTGACATTCCAATACGCATCTGCTCCCTGCTCAGTATTCGGTCCTCCTCTCCAAAGTGTCTTTTCATTGAATGTAATTCGTTCGGCTTCTATTGAACCTAAGATGTTGGCTCCGATACTTCCATTTCCTATAGGTAGGGATTGCGATTCCCAGTCGGCATCTTGTGGCCTGTTTCCTTCCCAGATGGCTTTGCCCTGCAGGGTGTTGGGTGTGTCAAACCAATAGTTTAGTTCTGTGATTTTTTGCCCTTGGCTATGAGCCGCAAGAGCACATGTCACGCATGCTGTAAGAATAATAAATTTTTTCATGATACGAACAGGTTGCTTTTTCAGCTCCAAATATACGATAATGTGTGCTAATTATCGTATGTGCATTCGTATTTTCGACAGGTATTTTTTCATGCCTTCTGCATCCTTGTTGGTGATAATTTCCAGTAACTTCTTTAGTTCTAATCGAATGTTTTCTACTTGTGCGCTCGTGCGGGGGTTGAAGAGAATCTCTTGTAATAGATAGTCGTCTTCACTGAGCAAGCCTTTGGCTATGGCCATGTGCTTTTTGAAGGTGGTTCCAGGCGCTTCTTGATGTTTCATCACTGCTGCAAAAGCAAAGGTTGATACAAAGGGTATAGAGAGCGAGTAGGCTACCGTTTCATCATGCTCTTCAAATGTGTATTCAAAGATATTCAGCTTCATCGTTTGATACAGGTCTTTGAAGAAAATTTTTCCCAGGTAATCTCCTTCACTGATGATAATGGCATTTTCATTGCTTAAATTATTCAGACTGGCGAACGTGGGACCAAACATAGGATGGGTGGAAACGAATCGGAATCCGCTTTCTTCGTAGAATGATTTCAGTCCTGTCTTTACGGAAGCAATGTCACTGATGATGCAGTCTTTGGGAAGTACCGGCAGTACCATGCGGAATGCTTCGAGCGTATATTTCACCGTTACGGCATTGATAACCAGTTCTGGTTCGAAGTCTTTGATTTCGTCCAGGCTGGTAAAGCGATAGGTGTTGTACACAAAGCGCAATTGGTGGGGATTGGTATCAAAAACGGCAGTTTCATGTTGGAAACTTAACATATCGGTAAAAAACGAGCCCATTTTCCCGGCTCCTAAAATTAATATTCTCATACAGGTATATGGCTGAAGTGATAAGTATGCACAGATAAGACCAGCATAAGAGTGCTATTCTTTCTGTATTATTTATTGATTATTTCCATCTGCTGACGTACGCTTTCTTCATGAATGGCTTCGAATACTTTTTTGATAAATTCTGCATCCATACCGCAAAGCGCACCTTGCGAACCTCGCTTATCTAATATTTCATTGTATCGGCCGGTTTGCAGGATGGTCATATCGTGCTCTTTTTTGTACGTTCCGATTTCTCGTGCCACCCGCATTCGTTTGGCTAGTATCTGAATCAGTTCGTTGTCGCATTCGTCAATTTGTTTACGCAGTACATTCAAGTTTTCGGTACTTTGTGTCACATCCCTGATAACCAGTAAGTTTAGGATATAATCCAGTACATCCGGTGTCACTTGTTGCGCTGCATCGCTCCAGGCGGCATCCGGGTTACAGTGACTTTCCACGATGAGGCCGTCGAATCCTAAGTCCATAGCTTGTTGGCAGAGTGGGGCTATCAGTTCACGCTTGCCACCTATGTGGCTGGGATCGCAGAGTATCGGCAGGTTGGGTATGCGGCGGCGCAGTTCGATGGGTATGTGCCATTGCGGCAAGTTGCGGTATATCTTTTTGTCGTAACTGCTGAATCCACGGTGTATAGCTGCCAGCCTTTTCAGTCCTGCTCCATTGATGCGTTCCAAAGCACCAATCCAAAGTTCCAAATCAGGGTTAACCGGATTTTTTACGAAGATAGGGATGTCTACTCCTTTCAGTGCATCTGCTATTTCTTGCATGGCAAAGGGATTGGCTGTGGTTCTGGCACCAATCCATAGCATGTCGAGACCTGCTTTCAGACATTCATATACATGTTTGGCTGTGGCCACTTCGGTAGTGACATACATACCAGTTTCCTTCTTCACTTCTTTCAGCCATGCCAGTCCTTCTACGCCCACACCTTCGAAACCTCCTGGTTTGGTGCGAGGTTTCCAGATACCTGCACGGAATATTTTGCAACCTTTGTCGGCCAATTGTTTAGCTGTGTTCATTACTTGCTCTTCTGTTTCGGCGCTACAAGGACCGGCTATAACCAGCGGTCGTTTGTCTTCTATACCTTCCAGTTTGATGGGAATTAAGTCAAGTTCCATAACCTCTTATATTTTGATGATTTATATTTTCGTTCTTTAGAAGTTGCATTAACTACTTTCTGTATAAAATAATTAATGGCTTTTTCTGTTTTTTCTTACTATCAATGGTTTAAGTACTCCTTATGAAGTACTTATTCAGTGTTATCAGCCATCTTTTTTTTAAGCTGTTTTTAAGCTGTTGAGTTGCTCTATTCTGCAGAGTGCTTCCTTAAGTTTTTCTTCTTGGCAGCAGAGCGAAATGCGGATATATCGTTTTCCGTTGCTGCCAAAAATAAATCCGGGAGTAATGAATACGTGCGCTTCATGCAGTATTCGTTCTGTTAATTCTTCCACGTCTGTGTAATATTCCGGAATTCTTCCCCAAAGAAACATTCCTACCTGATTGTCATCGTAGCTGCAGTGCAAGGCCTTCATAATGTCGCCGGCTAGTTTTCTTCTGTTCCGGTAGTTCCTGTTGTTGTCTTCATACCAGTTGTCATCTGCCTCCAGTGCTTTGGCCGCGGCTAATTGTACGGCGCGAAACATGCCGCTGTCTATATTGCTTTTCACTTTCACTATCCATTGTACAAATTGAGCGTTGGAAGCCAGCATGCCGATGCGCCATCCGGGCATGTTATGACTTTTACTCATTGAATTGAATTCTATGCAGCAATCTTTGGCGCCCGGTGTGCTGAGTATGCTCAGTGGGTGATTGTTCAGAATAAAACTATACGGGTTATCATTTACAATGATAATGCCTTTTTTATGAGCAAATGCCACCAATTGTTCGTAAAGGTCCGGAGTAGCATTGGCACCGGTAGGCATATTGGGATAATTGGTCCACATCAGTTTTACCCGGCTGAGATCCATCTGTTCCAGTTCCTCGAAGTCGGGCATCCATCCATTTTCTTCTTTCAGACGATAGTTCACCACTTCTGCCCCCAGTAATTTGCTGAGTGATGTATAAGTGGGGTAACCTGGATTGGGAACAAGTACCTGTTCTCCTGGATTGACGAATGCTAGCGTCACGTGGAGTATACCCTCCTTGGAACCAATCAGCGGTTGGATTTCAGTGTTGGCATCCAGTTCCACTCCGTACCATTTTTTATACCAATTGGCAAAGCCTAGCCGAAGTTCCGGAATGCCTATATACGGCATATAACCGTGTCCGTCTGTCTGATGGGCTGCTTGGCACAAGGTTTCTATGCTTTGTTCTGAGGGAGGCATATCAGGGCTGCCAACCCCCAAACTGATAACATCCATTCCTTGTGCATTCATTTGGGCCACTTCTTTTAATTTTCTAGAGAAGTAATATTCACTGACGTTTGTCAGTCTGTTGGCCGGTGTGTAATTCTGGTTGTTCATTGATTTGCTTCTTAAGTGGTTAGTATCCTATGTTTAGTCTACCGATTCGTATTCTCCCAATATTTTTAATTCTTTGGTAAGCGGTAAAATAGCAGCTATCGCCTGTTTATACCGCAGCATATGGTCGAATACGATATCTATGTAGAATTGATATTCCCATTCCCTGCCTATAATCGGGAGAGACTGTATTTTAGTTAAGTTGATTTTATAGAAAGATAAGATAGACAACACTTGCGACAAGCTTCCTTCTGTATGTGGCAGTGTAAATACCATGCTGGCCTTGTTGGTTTCCTTTGTCCGGTGTCTGTTGATTTCATCTACCTGCCAGGGGTCGGCCACTACTAGAAAGCGTGTAAAGTTATGCTTGTTGGTTTCGATGCCTTCTTGCAGTATCTTCATGCCGTATCGTTCGGCAGCCGCTTTCGAACAAATAGCGGCATGTCCGTGCAGCTGTTTATTCTGTATCGTTTCTGCACTTCTGGCCGTATCTTCTCCTTCTACTACTTTGATAGTGGGGTGCTGTGCCAGGAACTCTCTGCACTGCATCAGTGCTATGGGGTGAGAGTTTACTTCTTTGATATCTTTCCAATCCTCATCAGGCAGGCAGACAAAACTGTGAGAAATACGAAGTTTGCATTCACCTATAATTTGCGTGCCGCTTTGGCGCAGTAATTCGTTGTTGTGTAGCAGGCTTCCGGCAATGGTGTTTTCGATAGCCAGCATGCCAATGGTTTGACTGTCCTTATGAATAGTCTTGAATACATCTTCAAAGGTAGCACAGCAGATGAGTTCTATCTCTTCATCTTTAAAATACTGATGAGCTGCAATCTCATGGTATGAACCCAATGTTCCTTGGATGGCTATTCTTTTCATGTTCTTTCCTTTTCTGTATAAATAAAAATCCCGCATCCATGTCAGTGGAGCGGGATTTGTATGTGTTTTGTTTTATAATTCAGTTCTTAAGTATCACTGTCACTTGATACATACAAACTCCCGCTCTACTTTTTGGCTAAAGTAAAAGTAAAAGAAGAATCGGTATGTATAAGTAAATAAAATCATGCGATTATTGTCTTTTTGTTTTTAATACAACGGCAAATGTAATACTTTTATTTTAAAAACAAACTAAAAATGATATTTTTTTATTTTTCTAGTTGATGAGGCTAGAGTCCTAATATATCAGTCTGTCTGTTTAATGCTTGATTATCGTACTGTCCGTTCAGATTTTTGGCTTCTTGCGGATCGAGTTCCAGGCCTTTCTTCATGTCTTCCCAAGAGCCTTCTTTATCACCATTCAGTAGTTTGGCTCTGCCTCTTTCATGATAAGCCTGGGCAAAGTTGGGGTTCAGTTCCAGTGCTTCGTCAAATAAGGCGATAGCTTCGGTCAATTTCTTTTGTCCGATAAATAATTGCCCTAGATAGAGGAATGCTTTCTCATTGAATGGGTTTTGCTCTATCACTTGGCTGTAGTCGGCCTGGGCAGCTTCTTGTTCACCGGTTATTTCTTTTATTTTGCCTCGGATGAGAAGAGCATTTTCTTCATCGGGAGTTTGTGCCAGAACAGCATCAATATCTTCCATAGCTTCCCGGTACTGACACATGTTGACCAATGCTTCGGCGCGTAGCAAGCGAGCTTCTGTAAAGTCATCTTTCAATACGATGGCTTTGGTCAGATGGGCTATGCTCATGATGCCGTCTCCCTGTTCGTTGTTGGCTTTTCCCAGCAGATAATGCGCCATGGCATTGCCTTCTTCTATGCGGATGGCATGTTGGGCAGCATCTGCCATAGCCGGATAGTCTTCCATCATGTAGCACACATTGGCCAATGCTATAAAGGTATCTACATGTTCTTTTTCCAGGGTGCACATTTTTTCCAGCATTTCGCGTCCTTTTTCCAATTGATTACTTTGTATGTATACTTGTGCCAGATACCCCATTGTTTCGAAGTCTTCCTGTAATTTGAGTGCTTCATTGAAACATTTTATAGCGTAATCTGTTCTGCCCATACGCTGTGCACGCATGCCGTCGTATTTGAATATCTCAAAGTTCTTTTGCTCTGATTTTTTCTTTTCGCTTTCCGGGCTTTCATTTTTTCCGGAGAAGAAAGATTTGAAGAATCCCATAGTTATTCAGTTGATAGTTGGTTATTAAATCGTTTGTAGTTACAAAAATAATGGATTTCGCATAGTAAGCGAAAGATTATTCTTCTTTAATTTGTAAAAAGCCATTCTGCAGGCAGATTTTATCTAAGTCGATAAGCTGTTCTATAGCTTCTGCCACCCTTTCTGCATCATCGCTTTTCAGTTGGCTGTAGATGTGTGCTGGTGTTTGCGGACCGTCAGCCAATATTTGTAGAATATCAGTTTGCCATGTCTGGGCAGTGTTGGCCGATTTCTTCTTTTTTTGCTGTATGCAGGCGTCGCATTGTCCGCAGTTATGGTCGGTTTTTTCACCGAAATAGCGCAGCAGCATTTTGCTGCGGCATACATGGTTCATGTTGACATACTCCAGCATAGCTTCTATGCGTCGCACGTATCGTTCTTTGCGCTCTTCATATACGGCAGGTTGTAGTCGGATGAACTGGGTGTCTATTCGTTCTTTCGTATATATTATATAAGGTGTCTTTTTTCTTGGAATGTAACTTACGATGTGCATCTTGGCCAGGTTGATGAGCACTTCGTAGATTTGCCTGCGCGATAAGCCTGTTCGGGTGCCTAGCAAATCTTCATTGATGAAAGCGTAATCGGTAAATAATCCTGTATATGACCGTAAAACGGTTTGAATCAGTTTGTCGGTATTTTCATCCAGGTTATGCAGTTTGTATAGTTCATCCCTCCGTAGGGTAAACAGCAGCCGTGAAGCATTGTCTCGTTCGTCGGTATATTCCAGATAACCGGCCAGGGTCAATATTCGCAAAGCACTGTCTACTTGTATCGGAAAATATTTGAATTTTCGGCAAAAGTCATCAATGTTGAATTCACGCACGCACTCCAGTCCATCTCCCATAGCCATTTCGTAATAATACTGTAGATTCTCGTAGACTGATTTTATGTATTCCTTTTCAGGGAAAGAGTCGGTTATGCGTTTCTTTAAGTTGCTTTGATCCGATTGCGCATATAGGATGATGGCATATGATTTCTCTCCGTCACGTCCCGCCCTGCCGGCTTCCTGAAAATAAGCCTCGATAGCATCGGGTAAGTCTACGTGTATCACCAAGCGTACATCTGGTTTATCTATTCCCATGCCAAAGGCATTGGTGGCTACCATGATGCGGCTTTCTCCTTTTTGCCATCGCTGTTGGCGGATATCCTTGGCAGCATCATCCAGTCCGGCGTGATAGAAGTCGGCTGTGATGTTTTGGGTGTTTAGCCATTCGGCTATTTCCTTGGTTCGTCTGCGGTTACGTACATAGATGATACCACTTCCGTTTATCCGGTGTAGAATGTGCAGCAGTTCTTCTGCTTTATTTTCTGTTTTTCGCACTACGTAAGCCAGATTACTGCGCTCAAAACTCATCTGGAATACATTTTCCTTGCGAAAATGCAGCTTGGCCTGTATGTCTTTTACTACTTCCGGAGTGGCAGTAGCTGTCAAGGCCAGCACAGGTACGCCGGGTAGTAATTCTCGTATGTCGGCTATCTTCAAATAGGCAGGTCTGAAGTCATACCCCCATTGAGAGATACAATGGCTTTCATCCACCGTTATCATGCAGACATTCATTTTCTGCAATTTGGCACGGAATATTTCAGTATCCAGCCGTTCGGGTGATATGTAGAGAAACTTGTAATTTCCGAAGATGCAGTTTTCCAGAGTGGTAAGGATATCTTGCCGGTTCATGCCGGAGTAGATGGCCAGAGCTTTGATACCTCTTGCTTTGAGGTTTTGTACCTGGTCTTTCATCAGTGCAATCAGTGGGGTGATTACCAAGCAAATTCCCTCCATGGCCATTGCCGGTACCTGAAAAGTGATAGATTTTCCACCACCGGTAGGCATCAGCCCTAGGGTATCTTTCCCTTGGCTGATGCTGTCGATGATTTTTTCCTGGATTCCTCTGAAAGAGTCGTATCCCCAGTATTGTTTTAAAATTTCTTGATGCACTTGCAGCGATACGTTTACAGTATTAATTGGGTTTGATGTCTTCAATCTGCAGTTGAACTTCTCCGCGTTTATGTGTATTTTCTTCGATGGTGTAGCAGATATCAAACGAGCGTTTGGTTTTGATGTAGCGCACATGCGAACTTTGTCCGAAAGCAATTCCATTCATTACATTGTTCGACTTGTTGTCTACCAGTTCCAGTTTTATGTGCTCTTGATCCCGTCCTACCACCTTGCTCGTACCATAATCGTAGACATGGTGCGTGCAAAATACAGGTTTTACGTTTTCTGGTCCGAAAGGGTTGAACTTTTTCAGGTCGTTGAAGAATTTCGGGGTAATATCCCGGAAGTCTATTTCTGCATGAATGTCAATGACGGGGCTCATCTGGTCGGGCAGGATGTTTTCAGCCACAAACTCCTCAAAGCGCCGGGTGAATTCCGGTACATTCTCTACTTTCATAGATAATCCGGCCGCATACGTATGTCCACCAAAGTTTTCCAGTAAGTCGCGGCAATACTCTATCGCTTTGTATACATCAAATCCCGCTACAGAGCGTGCCGAGCCGGTAGCTAGATTGTCCGTTCTGGTCAGTACCACTGCCGGGCGGAAATAGACTTCGGTCAGTCGGGAAGCTACGATACCAATCACCCCTTTGTGCCAGTCTTCATTATACAGCACGATAGAGTGGCGGTCGGCTAAGCCCTCCAGCTCTTCTACTATCTGGTTTGCTTCTTCGGTCATGCTTTTATCCAAATCCTTCCTCGTTTCATTATATTGGTTGATTTGGCCTGCTTTTTCCAATGCTGCCGAGAAGTCTTTTTCGGTGAGCAGGTCTACAGCTTCTTTGCCATTCTGTATGCGTCCGGAAGCATTGATACGCGGACCTATTTTAAATACAATGTCGCTTACGGTAATTTCTCGGTCAGTCAGTCCGCACACATCAATAATAGCTTTTAATCCCACACTGGGGTTACTGTTCAACTGTTTCAGTCCGTGGTGAGCCAAGATGCGGTTTTCCCCCATAATGGGCACAATATCCGAGGCAATACTTACCGCTACTAAATCGAGCAGCGGAATAAGATGATGAAATTCTATACCGTTGCTGATGGCAAAGGCCTGCATGAATTTAAATCCCACTCCGCAGCCGGATAAATGTTCGTAAGGGTAAGTGTTGTCTTCTCTTTTGGCATTCAGAATAGCCACAGCCGGTGGCAATACAGCGTCGGGCACATGGTGATCGCAGATGATGAAGTCTATCCCTTTCTCTTTGGCATAGGCTACTTCTTCTACGGCTTTGATGCCGCAGTCTAATACGATAACCAAACTTACTCCTGTTTGGGCAGCATAGTCCACCCCTTTTATCGATACACCATACCCTTCATTGTAACGATCGGGTATATAGTAGTCGATATTCGAGTAAAACTGTTGGATAAACTTGTAGACCAGTGATACGGCTGTAGTGCCGTCTACATCATAGTCTCCATATACCAGAATACGCTCTTTTTTCCCCATTGCCTTGTTCAGGCGTTCCACGGCCATATCCATGTCCTTCATTAAGAACGGGTCGTGCAGGTCGGGTAGTTGGGGGCGGAAGAATTTCTTAGCTTGTGCAGTTGTAGAAATTCCCCGTCCAGTCAGTAATCTGCCTAATATTGGGCTAATACCCAATTCTTTGGCTAATGTCTGGCTTGCTTCTGCCCGTTCGGTTGTAATGGGTAAATAATTCCATTTGTGAGTCATTATATATATTATTTTTTTCTTTTCTTGTTTTTGTAGTGGAGTGTAGAATCTCCAACAAGCTGTAAAGGTAGAAAAAAACAATGGAATACAGTGGTTAGTCGGATGAAAAAATATAAAATCTTTCCAAAGTAAAGGTTGGCAGTTGACGTTTGGGAATGAATTGTTCTATTTTTCTTTTCGGTCGGTATTTTCCCCTTATGAAATCTGTGTCATCTCCGTGTCTATCTATTGGGAGTTGGTTAGGAGTAGGTTAGGAGTTGGTGCGGACTTGGTACGGTGTGGGTTGTGCATTGTTCTCTTTTTCCGATTTTTCATGTCTTTTCTATGCAGGATATATCTTTGTTAGATGCCGCAGGGAAGTTTTGGAATCTCCTTCTATTGAGCGTAGCTTTTAAAAAAACTATCTCCAATCGCTAAATGTGACAATATTAATTGTACCTTTGCGCCGCAAAATGAACGTAGATTGTGATAAATCTGATAATAGATATAGGTAATACAGTAGCCAAACTGGCAGCTTTTGATGAGCAAAAGTTGTTGGAAGTGGTTTATGACGCAAACGATACGCTGGAGTTGTTGCCTGCTTTTTGTGAGAAATATACTTTTAAAAAGGCTATATTGGCAACCGTTATTGATTTGACAGAGCAAGTGAAGCAACGGCTGGATACGCTTTCTATACCGTTGTTATGGCTCGATGCTGACACTCCTCTTCCAGTGGAGAACTTGTATGAAACGCCTCGCACATTGGGGTACGATCGTATTGCGGCGGTGGTTGGAGCCAGCGAGCAACGTCCCGGTTGTAATCTGTTGGTGATAGATGCGGGAACCTGTATTACGTATGAATTTATAGATGCTTTGGGACGTTACCATGGAGGCAATATATCACCTGGCTTACAGATGCGCCTTAAGGCCTTGCATCAGTTCACCGGTAAGTTGCCTTTACTGGAAGCAGAAGGGCGTAGGCTGGATTTAGGAAAAGATACGGAAACTGCTATCCGCTCTGGTGTATTTCTAGGGATAGAACATGAAATTTCGGGTTATATCCAATGGATGAAACAGAAATATCCCGATGTTTTGGTTTTTTTAACTGGCGGCGATGATTTTTCTTTTGATACAAACTTAAAAAATATCATCTTTGCAGACAGATTTTTAGTGCTGAAAGGATTAAATAGAATTTTAAATTATAATAATGATAAAATATAGACAGACACTTTTACTGCTCTTGTTGTTCTGTGTGTGCAGCGCAGTAAATGCACAAAATATAGAGCTTCCGGAATCGCCTAACACTTCTAACTCACCTTACACTCGTTATGGCTTTGGACAGCTGGCCGATTACGGCTCTGGAAACAGTAAGGCAATGGGCGGGGTAGCTTATGCCTTGCGTGATAAATATCAAGTGAATTTTGCCAATCCGGCTTCTTATTCAGCTGTGGATTCTTTGACCTTCATTTTTGATGGGGGAGTATCTATGCAGAATACCAACTTTAGTAATGGAGCACTGAAACTGAATGCCAAAAATTCCAGTTTTGATTATATTACCATGCAATTTCGTGCAGCCAAGTGGGCCGGTATCAGCGTGGGTCTTTTGCCATTTTCTAATATCGGCTATAGTATGACGGAAGCGCGTCCTATTCAGGGAAATGAATCCGAGAATATGCAAGTGTCTTATAGCGGAGACGGTGGTTTGCATCAAATCTACTTGGGTGCAGGCTTTAAAATAATTAAAAATCTTTCGATTGGTGCGAATATTTCGTACCTTTGGGGAGATGTGAGGCATGCTACTGTGCTGAAATTTCCGAACGATGCTACGCTCTTTGAATATCAAAATGTGTTCAATGCTTCTATTACCAGCTATAAACTGGATTTTGGGGCACAATATACGCATCAGTTTGGAAAGAAACACGAGATGACGGTAGGTGTGGTATTCTCGCCCGGACATAAGATGAATACCAGTGCTACTATAACTACTACCAGTTCGGTGGTAATGGAACGTGATTCTGTGGCCGATTGTGAACTGCCTACTACGTGGGGTGCAGGATTGGCCTATGTGTATGATGGTCGTCTGACAGTAGGAGCCGACGTTTTGTTCCAAAATTGGAGTACGGCAAAATATATGAATCATGATGACATGCTGTGCGATCGAGGCCGGGTGTCGGTAGGTGCAGAATTCATGCCCAATCCTATGGCACGTAGCTATTTCGGACATGTAAAATACCGTTTGGGAGCTTATTATTCCAAACCTTATTATAAGATAGATAATGCTCGGGCAGCCAATGAATATGGTATTACGGCAGGTTTCGGATTGCCGATTCCACGTACACGGTCGGTGCTGAGCTTGTCTGCGCAATACGTTCATACAGAAGGAACCACATCGAAGTTTTTGAATGAAAACACTTTCCGTGTCTGTATTGGGGTGACTTTCAACGAACGCTGGTTCTTCAAGCGTAAGGTAGATTGATAAAGATTATGATTTAGAAAGAATAGACAGTACAATAAAACAACTTAAAAATTAAATACAATGAAAATTAAGACGCTTGTAGCTGCATTGTTCCTCTTGGGTGGAATGACCAGTGTTTCTGCACAAAATGACTGTAATGCGAATAGCAGTATCTCGCATGAGGCTGTAAGAGCCAAAAACTTTAAGGATGCTTATGCTCCGTGTATGGCCGTATTGAAAGAATGTCCTACATTGAGATATTATACATTTACTGATGCACAAAAAATCCTCTCAGGTTTGTTGAAAGGTATCAAAGATCGCAATTCTGCAGAATATAAAAAGTATTTTGATGAATTGATGATGGTACATGATTTGAAAATCCAAAATTTACCTGAGTTTGCCAAGAAATACAGCAAAGGTATTCCTAGTGAAAAAGCAGCTTTGGGTACAAAAGCAGTAGATTATCTGCAATATGCTCCGGCTCCGGATGTGAATCAGGCTTATGCATGGCTGAAGGAGTCTGTAGAAGGTGCTATGGGCGAATCGGACGGTGCTGTACTGCATTTCTTCCTGGATGTATCTATGCGTAAAGTAAAAGCAGATGATAATCATACTGATCAGTTCTTTCAAGATTATCTGAACGCATCGAAGTTTATCGATGAAGCGATTGCTTCTGAAACTAAACCGGGTGCTAAGAAGAACTTGGAAGCTATCAAGGAAAATCTCGTGGCTATGTTCGTGAATAGCGGCGTGGCAGACTGTGAGTCTCTGCAGAATATTTATGGTCCGAAAGTAGAAGCTAATAAGAGCGACTCTACTTTCCTGAAGAAGACTATTTCTATCTTGAAGATGATGAAGTGTAATGAAAGCGAAGTGTACTTCACAGCTTCAGATTATCTGTATCGTATAGATCCTACTGCTGATGCTGCTGTAGGCGTGGCTTATATGTATTATAAGAAAGGTGACTACGACAATGCTGTGAAATACTTTGATGAGGCTTTGTCTATGGAAACTGACAATGCAAAGAAAGCAGAAATGGCTTATGCTACAGCTGCTGCTTTGTTCAGTGCAAAAAAACTTTCTCAAGCTAGAAGCTACTGCCAGAAAGCTGTGTCGTTTAAGGAAGATTATGGCCAGCCTCTGATTCTGTTGGCTCATATCTATGCTTCCAGCCCGAAATGGAGTGATGAACCTGCTTTGAATAAGTGTACCTATTTCTTGTGTATCGATAAACTGCAACGTGCCAAAGCGATTGATCCCAGTGTAGCAGAAGAAGCTAACAAATCCATTGCTACTTATTCTGCTTATACACCGCAGGCTAAAGACTTGTTTATGTTGGGCTACAAAGCTGGTGACCGTGTGACAATCGGTGGCTGGATTGGTGAGTCTACTACTATTCGTTAAATCTATGATTGTTGTTAAGTCATTAAATATTTCAACTTTTTATCATAAAGGCATGGCCATTCTCTCAGGAGCAATGGTCGTGCTTCTTTTATTATCATCCTGTTCAGGTAATAAAAAAGTATTGGGCAAAGCTATTACTGAACGTGATTCACTGCCTATTATGGATACACGTGGAGTGACTACACTGGTATCGGATTCTGGGATAACGCGTTATCGGATTAATACAGAGGTGTGGCAGATGTTCGATCGGAAAGACCCTTCCTATTGGGCTTTCGAAAAGGGAATCTATCTGGAAAAATTTGACTCGCTGCTTCAGGTTGAGGCCAGTATTGAGTCGGATACTGCTTATTTCTATGATAAGAAAAAACTCTGGAAACTGATGGGTAATGTACATGTACAGAACCTGAAAGGTGAGAAGTTTGATACGGAATTACTCTATTGGGATCAGAATCAGAAGAAGGTGTATTCTGATAAACGGGTGCGGATAGAACAGCCGGATCAGATTATCTACGCATGGGGCTTTGAATCGAATGAACAAATGACAAAATATAAATTCTTCAAGACAGATGGTATCTTCTATGTGGACGAACAGCAACAGCCTGTCGATACGTTGAAGACTGACAGTGTTAATTAAAATATGATGGATTCAATACTATATCTGTTGATAACCATGGCTTTCTCTGCCTTCTTTTCGGGTATGGAGATAGCTTTTGTGTCGGTCGATAAATTGCGCTTTGAGATGGATCGTAAGGCGGGACTGACGTCTAGTATTTTGGCGTATTTCTTTCGAAATCCCAATAATTTCATCTCTACCATGCTGGTGGGCAATAACATCGCTTTGGTTATCTATGGTATTATTATGGCCCAACTTATTGAAGTGAATTTGTTGGCAGGTATTATTACGAATCAGTTTGCTTTGGTGTTGGCGCAGACTATTATTTCTACATTGATTATCTTAGTGACTGGAGAATTCTTGCCCAAAACCCTCTTTAAAATAAATCCCAATTTGGCTCTGCGTATATTCGCCCTCCCTCTGTTTGTGTGCTATGTGGTACTGTTTCCAGTGTCGAAGTTGGCTTCCGGATTGTCTTATCTCTTCTTGCGCCTGTTTGGTGTGAAAATCAACAAAGAGGCACAAGCTAAAGCCTTTGGAAAAGTCGATTTGGATTATTTCGTGCAGTCGAGTATAGAAAATGCAGAAAGCGAAGAAAATTTGGATGCAGAGGTGAAGATATTCCAAAATGCACTGGATTTTTCAAATGTGAAGATTAGAGATTGCATGGTGCCCCGTACAGAAATTGTGGCGGTTGATCAAGAAGCTTCATTGGGGGATTTGCAGAATCTCTTTGTAGAATCGGGTATTTCTAAGATTATAGTATATGCAGGCAATATAGATAATATTGTGGGGTATATTCATTCTTCAGAGATGTTTCGTAATCCGAAAGACTGGCGAAACAATGTGAAGGAACTGCCCATTGTGCCCGAAACCATGGCGGCTCATAAATTGATGAAACTTTTTATGCAGCAGAAGAAATCTATTGCAGTCGTGGTGGATGAGTTTGGCGGTACTTCAGGAATCGTTGCATTGGAGGATTTGGTGGAAGAAATCTTTGGGGATATCGAAGATGAGCACGATAATACATCTTATATCTGCAAGCAGATAGCTGAACATGAATATGTGCTTTCTGCCCGCTTGGAGATTGAAAAAGTCAATGAGATGTTCGATTTGGAACTACCGGAATCGGATGACTATCAAACTGTGGGCGGATTGATACTGAATAGATATCAGAGTTTTCCGAAACTGCACGAAGTGGTACAATTCGACCATTTTGAATTTAAGATTATCAAGGTAGCTGCTACTAAAATAGAACTGGTGCGCTTAAAAGTCTTGGAATAATAATTTGAAATCGCATTTTTTTGGATAATAAATAGATGTGTATTAGCATTTTTTGTATCTTCGTGCGCTAAAATGCTTTTGTAGAAAAATAGTAAACAAATAAATAAATCTAATTAACGAAAATGGCAACATTACAAAACATTCGGTCGAAAGGACCATTATTGGTGATTGTTATTGGTTTGGCGCTGTTTGCTTTCATTGCAGGTGATGCATGGAAGGTGCTTCAGCCGCACCAATCTCAGGACGTAGGTGAAGTAGACGGAGAGACTATCTCTGCGCAGGATTATCAAGCTATGGTAGAAGAGTATACGGAAGTAGTGAAAATCCTGAATAATGGTGCTTCCCTGAGTGATGAAGAAAATAACCGCTTGAAAGATGAAGTATGGCAGCGTTATGTAAATAACAAACTCATCGAAAATGAAGCGAAGAAGATGGGCTTGACTGTGTCGAAAGCAGAAATTCAATCTATCATTGATGAAGGAACGCATTACATGCTTCAGAGAACGCCGTTTACTAATCCTCAGAACGGTACATTCGACAAGGATATGCTGAAGAAATTTCTTGTGGATTACTCTAAGCTGAACAGAGCACAAATGCCTGCTCAGTATCTGGATCAGTATGATGCCATGTACAAGTTTTGGTCGTTCATCGAAAAGTCTTTGTTCCAGGCTCGTCTGCAAGAAAAGTATATGGCTTTAATTACCAAGTCTCTTTTCTCTAATCCGGTAGAGGCTCAGGATGCTTTTGATGCGAAGGTTAATCAAAAAGATTTGTTGCTGGCTGCTATTCCTTATTCATCTATTGCCGATTCAGCTGTAACGGTTACTGATGCTGACTTGAAAGCTGCTTATGACAAAAAGAAAGAGCAATTCAAACAGTTTGTAGAAACTCGTGATATCCGTTATATTGATGTGCAAGTTACTGCCAGTGCAGAGGATAAGGCTGCTTTGCAGAAAGAAATGGAAGAGTATACAGAACAGTTGATTGCTAATCCTGCAGATTATACTACATTTGTTCGCTCTACAGGTTCTGAAACTCCGTACGTTGACTTGTTCTACACTACTAGAGCTCTGCCGGTAGATGTAGCTGCCCGTTTGGATTCTGTAGCTGTAGGTGAAGTATTTGGTCCTTATTACAATGTGGCAGATAATACCATGAATTCTTTCAAGAAACTGGCGAAGGCTTCTATGCCCGACTCTATTCAATATCGTCAGATTCAAGTATTTGCCCAAGATGCTGCTAAGACTAAAGTTTTAGCTGACAGTATCTATACTGCTCTTAAGGGAGGTGCCGACTTTGCGGAAATTGCCAAAAAGTATGGACAGACAGGTGAACCTACTTGGATTTCTTCTGCTGCTTATGAAGGTGCCCAAATCGATGGTGATAACTTGAAGTATGTATCTACTATTGTAAATCTCGGCAAGAATGAACTTACCAATCTTGCTTTGGCTCAGGCTAATGTTATCTTGCAGGTAATGGATAGAAAAGCAGTGAAAGACAAATATAAAGTAGCTGTAGTGAAGCGTCCGGTAGAGTTTAGTAAAGAAACATATAGCAAGGCTTACAATGATTTCAGTCAATTTATTGCTGCCAATAATACATTGGAAAAAATGATGGCCAATGCTGAAGATGCAGGCTATCGTTTATATCCTAAGAATGACCTTTATAGCTCAGAACATGGTGTCGGTGGTATCAGAGCCTCTAAGGATGCCTTGAAGTGGGCTTTCGAAGCCAAAGTAGGAGAGGTGTCAGGCTTGTATGAATGTGGTGAAAGCGACCGTATGTTGGTTGTAGGCTTGGCTGCTATTCATCCAGAAGGTTACCGTCCGTTGTCGGCTGTGAAGAATGAACTTCGCGATCAAGTATTGCGCGACAAGAAAGCAGAAAAGATTATGGCTGATATGAAGGCTGCCAATGCTTCTTCTTTCGATCAGTATAAAGCTTTGGCTAACGCAGTTACTGATTCTGTGAAGCATGTCACTTTTGCAGCTCCTGCTTATGTACAGGCTCTCCGTTCCAGTGAGCCGCTGGTTAGTGCTTATGCATCTGTAGCAAAGGTAGGCGAACTGAGTGCTCCTATTAAGGGAAATGCCGGTGTATTTGTGCTGCAACCTTATGCAGAAGAGAAAATGAATGAAACTTTTGATCAGAAGACTGAAGAAACATCCTTGGAAAATATGCATGCTCGGATGGCTGCTCAGTTTATGAACGATTTGTATCTGAATGCAAATGTGAAAGATACCCGTTATCTCTTCTTCTAATAGATAGAAGATACGACAATTCCGTATCTTTATAAGCCGGCGGATAGCGCAAATTTATCGAAAGAAAGATTTGCGTTATCCGTCTTTTTTATTTCTCAGCTATTGATATATACTGACTTTATTTCTACCTTTGCAAAGATAACTAGTTATTAAAGTTTGTAGGATGATGCAGAAGAAACCTCTATTGGGATTGACTCTTTCGGAGTTGCAGCAAGTAGTGAAGCTGATGGGAATGCCGGCTTTTGCCGCCAAACAAATTGCTTCATGGTTATATGTGAAGCGGGTTGGATCGATTGACGAGATGACCAATCTGTCGCTTAAGCATCGTGAACTTTTGAAAGAAGTCTATGAAGTAGGAGCAGAAGCTCCGGTAGATGAAATGCGCTCTGTGGATGGCACCGTGAAATATCTCTATCGGGTAGGAGAGGGGCAATTTGTAGAGGCTGTCTTTATTCCGGATGCCGATCGTGCCACTCTGTGTGTATCTTCACAGGTGGGATGTAAGATGAACTGCAAGTTTTGTATGACAGGAAAGCAGGGGTTTACAGCCAACCTTACAGCCGGACAGATTATAAACCAGATACATTCATTGCCAGAATGCGATAGACTAACCAATGTGGTGATGATGGGAATGGGAGAACCTTTAGATAATCTGGATGAAGTGCTGAAAGCACTTGAAATTATGACGGCTTCTTATGGTTATGCGTGGAGTCCTAAGCGTGTGACACTTTCTTCTGTGGGACTGCGGAAAGGATTGCGCAGATTTGTGGAAGAGTGTGATTGCCATTTGGCTATCAGCCTGCATTCACCTGTACCTCAGCAACGCAGGGAACTGATGCCGGCAGAAAAAGCTTTTTCCATAGTAGAGATTGTGGAACTATTGCGTAATTATGATTTCAGTAAGCAGCGGCGCCTTTCCTTTGAGTACATTGTGTTTAAAGGAGTAAATGATTCCTTATTATATGCCAAAGAACTGCTAAAACTATTACGTGGCGTAGATTGTAGAATCAATCTGATCCGTTTTCATGCAATTCCTGGTGTGGATTTGCAAGGGGCTGATATGGAAACCATGATTACATTGCGTGATTATCTTACATCACATGGATTGTTTACTACTATACGTGCTTCTCGTGGAGAAGATATTTTTGCCGCATGTGGTATGCTGTCTACAGCCAAGCAGGAAGAAGAAATTGAAAATATGAGATAATTAAAAACATAGAGCCTATGAAAAAGCAACTTTCTTATCTGAGTTTATTCCTCATCGCCTTGCTGATGACTGCTTGTGGCGGTAATGGAAAGAGTGTATTTACACCTACATCCAGTGGTAGAGCCTATGAAATTTTAGTGGTGATTGATCAAAATGTATGGGAACGTCCGGCCGGTCGTGCTCTGTTTGATGTGCTTGATTCTGATGTACCTGGTTTGCCCCAGTCTGAGCGTTCTTTTCGTATAATGTATACCTCGCCAGCCAATTATGATTCTACGTTGAAACTGGTGCGTAATATCATTATTGCAGAAATTAACAAGAATCTCTATACACAGCCTAAGTTCAAGTCAGCACAGAATGTCTATGCAGCTCCTCAGTCTATATTGACTATCCAAGCTCCTGATGAAGATAGTTTTGCAGCGTTTGTAACTCGGTATAAGCAGATTATTATAGATTACTTTACACATGCTGAAATGAACCGGCAGATTGCTGTCTTAGAGCAGAAGCATAATGATTATGTAGCTACCAAGTTGCAGAGTATGTTCGATTGCAATGCTTGGGTATCGGGCGAATTGGCTTCCACAAAGCAGGGGGAAGATTTCTTTTGGGCTGGAACCAATGCTGCTACCGGCGACTGTAACTTTGTGATGTATTCTTATCCTTATACAGATAAGAATACGTTTACAAAAGAATATTTTGTACATAAACGAGATTCTGTGATGAAAGCTAATATACCGGGTGCGCGTGAAGGTATGTACATGATGACCGATTCCCTGATGACTGATGTGAAGCCCATCACAGTACAGGGAGAATATGCATTGGAAGCTCGTGGATTATGGCGCGTTAAGGGTGATTTTATGGGCGGTCCATTCGTGTCACATGTAAGATTAGACCGTGCTAATCAGCGTATCATTGTATCAGAAATTTTTGTTTATTCACCCGATAAGTTGAAGCGCAATCTAGTACGCCAGATGGAAGCTTCGCTCTATACTGTGAAATTGCCAAACAGCCGGCAGGTAGAAGTTACCATGCCGGATATTGTGATCAGTAACGATTCTACTAGCAATAAGTAATTAATATGGAAGATAGAAAAATTAGAGTGGGTATTACACAAGGTGATATCAACGGTGTGGGTTATGAAGTGATTCTAAAGACTTTTTCTGACCCCATGATGCTGGAGTTGTGTAAACCCATTATATATGGTTCGCCCAAAGTGGCCACTTATCATCGCAAGGCGATGGATTTACCTGCTAATTTTAGCATTGTTAATTCAGCTTCTGAAGCTGTAGATAACAAGTTGAGTGTGGTGAATTGTACAGATGATGAAGTGAAGGTGGAATTTTCAAAAGCAGATCCGGAAGCTGGAAAAGCTGCATTGGGAGCTTTGGAAAAAGCAATTGAAGAATACAAGGCAGGTTTGATAGATGTGATTGTGACTGCTCCGATCAACAAGCATACCATTCAGTCGGAAGAGTTTACTTTTCCCGGACACACCGAATATATAGAGCAGAAATTGGGTGAGGGACAAAAGGCTCTGATGATTTTAATGAAGGATGATTTCAGAGTAGCTTTGGTTACTGGTCATATTCCCGTAGGGCAAATTGCTGCAGAGTTGACAAAGGATTTGATTGAGGAAAAACTTACTATCTTCAATCGCTCGTTGAAGCAGGATTTTGGTATCTCTGCTCCTCGTATCGCAGTACTTTCTTTGAATCCTCATGCTGGTGATGGCGGTCTGTTAGGTAAAGAAGAAGAAGAAATTATCATTCCTGCTATTCAAGAAATGACAGCCAAGGGTGTCTTTTGTTTTGGACCGTTTCCGTCTGACGGATTTATGGGCTCTGGAAATTTTCAACATTTTGATGGTATTCTGGCTATGTATCACGATCAAGGTTTGGCTCCGTTTAAAGCATTAGCTATGGATGAAGGTGTAAACTTTACTGCCGGACTTCCTGCGGTGCGTACTTCTCCGGCGCATGGCACCGCTTATGATATTGCCGGTAAGGGATTGGCCTCAGAAGATTCTTTCCGTCAGGCCATTTACGTTGCCATCGATGTATTCCGTAACCGCCAGCACGAGAAAGCGGCTCGCCATAATCCGTTGCGGAAACAGTATTATGAGAAAAGAGACGATAGTGATAAATTGAAATTGGATAGTGTGGAAGAAGATTTATAATTATGACGAGAGCGGAGATACAGCAGGTAAAGTTGCGCTTCGGTATAATCGGCAATAACGAGACACTGATGCGTGCTATTGATACAGCCATTCAGGTGGCTCCTACCGATCTGTCCGTGTTGATAACCGGTGAAAGTGGTGTAGGTAAAGAAAGCTTTCCTCAGATTATTCATCAGTATAGTCGTAGGAAGCATGGTCAGTATATTGCTGTGAACTGTGGTGCCATTCCTGAAGGTACTATTGATTCCGAATTGTTCGGTCATGAAAAAGGTGCGTTTACTGGTGCAATAGGTGAACGCAAAGGGTACTTTGGCGAAGCCGATGGGGGTACAATTTTTTTAGATGAAGTAGGAGAGTTACCCATGTCTACCCAAGCTAGGTTACTGCGTGTGTTGGAAAGTGGAGAGTTCATCAAGGTAGGTTCGTCGAAAGTAGAAAAAACCAACGTGCGTATTGTGGCTGCAACCAATGTGAAATTGATGCAAGCCATTGCTGAAGGCAGATTCCGTGAAGACTTGTATTATCGATTGAATACGGTTCCTATTCAGATGCCGCCGTTGCGTGACCGGGGTGAGGACGTAGTATTACTGTTCCGAAAATTTGCTTCTGACTTTGCAGAAAAGTATCGGATGCCTGCAATACAGCTTACCGATGATGCCAAGCAGGTATTGATGGCTTATTCTTGGCCAGGTAATGTTCGTCAGTTGAAGAATGTAACGGAACGCATCTCTATTATAGAGACCAATCGCGAGATTGACGCTGTTCTTTTGAAAAGTTATTTGCCTGAAATGGAGCAGGTACAGCACTTGCCTGCTTTGTGTACCGGGCATGAGAATAAGAGTTTTGAAAGTGAGCGCGAAATTCTGTATCAGGTTCTTTTTGATTTACGCAAGGATGTAACGGAATTAAAGAAACTTGTTCATACCATCATGGCAGAGCGAGGACAATCATCCTCCTCTGTGCCTTCAGATTCTTATTATGCTGCCGACCATTCCATGATGACTGTACAACCGACCGCTATACCTGCCATTCTGCATCCTTCAGTCCGTCCTACCTCACGATTGGATGATGATATACAAGATACGGCAGAATATGTGGAAGAAGGCTCTATGTCATTGGATGAAATAGAAAAAGAGATGATAGGCAAAGCGTTGGAGAAACATCACGGTAAGCGGAAGGCTGCTGCACAGGATTTGAAGATATCCGAACGTACATTGTATAGAAAGATTAAAGAATATGGATTGGATTAAAAAACTTTCAGGGGGTATGCTGCTAGCTTTATTGGCATTGCTGATTTACTCCTGTAGTATGAAGATAGGATTGGCTCCTATCACATCGATAGATTATAATAAAGTGAAGACTGTTTCTATTACTGATTTTGAGAATCATGCCGAATATGTGTATGGTCCGTTGGCTGTGGAGTTTAACCAAAAATTGAAAGACATGTTCATTCAACAGACCCGTTTGCGTTTGGTGGATTCTGGTGGAGATTTGGAAATCAGCGGA
The DNA here is from genome assembly GCA_937890825.1 of uncultured Bacteroides sp. Classification (GTDB taxonomy): domain Bacteria; phylum Bacteroidota; class Bacteroidia; order Bacteroidales; family Bacteroidaceae; genus Bacteroides. Next base: position 19,810 of record CALADS010000074.1, on the reverse strand, counting down.
GAAATCACGGGTTATAATCAATATAATGAGGCTGTGGATGCCAGTGGCTTTTCATCCAAAGTGAAACTGACTCTGACCGTGAAGGTGTCTTATGTTAACAATACGAATCATAAAGACGATTTTACAGACCAGCAATTCTCGGCTTTTCAAACGTATGATTCTTCTCAGCTGCTTACAGCTGTCCAAGACGGACTTATTACACTGATGGTGAAAGATATCGCAGAACAAATATTCAACTCTACGGTAGCTAACTGGTAATGATTCATATGACTTCATCTCATCTTATACAGTGGATTCAGCATCCAGAGACATTAGATAAAGAGTCTCTTTATGAATTGCGGACCTTATTGGCCCGCTATCCCTATTTCCAGACATTGCGCTTGCTTTATCTGAAAAACTTATATTTGCTGCACGATGCCACTTTTGGTGAGGAATTGAGAAAATCTGTATTATATGTGGCCGATAGACGCCAGTTGTTTTATCAGATAGAAGGTGCCCGTTACCATTTGCATCCTCATCAGCCTGCTGCAGTTACCGGACAAGCAATGGACGAATCGGTAACAGACCGTACAATCTATCTAATCGACTCCTTTCTGTCTACTGTTCCTGATGAGCAGGCGCAGACTACAGATTTGGATTACGCCATGGATTATACTACCTATTTATTGGCACAAACTGATGGAGTAGAATCAGCTGCTTCCACCGTAACTGAGGAAACACCGCTTTTGCGTGGGCAGGATTTGATAGACAGTTTTTTAAGTAGGGCAGATGAACCATTGCTTTCGCTGGAAGAAGTGGTTGGTGCATCGGCTGTTGCCGCTTCTATAGAGAAAAATATGCAGTCAGCTGAACAGATAGAGACGAAGCATGACTGTATGGCACCTACAGTTGAGTGTCAGGACTCTTCGGAAGGGGCTGCTTTGCCTGCACAGATTTCGGCAGCTAAAGAAATATCCGAATCCGAAACCGTATCAGAAACGGATGCCGTCTGTGATACAGAAATGACCGTTTGCTTAGCAGAACACGAGGATGAGACTGGGGAAGAGGAAAGAGGAGAATTTGAAGAAACTCCCTCAGAAGACGAGACATTTACCGAAACTTTAGCTAAAATTTATGTAAAACAGCACCGATATGATAAGGCGCTTGAAATTATTAAAAAATTAAGTTTGAATTATCCAAAAAAAAATGCTTACTTTGCAGACCAAATCCGATTTTTGGAGAAATTGATTATTAACGCTAAATCAAAATAACAAAATGTACTATCTATTAGTTATCTTAATGGTGATTGCCTCCTTGCTGATGTGCTTCATCGTATTGATTCAAAATTCTAAAGGAGGAGGCTTGGCTTCAGGTTTCTCTTCATCAAATGCAATCATGGGTGTTCGGAAAACTACAGATTTTCTAGAGAAGACCACGTGGACTTTGGCTGCTGTGATGGTGGTATTCAGTATCGTAGCTGCTTATACGATTCCTTCATCTGATAAAGCTGGAAGTGTAATTCAGGAACAAGCACAGCAAGAAGAAAAGACTAATCCTTATACTATGCCTGTAGGTACAGCTGCTCCGGTTGCCGAACCAGCTGCTGCAGATTCTGCAAAATAATAGAATTACCGGAACTATTCCGCATACAATATAGGCGGGATTGTACGATCGATTGTATTGTGCAATCCCGCCTGTAGTTTTATATTAACCTTTATAATTATATTTGAAATGACCAGTACTGACAAGATTCACCAGACGTTACGTGATTCAGCAGGCATTCGTTGGATGGTGTTGCTGTTTTTGGCTTTTGCTATGTTTTGTTCATATATTTTTATGGACATTCTTTCACCTATTAAGGACTTGATGCAGTCTACCCGAGGTTGGGATTCTACTGCTTTTGGCACCATGCAGGGATCTGAGACTTTTCTCAATGTATTTGTGTTTTTCCTAATTTTTGCCGGCATTATTCTCGATAAGATGGGCGTACGTTTCACAGCCATTCTTTCGGGTGTTGTGATGTTGGTAGGTGCTACTATAAATTGGTATGCTGTGACGGAGAGTTTTCAAGGAAGTGGATTGGCAACTTGGTTTACTAATCATCTGAATTATATTCCCGGATTCGATGAGTTGGGTATTTCTCCTTTTTACCTAGGAATGCCTGCCTCAGCCAAGTTTGCCGCAGTGGGCTTTATGATTTTTGGTTGCGGTGTGGAAATGGCAGGAATCATGGTTTCGCGTGGTATTGTGAAGTGGTTTAAAGGCCGTGAAATGGCACTGGCTATGGGCTCTGAAATGGCGTTGGCTCGTTTGGGGGTAGCTACCTGTATGATTTTCTCTCCGATGTTTGCCAAGTGGGGAGGCGATATTGATGTGTCTCGTTCTGTAGCTTTCGGTGTTATTTTGCTTATGATTGCGCTTATGATGTTCATTGTTTATTTCTTCATGGATAAGAAACTTGATGAACAGACGGGTGAGGCTGAAGAGAAAGATGATCCTTTTAAGATAAGTGACCTTGGCTCTATTCTTACCAGTGGAGGATTTTGGTTGGTAGCTCTTCTTTGTGTACTCTATTATTCTGCTATTTTCCCCTTTCAGAAATATGCAGTCAACATGCTGCAGTGCAACTTGGAATTTACAGAAGTTCCGGCAGGCTCATTTTGGGCTACCAATACTGTTACTATTATTCAGTACTGCATTATGTTGGTAGTAGCTGCTGCTTCTTTTGCCAGTAATTTTTCCAAGCAGAAAAGTATGAAGTATGGTCTGTTAGGCTTGGCTGTGGTATCGCTTGTTACTTTCTGTTACATGGGTTACATGCGTCAAAGTGCCGAAACAGTGTTTGCTGTATTTCCTCTGTTGGCAGTTGGTATTACTCCTATCTTAGGGAATTATGTCGATCATAAGGGTAAGGCTGCCAGTATGCTTATTTTAGGTTCCATATTGCTAATTCTTTGTCATCTTACCTTTGCCTTTGTGCTTCCAGCATTTAAGGATAATGCTGTGGGAGGCATTCTGATAGCTTATATTACCATTTTGGTATTGGGAGCCAGTTTCTCATTGGTGCCTGCTTCCTTGTGGCCCAGTGTGCCTAAATTGGTAGATGCCAAGATTATTGGTAGTGCATATGCATTGATTTTCTGGATTCAGAATATCGGCTTGTGGCTTTTCCCGATGTTGATTGGAAAGGTGCTCGACAATACCAATCCGCAATTAGTGGAAGACTTGAAAAATGGAATTATCACTCCTGAGCAGGCGGCCGTTTCTTATGATTATACAGCACCGTTGGTGATGCTAGCTTGTTTGGGTGTAGCAGCCTTGATTTTGGGTTTTGTTCTGAAAGCTGTTGACAAGAAGAAGGGATTAGGTTTGGAAGAACCGAATATTAAATGATTCCTTCTAGTTTATTCTATACCAAAAAAGGCTGCCTGGTTTACAGGCAGCCTTTTTTGGTATAGGAAGTTTATCAGCAGAAAATCTTAGGTTGTTGAGGGTATTATTCTCCCCTTTCCACTTTGAGTAGAGCACCGGTAGATGTATCGAAGAGTACTTTAGTCACCGTGTTTTTATTAAATAAAATGGGGGCCAGATATTCAATGCTTCCAAATTGACTTACAGGAACCTCTTCGTCGTATAGTTTCTTTTGGCGATAGCTAAGTGTTACATGAGCCTTTCCAGGTACTTTATAAGCTACTCCTTCCAATTTTCGTCCTTTGCCTTTTTCTTCTTCAACATTTGCATCAGGAACTTCTACTGTTTTCAAGTCGTGGATGCTGATATAAATAGGTTCACCGGCCAAGTCATTCTGGTCTACCATACCTAATTTTTGTGAGAAGCGGAAAGCTACAGCTTGTTTCATCTCTTTCGGAGTAATTCTCACAGTAAATGTCTTTTTTTCAGTTTTGTCGGTACCTGTAAACATAGCCGTCATGGCTTGTTCTTGCAAGTTAAGATTGTCCAGCATCAATTTTAGCTGTACACCATCTTGAGGCATATAGTCGGCCTCTCCGCGATTCAGCGCATTTTTGCTCTCGCGAATGTTATAGATTTCTTTAGCTACCAGTTCTGCCATTTTTGCGGTGGAGTTTGTCATCAGGATTTCTTCCGTCAGAAAGCTTCTTGGGTCAGGTAAGGCAGCTGCTTTTTCTGCAGCAACAGGCTTGGATTCATTATCTTGTCCGCTATAAGGCATATTGATGGATTTTACAATGCCTTCTTCGGTAAGTTCCATCAGCGGAGCTGTAGTCTTATCTTTCATTTTTACGAAATAAACCTGCTCTTTGTCGGGAGTTCCCACCAATTTGGTTTCAATGTTATCCAATGTCCAATATACATTCGGCTCTATGGGCACATCTTTCATGCGCAGATATCTTTCGGCATATCTGCAAAAATCACCAGGTTGGTAAGAATGTTTCGTAGCATGCACAGTTATTTGTATTTCAGTGGCCGGCAGCATATACGTTACCCCATACTCTTTGCCGTGCATAATGCCGGCATTGACCTCAGTCTGTGCAGGTGCTCCTGCCGATGTCAGCAAGAGGCCGATAAGTGGCATGATATTCTTTTTCATAACAGTCTTTTTCTGTTGGTAGTATTAATTTATTCCAATTAACAAAGTTAATGAAGTTATTGGTAGTATGTGTGCTTATTACGAAAGATTAACGAACAAATGCTGTATTATGCTAGAACTCCCATTCTGTATGGTAGATTGTCTTTCTGTGAAAAGCATAAAGCTTTCAGTAGTTTTTTGTACCTTTGTCGGCTGCTTAAAAAAAATAATTAGACAGATGATAGTTTGTATTGCCGAAAAGCCCTCAGTGGCACGTGACATTGCCGATGTATTGGGCGCACGTGAAAAGAAAGACGGATATATAGAAGGAAACGGATATCAAGTAACGTGGACCTTTGGTCACCTCTGTACACTGAAGGAACCGCATGAGTATACTCCTTCGTGGAAGGCTTGGAGTTTAGGAGCTTTGCCCATGATTCCTCCTCGCTTTGGCATTAAACTAATCAGTAATCCCACTTATGAACGTCAGTTTCATGTGATAGAACAGCTCATGCAGCAGGCAGACATGATTATCAACTGTGGTGATGCCGGTCAAGAAGGAGAACTTATCCAGCGTTGGGTCATGCAGAAGGCTGGAGCGCGCTGCCCGGTAAAACGGTTGTGGATTTCGTCGCTTACAGAAGAGGCTATTCGCGAAGGGTTTGCCAAATTGCGCGATGCATCAGATTTTCAGCCATTATATGAAGCTGGATTATCTCGTGCCATAGGTGATTGGCTTTTGGGCATGAATGCCACTCGGCTATATACCATGAAATACGGTCAGAATCGTCAGGTGCTCTCTATCGGACGGGTACAGACGCCTACGCTGGCGCTGATTGTAAACCGTCAGTTGGAAATCCAGCATTTTGTACCCAAGCAATACTGGGTGCTGAGTACCGTATACCGAGATACCACGTTTTCGGCCATTGTGCGTAAAAGCGATGAAGAACTGGTGCTGGAGGCAGAAAAGAATGCGAAAACAGCTGCAGCAAAAGAGTCTGCTGAAACAGAAAATAAAGGAATAGAGCCGATAACCGAGCATGAAAGAGGGTTGGCACTCTTGCAGCAGGTGGCTGCTTCCCCGTTTACAGTGACCGATGTATCCAAAAAGCAAGGAAAGGAATTTCCTCCTCGACTGTTCGATCTTACATCACTACAAGTGGAATGTAACAAGAAATTTGCCTATTCGGCCGATGAAACATTGAAATTGATTCAATCGTTGTATGAAAAGAAGGTGGCCACCTATCCGCGTGTAGATACCACCTTTCTGAGCGACGACATCTATCCCAAATGTCCGGCCATTCTTAAAGGACTGCGTGGCTATGAGGCTTATACGGCTCCGCTGGAAGGACAGGCATTGGTAAAGTCGAAAAAAGTGTTTGATAATTCAAAGGTTACCGACCACCATGCCATTATCCCTACCGGTCAGCCTCCTGTCAACCTCACGGATATGGAACGTAGGGTATATGACTTGATAGCACGTCGCTTCATAGCGGTATTCTATCCGGATTGTAAGATTGCCACCACTACCGTATTGGGTGAGGCCGGAGGAGTGGACTTCAAGACATCGGGCAAGCAGATTCTGGATCCAGGATGGCGAGTGGTGTTCGGTACTCTGTCGCCCGAGGAGAAGGAAGAAAAGGAAGCAGAGAATGAATCTGTATTACCGGCTTTTTCAAAAGGTGAAAGCGGCCCGCATGTGCCCGAACTGGTGGAAAAGTGGACACAGCCTCCCCGCCCGTACACCGAAGCTACCTTGCTGCGCGCCATGGAAACGGCGGGCAAGCTAGTGGATAATGACGAACTGCGCGATGCTTTGAAGGAAAACGGAATAGGCCGTCCTTCTACACGTGCTGCCATCATCGAGACTTTATTTAAGCGAAATTACATTCGGAAAGAGAAAAAGAATCTGGTGGCCACTCCTACAGGTGTGGAACTGATTCAAATTATTCACGAGGAATTATTGAAGTCGGCCGAGCTGACAGGTATTTGGGAGAAGAAACTGCGCGAAATAGAGCGTAAGACGTATAATGCCTCTCAGTTTTTGGACGAATTGAAGCAGATGGTAACCGAGGTGGTGATGAGTGTGCTCTCTGACAACAGCAATCGGCATATCACCATCCAGCTGCCACAGGTGGAAAAGAAAACCGAGGCATCATCGGCAGAATCTGGTAAAGAAGTGAAAAAACGAGCACCCAGAAAGAAACCCTCGCCGAAAAGCACTGTGAAAACTCCCTCGAAAGAGGCTGCCCCTTCTACGGCGGAAAAAGTATCGGCTGCTGAAGAGTTGGAGGGCAGCATCTGTCCTTTGTGTGGTAAGGGAACAGTGATAAAAGGAAAGACTGCCTATGGCTGTTCGGAATGGAAAAACGGATGTACCTATCGCAAACCCTTTGGGTCTCATCTCTAACAGTAGATTTATAGCAGCTACCTGCAAGTGGCATAGCAGCTAGTTGCATGAGGCATAGCAACCGCTTGCAAGTGGCATAGCAAGCGGTTGCTGTAAAAATCATACTCTCATGGGTTATCTGTAATTCAGGTGGAATTCCACTACCGCTTCAATACCCTTGCGGAAAATATCCAGCGGCATGTTCTCATTGGGCGAGTGGATGGCATTGCTCTCCAGCCCGAATCCCATCAATATGGTTTTGATACCTAATATCTGTTCAAAGGTAGAGATGATAGGTATGCTGCCTCCGCGGCGCACAGCCAAGGGCTTCTTGCCAAAGGCTTTCTCAAATCCTTTTTCTGCCGCCTGGTAGGCTGGCAGTGAAATGGGGCATACATACCCCTGTCCGCCGTGCATAGGTGTCACCTTAATCTGTACGCTTTCGGGTGCCAGGCTTTGCAGGTAGTCTGCCATCAATCGGGAAATTTGATGATGGTCTTGATGAGCCACCAGGCGGCAAGAAATCTTGGCATATGCTTTGGAAGGTAGTACCGTTTTGGAACCCTCGCCTGTGTAACCTCCCCAAATGCCGCAGACATCGAACGACGGGCGGCAACTGTTGCGCTCCAGTGTGCTGTATCCTTTTTCTCCGAAGAGAGCTTTTACTCCTATTGCTTTTTTATATTTTTCTTCGTCAAACGGAATATGAGCTATCATATCGCGTTCTGCCTGGGGTACTTCTTCCACGTTGTCGTAGAATCCCGGTGCCGTGATGCGTCCATCAGCATCGGTCACGCGGCTGATAATCTGGCAGAGCACGTTGATAGGATTAGCCACCGCACCTCCAAAGTGTCCGCTGTGCAAGTCGCGGTTGGGGCCGGTAACTTCTACCTCCCAATAAGCCAGTCCGCGCAGACCGGTAGTCAGCGAAGGCAGGTCAGCTCCCAGCATACTGGTATCTGATACTAAAATAATGTCTGCCTTTAGCAATTCTTTGTGTTCCTGGCAAAAACCTTCCAGGCTGGGAGAACCGATTTCCTCTTCTCCTTCGAAGATGAATTTCACATTATGGGTCAGCAGATTATTTTTTACCAGATATTCAAATGCTTTTACTTGAATAAAAGCTTGCCCCTTGTCATCGTCAGCACCGCGTGCCCAGATATGTCCGTCGCGCACTTCCGGTTCAAAGGGGTCACTTTTCCATAGTTCCAGCGGTTCTGCCGGCATCACATCGTAATGCGAATATATCAGTACGGTTTGAGCAGACGGATCTACTATTTTCTGGCCGTATACTATCGGGTTTCCGGCAGAGGGCATCACGTGTACTTCATCGGCACCGGCCTCCAGCAGCAACTGTTTCCAGCGCTGTGCACAGGCCAGCATATCGTCGTGATGTTCCGGTTTGGCACTGATGCTAGGAATGCGGATGAGGCTGAACAACTCATCCAATATTCGCGGTTCATTGTCCGCTATGTATTGTTTTATATCCATATTTCTAAAATCAATTTATTATTTTTCTTTTAAGAAGAAGTTGTTTATTCTCATTTAAAATGGCTTCTACTGGCCATTAAGTACAATTAAAGTTGTCTGGTTTTATCAATCAGATAATAATCCAGTATGGTCATGGCAGTCATGGCTTCTACAATGGGCACTGCTCTAGGCAATACACAGGGGTCATGTCTGCCTTTAGCCTTTAGGGTGGTATCTACGCCATCTATGTTCACTGTATGTTGTTCCATCAGTACCGTGGCTACCGGTTTGAAAGCTACCCGAAAATAGATGTCTTGTCCGTTGCTGATGCCCCCCTGAATACCTCCCGAGTGGTTGGTACGGGTTTTAATCAGTCCATGTTGGTTATAGAATACATCATTTTGTTCCGAACCTCTCATTTTCAATCCTTTGAATCCTTCTCCGTATTCAAATGCCTTGGCTGCATTAATACTCAGCATAGCAGCGCTGAGCGCAGCATGCAGTTTGCCGAACACCGGTTCTCCCAGGCCGATGGGGCATCCTGTTATCACGCAAGTAATTACACCCCCGATGGTATCACCGGCAGCCTTTACGTCGGCTATCAGGGCTTCCATCTCTGGAGCCTTGTATGGATCCGGGCAGCGTATCGGGCTGTCTTCTATCATTAGCGGGTCATAAGCTTCGTACCCGTATTCCAGCTTGATGCCTCCTACCTGCGAGGTGTATGCATAGACCTGTATGCCGAGTTGTTTCAGTGCTAGCTTGGCCAATGCACCTGCCACCACGCGCGAGATGGTTTCGCGTGCCGACGATCGTCCGCCTCCTCTATAATCGCGTATACCATATTTCACGCTATATGTATAATCCGCATGCGAAGGCCGGTACACATCCTTCAGGTTATTATAATCGTCGGAATGTTGGTTCTTGTTCCACACTATGAATCCGATAGGGCATCCTGTAGACATCCCTTCGAATATCCCCGATAAGAATTCCACCCGGTCGGGTTCCTGGCGTGCAGTGGTGAATTGCGATTGTCCGGGTCGTCGTCTGTTCAGTTCTTGCTGTATGAAATCCATATCGATGCGGATTCCTGCAGGAAAACCGTCTACCACTCCTCCAATGCCTTTACCATGCGATTCTCCGAAGCTTGTAAGGCGAAAAATATTGCCGAATGAATTAAACATATCCAATGCTTTAATGGTTACATTTCATAAAGGTAGCGTTTTTTTTGAGAAAGCCATGCTGTTTTTATTAAAAATTTGCAGACAGTAAGGCGTATGAGTGGCTTTGAAAAGTGAAAATCTAAAAAATAGAACATTCTTCTTAAAGAAAGACCTTGCAAGTGTTATGGAAATGGCCGTACTTTGCAGGCGTTTTTGCCAATGTATCAATGGCTTTGTGGAAAGGCCGCATTAGCTAGACTTAGTAATTAATTAAAATGTGTATGAAAAAAAGATTATTTTATCTGTTTGCACTGATTTGTTCAGTGAGTTTGTTCACCGCTTGTAGCGATGATGATAATGAAGGCCCAAGCGGCAATCCTATAACCGAGGCAATTGATTCTCAAATTGTAGGTAATTATAACGGAAAGTTGACTGTGTTGATGGGTCAACCGATGGATTTTCATCAGAAGGTAGCTGTGACTAAGGCTGGTGAAACTTCCATAGATCTGCTGATTAAAGACTTTTCTTTCCCGGGTATGGGCTCATTGGGTGATATCAATCTGAAGAACTGCGAACTGACTCAGAATGGTGACAAGTATGTTTGTACTCGTGAAGAGGATATTACGCTGAAAGATCCTATAGGTACATGTCCTACTAAAACTTCCATCAGCTTTGCAGATGGTAAGTTGGATGTGGCTTTGCACATCACTTGGCAGGGAGTGAATATTGACGTAACTTATGGTGGTAAGCGTCTGACAGGCAGTGAGAGCAGTGAGGCAAAAATCACCAGCTTTAAGTTTGACTCTTCCGTAGAAGCCAATCAGGTGGTAACAGACGTGATTTTGAACGAGGAAGCTAAGACGATTGCTATTACTGTATTAGGCTCTGCCACTCCCGAACAGTTGTCTGCTTTGATCCCCACCATCGAAGTATCTGCCGGTGCAGTGTTGGATCCTAAAAGTGGAGTAGCAACAGACTTTACTGGAGAGGTAAAATATACAGTTATTGCAGAAAACGGTGAATCGGTTGTTTATACAGCATCTGTGGCTGGTAATAAATACGATTTTGAAAATTGGGTAGCTGGTGTAGAAGGTCAGGAACCTGATATGACTTTCTATGAACCAACAGGGTGGTCGTCCAGCAATACAGGTGCCCATTTCTTAAAGGCAATGGGCAAAGCTGATAAGTATGTTATAACAGAAACAACTAGTTCTCATTCTGGAGAAAAGGCTGTTAGAATTGAAACTATTTATACAAAAGGAGGGGCACCTATGGGCTCTTTTATACCAGCCATACCAAAGGTGACCACTGGTACACTTTTCCTTGGTGCATTTAAGACGGATATTGCCAATACATTGAACAGTACTAAGTTCGGTATTCCTTATACCAACAAGCCTGTCATGCTGAAAGGTTGGTATCAATATACACCAGGTGACGATTTTTATAAAGTTGAAAAAGAACCTTATAAAGATCACTGTCATGAAGCTGTAGTGGATAACAGCAAGACCGATGAATTTGCTATTAGCATCGTGCTGTATGAAACAGAAGAATACGATACAGAAAACTGGTCAGACTGCTTGACCGGTGTGGCAGATGCCGAAAACAATATCTATAAATCCAGCCGCATTGCAGCTATCGGACAGATTACCGGCGGTGCACAGGCAGATTGGAAATCCTTTGAACTTCCCTTGGAATGGAAGAAAGAATACAGTGCAGACAAGAAGTATCGCATGACGATAGCTTGTTCTTCCAGCAAGGATGGTGACAAGTTCTGGGGTGCTCCGGGTAGTACACTGATTGTAGATGATTTCGAACTTATTTATGAATAATTCAGAGAACTTATATCAAAAAAAATGGCTCCTTGTGAGCCATTTTTTTTTGCTTTTGTGGAAGGATTAGTTTATATTTGTGGCAGTAATAAATAGTTTGTTTATGAAGTACTTGAATCCAAAAGCAGATTTGACGTTTAAGAAGGTATTTGGCGAGCATCCCGATTTGGTAATCAGTTTGCTTAATGCGCTTCTTCCTTTGGATAAACCGGAAGAACAAATCAAAGAGATAGAATATTTACCGCCAGAGTTGGTTCCTGAAACTCCTTTAAAGAAAAATACCATTGTAGATGTGCGTTGTAAAGATCAGGCAGGCAGGCAATTTCTGGTAGAGATGCAGATGCTTTGGTCTTCGGCTTTTATGCAGCGTGTGCTTTTCAACGCATCCAAAGCATACGTTCGTCAGCTTGGTGACGGTGAACATTATGAGTTGCTTCAGCCGGTTTATTCCTTGAATTTGGTAAATGATATTTTTGAGCCAAATATGGAGGAATATTATCACGATTATCGTATCGTCCGCATGGAACGGACGGATAAGGTGATAGAAGGATTGCGCTTTGTCTTTGTAGAACTTCCTAAATTCAAGCCTCATTCTTTTAATGAGAAAAAAATGCAGGTCTTATGGTTACGCTATCTTACCGAAATTGACGAAAAGACGAAGGATATTCCACAAGAGCTGATGGATAATCCGCAGATAAAGAAGGCTGTTACCCAGTTAGAAGAATCGGCGTTCAGTGATAGTCAGCTATTAGGTTATGATTATTTCTGGGATGCGGTAAGAGTGGAAAAGACTTTGATTAATGATGGTATTCGCAAGGGTATGCAGCAAGGCTTTGAACAAGGTATCCAGCAGGGACTTGAGGAAGGCATTCAGCAGGGTCGTGAAGAAGGCATCCTGCAGGGCCGTAAAGAAGGCATCCTGCAGGGCCGTAAAGAAGGTATTATAGCAACTTCTAAAAAGAATGCAGCTACTATGAAAGCCAAAGGGCTTTCTATGGAACTAATTGCTGAAATTACTGGTCTTTCACCGGAGATTATAGCCAATTTGTAATGTCATTGAAGTATCTTAAAAGCAAACGTGTACTTTTAGCTAATCCTAAAAAGTACACGTTTGCTTTTAAGATACTTTGTATGTGTCGTTTCTATTAGAACGAGTAGCCGAATCCTACATTCAGATAAATGGGATACATAGCAAAGGTGATGGTCTCGAAATCTTTTTGAAAAATATCATTGAGTCCCCAAGTGAGGTCGGCATGTACATTCAGATGCTTGAATGCACGCCATTCGCCCCCTAATTGTAATCCCCATTGGAATTTACGTAAGTCATCAGAAAAATCATAGGTAGCGATACTTTCTCCAGTAAAGTCTACCCGTGTGCCAGTTTCGTTTGGAGTGCGCAGATGTCCTTCATATACATGTCCGGAGAAATTGCCTTCTGTGAGGTAAGAAAAATAGGGTCCGAAAGACAGAATCCAGCGTTTACTCAGGCGATAGTCGGCCAATACAGGTATGGTGAGGTAGGAATTTTTCACTTTGGTTTTTACGCCTCCTGTCCAAAGTCCTTCCAACATACCACCATTGGTATTAATCACCTTCATTCCGTAATTTTTGACTGTAGCCTTAGTAGTCATGCTCTTGTTTTCCAAGCGTAGTCCGATGGTGATACCCCATTTTTTTGCCGCATCTATCCATTTGGTGGCATTACCTTCAATGGCAATGGAAATAGCGGGTGAATAGCTGTCTATTTCACGAATTTCTTCCGGAAGCGGTAGTGGAGCAGTTCCTCCTATATTAAATCCAGCCTTAATAGCATATTCCCATCCGTGTAAATAAGAATTTATAAGGCTCTTGTTGCGGTCTTCCTGTGCATATACGCTGGAAACCATCCATATACTTGTCAGTAATAAGACTATTTTTTTAAGCATAGTTTTTATACATTTTTGATTCATTTTAATCAATTGATCACTTTTATTTTACATTTTCTGTAGTGAGCTTCACCTCGTCAATATGAAGTGTGCTACCTATGGCGCCCTTAAAGAATGCTCCGTCTACGCTGGAAGAGAATACGATGGCCAGTTTATATTTTCCTTCTTCCAATTTGGTTTTATCAATAGATTTACCATTTTTAAGTACAAAAGGCAATTCAAACTTGGTCCATTCATCTGTTTCCGGTAGATAGCTGCTTTCGCTTTCCGGCAAGTAGGAAGTCTGGCTGTCTGCGTGGAATCGGGCGATAGATACAATGCGGTCGGATGTAAGAGAATTGTCACCGTCCAGGGTCTGCAATTGATCGTCTGTCTCGTAGAACACTCCATAGATATCGCATTCATCTTGCTTGCCAGGTTGGGCTTGTCCGTTTTCAGAGAATATAGCACCTCTTTTAAACTTATAGTAGCCCTCCAGTTTGATCGGTTTTTTGAAGAATGGGAAACCGAAATGGGTAGCCTGGCGAGGAGCTTTAAGAGCATTGGCCAAATCAAAATCACCGATAAACAAGTTCCCTGCAGCAATCGGCATATGTACACCTTCTCCAAAGCTGCCGGTATCGCAAGTTGTCAATTTTACCGCCTTGGTATTCATCCATCCGCCATCCACTTGTACGGTGGGGAAGTCCTGCGGAACCTTAGCCTCTTTAGTCAGGTTGTATCCTGGGTTTCCGCTGGCCCATTCCAAACGATACCGTATCGGTTCTTCTTCACCCTCTACTTCTTCAAAATATTGTTCATAGAATACATGGTATGGGTTAATGGCATTGAGTGTTTCAAAACTATATCTTTCGGGCATCTCTACATCAATGTGTACCGTGATGCTATATCGTGCGCGGAAAGCCTGGTCTTCGGAGATAACCTCGAATTCACGAGTCTTTGATTTAGAGAAATCATAGAATGAACCATGGTCGCCCTTTTCTGCCGAGACAGGGGCAATCGTGGCACCATACGGAATCTTGAAGTCTATTTCTATGCTGCTAGGATTGGCAGCGCGAGAAACATACAATTGGATGGTAAATTGATAAGAGTCAATGGTTGCTTGTTGGATATAAGTACCCGTGCAGCCGTCTATGGCAGCCTCTTTGTTCAGTGCCTCGTCTTGTATGCAGGATGCTAGAAGCAGAGAAGCTAGTCCGATGCCTGCAAATAATTTCCTCATCTTCATGAAAAATCTTTTTTATATTTATACTATGAATTGAGCGGCAAAGATAGTGAAAGAAAAGTTATTAGCATGATTTTCTGTTCTTTTCTCCTTAGAATAAAACAATTTTTCTATTTTTGTCTGTCTAAAATGCAATGCTATGACCGAAACAGAAAGAAAGAGAATCATTCGGCTGGTGAAGCAGGAAGTGGTACCTGCCATTGGCTGTACAGAGCCTATTGCCGTGGCACTCTGCGTGGCCAAGGCTACAGAGTTGCTGGGCAAGCGTCCGGAGAATATCAGTTTGCAGTTAAGTGCCAATATCTTGAAGAATGCCATGGGCGTAGGTATTCCTGGCACAGGTATGATAGGCTTGCCTATTGCAGTGGCTTTAGGAGCCTTGATAGGAAAGTCTGATTATCAGTTGGAGGTATTGAAAGATTGTTCGCCTCAGGCTGTGGAAGAGGGTAGGCAGTTTATCTCTGAGAAGCGAATAGACATATCCTTGAAGGCCGGGTGCGTGGAAAAACTTTATATAGAGGCTGTATGTCAGGCCGGGGCAGATAAAGCCACAGCAGTAATTGCCGGTGGTCATACTTCGTTTGTGCTGTTGAAACATAATGATGAAGTGTTGTTGGATAAACAGATAACTGCCAGAGGATTGGAAGAAACCGAGGAACCGCTGAATTTAAATCTGCGCAAGGTCTTTGACTTTGCTATGACGGCACCCTTGGATGAAATACGGTTTATACAGGAAACTGCACGCTTGAATAAAGCTGCTGCAGAGCGCTCTTTTGAAGGAGATTTTGGTCACGGATTGGGTAAAATACTGCGTGGTACGTATGAGCATAAGGTGATGGGTGACAGTGTGTTTTCACATATCCTATCGTATACCTCGGGTGCTTGCGATGCACGTATGGCAGGAGCCATGATTCCGGTGATGAGCAATTCAGGTAGCGGAAATCAAGGTATCTCGGCTACCTTGCCTGTGGTGGTGTACGCCGAAGAAAACGGAAAATCAGAAGAAGAGTTGATTCGCGCCTTGATGTTGAGTCACCTCACAGTAATCTATATCAAGCAGAGTTTGGGCAGATTGTCGGCCTTGTGTGGTTGTGTGGTAGCAGCTACAGGTTCCAGTTGCGGCATCACCTGGTTGATGGGGGGAGGATATGAGCAAGTGGCATATGCCGTGCAGAATATGATAGCCAATCTTACGGGAATGATTTGCGACGGTGCCAAACCTAGCTGTGCACTGAAGGTGACCACAGGTGTATCTACAGCTGTGTTGTCTGCTATTATGGCGATGGAAAATCGTAGTGTAACCTCGGTGGAAGGCATCATTGATGAGGATGTAGATAAGAGTATCCGCAATCTCACGAAGATTGGTTCTTGCGGTATGAACGAGACTGACCGTTTGGTGCTGGAAATCATGACCGACAAACAATGACGAAAATGAGGTGTTTTCATTCATCCGCTATTTATTTTATTAGGATAAATAGCGGATGAATGCTTTAAAGAAGTGTGGATAGTTCGTTCAGTTGATCGGCTCTGACAACTTTAGGTAGCGACTTACCCGCTAGAATCAGTATTTTCTTACCATTGCGGTAGATGTGAAGTTGCCGGTTACGCACGGCTGCTGATAATTCTTTATCTTTCTGTATGGCCTGCCAGATTGGAAAATATACTCCATCCGGTAGTAGTAATTTCTTTTGGAGGTGTGAACACATCTGTGTGGTATCAATCGTCATATATCTGCTGTATTTAGCGTGATTAGTTGGTACGGAATGGTCTTTGTATAGCCTCTTTTATTCCTTCAATACTGTCGTTGAAATGAATACCTAGTTTTTCGATAGACGTGCAGTCCATTGATAGGTTTCTTATTTGTTCTTTAAATCTTTCCTCATCAGGTAGAATCCATGCAGTAGATTCTTTCAGTTCCATCAATTGGGCTGTTTTTTGATAAAGTTCATAGCTGTTAAGACTGTTTCCGCTGCCGAAATTGTAAATGCCTCCAGGAATAGAAAGAACTTTTTCTATGTTTCTTACTACTTCCCATACATAGGTTACGCCGCGAAATTCATGGATAGCTGCTTTAATGGTGCTACCCTCACGAAATGCTTTTTGCAAGTTGACTAGTAGGTTGCTGTTCAGTTTCAGCTTACTGTCTGGCAAATCGTACATCCATGTCAGACGCAGTCCTACTGATTCAGGTAGATTCCATAGTGCTCTTTGTTCCGCCTCCAATTTGTGCTGACCATAGGTATTTACCGGTTGCAACGTGGCTTCTTCATGGAGTGCACCTGTTATCGGTGTACCATTATACACTTGATCGCTCGACATGAATATGAATTTTGCCTTCATGAGTTTGCATGCCTTTGCCATTCTTACTGTACCTTGCACGTTTATCCGATGTGATTCTTCCGGATGTTGTTCGCAGTACCATGTATTACTTAGTGCAGCGCAATGAATTACTATTTCTGGGCGGTGTTCTTCCAGATATGTCTTTACGGCTTCTTCACGGCTCACATTTAGTTCGTTATGTGTAGGTAGTAGCAAGTCATACCGGTTTCTAAAGAAATAAGCCAATCGGCTGCCTAGAAATCCGCTACTGCCTGTAATCAGTATCTTTTTCTTCATGATTATTTATTCGTTTTTTATGTTGTACTTGTTGCTCTTTGGGCTATCTCCATATTTATTGTTTGAAAAATTCTGAGCAACAAAATAACAATAAAAAACCGACAACACGAATACAAACTGTGAGAAATCCTTGGAAATAATATAGGTGCCAGGTAAAAGTATCCTCCTTGATATCAAGCATTCGATAAAAGATTCCATTCATGGCTATATGCCAACTTTGCTGGATGGCCCTAATACCAATGCGTCAATGGATACTTGTCGGCTTGAAGATGCTGCAAAAGTCAGTTTATAGTGGAGCGCTCAGTTTGTACATTCATTGAAGGGATAAATCATAATAGAATTGTTTTGGGGTTGAGATTGATGTAAAAGTGCAATAATTTATACATGATTCTGCGGTTTCTTTTCTTGTGTTTAAAAGAAAGCATTATTTTTGTATTTAAATATACTTCTTAAAAGATGGCTAATAAAAGATTTCAATTGCTGTACGAAGCGGTAGCAACAAACAGGTTTGTTTTTAAAGAATAATGGAGCTTATGTTCATCATACAACGTAGAACAGATGCTTACTCATCAGTATTTTCTCTCATCTATCAGGTGTGGGAAGAACTCCCCAATAAGGATTGGTTTGCTATTAATGAGCCAGGTTATCTTTCCTTTATTTTAAGTTTGCAGTCAACCCATGTTTTTGAAGCTTGCACACTTGATGGTAAGTTGGCAGCTGTATGTGTATTGGTACAACCGGAAACTGAGGAAGAAAATTTGGGTCAGTATACAAACATTCCTCGCAGTGAGTGGCATCAAGTAATGCATGTAGATATTGCAGCAACCCTTCCGGCCTACCGTGGGCATTCGCTACAAAGTCAATTGATGGCTTATGCCGCGCGCTTCCTTCGTGAGAAAAAGGGTACAAAATACTTGATGGCCACGGTTCATCCGCATAATCTACCTTCCCGCCGTAGCATGGAGAAGTTAGGCTATACTTGTGTAGCTCAGACCACCTTGTATGGAGGTTTGCCTCGATGCGTTTACTGTTCTCTAATAGACCATACAGAACTCCATAATATCAAGCATTCGATATAAGATTCCATCCATGACTACATGCCAACTTTGGTGGAAGTGGCCATAATACCAATGCGTTATGGGATGCTTATCAGCTTGAAGACGTTGTAAAAGTTGGTCCATAGTGAAGCGCTCAGTTTGTACATCCATCAGAAGTGCAGGATCATCTACGGCCCATCTGGTAAGTCCGCTTTTGGTTTGTAGTTCACAACAAGAGGGAGCGGTGTGGGTGATGACGATATCGATGCTGTAGGCAAAGCGAATGGCATCCATTTTCTTTTCATCGTAAACGGGTGATTCGTCAGACCAGTAATAAGCACGGGGAATGCCGTCGCTGAGATTGGAGTCGAAGCCATATTTGGCTTTCTTTTTGTTCCATGCCTCCATGCGTATTTTGCGGTCGATGGAGATAGCTCCACCTACACAGAGAATGTTGTGGTTGCAGACTTGCAACACCGTATAATCGGGTACGCACCTCATACGCTTGTGCTTGAAGGTGGTACCATCGAAGTAAGCCGGGTTATCATGATTACCGCGAACAAACACAATCCAGTTGTTCGCTTCATTCAGTCGCTTGGCATTTCTTCGCAGTATCTGCTCGTAATACGCTTTCTTTTCAAATCCGAAGCCACAATCACCTGCCACAACGAGCAGGGTGTCCGTCATCTGATATTGAATGCAGAGTTTGTACACCAACTCATTGAAGTCACCATGAATGTCGCCGGAGATGACGATACTCTTGGCTTCGGGATATGTGTATGTAAATACGTTGTTATTGTTCATCTATCATATTTTATCA
This sequence comes from uncultured Bacteroides sp., assembly GCA_937890825.1. Classification (GTDB taxonomy): domain Bacteria; phylum Bacteroidota; class Bacteroidia; order Bacteroidales; family Bacteroidaceae; genus Bacteroides. The sequence continues at coordinate 808 of CALADS010000074.1, read as the reverse complement.
ATAAGATTTCAGATTAATTTGCAAGCAACAAACCGTATCGGCAAACGTAAGGCCGCTTATGCATGTAATCTTACGTATAGTTATCATATTCAAGTACTTTCTTGGAAAATACAAAAATACGGAAACTCTTCAAACTGGGAATGTCTTTTTGAAACAACCTTATGAAGAATTTTATCACATTATCTTATCAGCATAAGTATTTATGCATTATCTCTGAAAATGGCGAGATGCATGATCTTCTTATTGAACAGGCAAAGGGCATATTTATACCTCATGTTTGTCTCAGATGTTTCAGTTTTAATAAAAAATGATTTTTCTATCTCAGCCTATCCTTTCATAAGCATAATATGACGAAATTTTATGTGCAGTAAAGGAAGGACTGAGTATTTATGTACCGGCACAGAACAGCTATTTGCCGATGCAAAACAACTACTTTCCGATGCAGTTTCAGACAGCTATTGAGTATCAACGCTTTGCAGACCGATGGTTCAAGTGCTGTGTCCGTGTGACCCTTGACCCGGTTTCGGCGCTGAATTTGTGGTAGAATAGTGGTTCAAGTTTTGGCTTTGGCTTGAATGATGCTATTCCGGTTGCTTTTTGAGCTTTTTCGTGCTTTCAATGTATCCAAAGTCCCTGTTTTGCTTCCTTTGTATGAAGCCTTTTTGCTGACTTTGTTATGAGCAAAGATAGCGATATTTGTTGGATAGTTGATGGATGGATGATGGATTTTTGTGGGCGTACTTTTTGGATCCGGTACAGTGTACAAGGAGTTATCCTCGAAAAAACGTGGTGATTGCTGGTTTTTATC